>CAWKZY010000016.1:0-53345 GCA_963854625.1 Gammaproteobacteria bacterium | reverse complement strand
GTTGATGTTGATGTTGATCACCATAGTAGTTTGCGAGTGAAGAAAAAGACAGTGGCACACGGCCAACTATAATCGCAACCTGCATAACCCCCGCCCCTCAGAGCTAATCTTTTCGCTATAGACGACTTCTTTAATACCGGATTTGGTCAAAAAGTTAGTAGTTAAATCCATTCAAATCAGAAAACATACCCAACTCAGTGGTAAACTCAATATTAAGTGCTCGCCTCAGCTCTATTGTTGGCCCAAAAAATAACCAAATGCACAAAACGTAGGCCTGCCATCGAAACTTCATCATTATTATCCACCAGAGAAATACTCCACTATGGATAAGAAAGAATTTAAAGAAATGTGGGAGAGCATGCAGACCGATGGCTATTTTACTACTCACCCCCACTACGAAGACTATTTTGGAAAAGAACCTAGTGACGAAGACCGTGTGCTAGATCAAATTATATTGTCTCTCGATTTTTCAAGTTCCGACATCTATATCCCAATACCTTACTCTGAAGCGTTGGAACGCAGCGCCAAGCGCACCGAGCCAATGTGGCTACCCAAAACCTTTGACTTGCCTCAGAACGGCATTGCTCTGGATGTGGGATGCGGGTTTGGCCGTTCCGTGCGCTGGCTCAGCGAACAATATGATCAAGTGATAGGAACTGACATTTCATCTCAGGTAATTGATAAAGCCCGTGAACTTTGCCAAGAAATTGATAATGCAACGTTCTATGTGAACGAGGCTGATTCATTACCTGTAGAAGTACTGCCCTCTTCAATTGACATGGTTTATGTTTTTACTGTGTTTCAACACATTCCTCGGGAATACACACTGGGACTCCTTCAAAAAATACAAGAAGTGCTTAGCAATAACGGTGTCGTTGTCTTCAATTTAGTATCCTGCATCAACGAGGACAAGAATGATGGCGTGGTAGAAACTGAATGGGCTATCGGTTATAGCGAATCTCAAGCACAGGACCTACTCGCTAAAGCTGGGCTTCAGTTGCAAAAAATGACGAAGTGGTCAGGACCGGAATCAATCGCCAGCTGGCTATGGGTTGCGGCCTCAAAAAAGATGTAAAGTAAAAAGAAGGTAAAGCAAACCTGATAGCTGAATAGATTGTGACTGCAATCAAGCTAGAACCCGTAAAATGCCCAAGCGCACTTAAGCTTGAGAAAGTTTCAAAACGACTCTGTCTAAATCAAGGCACCTATGGCTTTGGATGCTAACACGTAAAAGGCTTAGATTAAGTGTAGAAACGAATTGAAGCAGCTTGCTAAGGTCTATAATCAGTAACGAATTTTTCAGCAATTGCCGGCCCCGCTTTAGTTAAGTTACTCTATCTCTCTTTGATCGTTCTTCGACATTGGACAGCAATATGAAATTCATGCCTTTGGCTGCACTGAGCACTACTATTTTTATAACCTCCTGCTCAGTGCCAACTACTTACGAGGTCGGACAGATTCAGACACCCATGGGAGAGCTATTAGTATGGCTCTATAATGACACACCCAAACACAAGCAAGCATTTCTTGAACTAGCCAAGTCCGGGTATTGGGATAGCTATACTTTCAATCGTGTGATTGATGATTTCGTCGCTCAAGGCGGATGCCCTGACGTGCCCGAGGGTTTCGCTTACTCACCGCACCTTTTAGAGCCAGAGTTCGAAGCGGGCCACAAACATATCTACGGGGCGTTTGGCGCCGGCCGTGATGACAACCCCGGCAAGCTGGCCGCCGCGTGCCAGTTCTATGTGGTTCAAAACAAAGACGGACTTCCTCGGCTCGATGACAACTATATGATTTATGGGCATGTGTTTAAGGGACTAGATGTGGTGAATTCCATGGTAAAAGTAAATACGGATGATTCTGACAAGCCTCTGGTGGACATACCGGTCGATGTCAATGTCATTAATATGACCCAGCAGGAAGTAGAGGCTTACGGTTTTTTGCTGCCTTAAGTTAAGAAGTGACTATGGGGAACTCCAGGCACCCAAGTAGATCAGCAACCCTAATGAGCGCATTATTTGATATATTAGAAGCCTTAAGAAAATCATCAAGGGCAAAGGACCTTACTACTTAACTTTGCCCCTTACCTGACCAATACACCTGACCGGAGACAGCAGCTTCCCTATGCAAAAACCCTTGATAACCGGCCCGACCTCACACAACTATTTTTCTCAGCGACTTAGACTGCATTATGTAGAATGGGGTAACCCAGATGCTCCCCTAATGCTGCTAATTCACGGTGGCCGTGATCATTGTCGAAATTGGGATTGGGTTGCCGAACGTTTTCGTGACGACTACCACATCATCGCCCCAGACCTGCGCGGCCATGGTGACAGCGAATGGATGATTGGCGGAACCTATACCCAATTGGATTATGCTTACGACATTGCCCAGCTCTTGCATCAAAGAGACGCACGTGAAGTAACAATTATTGGCCATTCTTTGGGTGGCTCGATCGCTTTACAATATACGTCATTGCATCCAGAGAAAGTGAAAAAACTCGTCGCCATCGAAGGCATGGGACCATCGCCTTCCATGGCTGCAAAAACCGCAGACAAGCCATTAAACGGCCGTATTCATGAATGGATGAATGGCCTACGCAAAGCGTCAGGTCGACTACCTCGGCGCTACCCTACCCTTGAAGATGCGTTTCAACGGATGCAGGAAGAAAACCCCCATTTATCTGAAGCACAGGCACAGCACTTAACCGTTCATGGCTGCAATCAAAATGAAGACGGCACCTACAGCTGGAAGTTCGATAATTACGTCCGTTTCTTTGCCTTTAGCGGGCTGCCACTTGAACAGCAGAGAGCACTATTCGGCGAAATCACCTGTCCAACATTACTAGTGCGAGGCACAGAATCTTGGGCTTCAGATCCGGTTGCCGATGGGCGCACCAAAAGCTTCAACTGCCCTATTGAAGTCGAAGCTTTTGAGAAAGCTGGCCATTGGGTCCATCACGATCAGCTCGAAGGCTTCGTAGACCGTGTAAAAACGTTTCTAGCAGATTAGTCTTTTTCTTAACGCACCAAGGGCTATCACATGTATTACTTAAAACTCATAGCGGGCACTTTATTAGGCTTTGTCACTTGGACGGTGTTCGTCTTTAACGCTTCTCGCAACGCCTTTGCTAAGCTATTCGATTTTTAACGAAAACATTTATGTTCATCTTGACACTCCTGAAGGCGTCGATTAACTCAACCCGATTGCGATTACAGGAAAAATCATTGCTGTTGAGTGGAAAAATCCTCACACCACTTTTCATATTGACGCAGGACCTATCAGCGGCGGCATTAAACAGGTATGGACTGTGCCGGCTGACGAACCCAATGCTCTACTGCAAAAAGATTGAATCTAAAATTCTTTCCAACAAAGTCAGGCACTTCACTTTTAATCAACGCACCTATAGGCAGCAGTCGCATAAACTGCTCAGGCATTGGCCTAAAAATCACTGACAGTTTTACTCAGAATCATTTGTTGAGTTAGCAATTGCAGGCCGCTCTTTACGAACTAAAATGTGACCAATAAAAAAGCAGCAAGGAAATTGCATTATCCTTGCTGCTTATTAACTAACTAGCTAAACGGCATTATTCACATTAACTTAAGCTAGCGATTGCTCAATCGGTAGCGAACGGATTCGTTTACCAGTAGCTGCAAAAATCGCATTGGTAAGTGCCGGCATGCTTGGTGGCACTGCTGGCTCACCGATTCCACCTGGCGCCTCATCGTTATTCACAATATGAATTGCCATGGCAGGAACTTCGGCCATGTGCATAAGCTTGTAGGTGTCGAAGTTAGACTGTACCACCCGGCCTTCTTCAATTTTAATTCCACCGCGAAGAGCCGCAGTAAGGCCATCGATCATAGCACTGGCTAACTGTGTTTCGATGATAGAAGGATTGACCACTTTGCCGCAATCAATAACGCAGGTCATACTGTGGATTTTAATCGCGCCGTTTTCAGTGATGGAAATCTCCGCTACTTCGCCAACAATACTGGCAAAACTTTCATGGATAGCCATGCCCAGGAAACGTCCTGCCACTGGCGCTTGCTTCCAACCAGATTTTTCTTCCAGCTGATCCAAAACAATTAAGAATCTAGGTTCATGTTGAAGCAGTTTGCGGCGTAATTCAAACGGATCATGGTTGCCAGCAACGGCAACTTCATCCATCATGCTTTCCACATAAAAACCATTGTGACTACTGCCAACAGAGCGCCAGCTACCTACTGGAATATTAGTATCGTGCTGCTTCAACGTAACCAATTGGTTTTCTATTGAATAAGGTATATTAACTGCGCCTTCAACAGAGAAAGGATCCGCTCCATTGACTACCGCCGCGGAGAAGTTTCGTTGGGCAACCGACGGGCACGCCATGATATTTTTCCAAGCCACCGGTAGTCCTTCAGCGTTTAAACCAACCTGAAAACGCGAGGCACTGGCAGGTCGGTAGTAGTCGTGCTGCAAATCTTCTTCCCGCGACCACACCATCTTGATAGGTTTCTTCGCGGCGCGGGATATCATCGCCGCTTGTACAACGAAATCTGCCTCAAAACGACGACCGAAGCCGCCACCCATAAAAGTTGTATGCAAGGTAATTTGATCGGCTTGCAGGCCAAAAGCCTGCCGTAAAACATTCACCGCATGAGACTGACCCTGAGTAGGCGCCCAAACTTCTAGCTTGTCGCCATTAACATCGTCGCTTATATAATGAGCGGTGCAGTTCATCGGCTCCATTGTTAAGTGAGCTAAATATGGAACCGTATAATCGGCCTCCAGTAACTTCTCAGCACGACTCAGACTGTCAGATATATCACCATCATTCCTAACCTGCACGCCTTCTTGGTCCAGCGCCGTCATAAAACCTGCTGTTAAGCTAGCGTTATTCACCCCAGCGACACCACCATCAGAAAACTGTGGATTTAACGCAGCCATCCCTTTTTTAGCCTGCCAATAACTATTTGCAACAACAGCGACAGTATCTGGCATAGCAACAATGCTTTGAATTCCTGAGTTCACATAGTTAGATGCTGGCATTTCAATGACATCTTGGACACCGTTAATCACTCGAGCATCAGCCTCGCTCATTGAAATTAGCTTGCCTACGAAATTAGGACTAGCTGCAACCGTGGCGTAACTCATGCCTTCCACAACAATATCAATACCGTAAGTAGCTGAGCCATTTACTTTAGCTGGTGAATCAAGGCGCCTTAGTGGCTTGCCAATTAACGTGTAATCTGCAGGACTCTTAACCAATGGATTTTCAGGAATACTTAGCTGACCTGCTGCACTGGCAAGTTCACCGTAACCGGCCTGACGGCCAGAGGCACTGTGAATGACTGCACTGTTTGACGTGCTCAACTCGCTTGCCGGCACATCCCAGCGCTGCGCCGCTGCGCTGACCAGCATCTCTTTAGCTGCTGCTCCGGCTTTAGCTAAAGTTGGCCACCAGCGTCTTACGGCCGAACTGCCGCCGGTGCCTCTAGACAACGTAGAAGGATTTACAAAGTCAGCGGTATGAGGCGCCGTTTCAGATCTCACCATACTCCAGTCTGCATCAAGCTCTTCAGCTATCAACTGAGGTAATGCTGTATTAACGCCCTGGCCCATCTCTGCACTTGGAACCCGCACAGTAATTAGGCCATTGCTATCAATGTTAAGCCACACAGACACGTCGGCAGCTAAACCCTGATGGTCAGCGGTTAGCGCGGCGCTATTGGCGCTGGGACTGCAGCCGGACAAACTAAAACCGAGACTTAATCCACCTACTGCAACAGCAGAGCCACGGAGAAAATTTCGACGACTTTTAGATTCATTACTCATGATTTTCTCCTCAACTACGCGTTAGCAACACGGTGAATGGCTTTGCGGATTCTTGAATAGCTGCCACAACGGCAGATGTTAGTCATCGACTGATCTATTTCATCATCGCTAGGGCTCGGGTTAGCATCCAACAAGGCGACCGCCGCCATTATTTGGCCTGACTGGCAATATCCACATTGAGGAACATCCTCCGCAATCCAAGCCTGCTGAACGGGGTGCGAACTGTCAGCAGAAAGACCTTCGATAGTCTTGATTTCCCTACCGGCCACTGCAGCTGCAGGAATACTGCAGCTGCGCTGCACTTCGCCGTCGATTAATACTGAGCAAGCGCCACATTGAGCGACCCCACAGCCGAATTTGGTACCGGTCATCCCTAAAGTATCTCGCAACACCCACAGTAACGGGGTGTCTTCGTCGACTTCGAATTCATGAACCACGTTATTAATTGTTAGATTCATCGTGCTTTCTCCTGAGTCACTGCTGACGGTTTGGGTAAGATGCTTAGCTGGAATGTGCGAAATTTTAATAAAGAGAGTATGCGTGTTAGAGTGCACTCTAAGTCAAGTGCTAATTTAAAGCTAGCCCATTACCTTGGAGCTAATCATGTCCGTTTATAAAGTTGCAAATATGGCAGACATTACAGGTCTGACTCCCCATACCTTACGTTATTACGAAAAAGAGCTTCTACTGTTAGATGTCCCTAGAAATAGTTCTGGGCACAGATATTACACTGAAGATCACCTCGCCGCTGTGAAGTTCATTTCAGCGCTGCGAGCCACAAATATGTCTATAGGAACCATTAAGGAATACATATCTCTTTATCGTCAGGGATCAAATACCAGCCCTGCGCGCATGTCTATCCTCAAAGACCATGAACACCTTGTGATGGAACATCTTGAAGATGTTAAAAGCAGCCTAAAAATGATCAGAAAAAAAATAAAACACTACCAGGCCAGCTTGAGCTCCATGCCTTAATACTCGCCTTTTAAACTAATCGACAAGCCTCGAAAGAATCTTTATATGAAAAAACTATGCGTTTTCTGTGGTGCCAGCATGGGCCGCAATCCGGCCTATGCCAAAGCGGCTAGATCTCTAGCGCGCTCCTTAGCAACAAATGGAATCACCTTAGTCTATGGTGGAGCCAGCGTCGGCATCATGGGCCAGCTAGCAGATTCCGCGCTAGAAGCCGGGGGCCAAGTGATAGGTGTTATGCCACAGGAGTTAGTGGACAGAGAAGTCTCTCATTTGGGTTTAACTGAATTGAAAGTCGTAGGCTCAATGCACGAGCGAAAAGCCATGATGGCCGAATTATCTGATGGCTTTATCGCGCTGCCCGGTGGTCTCGGCACCCTTGAGGAGTTATTTGAGGTGCTAACCTGGGCTCAGCTAAGGTTTCATTCCAAACCCTGCGGCTTACTCAACGCCGTCGGCTACTATGATCGATTGATCTCATTTCTAGACCATAGCGTTGATGAGAAATTTATCAAACCCGCTCACAGAGAAATGCTCATAGTAAATGATGATCCTATGGCATTATTGAGAGCATTTGAAACTTACAGTCCACCCTCTAAAGACAAATTAAAGACAAATTAATTCTCGACTAGGCCAAAAGTGCGATCAGAAGTCTGCATATCAACAGTTACATCACAATCAACCCAGGGGGTAAGTTCTGATTAGTAACAAGAATTACTACTACATCGAATAGCTTGCTCGTACCAACCTGTCATTTACGTCAAGCCACTCTTCAGTTTGGGGGGGAATTTCAAACCAAATAGCATTACAGTTTTTACTGTCTAATTGGTGAAGGGTTTTATACAAAACCCTTGCGAAATCCTGTTTATTTTTGGGCATCGATATTATGTTCGACAGCCCATTTAAAGATTTCTCTGCCGGAAAATCTGCCAACACTACAAAAACCAATGACTCCGATGGCAGCTGCATCCTCGCTAGCAATTCTTCTCTTGATACTAAGTAAAGCGGCGTCCTTGGCTGATAGTGATCTGCCATATTTCCGGGCACTACTATAGAGTGTTGGGCTGGAACCAGCACCTGCTGGTTTAAAACAGCGGATAGCTCAGACGGAGAGATTGGTCCAGCTCGAAGCACCATGACATCATCCTTTGTTAAATCAACAATGGTGGATTCAACCCCAATCGTGCACTCGCCACCATCTAACACTCCGTTTATTCTTCCATCCAATGCATCGAGGACTTGCTTTGCGCTGGTTGGACTAAGGTGTTTATAGGGATTCGCCGAAGGAGCTGCCAGACCTAAGCCACTTGATTGGAGTAGCTTCTGAAGTACCGGATGGCTTGGAACACGTACACCAATAGTGTCAAGGCCGCCGGTGACTATAGAGGATACATGACTCGCTTTTTTCAACAGCATTGTAAGCGGGCCAGGCCAAAATGCTTGCGCTAGTCTTAGTGCCTGCTCAGGCACAACCTCTGCCCATTTATCGAGATCGCTAAAACCCGCTATATGCACAATTAAGGGGTGTGTAGGAGGCCGCTGTTTCGCTGCAAACACCGCTGCCACTGCGTCGACGCTGCTCGCATCAGCTGCCAACCCATAAACAGTCTCTGTTGGGACCCCTACGATTCCTCCCTCTCTCAAAATGACTTCTGTCGCTTCGAGGTCTGCGGCACTATTGGCATTAAGTTGACGAGTCTTCATAGTTAAGCTTTGGGCGAGAAATCGGGTGGCGCATTTGTATTCGTAAAACGACTACGCGAGTATAAACCGTCAGCTGCTTAAGATCATCGACAATGTTAGGACCCCACCGACAAATTCGGGCTAGCACTCAATTTTTATCGCCACTTAGACAAAACCCTAATGTAATTCAGCTTGGACCTAAACAATGAGGTTTTCCTAAACGTCTACAACAAGCCCCCAAAGCACTGGAGGGGTATTACAAATGGCCTAAGACTAGCAAGCAGAAAGACACCCCATAGCCAGAGGTGAGCGCAGTGTTATTACATCTGCAAACGTGGCAAGATCTAATAAATCACCCAAGAGACTAATAACAATGAAAAATCTCTTTTCAGCATTTACTTTGGTTTTTATCTTAGGTTTCAGCAGCGCTTTAGTGAGCCAACAAAGCAACGCCGCTGAGCAGGAAGGTACAACCTACATTCTCCTAAACGTTACCAGTGATGGACCTTTAGTCACTCGAAGACTAAAGTTTTCTAGCAGTGGCTCAAACAAAGAATATATCGCTCAAGACCTGCAAAATATTGGCCGTGGCGTGACTAAGTACATTCTGGATACTGTAGAGCCAGGCAAGTACTATCTAAGCAGCATCTACCCAGCTCTTAATGACCGTGAAAATGGCACTAGAGTTGATGTTGACGATAAAGACGGTGTTATTACCATAGTCAAAAACTCAATAAATTATATTGGGGATATCTATATAGAATCCGACGAAACCAGCATCAATGTAAATGAAATAATAGACTTCATTTACGAAGCAAATTCAGCGACGCTAATGGCTGCCGCGACTGCACAAAGAGATTTATTTCAAAAATTAGATGTGGTTATTAGCATGGCTGGCAGTAAACCGATGAAAATAGACAAAAAGCTGCTCGGCTTAGAGTGAGAGATCTGTAGATTATGAATATCTGGGTAGACGCCGACGCCTGTCCGATCGTCATTAAAGACATTTTGTTTCGAGCCGCTGATCGCGCAAAAGTACAGGTGACTTTGATTGCCAATCAAGCTATGAAAACGCCTCCTTCAACCTATATCAAATCAGTTCAGGTTGCCTCAGGTTTTGACGTAGCCGATGACGAAATAGTGCGACGTGTTGTGGAGGGGGACCTTGTAATCACTAGTGATATACCCTTAGCCGATGAAGCGATCGAGAAAGGCGCTCTATGTCTTTCGCCGCGAGGCGAGCTTTTTGATAAAAGTAATATCAAGGCCCGTTTAAACATGCGCGACTTTTTGGATACGATGAGGGCAAGTGGCGCTGACACTGGAGGCCCCCCTGCTTTCAGTCAAAACGATAGAAAAGCGTTTGCCGACCACCTAGACCGCCTACTGACCCTAAATACCAACGGATAAACCATGAAGTTAATTAACGCACAAATCAAATGGATAATGATTGTATCTGGCCTTTTTACTTGCAGCATGTTCTTAGCTCTCATTGCGCCAGCTGCTGGACTTGAAATGCTATTCGGGGGTTCGCTTATCCAAACAGATGCTATCGGATCGAGCATATTGGATGAAGCGTTTGCCCAAATCGCCATTCGAAATTGGGGTGCCTTAATCGGCATGGTTGGCTTGCTACTCATTCATGGCGGATTCAAAGCCTACTCTCGATATTTGATTCTTGTAATAGCTGCAGTCAGCAAAAGCGTTTTCATTGCTCTGAATCTGATCATTGGCAGTGAATACCTGAGCACCTCAATCATCGCTATCGTTTTGGACAGCGTGTTTATATTGCTTTATATATTGTATCTTCTCGACAATCGCCCTAGCAGCTTGTAGCTCGGCATCTTTTTTATAGTCGAACACCTTATTATATTTCAGCAAAGCACCTTTAATTAAAATTGCATAGCCTAGACTAAAAATTATGTTTGAATACAGCATGGCCCACTGGCTGACTTTTTTCACCGCGGCGGCTCTTTTAACCTTATCACCGGGGCCGGATATTGCATTCATCCTCGCACAAACAGCAAAACGTGGCAGACAAGCCGGATTTCTAGCCATGTACGGGATTTGGACCGGTGCGTTTTTTCATGTGTTTCTGGCTGCTTTCGGTTTATCAGCAATTCTTGCGACATCAGCGGCAGCTTTCGGCCTAGTTAAATTATCCGGTGCGGGTTATCTAATATGGCTCGGGGTGCAGTCTTTTCGCTCTCACGGGGCATTAAGCACAACTAAACCGATAGATAGCTCAAGCACGGGGATTTACCAACAAGGCATACTCGTTGCTGCCCTGAATCCTAAAACTGCACTATTTTTCCTGTCTTTTTTGCCCCAGTTCGTCGAAATAAAAGCCGGTCCGGTAAGCGCGCAATTATTTCTTCATGGCAGTCTCGTCATCGCAGTCGCCCTATTCATTGAACCGCTTTTAGTTATAGCTGGATCAAAGCTCGCCACCAAAATGAATAGCAATCCACGACTAGGTATTTGGCTTGATCGTGGACTGGGAACAGTTTTTGTGGGGCTGGGAGTAAGTTTAATAACGCAGCAACAAACCTAAATCATCAGGTGCGAGCTCTTTATTGGGAGGTCCCTATCGAAAAAGACAGAGGGGCCGCCGCCAGCTAATACAAAAATATGCTACCTTTTGGCGTCGAAACTATCCGCTTCCTGACGACGAGCACCAGCGAGAATCGAAGGCAGAGAGTAATTCCCCTCATGGCAAGCGTACTCATAAATGTATTCACCAGCCGCCCGTCGAACTATATTCTTTTCAACTGTCACCGGTTCTGTGTAAATAGCAGGGTCGATAAGCGTAAAACGATAAAGGATTTCGTTTTCAGTAATTAGCTCAAAACTCTCTGTGACCTTCAACTCACCCGACATACGCAGATACCACCAAGAATGTTCTGGCCGGAAATGGGTAGTCTCAACGATCAATCTATCTCCTTCCCAGCGGGCTACCGAACGCCCCATCCATTGAGCACTTGCCAACTTCGCTGAAGGGGCATCAAGCGGGATTATTCTGGCATCATGAGTTAATTCACCCATGATCATGACATGGTTGCCGGTCTGTACAATTTGCATATTGGCATTGTAAAACCAACCCGTCATGGGCGGCATAGGGCCTGCGGTTGGTCCCGCACAGCGTTCACTTAAGGAGCGAATTTCTGGGCCATCAAATGGACCACGCCCATCAAGGATTAGTTGCTGCACGTAGTCCTTGTAGTCTGCTCGGTATGGATAACGTCCGTTTGCTGGGCTTATAATTTGGGAAGTTCTGTAAAGACCCTCAATTTCTGTAAGATTACTGCGAAAGCTGGCAAAGTTATGATCGGCTTCTTGAGCAATCGTTGACCCTGCTGGGGGAGCACTCCTGTTAGCGTCTATCGCAGAACTGTTTAGCTCAGCGGCGGCTAGCAAGCCTTCAACAAGCTGAAAACCTTGCTCTTGGCTATAAGATTTTTGATCCTTAAGCTCCGCAGGCCGCTCCATTGGAGTAGCACTTCCGTAATACCAAATCCCCTGCATGTCAGGCTGGCCAAATTCATTACGAGGAAGGTCAGATTCCGCCCCATTGGCTCCTGCTGCGAACATCGTTAATAAAAATAGACTTACCTGAGAGCGAGAAAAAAGAGAAAGTAATGTCACAGGCAGTCCAAAGGATTTAACGTGTCTTAATATACTAGGCTTGATCTTTGTTGAGTAGATATTTAGGACACATCGTGACCCGACTCTCCAAGAGCAAATCCATCTCAGTGACTTCTGAGACAGCGGCAGGTGCCGCCTTTCGACTCTCGTGGCTCTTTCGGCTCTTTCGGCTCTTTCGGCTCTTTCGGTAAAAAGCAATTAAGCTTCCAACTCCGTATGAAAGAATTGCCGCAGCTAATCCAGCAACAATAGCTTCTGCGGCTTCCGGGATAAACATGCCCTCATGAACAAAATAATCCACAAAAGCTGTTATCGCCCCTTATATCGCTGATATTGCGAGCCTATTTTGTGTCTCCGCTGGCAGCAGAGCAACTGATGCCGGAACTCCAGCGGCAAGCCCCGCTAGAGATGCGATGATCCAGTGGCTTAACCCTATCCCCAGCAACGTGGTAATCAAACAAGTTCCCGTGAATTCACCGACATTCTCAAATAAAGAGCCTACGATCTTCTTTTCACTCACTGTTGATCACCCCATTTCTTGTCAAACCCATAATTCGTGAGTTCCTGACACTGCCTCTAAACACGCGGCAAGAGACCCGAACAAATGAAAGACCTTTTGGTAGGCGCTTAATTCTATAGATCTAGAGGCCCACACTTGTCGCTGCTTTGCTCCAAAACCCAAGGTTCAACCAATCCCTCACTCACCTGCCATAGCTGTTCAGACACAGCGTCGGTTGCAAATACCGCTATCTCAGGGGTCCCACGATCGAAGAAGTACTTCCCGTTCGCGTTTTTCACTGCCTCATCATTGGAGCTTGCCAGCCAAATAAAAGTGTCCGTTCCTTTTTCGATACTCCACATGAAGGGATACATAACAAATCCGAGCACTTTCGCTAAGGCGCCGCCCTTGCCCCAAATCGCTGTCCTAACAGCGCCCGGATGAAAAGAACTCACGATAACGTTATTCTCCCGATACTTTTGATCTAGCGAGCGAGCGGTCAGCAAGTTCATTAATTTTGAGCGGCCATAGGCTTTGAGACTGCCGTAAGCTTCCTCCAAGTTGAGGTCGTCAAAGTCCAGAGGACTGTTCTTATGCCCCAGTGAACTTGTGAACACCACCCTAGCAGGCTCCCCTTTCCCGGCGTTTAGAATCGCCGGCATAAGCAATTTAGTGAGTAAAAACCCGCTTAAGTGATTGACCACTAAAGTCGTTTCAAAGCCCTCTTTGGTCACGATCCGCTGGCCGTTTGCCCCGCCGGCATTGTTACAAAGCACATCTATAACCGGATAGGCCATTACTAGCTCTCTAGCAACTCTGGCCACGCTCTCAAGTGAGCTAAAATCAGCAACAAAAAGCCTGATCGAAGCTTTGCTAGATAATGCCTCTATATTCTCAAGCGCAGACTGCCCTTTTTCCTTGCTGCGACAAACCATAGCGAGGGTCGCACCCCTGCTGGCGAAATTTTTGCAAGCCTCAAAACCAATTCCACTATTGGCACCGGTGACAACTATTACCTTGGCACTTAGATCTTGACTCAATTCTTTATCCTCCATTTTAAGAGACTCCCTTTTAACTGAGCAACAACAACCCCAGCAAATAAACCCCTTGTTCCAAGCAACTTACCCACGCTAAAAACCAACGAGCTCGAAGACCGTTACTAAAATAGCGGCCTCTAATTTGAAAAGTATTACATTAAGTAAATGCTTTAGCTTATTGTTAATAAATAAAATATAAAAAAATATAATATACCAAAATATAATATATAACGGGAAAATAATACTCCCCAGTCTTCTGTTTAGATATAACGCAATCGCAAAAAATCGAAGCCACTAACCCCAAAACATATCTGCCATATATCTGGCATCAGCACAAATTCATCATTATAGCCTCTAGCAAAGCTGCCGAGCTTAAGCTGTCATGGCAAGTAATAAATAAAAGTAACGAGCTCAGCGTGAAAGGCGTGATCGGACGATATTTTCTTGTACAATACAAGTGAAACCCTCTTCATAACATACTGCACTTTAAGGCAGGCCATCAGACAAAGGATAGCTATGAATAAACAAGCCACCTTCACTCGTTTTGACGATTGCACTAAAGAAGATATTGATGCCGTAATCGAAAGCTACAATGCCTTTGCTAAGGGTCTGCCGAGCCGCGTGTTAGATCATTTACGCCTGCTCGACGGCGACTTTGGAGGTTTCAATGTTGATCGCCTGCAGCACTGCCTGCAGACTGCAACGCGGGCCCATCACGATGGCAAGGACGAAGAGTATGTAGTTTGCGCCCTGCTCCATGACATCGGAGACACACTGGGAACATACAACCATGGCGCTGTAGCCGCCGCCATCCTCAAACCTTTCGTGAGTAATGCTAATCATTGGATGCTGGAGCAACATCCAATTTTTCAAGGCTATTATTACTTTGAGCACATCGGTGAGAACAAAAATGCTAGAGACAAGCTCAAAGACAGCCCACACTATGATCATGCTCTGGAATTCATAGAAAAATATGATATGCCTTCGTTTGACCATAACTATCAAGCGATGACACTGGCAGAATTCGAGCCCATGGTAAATAGAGTTTTAAGTAAATAATACAATAATTTATGGTGAATATATAAACATGATTATAGTTATAGGCAGCGTTACAGTTGGAGAAAATTCACGGGCTGAAGCCCTTCGTCATAGCCAAGCCCATGTTGGCAGGTCGCGCTCGGAACCTGGCTGCTTAAGCCATGAAGTCACAATAGACGCCGAAAATCACAATCGCTTTCTGTTCGTAGAGCGCTGGGACACCATGGAAGATTTAGAAAGACATTTTCAAGTCCCAGGTTCTAGTGAGTTCGTCGCTGCTATGGCACTACTAGCAACTGTCGACCCAGACATGCAGCTATACGAATCCGAAGAGATTAAAAGACATTAATAAAGAGATTCATATTATTGATTTATTTAAATATTTAAACCTTATTACTTGCTTTCATAGCTTTCAATTCCAAGTTACCTGCTTTAGCTGCGGCGGACATAACCCCCGCAGCTGAACAACCACAGACCTATCGGTCTCACCTAGCTCGGACCGCATCCGGCGACTTAAGCCACGCATCACTGGAAGCTTCTCGCGAAATAGATGATGGCCAAAGAATTAAGACCCAATCGTATCGAGTTTATTTACCACCCCAGCATACAATAGGTATTAAAAAAATGAGCAAAGATCAATTAAGCCAGTTCCCAGTCCCAGAAATTAGCGACCTCCCGGAAGACATTCGAGAGCGCATTCTTGCAGTGCAGGAAAAAGCAGGCTTTGTTCCCAATGTTTTCTTGGCTTTAGCTCACCGAGAGCATGAATTTCGCGCCTTCTTTGCTTATCACGATGCCTTAATGGAGAAAGACCAGGGTTTATCCAAGGCCGAGAGGGAAATGATTGTAGTGGCCACGTCGGGGCTAAATCAATGCCTCTACTGCGTGGTTTCCCACGGGGCGATACTCCGCATTCGCGCGAAAAATCCATTGCTTTCAGACCAACTGGCGACAAATTATCGGAAGGCAGACATCAATCAGCGACAGAGACATATGTTGGATTACGCGATAAAGGTCTCAAGGAACGCAGAACTAGTTGATGAAGAAGATCACGGACACCTCATTAATCAAGGGTTCAGCATTGATGAGATATGGGACATTGGTGCAATCGCTGCGCTATTTGCCCTTTCCAATCGGATAGCAAATATGGCTGCTATTCGCCCAAATGAGGAATTTCATGGAATGGGCAGAAATTAGCAAACCACCGCGCCTCCTATTATTGAGGTGAGATATTAATTGTAATATATTGATTTTTATATTTATTATATTAAATTTTAAATTTTAAATTTTAAATTTTAACGAGAACAACACGAGGAGTGAATTAAACCTCAAATATGCCCCTGTTTTCAGTTCCACAGGATGTGGGGCAAACTGCAATCTACACTTATAAGCTTGCCTAAGTGCGGTAACATCAAAAATATAAGACTGGGGTTTAGGTAGCTATTAAACACCCAAGCTTTTCGGCCAGCGTTTTTGTCGGCATCACCACCGCCATTTAACTAGGTCTTGGAAGTAGCTTCTTCGAAGACGACAATGGCGGCATCGTAACAGGACAAACGCCAGAAGTTCGTAAAGGCTTTTTGCCGCACGGTATTAGAAATTTTGACACGCTCGTTCTGCCCAACAAAGTGGCTCGGTCACAAACAGCCTTTTATCCCCTCTCCTTCTTTTTATTTGTAGCCAAAATATAAGAGCAGAGTTGAAAATTAATACCATCGGTAATTCTGCCGGCATAAGTCACGCTTTGAGGCTTTAAGAATAACTCTACTCGGTCCGACTCGGCGAGAGCTTGAAATCTGGGGTACTGAAACTGAAATCAAGGAAGAATGGCTGGCGGCATCTCAAAAACTTGCCTTAAAGGACAGCTGTAGCCAGAACATTCCTGTCAAAGACTTTTTCAATCTCCAGTCCTGTGTAAACGGCAGCGCCAAGGTCGCCGATCAAACAATTAACCCGCGGACTCTGATATTTTCGACATCGGCTCAGGCACCTCGGTTAGTCGCATTGACCTTGATAAAACCTCATCATCGCCCCTCTCTTACCAAGTAGCGAAGGATACGTTCCTGGCGGCCTTGTGAAAACTGGCATTGACGTACTCGGCGGCGCTTCCGTTTTCATGCCAACTGAGCCATGCACCGGTTTAGCTTTGTGCTACAACAGCAAGCACATGCTAATAAATACTATACCCTCCTTAGATCAGTACCTCTCGACACGAGGCATTTCTAATAATTAGTCTGCCTCTGTGTTTTTAACCCATTTACGTGACGACCACTCATCACTGCTTCCGCCAATGGTCATGCCCCACAAGATCGACCTGATTACAACTCGTGAGATTTTTTACATAGCCATTGAAAAAGAAGTTTGTGGCCTGTACTGAGGACGCGGTCTTAGAACATTTCAACCGGTCGAAGCCCGCCCGGGCGAACGTCTCAATTATTTTGGCCTCACAATTGAGTCTCACGTTACCGTTCAAAGCATCACAGCCATAGGCGCCACTTTCTTCATCGCAAACATAGGCATAGAGAGGGGAATATCCATAGTTGGCGACAATCATTCGATAACTGCGGTTAGAGAAATGGGCTATCGCGGATTTGTCAGAAAAAGCATTATTGGAAATTTAAAACGCCTTTAAGGTGACAGCTACCCCCTGCTATTGGCATGGAGGTGCCGATGCCATTCATGGAGATCCCGCTGATGCAATTTAATCGGCCCCAGACCTCGTAGTTTTTATAGATATGGAAGAGCTTACCGATGTATTTAAGACCACATTTCCTTTCGCAACACCGGGCAACCGATACAAGTATTAGAAGGCGATTCGACCATCTACACCTCTCAGATCAGTCATTATCTCATTGAATGGCTGAGCCACCGTTTTTCAAACAGATGGATGGGCAGCTTGTTAGCCGAAGAAGAAATTAGACGCGACAGCTGCGACGTGGGATCGTTGCCCAAAATGCCACCAGCCGCGGCAATGGATACCTGATTCTGACCGGCTGCTGCGAAGTAGTCCTCTATAATGCTATTCAACCTCACAAAGAAGCAAAGCTTCAAGCTGGTGACATCCTTGGCGAAATAGCTGTCATTACTGGCCGTGGGACTCGCAATGCAAGTGTGGTAGCACGAACTCTCCGATAAACTTGTGTGTATTCTCAGAAGAAACATTCAAATCTTTCATCCTATCTGAGGGTTTTTAGGACAAACCCTTAAGGCAATGGACTTTGCGCTCGACAATAGCGCTGCAGCCCCATTCATAGACATAACATCGATCGTGATCGAAAAGCTCAGCCAGACTGGGTAAGCGAAGACATTAGCGCCTAACGGCAGCATTGAACTGGCCAGCAATCAGCGGCCCCTGCTTAACAGAGGATCTGCTACTGCTAACGGTCGCTCAATATACAAAAATGAAGACTACGGAGAACGCTTTTCGCCGAAGATATTTCTGTGCCAGTTCGCTCATTAGAAGGCTGCTCGCTTGTAATGTTTGACAGTAACGCCTTACACAAACTACTCTTACCAATCTCCCGCTAAATTAATTATTGCGCAAACTTCAAGTTGTTGATCGGCATCAGAGTTTTGATTGAAAACTGGGCACTGTAGACATCCTAGATTGGCCTTTTTGACGGCAAGCCATGGTGGCGGTGCGCTCGTTTTTCTAAATCCACCACAGCGGCTCTGAGTTAATCCCCTTTACTGCTATTATGCGTTTTTCACACGAAGCATCTCGAGAAGCTTAAAGATGACAACAATTTCTAATCAACAAATCTTGGCAATGAATGATGCTGAAGAATCAGAAAACCGCATTCACAGCGATGAAATCGCTGAAAAATATGGATTCACCGGCGCACTCGTCAGCGGCGTCAATGTGTTTGGTTATCTAACCCAGTCGCTGGTTAAAGCATTCGGCCCCGCATTTCTGAAACAGGGAATAATGGACGTCATTTTCTTAAAGCCAGCTTACCAAGACGACTTACTCACCATCAAAACTGAAGAATCTAGATCTGAAACGAGCAAGCGTAATTGCGTAACCAGTCTGAGCAATGAGAAGGGCCTGCTTTTGGCAAAACTGGAATCATGGCTGCCCCGCGAGCTGCCCCCGGTAAACGCGCTTGCTGCTATGGTCTGCGAGCACAAAGAAATTGTTAGGGCCGAGATCGAGTGGGATCTAATCGTTCTACAAAGACCTGCTCCGGCTTTTACATGGCAGCCAAGCCATGAAGAAAATCAAGAACATGTCACTGCTCAGCGAGACCGGGCAGCCTGCTATGAGGGCACCGCGGGGCACATCCACCCTTACTTTCTGCTTGATGCCTGTAACCAAGCGCTGATGCGACTATTTGTCCTGCCGGCATGGATCCACACCGGTAGCAAAATCACATTACGCGCCCCGCTGTTAGTTGGTCAGTCAATTGAGATAAAAACAGTACCTATCGATAAATGGGAACGAAAAGCGCATCAATTCATAAAGCTCTACATTGCCATGTTCGTCGAAGGAAAAGTAGTCGCCGAAATCGAACATACCGCCATTTTCAGAATTGCTAGCTGAAGCTGGCTTTCTCAACAATCCACTACAACCTTGCGGCCCAAAACAGCTCACCCTATGCCGCGGATCATTTGAATAAGTCTCCCTAAGTTATCAGCACTGATAAGTTGCTTATGACCTAGTGGGGCAGCTTCCAGCCCATAGATCCTTGATCACTCTACAACTTGGCCCTTCTAGCAGCTCTACCCTTCTAATAACCTAGCCCATCTGATAGAGAGGTCTTTAGATATCCTAGCGCATCTAATACGCACCCATGACAGACTTCTCTCCCCGTCGATAGTTTTCTTTCCCTGCCTATATTCTCTCCCCGCCCATAAATGGTAACCTCGAGTAATTCAAATAATCCTAAGAAATATGACCTTCTCCTTTCGCTAAGTCTGGACCTCTAATTATGCTTCTACGAAAGATCGCGCGGATTACTAAAATTATATCTCTCACCAGTATAGTAAGCTCTTTTGCTACACATTCTTTTGCAGATACATTGGCTGAAAAAGTGCTGCCACTGCGAGAACGAGCAGAGATCACTAACAGCATCATTAAACAACGGCTCGATGAACTTGTACCACTGGTTATGCGCCAAGCTGGAGTGGATGCATGGGTAATCATTGCCAGAGAATACAATGAAGACCCTGTTCTTAAGACTATGCTGCCAGCGACCTGGCTAAATGCTCGCAGACGAACGGTTTTACTTTTTATCGATCATGGCGATGCTCGGGGTGTAGAGCGCATGGCAGTTGCCAGATATGCCGTCGGTGATTTATTTCCCGGCGTTTGGAACCCAGAGGAGCAGCCAGATCAATACGCCCGTATCGCGAAAATTCTTGGCGAGTTTAATCCTCAAAAAATAGCTTTAAATTACTCAGACACATATGCTCTCGCCGACGGACTGACTTTTTCAGAACAGCGTGATTTTAGCAACGCACTATCCCCGCAACTGCGAGAGCGTATAGTGTCTGCTGAAGAAGTTGCGGTAGGCTGGCTTGAAACCCGACTTCCAGAGGAAATCGCCGTCTACAAAGATGTAATGGATATTGCCTACGGCATAATCAAAGAAGGATTTTCCAGCGAAGTCGTCAGCGCCGGTGAAACAAGCACTACGGATCTGGAGTGGTGGTTCCGCCAGCGAGTATCCGACCTTGGCCTAGGCACATGGTTTCATACGAGCATCGAAGTAGAAAGGTCAGATAACTCGGTTGCGAACATTACGGCTAATAATCTCGACCCAGAAATTCTATACAAGGGCGACCATGTCCATATCGACTTTGGCATCTCTTATCTCAATTTGCAGACCGATACTCAGCAGAATGCGTACATACTGAACGATGGTGAGAATGATGCGCCCCGATCATTAAAGATCGCGTTGAAAGCTGGCAATGATCTGCAAGACATTCTCACCAATAACTTTGAAGTCGGTCGAACTGGAAACGAAATCCTCAAAATGACCCGCTATGAATCTCTGGCAAGAGGCATCGGGCCAATTATTTATACCCACCCTATTGGGCTTCATGGCCATGCTGCCGGCACAACTATCGGCATGTGGGATAAGCAAGAAGGAGTGCCAGGCACCGGTGATTATCCTATGAAAGCGAATACAGCTTATTCAATCGAGTTGACCGCATTGGTAGACAGCCCCGAATGGAGTGCCGAACCGATGCGAATGAAATTAGAAGAGGATGGCTTTTTTGATGGCGAGGCTTTCGAGTATATTCAGCCGCGCCAAACCGAATATCACATCATCCGGTCACAATAGAGTCTCTGTTCTCATTGAAGAAAATAGCTATGCCACTTGGGTTTTCTTTCACTCCTAGTGCATGAGATTCAAGTCGATTCAAGTCGATTCAAGACCATTGTTCAGAAGGCAAGAAATACTAGCACTGCCGGCCAAAATAATGCCGATGCAGAAAGAACCGCCTATAAAATTGTTGATGTTGCAATAAACACAGAGCTATCCAACTTCATTGCTGACCGTTTACTGCAACTCAAAGTGTTCTTGGATATGTTCAAGGACTCTAAATGGGATGTCAGTGCTACCGAACGCGAAATCACCATGAACGCTATGACCTTCTTTAGTAAGCCCATAGATTTGATCCTGATCTTATCCTAGGCATCGGATTTCTCAACGATATGATGTTTGTAAAAATCATTGCCAGAGAACTCTGGATCGAGCTCGCAACCTACAATGAGTTTTGCGGATTTTGTCTCGCCGAAAAAGAGATATTATCAGCGCCCGCAGCAGACACTGAACAAAATCGCGATCAATGGCTCGGGGCTAAAAGGAATCAATTACAAGGGGGAATAGAATCTGCCCGAGGCTAACTGGACGATCGCGGCTCTATTTTACAGCTTTTATAGAATGACGCTGCGTGATGTCGAGTTATTCTTCTTTTCGATGATCATCATCACGCTAGAGAACACGGTTGGAGCATCCTCTGTGTCGCGCTTTAGCGATGTCGCACGGCACCTTGGAAGACACCTTAACTATCCCCTCAACTATCCCCTCAACTATACCCTCAACTATACCCTCAACTACAACAAATGAGGTTAGTACCCTAGCCGCAAATTGGGATACCTAACCATCGCTAAAAAAGTCAAGGGTAGAGGCAATGACAATAACAAAGCTTCCTGCGCAACCCCATCAGGTCTTTGCAAACGCTGCCGCAACAAAAAATGACATTTACTAAAGACAAGCGCTGCTAAAACATCTAGCCAACACCTTGTGCTTATTCTAGACGGCAAACGAAATTAACAAGCAGTCTGAATAAGGCCCGAGACCAAGACTTCTTCTGGCCCTCGCATTACCTAGCTAACTCTATCTTTCCTTGGCCTATTCCCACACTTTCTCAGTTCTTTTCTTAGGCTGCCACGCCCGCTTCAACTTGTGGCTTTAGTACCCGGCCAGTTCCGCGGACCATCACCAAAAATACGGTTTTACTACTCTCTTTTTGTTCTTTAGGCTGTTAGTCTTGCTTTCAGAAAAAAAATGAAAGGCAACCGCCAGAGGAGTAAAGTTGGGACAATCCAACCGTAACGATAAGATGCTTTCTAAGTCAAAGGCGTTAGCATTAGCTGTGCGCAAGGATACTAACGTCCTTGCAGAAGAAGCCTCACGACTTCGAGATGAGCATCATCTCAATATAGTCAGCTACTCCCGCAAAGTGTTTATACCGCTGACCCAGCTTTGTCGCGATGTCTGCCATTACTGCACCTTTGCAAAGACCCCAAAATATATAGGCCAACCTTATCTAAGCATGGAACAGGTGCTGGAACTGTGTCATGAAGGGGCTAAGATGGGCTGCCAAGAAGCTCTTTTTACTTTAGGTGAAAAGCCGGAGCTGCGATACAAATCAGCACGGGAGGCACTGCAAGAACTAGGCTATGACAATACAATTGACTATGTTCACGCTGTTGCCAAGAGAGTTTTAACTGAAACCGGCCTTCTCCCTCATATAAATGCCGGAAACATGACAGCTCTGGAGCTGCGAAAAATGCGCAACGTTAGCGCGTCAATGGGCATAATGCTCGAGTCTACCTCCACCCGCCTAACCGAAAAAGGCATGCCTCATTACGGTTCACCCGATAAAGACCCCGCTGTCAGACTTGAAACACTGCGCTTAGCAGGCGAAGAAAAAATACCCTTCACCACAGGCATATTAATAGGTATTGGCGAGACACGACGCGAGCGGATTGAATCATTTTTAGCGATCAGAGAGTTACATGAAGAATACGGCCATATTCAAGAAATCATCGTCCAGAATTTCCGAGCTAAACCAGAAACCAAAATGGCGCTGGCACCAGAGCCAGATTTAGAAGACCTAATTTGGACTATCGCCGTCGCGAGATTGATATTTGGCGCAGAAATGAATATTCAGGCACCACCTAACCTAAGTCCTGGCGTGCTGCCAAAACTGATTGCTTCTGGCATAAATGACTGGGGCGGTGTTTCACCGTTAACCCCCGACCATGTAAACCCGGAAGCGCCGTGGCCCCACTTGGATAAACTTGCTAACGAGACCGCTACTGCCGACAAATTTCTTGAACAACGCTTGACCATTTATCCCGCTTATATAAAGCAAGCCGAGACATGGATTTCTGATGAAGTTCGACCTAAAGTTTTGCGCCAAGCCGATGCTGATGGTTTCGCTAAGCGAGATGACTGGCAAACGGGTGAATCCAGCGCCACACCCTACATCGAAACAGAGTTACTCGCTAAACCAGTTTCTGAAGCTTCTGTCAGCGAAGATGTAATCAAAATTGTTAAAAAGTGCTTAGCCAAAGACGAGCTTACGAAAAGCGAGATAACTCGACTTTTTGAGTCTCGCGGCCCTGACTTCAGCTACATTGCCCAGCAGGCAGATTCACTTAGACGTAAGCTCTGCGGAAACACCGTCAGCTACGTTGTTAATCGAAACATCAACTATACCAATGTCTGTTACTTCAAATGCCAGTTTTGCGCATTTTCGAAAGGCAAAGCCAGCGAAAATTTGCGTGGAAAACCTTATGACATCGACGCCGAGGAAATCGCGCGACGCTGCCAAGAAGCTTGGAGTCGCGGCGCTACTGAAGTTTGCCTGCAGGGTGGCATCCATCCTGATTACACCGGCCAAACCTATCTCGACATTCTGGCTACCGTACGCGAAGCAACCCCAAAAATGCACATCCATGCGTTCTCCCCTCTTGAAGTTTGGCAAGGCGCTAAAACCCTTAAGATAAGCTTGGAGCAGTTTTTGATTAAGCTTAAAAACGCTGGCTTGGACACGCTTCCCGGTACCGCAGCTGAAATTCTTCACGATGATATTCGAGCCAAAATTTGCCCAGACAAACTCAATTCAAGGCAATGGTTACAAGTGATGGAAACCGCTCATAGAGTAGGATTCAGAACCACTTCCACGATTATGTATGGACATGTTGAGACTAGCGAACATCTGGCCGCTCACCTGCTGCATTTGCGGTGCTTACAGCAAAGGACGGGAGGCTTTACTGAATTTGTCCCACTTCCCTACGTGCCTATGGAAGCGCCCATGTATTTAAAAGGAAAGTCTCGCAAGGGGCCAAGTTTCAGAGAATCTGTTCTGATGCACGCAGTCTCTCGACTGGTTTTTAATGACTTAATCCCCAACATTCAAACATCTTGGGTGAAAATGGGATACGACGGTGTTCAAGCCTGTTTAAATTCCGGCGCCAATGACCTTGGTGGAACTCTAATGAACGAAAGCATCACCAGAGCCGCCGGAGCTGATCACGGCCAAGAATGGTCACCCGTAATGCTGGAACAGCTAATAGTCAAATTAGACCGCACGCCTCGAATGCGTAACACACTGTATGGAAATGTTGATAACAGCCGCATAGAGGCAGCAAACACCGCGCAGGAGCTTAGCGAAATTATCAATACTTCTGCTCTAAAATTGCAACGCAGCAAAAAACTCAATATTCTTGCTCAGCAGATTTAAGCGCGATAGGAATTACCTAAGCCCAGAGGCCAAATTACCGGTTTAAGAGTCGAATTTTTTGCACCTCAAATACAGCTTTTATGGCTAGTTATAAATCTCTCAGGCATAGAGGGTTATAATTTGTCGAGACAAAACCCGAAGGCTTTATGTAGTAGAGAAATCCAAAACCCTCATCCGGCCGTAGTTGGCCCGGTGAAAACTAATTTTTAATAGGACACAAAACAGTTTATGAAGATTGCAATAACCGGTGCCAATAGTAGTGTTGGGAAAAACTTATTAATCCAACTAGCCACAATCCCAGATTTAGAAATCATTGCCGGAGTAAGGTCCAAATCCGCATTTGAATCATTGCCCAAAGGCGCGTCCATTACACCCGCCGTTATTTCCTATGCCGATGTCGACAGCCTCGCGTCAGTGTTAGCGGGCGCCGATTGCGTTATACATCTGGCAGGAATCTTAATAGAGACCAAGCATTCGAACTATGCTAGCGCTAATGTAGCCGCCACAGAAACTGTTGTTGAAGCGGCTAAACGCAATAAAGCTAAGCACATTATCTTTATAAGTGTTGTTGGTGCATCACCTGATTCCAATAATGCGTATTTTCGTTCAAAAGGCACTGCAGAAAAATTAGTTAGCCAATCTGGCATACCTTCGAGCATTATCCGCACGCCTATCTTGCTTGGCCGCGGATCTGCAGGAACCAACTCTCTAAAGTATGCAACGGCTAAAGACAAAACCAGCATCCTAGGTGGAGGCCATTACACTATGCGCCCGCTTGATGTTGATGATCTCAATAATGCCCTTACCACCTTGGCAACCAAACCGGCTACCGATACCACGACCTATGAATTAGTTGGCCCTGAAACAATTGCATACCGTGACCTCATCAAATTAGCCGCCGAGGTTCAGAATAAAACGATAGAAGTTGGAAGCGCACCTATTTGGCTTGCTAAGATCGGCTCAGCTATCAGCAGCATCATAAAAGGCGGAGGAATGACTCCTACCGTGATCGATGTGATAACCATGAATGAAAAAGTTGCGGTCAACGCCGATGCAGCTATAGGCATCAAACTTACCCCACTACGAGATACGCTAAGCAAGATACTAACTGAGAAATAAAAATGACTGATCAAACAGAAACAACAGAATCTCAAGAGAAACCGGTTAAGAAAAAAGCTAATCCCATCGGACGAATAGTTTTTTTAATCCTTACCGCTGCATGCTTCGCCTATCTCTACTTTAGACTAAACGGAGCCGCCGCGAGAGAAGGCATGAGCTTGGTCGAATACATGACCCAAGTATTCTCTACAGTTGATTGGGTGCCTTGGCTAGGATTAATGGTCTGCTACTCGTTGTTCTATTTTTTCATAGACACACTTGTTGTCACCAAAGCCATGAACTGGTTCATCTCAGACATTAAATACAAAGATATCTTACCTGTTCGAGCTAGCGCCTACATTATCTCTATCTTTAATGAACAAGTTGGCAAGGGAGCCATGGCATTTTATTTGAATAAACGTCACCAAATCCCAGGCTGGGAAGTTGGTTCGGTGATGCTATTTATAATGTTCTGCGAAATCTTTTATTTACTTGTTTGGGCAAGCATCGGATTTGCAGTCGGTGGCGACAGCTTACCTGAAGTGTTCTCTATAATGCCCATTATTAGTGCGGGCGCAGCAGTATTCTTGATTATTTGGATCCTATATTTCCAGGGAACCATCCTGCCTAACAGCACGTTCAGAGAAAAAAAGGTTTTACATGCCTTTAATAAAGCTAGACCGTGGCATTACATGGCTTTTTTCTTGCTGCGATCTCCTGCACTTCTGGCGGCAATTATTGTCTACACGATAGCGTTAAATTTGTTTGGAGTTGAAGCGTCATTCATGACCTTGTTGCCATTCCTCCCAGTGATCTTTTTCGCAGCTGCAGTGCCTACTCCAATGCGCGCTGCTGCCATCACATTTTGGGTGATTTTATTCCCTGATAACGAAGGCCAAATGGCGGCATTCGGTTTTGTGCAGCATAACTTTTTCATCCTATTCAACGCAGCAATAGGGTTGATATTCTGGCGCAAAGCCCAAAAAGACCTGTTTAGCGATTAATGGCTAACTTACTCACAACCTTGCGCCTGCTGCTTATAGCGCCGGTTGTTTATGGGCTAGCCAATCCTGGTTCAATGCCAGCGTATTGGCTAGCCCTACTGTTTTTACTGGCCATTGTTAGCGACTTCTTTGATGGCAAAGTCGCCAGGGCCACTGATACAGCCTCTGCGCGCGGCATGCTTTTCGATCACACAACAGATTTTCTTTTCGTAACGTCGACAATGTCCGCATTGGCATTAGCAGGCATATTAAGCCCTCTGCTGCCAATTTTAGTTGCCATAGCGTTTAGTCAATACGTATTGGATTCTTATTTCTGGTATAAGCAAAAACAGCTAAGGATGAGTTTTTTGGGTCGCTGGAATGGCGTCTTTTATTTCGGTCCTGCCCTGCTGTACATAGCGTCGCAATTACCAATTACCGGCTTTCTACAGACCCTTTTTGGTGCTGCCGGTATTTGGCTCAGCTATGGGTTAATTATGTCCACTTTGCTGTCTATTATCGATAGAACGATTGCGCCCCTGCAGTTAAAAAAAGCACAGTAACAACTTCTCGCTAGATTGGGTTTACTGTCTCCACTGCACTAGGTACAAACCCAAAAAATACTAATTGGGCGTTTTGACGTAACCAAATTAAGATGAACAGAATTGTCGGGGGAAAACCTCGGGGAATCCCTCTTCCGCGCCGGATGTTCACAGATGGCCAACCCCTATGCAGTTTTGATATACCCCCATCGCTATGCACACTGTGCGGAACGGAAAAACCCTACGGTAAAAAAACTTGCTCATCGCGACCCCTCTGGCAATTTAGTGACCCAGAGTATTCAAGCTACTGGATTTTCCCCAAAGGAAGAAGTAATTAGGCCAAGACCTGTTGCTTCCACCCAAAGCATGTTCGGCTGAGCAGGCTGATTTGGACACAGCAAGGTATTGCTAGGAAGTTTAACCAATTCATCATCAGCTGAGCTTTTTCATTGCATCGATTAACATCGAAATTTCGTCCTCAGAGGTAAACACCTGGGGCGTAATTCGGACGCAGCTGCCGCTTGCCAATCCAACACGTATGACCGTGAATATGCCAAAATCATTTTCTAAGCGCTGCTGTAATTCTCGGGCATCAGCTACCGTATTTTTAGCCTGCAGTCGGAACGAACCCATACCTGTCCAGGACTCTTCATCCAGACCTCCTAATAATTCGATGTGTCCCATAGCCTCTGCTTCATTTGTCCAAAGCTGACGCAGATGGCGCAGTCGGGCCTCTTTGTTAGCAGCACCTATAGCTTCATGAAAATCTATTGCATTGGGAATAGTAATGATTGAAGCAAAATTCGACGTAGCCATATGCACGCGAGTAGAAGCATGGGAATTCTCTGGATCACTTTCCCCTGGGTAAGGCGCAACTTTGGATAAGGTCCCTCGCTTCATATAAAGAGCACCAATGCCGATAGGCGAGCCGATCCATTTATGGAGGTTAAATCCGGCCCAGTCTACGTTAAGATCAGGTATTTTATAATCTAACAGCCCCCATGATTGAGCACTGTCACAAATCACGTCGATGCCACGTAATTTTGCCTCTGCTGCGATATCTGCAACCGGCACAACTAATCCATGCTGATTACTAACGTGAGTAATCAACATTAATTTGAGGTTAGGATTAGTGTCAAAAGCATCAAGGTAGCGCCCTAAAATCTCTGCCTGAGTAGCTCTTTGTGGAAGTGTAACTTCAACTGTATTTACGCCATACGCACCTTTTAGCCACACCATGGTGTCTTTAAAACTCGGGTAGTCCAAGTCCGCATAAAGTACCGCATCTTCTGGAGTTAAACCTCTGTACTGCCGAATGAGATTATGAATCGCCTCTGATGCATTGCGGGTTATGACGATTTCATCATCGTGCACACCCAAAGCCTGTGCCACCTTATGTACACTGAGCCTTGCATCGTCACTATAGTTCTTTCGCGCATAAAAGGAATTCTGAGCATTCACCATCCTCGTCGCATCTATAAACGCGTTTTGAACCGGGTGAGCCATTTTACCCCAATAACCATGCTCCAAGTTTACAATGCCTTGGGTGCGATCGTAGTAACCCGCGATTTCTTTCCAAAATCCTTCATCCCTAGCGAGCGCCTGCGCCTTTGTCGCCTTAGGTGGTGCTGGCAAGTCTCGTCCTCCGGTCTGAGCCGACACTAAACTAGGCAGACCATATGCTGCTCCAGCAACCATTGCACCGAGAACCTTTCTTCGACTTACACCTGCTGATTTATCCACCATATCCTACTCCAAATATTCATTGTGATAGCTGCCCTAACTCCTGCACCTTGCAATCTATCGCTCCTTGAGCATTATTAACCAGCTAAGAAAAATTGAGAAGTGACGAATTGCTTTTAATCAGCTCTTAAATTGACACAGCAATAGTTGCATTCGGGCACACAAGCACAATTAAAATAAGGCGTAATGAATCTGTCACTCATTCGAAGTACCATCTGCAGAGTATCAACTTAAAAGTTGCCACCTTGAAAGTTTCAATCTAGAGAGTTACGCTCCTGAGCTCAGAGTCAAAGAGAGTTACATGATCAATAGCTAGTTTTTCCGGGATTACATAGCCCAGAATTATAATGTCCTACAATACATAAAGGTGGTCTTCATGAGCCAGTTCGGGTTTTTATTAAACAGCGCAGCAACAATAAAAATTGGGTTAAAAGGAAGTCCATCTCACGACCTACTTCAATCTTTTTTTTTCTTAATTACCCTTGCCCTAGCGGCACATAGCTCAGCTCAAACTCCGTGCCCCGCTGACGGCGATTTCGGGTTAGAATGCAGCCCCTTCATGAATTCGATGCCTATGAATTTTATTCAAGCAATAGGCTCCCACAACAGCTACAAATTGGCGATACCAGCAGCGGAACTAGAAC
Source organism: Gammaproteobacteria bacterium (assembly GCA_963854625.1). GTDB lineage: Bacteria > Pseudomonadota > Gammaproteobacteria > Pseudomonadales > Pseudohongiellaceae > UBA9145. Next base: position 23,650 of record CAWKZY010000016.1, on the reverse strand, counting down.
TCATCGGCAACTACAGGGCGCAGTCTGCAATTACCCTAGATTATTCTCATCTAGCACTAACTCAACAGCTAGAGCTGGGAATGCGTCAAATTGAGCTCGACATTGTGTATGACCCTGAAGGTGGCCGCTACGCTGACCCTCTCCTCGCAAAACAAACTATAGGGTTAAGCGGATCAAAACTCTATGACAATAGCAATATGAAGCAGCCAGGGTTTAAAGTGCTTCACGCACAGGATCTTGACGTTCGATCAAACTGTGACACTTGGATAATTTGCCTCACTGAAATAAAGAACTGGTCAGATAAAAATCCTCTGCACGTGCCAATACTTATAATATTTAACGCAAAAACCGGTGGCTCTGCCTATCCTGGCACTACCGATGCGCTGTCTTTTGATAGCAAAGCATTTGATGATTTAGACCAAGAATTACTCAGTGTCTTCAATAAAAAGCAGTTAATTACTCCCGATGACGTCAGAGGTAACTTCCCCACGCTTAAAGAGGCAGTAATAAAAAATGGCTGGCCAAGCTTGGCAACTGCTAGAGGAAAAGTCTTCTTTGCCCTAGACGAAGGACCCGAAAAGGTGAAAATCTACAGTCGCGGCAATGCTTCGTTGCAGGGCCTACCTATGTTTGTCAATTCGGTAGACGAGCAAGCAGACCATGCGGCATATTTCACAATGAACAACCCACTTCAAGATAGAGCGCGTATTCGAGCTGCGGTCAAATCTGGATTTATTGTCCGCACCCGAGCTGACGCTAACACCATAGAAGCGCGAACAAACGACAGCTCACGTCGTGAAGCTGCCTTTTCCTCTGGGGCCCAGTACATCTCGACTGACTACTACCAACCGAGGCTCGAATTTAGTGAATATTCAGTCTCACTGCCGGGAAATCGGGTGGCAAGATGCAACCCGCTTCTCTTTGATCTGGATTGCAGCGCCCGCTAGCATTCCTAACAAGCCATCGCTGTTCATTTTTACAACAATGATTTATTGCTGCTTTGAGATATAGTACTATTCGGTTAGAAACTAGGTCCTTAACGCCCCTCATTGGGTGTCTTCAAGTCACAAAACAGAAAAACAGCGATAAAGTTATTTAAGAAAAATTCGATAGCAAGAGGATTGCCTTTGCAATGGTCTAATGAAGCTATCTCGTGGAGCTAAAATGCCAGTAGACGTGATCATTACTCTCAGCGATGAAGATCTAGAAAAATTCCAGCAAAGTATCGATAAAGGTAGATTAATTGTCGAAGATGAGGTCGCTTCTCGAAAGATTGAAGAGGCCGCTTCAAAAATGATCAACGAAACACAAGATCTCGACCTCCCAAGTTTCGTATCTGAAAGGCTGCTTAAACTCAGAATACTTCTCAACATGGTCCGTGATGACGAATGGCAACTCACTTCATCGGAAAAGAAAAGCATTCGTGCCGCATTGTATTATTTTGTCGACCCTGAAGATGTCATCCCCGACCATATACCAGTCATAGGCTTCCTAGACGACGCCATGTACGCAGAGATTGTGTTTAAAGAACTGAAATCTGAAATCAAAATGTATCAAGAGTTCTGCCAATTTCGTATTGCCGAAGAAAACCGTCGGAGAGAGAAAGGACAAGACCCACACGTAGCTCGAGAAGACTGGATTGCAGACAAACGTGAAGTTCTTCACGCTAGGATGCGGGAAAGGCGGCTACTAAAATCCGGTGGTCGCGGCATGCGTATGCGTTTATTCTAGTGAACTGATTAAAAACTAACTTTTTCTTTTTGGAGCTTGCGTATGCGCTTTGTAGCACTAACCTTATCTTTTTGCATTTCCTTCCTTAGTGGCACTGCAAGCGCTCAACAAAATCTAGTTCCCATTGACCCTGCACTAGACCGCAGCTTCAAAACCTTAACCGCTAGGCCCAAAGTTCAGGCAGCGCTTAGCTATATTGAAGGTAACGAGCCTGATTACATTAGCGAGCAAATCAGACTAACAGAGATCCCTGCCCCACCCTTTAAAGAAGAGAAACGCGCCGCTTACTTTCTCGAACAAATGAAGATGCGAGGATTAAACGATGCCTATATAGATAGCGAGGGCAACGCCGTAGGCATTCGACCCGGTAACGGCGACGGGCCTACCTTTCTAATTTCAGCGCACTTAGACACGGTTTTTCCGGAAGGCGTGGACACAGCTGTAGAGCTTCGAGACGGCCGCTATTATGCACCTGGCATTGGCGATGACACCAGAGGCTTGGCAGCCCTACTGTCAATTATCGATGCCCTTAACAACAGCAATATCGACACAGTCGGCGATATAATTTTTGCCGGCAACGTTGGTGAGGAAGGTCGTGGTGACCTTCGAGGTATCAAGGCGCTATTTCGTGACTTCCCGGAAATAGATGGCTTTGTATCAATTGATGGAGTGAGACTTCGGCGCATAACTACAGGCGGCACCGGCAGCAGACGTTTTGAGTTTCACTTTAAAGGGCCCGGCGGGCATTCTTTTGGAGCCTTTGGCCTAGCTAGCGCCACCCATGCAATGGGCCGAGCTATAGCAAAAATAGGCGACATTAAAACTCCCCTATTTCCAAAAACAACTTATACAGTTGGCACCGTCGAAGGCGGCACATCAGTTAACTCTATTGCCGCTGACGCTATGTTCGCTCTTGATATGCGCTCGAACGACAAAATCGAGCTTGCCAAACTCGAGCAGCAAATAAAAGCCGCTGCAATAGAAGCGGTGAAAGAAGAAAATGCCCGCTGGGACAATGGTGAGATCACCGTCGATTTCAATTTAATCGGAGATCGCCCTGTTGGCAAAACTCAAACATCCAGCCCAATTGTTCAGGCTGCCGCTCTTGCCTTTAATGAGATAGGCCTAGAGCTTGACCAATTGAGCATTTCTAGTACCGACTCAAATGTGCCAATGTCTCTAGGCATTCCTGCGATAACAGTTGCCGGTGGAGGTAATGGCGGCGGCGCTCATTCACCAGATGAATGGTTCACACCTACTGATTCGCATGAAGGACCACAAACCGCTTTCTTAATTATGCTCGCATTAGTGGGTATTGCTGAGGTCACTGAACCTATGCTAGTTGAGCGTGATTAGCATGAGAGCAAAGCACGAACAACATAGAATGGAGAAGCCGATTTCCTATAGCGTTAGCGCGCCGAAACAAGCAGCGTTTGAGTCGCCACTCCAATAGCTCCCTCGGTATCGAAAAGTGTTGCTTGGGACATGCCTAAGCCGTTAGATTGCCAGACTGAGATTGCCTGTGATGCGAGCCATTCTGATTCAGGCACCCTGTGTATCGCGATTGTTAGATCTGGATTGACGAAACTAGCCTCACTAAGACTTGTATTGCGGCTAATAGCATTTCCACAATCGGCAAGAGGGCAAAGGCTCTGAAACGGGCTTGGCTTTTCTATCTCTAAGAGTCGCTGAGATCGCATCCAAATTGTCGTTGGCCCAATCGAGTCATCCTCGCCTGGCGGATAAGCAACCTCAACAGACTGGGCGAAGGTCGATTTATCGTGATTTACTAGCAACAATGGAAATCTACCTGGTATTGCATCGTCAAAGTTAGGTCCTGCTATCACGGCACTGGGCAATTCTTTTGAAACCTGTGTTTTAAGATGAACACTAGTCGCATTGATACACGCCTTCCCCTCTATATCACTCAGAACTACCGCACAAGTTGTCATCATTCTCCCTTCCTTGACAATTTTTGCAACGATCCTGAAGCCCGCAAGAGGGATGGGCCTGACCATATCAAGAGTTAGCCTAACCAATTGCTTGTCTTGCACTAGCCTCTCTGCGGCTCTGGCGACTAACCCAGACGGCGGTCCTGCATGACAAGCATCCTCAGACCAAGGACCTCTAGCACTATCGTTACCGACAAATTCGTTGGTCTTTAATTCTCTAAAATATGCAGCCATTATTTTCAACTCGCCTCTATTCAATTTTCACTAACACAAATGATACTACAAAATGATTTAAAACAGACCTGAACCTTCTCAGCATGAGGCTGCCACCTATTGCACGTCGTTACTGCTCGGGCGAAAACTAAGAAGATATTATCGTTAGTATTTGTAGAAAAACTCAAGACTGAAATCATTAAATACTTTCTCGCTGTAACCGCGATAACAGTTTCTAAACTCACTGTAGTTTTTATACCGAGGAGTATGTAAAAAAAATGCTTACATACGATCAATCTGCGGGAGGCAGGGGTCTCTCGGCCGGTGCTTAGAATCTACATAAATCATAGCCTTCACTAATCCTCGTTATAACTAACCAGTGCGCACCGGCCCTGCTTTTGCTGCTCATCCAACCGACTACAATTGACAACATGGTAGCTAGGATCATCTTGGCGATCACGAAACCAATCCAGATGCGGATATTACACCAAGATCCGATTGTTTTTTATGGCTGAGGCTTTGTCCCGAAGGATTGTAAGATGACCAAAGCTGAGAAGTGTCCTGCACTAGAGATTTCAGAGCGCTCAAGGCCAGTCAAATGAACAGCCTTATAAACAATTCAAAATGACAAAGATGAGGGCTGCCCATTTTTTCTCGAAGAGTGTTGGACGAACTGAATTTTGTAAAATTATTAATCTTCATTTAAATGCTCGTCCACCACATTTTTAGTTTAATTCTTGAATAATACGCGACAGTCTTGTCTCGGCATCTGTGACCACCAAAAATTCAACGTGACAAGAGCACTAGGGATCATCTTCTCGCTCTGCATTCAAATAATTTTAGAACATGACAAACCATTTATAATTAACTTTTCTCTAAACCATGCTCTTCATAATCCACTTGCTAAAGGTCGAAAATAGTTCCCATGCAAGCTGAGAAAAGGCCATGTTGTGCATATAGAAAATTGCTATCTCTCGCCTAAAACCAAGAGCTAGACGTATGCGCTTCTATCCTTAACTCCAAGCCTTCGCCCCGACACTTATTCGACCCATAAATCTCAAAATAACGAGAAAAGAAATCCTTCGAAATATTTGCAAACTTTGAGCGCAGCTACGAGTCACCCTTCTCAAAAAAGTTCTGCATTGGTAAATCTCAACCGCAGATCATCACTTAGCTCTGATCCTCAACTGGTAAAACCCTCTTTAAATTCTACCAATTAATCTTGATAAAGCTCTTCCCGTAAATCTTCATATAATAAAACGACTTGTTAAATCTTATCGTTCTTACGCTTCCCAATGACCAATACAGTACTGCAATTAACAAGAAAACAGCATCAGCCCGCTCATCAGATCGCTAACTGCTATCCAATGCTCCTTCAAGCCATGTTCTAGCTCTGAATCGGTTTCCCGCATTTAAATTTTTTATCCTTTGTCTATAACTTGCTAAGTTTTATGTTTTCCCGATTTACTTTGCTGTTCATCCAACGCAATCACTTCACGGAACCTGTCTGTTAACGGCATGTAGTTTTTAACGAAGTTCTCCAAGAGCACAATGAGCTGACAACCAAAAGTCTGTAAAACCTAGGCTGCCTCTTTTTCCATAGACTCATCAAAAGATAACATTTGCTACTGAGTTTTATTAGCCATCTCCTCAACATGCTTCGCCAGTCAGCCATGGGCTTGATTAACGGATTGGACCAAGCTGGTTGTAACCTCTTCAACTGAAACACCTATGTCCTTAACCGGTTAAACTAGGAGCCTCGCTGAGGATTTCATCACCCTTTTCGATACTGCGAGTCAGCTTGCCCGTTAAGTCTGATACAAAGTTTCCCAAAGCAGGCGATCTCTTGGACACCTGTCCTACTGAGCTTGACAATACTGGTAGGTAACCTTCGATGTTACTAGTCTGTTCCTCCAAAGACTCAGGCAATTCTCCCAATGAGCTCTTGATTGCATTAAAATTCTTTCGAATTAGTGAGCATTGCCCCGTAGGATTCGCTGGCATGATCTATAACTTTCAAATTAGATTCCTGAACTCGAAGCATGTCATCGAGCTGATTTTCATAAGTCTTCTGCCATACCAATAATTTACCAAAAAATGAATTGAACTCTTTGGAATTCTCGCCAAACTAAGCCTCTCTGCGGGTATTAAACTCTGTCATCAGCGTTGCTGTGGTCAGAGCATCGGTATTCGGAGCTACCATGTCTCTCAATAGCACTGGGTAGACGCCAGCATTTTTGATGATTGTTCGGCACCCTCAAGCCTGAGCTCACTCAGGTTTTCATTTAAGCAGGCAATAGAATTAGGAAGATCCGTAATTGTCATCTGTTTTGATCCAAGATCTTTGGCACTATGAATCGTTTGGATAGCGAATCGTAGTCTCATGCTGAGTGAGCTTAATATACCGCTAATGAACGAGCAAACCGCAACCCTCGGTCCGTCGATCGTGTCAGGAGCACTAAACTCTATGTCAGCGCTATCAAATTGCATCAAGCCAAAAGCGATCCCTAGGAAAGTACCTCACATGCCAAAACTAGTTAAAATCGAAGGTGCGCTCTTCACCGTCTGTAGCGCATAAATCGAACCATGAAAATAGCCAACTAGGGCAAGGGTAACGTGGAATAGTACTCAAGTGAGCATACGTAAATTTGCTAAACTATCCATAGGGGCCCAATTCTATTTCTGACTAATAACTGCCCACATCATCATGTTAAAGCCTGATAGGCGTGGTTTCGCGATTTCAAATGGAGGGTCATTAACTTGTTAATGTTGTTATTAGTTTTGCTAATGTAGGTGCTGATTTTGGCACCCCTTTTCCATGACTGAGGGAAAATCGTTGCAATCACCATAGGATCAGTGTCGGCAAGAAGAAAAGGTCAAAATAGTATTATCAAAATATCACAGGATTCGCGATAGTGAGATTAAACAAGCTTATCTACTGCAATGTTGACAGCACACTCCAGAACAAGCCAAACTAATACTCTTGACCTTATTTTATAAAACTGGCTACTTGAGCGGATTCGACAGCGCCTAAAATTACAATCTTTCCTGAGGATTAAGTCCTGTACACACTAGCAAGAATTGAAGAAACTTGGATTAGCACTCTGTTAAGAGAGTCAGGCTTTGCCTTTTTCACATCATTAAGTATTCACTCATTGGCCATGGCGTTGGTAGTAGGTATAAACGTAGCTGTCAGCTTACGATTGTTAACCACTAATTCACCAACAACGCTGCCGGGTTTCGACAAGCTATATCCATTGCATTGGCTGGGCACTGGTTTCATTTTTATATCAGGTGTCGCTTTGTTACTGGCCTACCCAGCCAAGGCACTCACCAATCCTGTATTTTATTTGAAGTTTGCTTCATTAGTAACCGCACTAACAATAGCCTTTAAGATTCAAAAGCGATTACAAAGGGACAGCTCCAATATAAAACACTCCCCATCCACAAAAAGTCTCGCTGCCTGTGCTCTTCTTTTATGGATAGTAACAATTTTTACTGGCCGTTTTTTAGCCTATACGAACAGCGTTTTGCTGGCTTCTAGATTTTATTGAGAGACACTATTGTGATTGATTTTCTGGGTGGCTTTTCTCAATTTACCGGCATCTACGGCTTCATGAACTCAATGTGGGGATGGCCTATAATCGAATCTTTGCATTTTATCGGTTTGTGCTTACTTTTGGGTACCGTAGGTGTTTTTGACCTAAGAATGCTTGGCTTGGCAAAACAAATTCCTTACCGGTACTTGCACAAACTAGTGCCATTCGGTGTCGCTGGCTATTTAATCAACGTAGCAACAGGCATCATGTTTCTTACAAGCGCACCGGATCAGTACGTGTACAATCCTGCGTTCCAAACCAAAATGCTCTTCATGTTACTGGCCGGTATCAACATGCTCAGCTTTTACGGCTTTTGCAATCAGCACGTGCAAAATGCTGGGATAGCTCCTCTTCCAAAACGAATAAAACTAGTAGCCGGTATATCCTTAATAGCATGGTCCGCCATAATAGTTTGTGGGCGACTAATTACTTATTTTCGCCCTCCTTATCACTGGTGTCTTTGGTGCTATTGAAAAAAAACTGCTAGCTCCTTGTTCTGACAGGCGAACTTTTGTTTTTGCCGAACCCAAGGCACTTCAAAAGGCGGCTTATACGATACTGCTGGTCAGCCCAATTGCACATGTTATGTTGATGGGAATGCGTTTTCTAAGATTGACCAAATTCTCGACAGCGTGCTGACGATTCTATTAAAACAAAGTTGAATTGTCGTAACGACTCCATTAATCTGAGCTCGCTTCTTATTTGTTGGATTACACTCTTAAAATGCTGCTTAGAAAAGATTTTTCACTTGGTATATTCCGCATCCGGATCAACTGGTTCATCGCAGCATGTGCGCTGATGACCGCGTTTTCATTCGGATCCTTGGGTCTTTGGCAACTCGACCGCGCTGCCGAAAAGGTTGATGCTCAAAGTGCCTTGGAAGATAAGCTTTCAGTCAGCGCGGGCCCAATAGAAGCAATCCCAGCAGGTCATTTACACGCCGCCAATCCAGAAATGCAAAATCGCCATGTTTCACTTACCGGTGAATATCTTAACGAGCGCACAATTCTTATATCTGCAGAATTTTTTGACAGCCAGATTGGCTACGGCGTAGTAACGCCGTTGCGTCTTAGCAGCAATAACCAGTTGGTATTGGTTCACAGGGGATGGACAACAGGAATCTTGCCACCCAACACCGATCCAGATATCCGCCCTTTTGAGGGTTCGGTTACTGTCACAGCACAAATTTTCGTACCCGACGGCAATAATAGGGTCATTTCATCGACTATCGACGCCAATCAATGGCCTCTGCGAATAAGGTCATTAGAAATTGATGTAATGGAAGAAATATTGGGAGAACCACTGTTTCCATTCGAAGTTCGGCTTACAGATGACCAAGCTGGCACCTTAGTGCGCCACTGGTCGGCTGTAAATGTAAATGTAAATCAAAACCTATCCTACTCTCTGCAATGGTTTAGCCTAGCACTAATGGTTCTTTTCGCCTCTGTCCTAGCAAGCAGCAACCTTTGGCCTATTTTAAAAGGCACTGAATAAACCTTACTGAAAATCACTGAAGATTACTGAATTTAACTGAATTTAACTGAATTTAACTGAATTTAACTGCCATTTTAGCTATAAAAGAAATCGGTTATCTGAAGATTATTTTAAAATCTATCCATACCCTGAGAAGCCAATCAAAGCTTTGTCTCTGAGACCCTGTGTCTTGACGCATTAGCCTTAACTCAGCGTTCAAAAGCTCGCCAAAAAGTGCTAAGGTCTGTTAGGTTTATAAAAATTGTTCATAACCAAAATCGAATTCAAAATATAGCGACAAGGAGAAGCGTAAATATGCGCATTGTTTCTGGAAAATCCCTAATTAGCAGCGCCTTTCTAAGCGCGACCTGGCTTTTAGCAAGTTCAGTGTCAGCCCAATCAGCAGAAGTCACATTCCATAAAGATATAGAGCCGATTTTGCAGCGTAGCTGTCAAAACTGCCATCGAGATGGCGGTGCAGGCCCCATGCCTCTAGTAACCTATGACCAGGTTGCACCTTATGCCGGATTGATAGAATACAAAACAGGCCTTCGCGATCGCGCTGGCGCCATGCCACCTTGGTATATGGAAAAAAATATTGGCATTCAGTCTTATAAAGACGATCCCTCTTTGAATGACGAAGAAATTGCAGCAATCTCAAGCTGGGCACGCTCTGGCACGCCTAAGGGAGACGAGTCAGATGCGCCTGAGTCCTTGGTTTTTGATGACAGTGTTAAATGGCAAGCTGGCGCACCCGATTTGGTAGTGGTAATGAATGACGTCACTAAGCTAGCTGGCACACCAGACTGGTGGGGCGAGATTGATTACCGCCCAACAGGCCTAACTGAAGATCGCTATGTTAAGTCAGTAGAAGTCGTCGAAGTAAACGATGTCAACAGTCAAGCAGGAACAGGAAGAGAAACTGTTGGCGGGCGCTATATTTTTCACCATATGATCTGGGGCACAGCACAGCTTGACGAGAACGGTGAACGTCCAGCAGGACAGATCTCTCTGCCTTGGCCAGTTCATGAAGTTGGCCGAAACGCTGACATTTTCGACGAAGACGCGGGCCGCTTGCTGAAAGCAGGATCTTGGATTGTGTCTGACTCAGTCCACCTCCACTCCAATGGCCGCGACACCACCGGCCATTTAGAGGTTGGATTTACCTTCCACGAGGACGGTTATCAACCGAAATACCAAAACGCGTTCATCGGTTTAGGTAACGGCTCCGACATCAGCATTCAGGGCAATCAGAAAGATCAGGAATTGCATGCTTATACCGTGCTGACTCAGCACACAAAGGTAATCACCTTTGAACCACATTTGCACGCCCCTGGCGAGCGCATGTGTTTAGAGGCTATTTGGGGATACACAATTGAAACACTATCTTGCGTAGGTTACGACCACAATTGGGTACGTGGCTACCCTTATACAGATGATGCAGCACCGTTACTGCCTAAAGGCACTATCTTGCACATCACCGGCTATATGAACAACACCAGTAGTAATCCTAATGTGCCAGATCCGCGCAATTGGCAGGGCTCTGGTAACCGCTCCGTAACCAATATGTTTATCGATCTTGGTATTCGCGTCACTATGACAGACGAGCAGTTTCAGGAAGCTATGGAAGAACGTCGACAAAATTTAAATCTTGGTCCTAACGACCATGTCATAGGCTGCCCACTATGTTTGGCACCTCTGGTTGCACCTATTGCTGGAAAAAGTGATAGCGACGACACCAGCAATGACATTGCCTCAAGAAACTAGAGTCAGAAATGTCCGATACAGCTGAGAATGTCGCCAAGATTGTAGTTAGAGCTATAACTACGACATTCCCAGTCGTCTTGGCGTCGGTCGCTTTTTTATTAATTACCCCGCTAAGTGTAAACGCTGAAACCTACCAATCAGGGCAGCATGTGGAGCCAGCCTACGAAGGCTGGCGACCTAACCCAGATGGCAGCTTTAGCTTTATGTTTGGCTACATGAACGAGAATTGGTTTGAAGAACCCAACGTAGCTGTTGGTGAAAACAACTTCTTCTCCCCTGGTGAAATTGATCGTGACCAACCCACTCATTTCCTACCTCGCCGAAACCGCTTCACTTTTGAAGTCATGGTGCCGGCTGACTGGGGTGGACGTGAATTGGTCTGGACCCTCAACGTTAATGGAGTAGAGCGCAAAGCCTATGCCACGCTGGCACCGGACTACCAAGTTGACAACATAGTCATAGCCTCAGAAACTGGTTCATTAGGCGCAGGCACTAGCAGCCCTGAATCAAGAGCAAATCTGCCTCCTATAGTTATTGTCCAAGGTGATTCTATTCGCGCCGCGCGGGTTGGGGAGCCATTAAAACTAGTAACACAGGTTTTAGATGACGGCCTACCGAAACCCAAGCGTGAATCCACTATCTCGGAACGGTCTTTGAAAGCTAGAATGATGAGACCACCTACCCGCATTACAGTGAATAAAGTAAATGGTTTATTTCTGTCTTGGAACGTATACCGAGGCGAAGGCAAGGTCACGTTTGACCCGCCGCTCCCAAAACCTTGGGAAGACACAAGGACTTCAGCAAACTCGCCATGGGGATCACTATGGTTGCCGCCAGAAGTGCCCGAAGACGGTCTGTATGACGTTACCGCGACCTTTGACGAACCTGGGACCTATGTCCTTTGGGGTAGAGCCGACGATGGAGGCCTTTATCATGACGGCTACATCACCGTGATTGTTAGCGAATAACTCATACTTCTCATTATAAGCAACATAAAAAGGGCCTTAGCCTCTTTTTACTGCACTCGTTCTACTGGAAAAATACAACTAACTAACTGCATTCGAGAGCTAATTAATACTATTCGGCTCGCGATTTAATTGAATCGTGAACGGAGGGTCAAATCTTGGAGGGTCCTTACCCAAAATGATTTCAGTGGCAGGTGGCTTAACATAGCGAATAGTTGGATCTCCGTACCGCTGCTGAAGTAACAGCTCATCTGCAGCTCTGGTAGAGGATGGACGCTCGGCATCTTGGCCAAAAGAAAAACTAAAGCTACCACGCTCTAATCTATCACTAGCTGACAGCACTGCCCAATCTGCCGTGTAATAAGTCGCCTCAGCTAAAACGGGTAACTCTAAGACATAGTGAGTATCAAGAATCGGGACATAACGAAATTGAATATCCACCCAACCCCTGCTTTCGTCTCTCAAGGTAAATTTGACCAGCCTGGCCAACCTAGGGAAATCGAGACTAATCAGCGTTGGAGCAGTTAATAGAACGTCATCATCTTTAGGCGAGGTTTCTGTTTTTTCTACAAATCCTGTACCATCCGGACTCGTCTGATAGCCAGACGACACGGGTTCCTGGGCAAGCACGGAAGCCGAAAAAAGCGCCACCATACTCAAATGAAATATCAAAAAAGGTCTATACTGCACGGCTTTATTGCTCATATGGGCGGCTTTCAAACGAAATAACTAAAACCAGCCGCTCTCCAAATTAGGCTACAAAGTTTAGCATAAACTTCTGTTTTTATAGACTCAACAGATAGGAAAACTAGCTCGTTATGTCAGATTTAAATTTGCAAGAAATTCTCACCGCGCTCAATAAAAATGAAGACAACATAGCCAGTTTCGGCGAATCCTGGTCTCAGGGCCGCTCTGCTTTTGGCGGTCTTGCTGCATCTTTTGCAACAAACGGCATGACAAAGCTGCTGACCTCAGCGCAGCCATTAAAATCACTAATGGTTTCCTTTATTGGCCCCTTGCCACCGGGAGATGCGAGCATTAAAGCAACAATATTACGTCAAGGGAGGAACGTAACTCAAATGAATGCCGACGTGAGTAGCGACGGCGAATTATGTCTCCAAGCAATGGGGGTTTTTGGAAATCCAAGGCCGAGCATTTCAGTACCATCAATTTATGAATTTGATCCTGTAAGTAGAGACAAAGGCATACCGTTCGCAGCTGCCCATAAAAAGATGCCCCCCTTTCTCCAGTTTTTTGAAGGTTATTGGGTTAGTGAGGGACTGCCCTTCTCCGGCAACCTAACAAGGCATTTGAACATGTGGGTTAAACACAAGGCGGATATGTCAGATCACCCTGTTGAAAAAATGGTGGTCATCGCTGATATGCCACCACCGCTTATTCTGTCTCATTTTAAGATGCCACCAGTGCCTTCCAGCTCACTCACCTGGTCCTTGGAGTTCATTATTCCACCCGAGGAGATAGACTCTGAATGGTTCTATCTGGAGTTTCTAATCGAGTCAGCGGCAAACGGTTATACCCAGCAATCTGGAAGAATTTTTACTGAGGACGGCCAACTATGCGCCTTGTCTCGGCAGTGCATGGTATATTTTGGCTAATATACCCTAAACTGCGAAGACAACGGGGCCCGCGTGAGGCTAAGCTGAGGTGGGCGCGATGAAATTTCAAATTTATACGCTCACTTGGCGGCTAGATTTGATAAACTTGAATCATGATGATATTACTTTATAAGTTACGAAAATTACTTGGCATCACCATATTGCTTAGCTTCGGATGCTTCCAACTTGCATTGGCACAGCATAGTCATGGTATTTTAACCCCAGGGGTTACATTCCCAAAAGATGACTCAGTACTTAAAGTTTCACCGCAAATGATAACGATGAGTTTTAGAGTCGACGTAAAACTTTTGAAGCTAGCTCTTTATACCGATCAAGGCGATTGGATCAACATCGGTTTTCAATATGACCCTTCCCGCCTTAGTCACAGTTTCGTTTATCCAATCCAATCTGAACTGCCAGCTGCTAAATTCTACGTTGCTAGATGGTCTGTAACCGATGATGAAAGACGATTGTTAAATGGAGCATTTACCTTCGCTTTTGGCCCAGAAGCAATTCCACCCTCTGAAATAATCGAGGGCAGAATAAGTAACAAGATAGAAGTACTTCCCAGCACAGGCTCCTATAGAATAGGCTCCGAGCAATAGCTCTATTTAAATTTATAGCCTTTCGATGCAAGAAACTCTTTCATATGCGGCCGAGCCTTTCCAGACAATAAACCAGAGACTTGTTCAGTCCAGCTAATACCATGCCCTCCCCCAGTTCGCGTTCGGTAATATTCGCGAATAGCCTCGTCATATTCAGAGATTGAGTCCCTGTCCCCTTCCTCATTATAGACTTCTTGTTTCATAATAACCGAAACTGGAAGGCGAGGTTTTACTTCAGGGTCTTGATCTGGGTACCCCAAACAAAGACCAAATACCGGGTATACACCATCCGGTAGTTCAAGCAACTCTGAAACAAGAGCAGGATCATTCCGTATGCCACCAATATAACAAATTCCTAAACCAACAGATTCTGCGGCAGTAACTAAGCTTTGCGCCATTAATGCAACGTCGACCGTAGCAATAATAAAGTGCTCTGTGTAATCACCTTCGAATGCTTTTTCATACTCACGGCAAAAATTACCCGGACGTTTTAAGTCTGCACAAAATACGAGGAACTCAGCAGCAGTTTCCACATATTTTTGATTTCCTGCCAACGTTGCTATTTTTTCACGAGTCTCTTTTTTGCTAATTCTAATGATTGTTGAACCTTGAAGAAAACTTGAAGTCGCAGCAGCTTGTCCGGCAAGCACCAATTCATTTAGCAATTCCGGTTCAATCGCTTTATCAGTAAATTTTCGAATACTACGGTGGGATTTCAATAAATCTATAACAGAACTCATTAGTTGCTTCCTCGTGGGTTAGAAATTTTTAGACTCAAATTATCAAGGAAAGCTGGAACCACTTCATTCGCTAGTGTGGTTTCTGCATTAAACATTAAAATGACCCCTATGTTGGCCTCCGGCACGAAAACCATTTCCGAACGGTAACCTCTAACACCCCCACCATGGTGGACGGCGCGTATACCTTGGTAATCAAAAACCCGCCAACCTGTGGCGTAATATGCTTTTTCAAGACCTTGCCAACGGTTAAAATAATTTCCCCTTGGCGTCGATATAATTGGCGTGTGTAGTTCACTTAAAAATTGCAAAGGCAGCACTTCGGGAAAGGCCCCCAAGTTAGCTCTTAGCCATAAAGTCATATCAAAAATACTGGCATTTACACCGGATGCAGGCGCCACCGAGTAATAGGCCGGGTTAGTGGTGGTTGCTCGCCAGCCTCCCCTGGTTTTTCTATGCGGCGCCGTCGAACGAGGATTGGTTTTGTAAGGATCTAGTCCAACTGAAGCGGTAACCATGCCTAACGGCTTAAACAGGTGTTCCTCAAGATACTTCTCATAACTGTCACCGGTGCTGCGCTCCACCACTTCAGCGGTCAAAGAAAACACTACATTTTGATAGCCATAGCAATCACCGGGCTGGCAAACTGTTGGTATCTTATTGAACCTCGATTTTATTTTGTTGTAAGGGACACCATCATCGAGCATATTGGAATAACTGTGAGGCATAAGCCCGGTTGAATGACTGACAATATGCTTGAGAGTGATGCCATGGGAACTTGCTCCAGTACCAAGATTCATATTAGGAAACATGTCGCTCATCAATGTATCCCATGACACCAAATCCTCTTCCACCAATAGCGCTGCCGCAGTGCCTGCAAAAGTTTTAGACATTGATGCAATTCTAAAAATCGAATCTGAGCTGACCGGTTCTATCTCACCGGCTTTTTTAACACCCCAGGTCTTTAGATGAGATACCCCTTCACGGGAAACAATTGCCATCGCGACACCAGGAATTTCAATTTCATTCGAAGCTTCCTCAATCCACCGGATAAATTTACTCATGTCATAGTTGTATGACTGCTGCTCATGGGTAGTCGCAATTTCATTTGCGAAAGCAGTTGAAGCCAAGAGCAAATACAATGCAGAACTGGTTATTTTTTTAACTAAAAGTTGAACTTGCCGCAAGGGTTACTATCTCTAGAATGTGCGAATCATTAACAGTCGCTTATATGAATAAAATAGACGAATGAAATATGCCAAATAAACAGGTGAATAGGATAGGTATCTATACGTGACAAGAAAAAGTAAAAGTCACAATAAATCAAAATCCCCTGCATCACACCATGACAGTGCTTTATTTACAATTCCACTTAAAAACAAAAACCAACTTAACTATTATTAAGTCGGCCAAAGAAAAGTACATTTTAGCGCATTAAACATCGGAAGGTTCGTAAATTTTTAATGGGCCTAACGCTCGAAGAACAAAAAACAGCATTTGACGACCTTCTCGCACAACCGTCACAGCTGAAAACCGCTCACTGCCTTCGATTGCAGCATGAAAGGAGTCAATGCTCGCCACCGTCTCATGGTTAACTTGAACTTTAATATATCCTTCTTGAAGGCCTGCACGTGCCGCAAAGTTGCTAGGTTCTATCTGCTTTACTAGTAAACCACGCTCATCTATTCCCTCCGCGGATGGCGTAATAGATCTCAGTCTCACCCCCGCTTAAGGTCTGGTTAGCATCAGTTTCTACTTCTTTATACGCCAGTTGCCTTTCAGAGACGGCTATCTTGGTCTTTTAGGTTGTTTTTTCACCATTACGGTCAGCAATTCAGTAACCAAGCCAGATAGCATAATAACAATCCCCACAGTTCTCAAAGATGAAATTCTTATTAGAGAGCAAAGCTACCTAGACGGCTAACTTGCTCTAAGTTCAATTGATGAACTGAAAATCAACACTAGAGCTGTCCTGTCCTGTCTCACGACAGCAGCCGCTACGCCCGTCTTTGCCATGACCAAAAAGGTTCGACGATTTTTGTAGGCACAATGACCAACTCGAGCAGCCCTTGCGCGATATATCATACCCCTGAGAAATTAGTAAATTTGGCATTGTCATCAGTAGGCCAGGCCCTTCTTTTTGGTAAAGAGATGAAGTTAACTAACGCAGCGTCATTTTCGAGCAATCAAGCGGAATCACGGCTAATGATTCTTGATGTCGTATCTGGCAGACTAAAAATGCTTGTCGAAGAGGCTTTACCTAAAAACAACCACATGATGACGAAAGCAACATGACCTAAGTGGCGCTGCAACAAATCAAAAAGTATTAGCACAGCTATAAAAACTCAATCTCTAAAAAGAAGCCCGATGCTGACGATGTTAATGATCCATCTGCATAGGACCAATTATCGTTGAAAAATAGGCGGTCACAAGCAAAATCAATAATGCCACAATGCCTTCAATAACCACTGAGCGTCGAAACTTTGCAGCACCTTGCAGACTGTTTAATTTCGGAACTAAGCTAAGTTTATTGAACGCCGCAATTGCCATAATAAGTATCACCAGAAATAATTTTACGACGATACTCTGCCCATAAGCTGTGTTGAAAAGCTCAGTCCAAGAGTCTAACAGCTCCCAGAGCAATACCCCCCCAGCCCCCATTAACAGCAGTATTACTAAGATCACATGCCGCCCAAAGCTTTTTAACTTAAGTTGGACGAAATCAGCGTCAGATAGCCCTGCCAGAAAATATAAAGGAACCAAAATCCCAATCCAAAAACCAAAAGCCAAAACGTGGATCGCGATAGCAAGTTGTGAAACCGTGCTTAAAACTGAGACGTGACCAACCAGTCTAAAGCTCAGAGCCAATCCCATCAGAGCAAAACAGTAAGCTGTGAATAACCGACGGTAAAATATTGGCTTAGGTGGTCGCTTGAGCTTTTGGATTCTAAAAAAGACAAATATACTCACCAAAAATGCGAGGCCAAATCCAAGCAAGCGGTATAGGGTCACATCCCCCAATTTAGTATCCAGTAGCATTCTAGACATCGACAGGTCAAACATTCCCGTCAGGCCTTGATCATTAATCTGGCCCACTTGAGATAGGAAACCAAGCCCGGCACCTTGAAACCCCAGAAACGCCCCTAGGCCGCAATAAATAAAAATCGCATTTGTGGTTCTTCGGCTTCCATCTGAATACAGAACCAGAAATAGACTTCCACCGGCAATGCTCGCAAGGCCTAAATAGACGCAGAGTTTACAAATTAGGTTGAGTATTTCCCAAGAGCTTGGGATGAGGAATGTGTCCATGCTTAAACTAAACAAGCCTGGCATTAGCGCCAGGCTCACAGGCTAAGAATTCGACTTTAAGGCGCAACAGAAGCGGTACTTGTAGGGTCAACTTCGAATTCAAAAGAATCTGTCAGAGTATGGCCATCAGCACCGATGGCAGCCCAGTTAACGGTAAATTTCCCAGGATGCATCCCAGGTGTCTCAAAGGTATACCTAGCTTGGGCGTTAGCATTGGGCTCAAATGAAGTAGTCATTTCATGACCAACCCCCATTAGTTCAAGCTTAATTAATCTAACGTCAGCTGAGAATATTAGGTTAATTTCAGTTGGCGCGCTCTTAACTATCGCTCCATTTTCAGGTGTGGTTTCTCTCAAACCAGTGTGAGCGTTAGCTGCCAGCTGAAAAACGACTGCAGTAACGAGGCAAACCAGAGATTTCACGAAAGTATTAATTCTCATATCAAGTATCCCATATTGAATTCATTGATTAGTATCTCACGACGGAGTGGCAGTAATGGATTAAAAAATTGCGACAAATTGTCGCGGACGGTCGAACCATCACTACGGTTTCTTACTTTGCCAAACATGAGTTAAAGGAGACATATTAATCTCCTCAAAGACCGTACCAAATCTCGCCTGCAGCACCATTATAAGCGCTTGCGCCACATCTTTTGCTTCAATTGCATTTTCTGGCTGCGCACCGGGCTCAAAATGTAAGTCATTGAAAAACGAGGTACGAACCGCTCCAGGGTTCAATAGCGTGACTCTCACTCCTGATTTTCCGCACTCATCTCTAAGGGCTTGTGAAAACCCGCGAAGAGCGAACTTACTTGCACAGTAAATACTACCTTGTCGCGCCCCTTTTAACGCCGCCTCAGAACCAGTGTACACGATATCACTGACTGTCTCTTGCTTCTTAAGCCTTGGCAATAAGCACTTAGTGAGGATCGCGTGACTTAAAAAATTAGTATCCATAACCAATTTTAAGTCAGCTATCGATAGTTGTTCCAAGAATCCCATTTTACCAATTCCAACATTACTCACCAGAGCCTTAATAGGACCCTCTATACCTTTAGACAGATCGCCGATCTCCGAGGACAGCTTATCGACATCCGCAAGGTCAATTTGGGTAAAGCTGAAATTGGTTTCACCGCCGAATTCGCTAAGCGCGCCCGACTCATTTTTATCAATTCCAAACACTGAATATCCCGACGCTAATAACTTTGTCGTCATCGCTCGGCCAATACCTGAAGCACAGCCGGTGATGATGACTGCGCCTTCACTTGCTTTAATCATGATATGGTCACCTAGTGGCGCAGGTACTTATTAATCTGCCTGCCTATCTATTTAGAGAACTCTCTATTTAGAGCACTTTCTATGTAGGGAACTATTCAAATACAAATCTATCAATGACAATGCCAACTAACATTCTCAGAACTGTTGCCAGTTAGATCAGTGGATTAGCTAAGGTACATGAAGAATTATCAGCCTCTATGGCGCAACCCGGTGCCAATATTGTTAAAACTATGCGCACCGATAGTATTGTGTCGGACTAATAAAATCGCTCAACATATTCTCGAGCTTCTCTATAGTTGCCCCTCCTGAGTTGTCCTTTAATGATACCTCACCATCCTGCACATTAATCGCTTGAGCATACAAAGCTTCATCAGGGTAAAGCTTCGAAATATTTTTATAAAATTCAGTAGGCATTCGAAACTCTCCTAATGACACTGAATGAATTTTCGCGGCATTCAAACTTGAAAAAACCCATTTAAAAAGAGACTCATATTCTTCAATCACGGTGTCCGTATAAATTATGGGTTCAAAACGTAACGCTATGGGCCAGCCATTATTTTGTAATTTCACTAATGCCTCTAGCCGTTTTTTTAAAGAAGGCACTTTATGTTCCCAGCGAGCTGTGGCTGCCTCGCTAGCAAAGCTCATTGCGACAATTACATTTTCTAGCGCTTGCACCTCCAACAGGCCTCGAACCTGAGTACTCTTGGTTCGAATTTCCAACATTGCGTTTGGGTGCTTTCGAAACAGCGGCAAAAAGAATTGGCAAAAATGGCTTATTGGTTCTAAGGCAAGGCTGTCGCAGTCGTATCCACTATAATAGTTGCCAGCATTGTTGGTGTTTATAATATACCTTTCTAAATCCGAATAAAAATCTTCATAATTTACAAACAGCACTGTGTTTGAAGATCTATACATACCCTGCAAGAAACAGTAGCGGCAATCATATATGCAGTTCATCATATGTGAAAAATAGTAACTACCCTGCCCTTCAAAACCGTAACCTTCAGGTGTTGGCAACACCAAATTCCCGTATTTTCTGGCCAGGATCAAAGCAGGAAGCTGCTTCTGGATTCGAAAATTTTGAGCGTTGCGATTAAAGACCTCACCATAGCGACCGCAATCGATCACCGGCAAACTTGGAAACCTACCCAAGATTTCTAACGTGCGCGGGTGTTCCTTAATTTCTTTCTCGACATAGATAGCAGAAAACATGGATAGCTCGTTTCAAATAGTTAAACGGCGGACCGTTCTAATCGCGCATTCATTTCAGCAAGTATTTGCTTTGCTGTTTGGAATTTCAAAGTAGATATTTCCTCAAGCTGTTGTTCTAACTCGGCGGCCCTGAATTTCTGACAAGCCCGCCGTAATTGACGAGACTGAGTTACGGTAAAACTAAACCGTTCCGCAATTTTTTCATAAGCCTCGGGCAAACTATGCGCCCAATTGTGCTGCGATGCGAGTTTCTGTATTTCTGCGGCAAGCAGTTGCAACTGAACTGCTAGCGCCTCCATGTAGTTTTCGATTTTTTCCTTATCAAGGGTTTTGATGCCATGATTAGGATTATCAGAGACCACCTTTAGCAACTGCACGAATTCTATCGGCGAAAACTTGGTTGCTACAGACCAAAAAGCCGAGCCTTCCATATCAAAAGCCGCATCCAGCGAATACTCTTCCTCAGGTACATCGCTGGTTACCAGTGCCGAAGAAAGCAACGACGAAGGAATTGGCAATGGATAGTAACTACTTCTAGTTCCTTGGTCAGTTATTTTACGAACAATCGTAGTGCACCCTAATTCATAAGTCTTATGACCAGCTATACCCGCGTTTATCCAAATAGGATCATACATTGAGTCATTCATCGTAACTGCGTAAAGGTAAGCTGTTGCGGCAGCCGCATTAACCTTTCCCATCCCACTGACCACGAGATTTACACCCGGCCCTTGGTATCGGCGAAAGGCCCCACCATCACTCACTAAGTCTAAACCAAACTGCTCAATAATCGGCTTTGCCTCTAGCCTAAGAGCTACAACTAAGTTTATAGGAGAGCTGAAGTTTGCCTTTGCTACTTTACCCATTAGCTTTGGGTCTCCTTATTTACAGTAAGAGTGACTGATAATATTCAGCCTCATCTTGCTTGCCGCGCTTATCTGCCCCGGCAGCAAGTATCATGCATTTCTTGGTCAACACAGTTTCAGCGCAGGCTCGCTCGTTAGGACTGAGCGCTTTCACATATCGAGAATTAAGTAACCTATGCAAGGCAATTACCCTAAATCGGTCTAGACCCCAATGAGTAGCTGAAAGCTGATCCTTGTCACCGCCAAACTTTTGTAGAAGCTGCGTATCCACAAGCAACACCGAGTAAGTGCTGCATATTTTCAACCATAAATCATAGTCTTCGCATGCCGGGAGAGCTTCATCAAATCCTCCCACCTCTAAAAGTAACTCTTTTTCCAGTACCACTGATGATGGCGAGATTGCACATAATGATAAACAGTCTTCAAATATTCGGCCGCCGCTTTTTGTATACTTATTCTTTTTATTTACCCGAACACCGTTACGAATCCAAATTTCATCGCTATGTACTATTCGATGTGACGGAGATTGGTTCCATGCCTGCCGTTGCATCCCTATTTTTTTTTCGAGCCATTGGTCATCCGAATCAAGAAATGCGATCCAATCGCTTTTAGCGACAGACACTCCCTTATTTCGCGCTGCACTAACACCTGCGTTAGGTTGATAGTAGTAATCAACATTGGGATATTTTTCAGACAAGAAATCTCTTGTCTGGTCAGTCGAGCCGTCATCCACAACAATAATTTCATCCACAACTGCTGTTTGATCCAACACAGATTCGATAGCTCTGGCAAGCGTATGCTGTCTATTATAGGTTGGAATCACTACAGAAATGGATTTCAATCCAAACTCCAGAAGTAAAGATTAGTGAATCTATTTTCCCTGCAAACAAAAATGGGAACCTAAGTTCCCATTTTTGTTAAGCTAAAAATAAACTATTTTAAGCATATTTCGCTAGCTCTTTTCTCGCGATAACGCGACGATGAACTTCATCTGGGCCGTCTGCTAAACGCAGCGTCCTTTGACTTGTCCAAAGTGTTGCCAGCGGAAAATCTTGACCTATCCCGGCGGCACCATGCATCTGGATTGAACGATCGATCACACGTAATGCCATATTAGGCACAGCAACTTTGATCTGCGAGATAGCATCTCGAGCAGCTTTATTGCCGATAGTATCCATCAACCATGCTGCTTTAAACGTTAACAACCTACACATTTCAATTTCAATGCGACTATCTGCGATAACGTCATAATTACCGCCAAGGTCAGCTAGTGGCTTGCCAAAGGCTTCGCGGCTAGTCGCACGAATGCACATAAGATCTAGTGCTTTTTCTGCGGCACCAATTGATCGCATGCAATGATGAACACGGCCCGGCCCAAGTCGCCCCTGAGAAATCTCAAAACCACGACCGCGGCCTAAAATTATATTACTTTCTGGAACTCTCACGTTGTGAAATTTTATATGCATATGCCCGTGCGGGGCATCGTCGCGACCAAAAACATGCATAGGCCTAACAACTTCAACTCCTTCCGCATCCATCGGCACTAGTATCTGTGACTGGCGCGTGTGCTTTGGTGCTTCAGGATCCGTTTGGACCATCACAATCATTATTTTACAGCGTGAGTCGCCAGCACCGGAGATATAAAACTTCTCGCCGCTGATTACCCATTCATCACCGTCTAAAACAGCCTTCGTGGCAATATTGGTTGCATCTGAAGAAGCCACTCCGGGTTCCGTCATAGCAAATGCAGATCGAATCGTGCCGGCTAAAAGCGGTTTTAGCCATTGCTCCTTTTGCTCTTCTGATCCGTATCTCTCCAACACTTCCATATTGCCAGTGTCAGGTGCACTGCAATTGAAAGACTCTGATGCTAATCGGCTTCTACCCATGATTTCTGCAAGGTGAGCGTATTCTAAATTCGAAATGCCTGCTCCACCCTGGCTCTCAGGAAGAAAGAAATTCCACAAACCCAGTTCTTTCGCTTTTTCTTTAAGGTTTTGCATGATTTCGTTCTGACGAGGCGTATGAGTCCAACGATCGCCGACACTTATTTCATCATGATACTCGTCTTCTACTGGCTCTACTTCTTCGCTTACAAATTTGCGAATCTTTTCCCGTACTAAAACCAGTTCTTCTGATAGTCCTAAATCCATCATCTCGTTATATCCTCTAATACAGCTGTCTTAAATAGTGAATCGAATACGCCAGTATGTGAATTAGCGTGTTAGTTGCAATGAAACTTTAGCTGGCTATGGTCCCGCCACCGTCAATTACGATTGTTTGCCCTGTGGTAAAACTGCCTGCCTTGGATGCCAAGAACACTGCTGC
>CAWKZY010000015.1:0-59360 GCA_963854625.1 Gammaproteobacteria bacterium | reverse complement strand
CTGAAGGCGTCGAGATGGTTATGCCTGGTGATAACGTGAAGATGGAAGTGACCTTGCTTAATCCGATTGCGATGGATGAAGGCCTACGTTTTGCGATACGTGAAGGTGGCCGTACGGTTGGCGCAGGTGTTGTTGCTAAAGTTATCGAGTAAGTCGTAACTAAATAGTTCTAAGGCCGGCATATCGAAAGGTGCGCTGGCCTTTTTGTATGTTTGAGTCTGTTTATGCAGCTCAAGCTGCGAGCACTAAGGATAGTTATTTGAGGTGGCGTCCTCCTTGGATTGGTAGCAGTTAATATTGGCGCTAATGACGAAGCAAAGTTGGCACCAAAAAGAGCCTGCTAATATTCGATTTTATATAGTTTCAAGGTTTTATGATCAGGACCCCAGTCGTCATAAGTGGGACCTATTTGGATAAACCCTAAGGCTCGAAAGGTCGATGCCAGCCAAAAACAGGTTAAACGCTAAGTACGTAAAGTGCACGAGAACAACAAACAAAGGTGTTGACTTGGTCAGACTAGAGGGTTTGTGGTGATTCGGAGTCAAGGCCAGCAAAAAAGAGGCACTGACTGAGGTTTTTCCTTGACAGGAAAGGGTCAAAACCTTAAGATTCGCTTCCTTTTTTTGGCAATTGAAATAAGTTCAGCCAAGAGAATAAGTTAACTAATTAATTTATAAGTGAAAACTGGAGCTACAAGTAGATGCAAAGTCAGCGTATTAGAATCCGGCTAAAAGCCTTCGATCACCGCCTGATTGATCAATCTACACAAGAAATTGTAGATACAGCAAAGCGCACTGGCGCGCAGGTGAAGGGCCCGATCCCTCTGCCTACAAACAAAGAGAGATTTACTATATTGGTTTCACCTCACGTCAATAAAGACGCTCGTGACCAATATGAAATCCGTACTCATAAGCGTCTTTTAGACATTGTTGAGCCGACTGAGAAAACAGTTGATGCGTTGATGAAGTTAGATTTGGCGGCGGGTGTGGAAGTACAGATAAGCTTAGGGTGATTCTGAGTCGGTAAGCCGGCTAAGGT
The DNA here is from genome assembly GCA_963854625.1 of Gammaproteobacteria bacterium. GTDB lineage: Bacteria > Pseudomonadota > Gammaproteobacteria > Pseudomonadales > Pseudohongiellaceae > UBA9145. The sequence continues at coordinate 58,322 of CAWKZY010000015.1, read as the reverse complement.
TATATCAAGGCAAAATAGCTTAAGGTAGTTGTTAAGCTAAGTAGTAGATTTAGATTTAAGAAAATTACCAGGCAGCGAGCTTTTCAGTCCTCTCTGCCCTTTATTAAAAGATTTGGCGCACTGAAACATTCTGTTACTCGTTTGCAGTAACGTACATAGTGTAACGCGTCAGCGGCCATAGCGGGTTTTAGCCCCGTGCACGATGAGGTTTATAACAATGTCTATTGGATTAGTCGGTCGAAAAAGCGGCATGACTCGCGTTTTCACTGCGGAAGGTAATTCTATACCTGTTACAGTTGTGGAAGTGCAGCCTAACCGCATCACTCAAATCAAGACCCCAGAAACCGATGGCTACAGTGCGATTCAAGTCACTGCAGGCAGTCGTCGCGCGTCTCGCGTAACTAAAGCTGCAGCCGGTCACTATGCAAAAGCTAGTACTGAAGCTGGGCTAGGTTTGTGGGAATTCCGAACTGAGGGAGAAGATACAGCCGCGCTTAGCATGGGCTCCGAAATTAAAGTTGATCTGTTTGAAGCTGGCCAGAAAGTCGATGTTACCGGAACTTCTAAAGGTAAAGGCTTTCAGGGTGGAGTTAAGCGTCACAACTTCCAAATGCAAGATGCGACTCACGGTAACTCCATTTCTCACCGAGCTCCTGGTTCTATCGGCCAATGTCAAACTCCTGGTCGAGTCTGGAAAGGTAAGAAAATGGCCGGTCAAATGGGTAATAAGCAAAAGACAACACAAAGCTTGGAAGTAATTCGAGTGGATTCTGAGAATAACTTATTGTTGATCAAGGGCGCCGTACCCGGTGCACCAGGTTCAAACGTAATTGTTCGTCCAGCAATCAAGGTTAAGGGGTAAGTAAGCAATGGAATTAGCTCTTGCGCTACCCGGTAAGAAAGCGGGTGATGAAAAGATTTCACTTTCGGACGAGACATTCGGCCGGGAGTACAACGAGCCTTTGGTACACCAAACAGTGGTTACCTACTTGGCTGGCGCCCGTCAGGGCACAGTTAAGCAAAAGACTCGTTCAGAAGTAAGCGGTGGCGGACGTAAGCCATGGCGTCAAAAGGGTACTGGCCGAGCGCGTGCTGGTACTATTCGCGGGCCAATTTGGCGTGGCGGTGGCGTTACATTTGCGGCACGTCCGCAAGATCATACTAAGAAGCTTAATAAGAAAATGTACCGTGGAGCTATGCAGTGCATTCTTTCTGAGCTTATCCGTCAGGACCGATTGATTGTGGTTAATGAGTTTTCTATTGACTCCCACAAGACGAAAGACTTGATTAGTAAGCTTCAGGGTTTCAGCCTGGATAACGTTCTAATCGTTACTGAAACGGTGGAAGAAAATCTTTATCTTGCAGCGAGAAATCTACACAAGGTTGATGTGCTTGATGTTCCAGGCATTGATCCTGTTAGTTTAATCGGATTTCAAAATGTTCTGATTACAGTTCCTGCACTTAAGAAAGTCGAGGAGATGTTGTCATGAATATAGAACGTATGTACTCAGTGGTTCGCGGGGCTCATGTCTCGGAAAAAGCAGCTATTCTCAGTGATGTGAATAATCAATACACATTTAAAGTGTCTATTGATGCTACTAAGCCGGAAATCAAAACAGCGGTTGAGAAGATTTTCAACGTTGTTGTTAGAGACTTACAGGTACTAGTTGTTAAAGGTAAGACCAAACGCACTCCAAAGGGTAAGATTCGCAAGCGCTCAAATTGGAAGAAAGCATACGTTCGATTGGAAGCAGGTCATGATATTGACTTTGCTGACATCGGTTAACCGGGAGCTAAGGGGAAAATCATGCCAGTAGTAAAGTGTAAACCTACCTCTCCGGGACGACGTTTTGTTGTTAAGGTAGTTAATCCGGATTTACATAAGGGTGAACCTTATGGACCTCTAACCGCGCCTAAAACTAGGAGCGGTGGTAGAAATAATAGAGGAAGAATCACTACTCGTCATATTGGTGGTGGTCACAAGCAGAGATATCGTATCATCGACTTTAAGCGCGATAAAGATGGTATAGAGGCGAAAGTCGAGCGGTTGGAATACGATCCAAACCGGTCAGCTAATATTGCTTTGATGCTTTACGCCGATGGTGAACGCCGATACATTATTGCGCCAGCGAAAATAAACAAAGGCGACGTATTGATGTCTGGTGACGAGGCTCCTATTAAAGTAGGAAACACACTGCCTCTTCGCAATATTCCATTAGGAAGCACAGTTCATTGTGTTGAGATGAAGCCTGGTAAAGGGGCACAAATTGCTCGTAGTGCGGGAACATCATTGCAGCTGGTTGCTCGAGAAGGTAACTATGCGACTATACGTCTTCGTTCTGGCGAAATGCGTAAAGTATTGAGCGATTGCCGCGCGACTATGGGTGAGGTCTCTAATTCAGAACACGCTCTTCGTTCACTTGGTAAAGCTGGTGCGAAACGATGGAGAGGTGTTAGACCAACGGTTCGTGGTGTTGCTATGAACCCGGTTGATCACCCACATGGTGGTGGTGAAGGCAGAACTTCAGGTGGTCGTCACCCAGTTTCACCTTGGGGCACACCGACCAAAGGCTACAAAACACGATCCAACAAACGCACTGACAGCATGATTGTCCGTCGCAGAAATTCAAGCCGCTAAGGCGAGTGATAGAGGAATTACTACGTGCCACGTTCACTTAAAAAAGGCCCTTTCATCGATCTTCATTTAATGAAGAAAGTGCAAGTTGCCGCTGAAAATAACGATAAGCGTCCTATAAAAACTTGGTCAAGACGTTCAATGGTTTCTCCGGAAATGATTGGTCTAACCATCGCCGTCCATAACGGAAGGCAGCATATTCCAGTGTCTATTAATGAAGACATGGTAGGGCATAAACTGGGCGAATTCTCTGCCACGCGAACATATCGCGGACATTCCGCTGATAAGAAAGCGCGCTAGGGGGCCATATGCAAGTTAGAGCACATTTAAAAGGCGCACGCCTTTCTGCACAAAAAGCTCGATTGGTCGCTGACCAAATCCGAGGCAAAGGTGTAGAGGAAGCACTATTAGTATTGAATTACAGCCCGAAAAAAGGTGCTGAGATTATTAAGAAGGTTTTAAACTCCGCGATAGCGAACGCTGAGCACAATGAAGGTGCTGACGTGGATGAGCTAAAGGTATCAACCATTTGCGTTGATGAAGGTATGACAATGAAGCGGATTATGCCGCGAGCTAAAGGTCGAGCTGATCGAATCCTTAAGCGTTCATGTCACATTACAATTACTGTTGCGGATAGTTAGGAGATTTTCGGATGGGTCAAAAAGTACATCCAACTGGTATTCGACTCGGGATCGTTAAGAAGCACACTTCTGTGTGGTTTGCCGAGGGTAAAGAGTACGCAGCAAACTTATTAATTGATTTGCAAGTTCGTGACTTCGTCAAGAAGAAGCTAGCTAGCGCGTCAGTGTCTCGAGTAGAGATCGAGCGTCCTGCACAAACTGCCAAAGTGACAGTTTTTACAGCGCGACCAGGGATTGTGATAGGGAAGAAGGGCGAAGATGTTGAAGCGCTTCGAAAGACCCTAACCAAAAAGATGGGCGTCCCTGTTCAGATCAATATCGAAGAGATTCGAAAGCCAGATCTAGATGCACAGCTTGTAGCCGATGGCGTTGCCTCTCAGCTCGAAAGACGAGTTATGTTTAGACGTGCCATGAAGCGTGCTGTTCAAAATGCAATGCGTCAGGGTGCCGAAGGAATCAAGATTCAGGTAGGCGGACGTTTAGGTGGTGCTGAAATAGCACGATCAGAATGGTATCGAGAAGGTCGAGTGCCTTTGCATACCTTGCGAGCCGATATCGACTACGCAGCATCTGAGGCCAATACTACTTACGGCATCATTGGCGTAAAAGTATGGATTTTTAAGGGCGAGATTTTGGAATTGAGCGAATCTATAGTGCCTTCGCAGCAAACCAAAGCCAGCTAGAGGATACGAGACGTGTTACAACCAAAACGCACAAAATTTCGCAAGATGATGAAGGGCCGCAATCGCGGATTGTCACATCGTGGTAGCAAGGTGGATTTTGGAGAGTTTGGCTTGAAGGCTATCTCTCGCGGTCGACTTACAGCGCGTCAAATTGAAGCAGCGCGTCGCGCAATGACTAGAAAAGTTAAGCGTGGTGCAAAAATCTGGATTCGCGTATTCCCAGACAAGCCAATAACGCAGAAGCCTTTAGAAGTACGTCAAGGTAAAGGTAAGGGTAATGTTGAATACTGGGTTGCCCAAATTCAGCCAGGTAGAATAATGTTTGAAATCGAAGGCGTCGAAGAAGAACTCGCACGTGAGGCGTTTGATTTAGCTTCAGCGAAGTTGCCATTTGAAACGACTTTCGTGAAACGGACGGTTATGTAATGAAAGCAAGTGAATTGAGAGAAAAGTCGGTAGCTGAGTTGCAAGTGCAGTTACAAGAACTTAGCAAGGATCAGTTTAATCAGCGGATGCAGTTAGGTGCTGGGCAGTTAGCTCAAGTACACCTGGTCGGTGCAGTTAGGCGAGATATTGCAAGAATCAAAACAATTATTACCGAAAAACAGAAAAGCGGATCATAATTATGGTGGCTACTGAAGCTAGTGAAAGCAGCGCCCGTACAGTAAGCGGAAAAGTTGTAAGCAATAAAATGGACAAGTCCATTGTTGTAATGATTGAGCGTCGGGTTAAACATCCGGTATACGGCAAAATCATCAAGCGCTCTACCAAGATTCATGCCCATGATGCTAATAACGAATGCATGCCTGGTGATGATGTGACGATTAAAGAAGTTGCTCCTATGTCGAAGACCAAGTCGTGGTCTTTAGTTTCAATTGACGGAAAAGCAACTCAAATCTAAACAGTTAGATATTAGTTATTAAGATTCTGTGTTCGCAGAGCGGATGCAAGATGGAGCGAATCAATGATTCAAGTGCAGTCTTACTTAGATGTAGCCGACAACAGTGGCGCAAGGCGCGTGATGTGTATCAAAGTGTTGGGTGGATCTCACCGTCGCTATGCGCGTATCGGTGACGTTATTAAAGTAACCGTGAAGGAAGCGATTCCTCGCGGTAAAGTTAAAAAGGGTCAAGTTCTGACTGCGCTAGTTGTTCGAACAAAGAAGGGCGTTCGTCGTGGTGATGGTTCGTTGATTAAATTCGACGATAATGCTGCGATTCTACTGAATGCAAACGATGCGCCAATTGGCACTCGAGTATTTGGCCCTGTAACTCGTGAACTTCGCAATGAGAAATTCATGCGAATTATTTCACTCGCACCTGAAGTTCTTTAAAGAGCATTAGCGAGCGCGAACTAAGAATTTAGAGAGATAGCGGCAAATGAATAAATTAAGACGTGATGACGAAGTGGTAGTAACCTCCGGTAAGGATAAGGGTAAGCGTGGTTCCGTTACTCGTATCCTAAACAACGGCAGGGTAATTGTTGCTGGCGTAAACATGGTTAAACGTCACACAAAAGCTAACCCAAATGCTGGGCAGGCTGGCGGCATTATCGAGAAAGAAGCCTCTATACATGTATCAAACATTGCTCTTTTCAATGTGGCTACAAGTAAGGCTGACAAAGTAGGTATTAGCGTTGCTGAAGACGGCGTTAAAAAGCGCGTTTTTAAATCAAACGGTCAAGACATAGATTAAGCACTGATAGGTTGCCACATGGCTCAGTATAGAGAATTTTACAAGAAAGAAGTTGTACCAGCGTTAACTGCACAGTTCGGTTACGACAACCCAATGCGCGTGCCAAAAATCACGAAAGTGGTTTTGAACATGGGTCTAGGCGAAGCTGTAACGGATAAGAAAGTGCTAGACAATGCGGTTGGTGATTTAACTCAGATTAGCGGCCAAAAAGTTGTAGTAACTAAGGCACGCAGGTCTATTGCTGGATTCAAAATTCGTGAGGGCTGGCCTGTTGGTGCCAAGGTCACATTACGTGGCGCTCGTATGTATGAATTTTTGGAAAGACTAGTCGGTGTAGCAATACCTCGAATTAGAGATTTTCGCGGACTTAACCCGAAAGCCTTTGATGGCCGTGGTAATTACGCGATGGGTGTGACCGAGCAAATCATTTTCCCTGAAATTGATTACGATAAGATTGATACTTTGCGTGGTCTAGATATCACGATCACCACAACAGCAGTAACCGATGACGAAGGTCGAGCGTTACTAACAGCATTGCGCTTTCCTTTTCGTGGAATGACACCAGCTACCGCTGATGCACCTGCAAGTAAAGAAGCCTCTACTGATGAAAAAGAGGAGTCCAAATAATGGCTAAAACTTCGATGATAGCCAGAGAAGACAAGCGAACAAAGCTGGTAGCAAAATATGCGGCTAAGCGTGCTGAACTTAAAGCAATACTTAGCAGCTTAGGATCCAGTGATGAGGAAAAGTGGGCAGCACAGGTTAAATTTCAAAAATTACCTCGTGACTCTAGTCCAGTTCGTCAGCGCAATCGCTGCCAAATAACCGGTCGCCCACATGGTGTGTACCGTAAGTTTGGACTTTGCAGAAACAAATTACGTGAAGCAGCTATGCGCGGTGATGTGCCTGGCTTGACTAAAGCTAGCTGGTAGGCGGGAGCAGAAATATGAGCATGTCAGATCCTATTGCAGATTTCTTAACTCGAATTCGCAACGCACAAATGGCCCATTTGCCAGCAATCTCTTGCCCATCCTCGAAGGTTAAGGTGGCATTAAGTGAAGTGCTTCAGAGTGAAGGCTATATAAATGGTTTCGCGGTAAGTGAGGTCGATGGAAAGCCGGTACTTGCGGTCGAACTTAAGTATTTTCGCGGCAAGCCGGTTATTGAAGAAATAAAGCGAGCAAGCCGTCCCGGTCTTCGAAGCTATAAAGGCAAAGAAGAATTGCCCGAAGTTAGATCGGGATTAGGAGTCGCAATCTTGTCAACTAGCCGAGGCTTAATGACAAGTAAGCAAGCGACAACTGCTGGAATCGGTGGTGAGGTACTCTGCACCGTTTTTTAATCGGCGCAGTAAATAGCAATTTAATTAAAGAGCAATTTAAAGATGTCTAGAGTAGCTAACAACCCAATATCCCTTCCTAAAGGGGTTGAGGCAAAGTTCTCCGAAACTGAAGTTTCGGTTAAGGGCAGCAAAGGCGCGCTACAGCTTCAGCTTCATTCGTCGGTTGGCGTCTCACTTGACGGTGAGGTTTTGAAAGTCGCTGCGCGAAACAGTACACGTCAGGCAAATGCCTTGGCCGGTACTTTTCGTTCTTTGATCAACAATATGGTTGTTGGTGTTAACGAAGGCTTTGAGAAAAAATTAGAACTGCAAGGCGTTGGTTACAGAGCCAAAGCTGAGGGTAATATTGTCAACATAACTGTTGGATATTCGCACCCAATTAATTATGAATTGCCTGTGGGTATTTCAGCTGTCACTCCGACGCAAACAGAGATTGTAATCACTGGTGCTGATAAGCAGCTTGTCGGGCAGGTCGCAGCAGAAATTAGAGATTTTCGCCCACCTGAGCCTTATAAAGGCAAGGGTATTCGCTACGCTGATGAGCGTGTTTTCAGAAAAGAAGCTAAGAAGAAATAGGGCTTAGATTATGAACGTTAAGAAAAAGTCACGACTGCGTAGAGCAAAGCGGGCTAGAGCGAAGATAAGCGAACTGAGAGTAAATAGACTTTGCGTCTATCGCTCCCCTCGTCACATCTACGCTCAGATTATTTCGGCAACAGGTAGTAAGATATTGGCAAGTGCTTCTACTGTTGAAAAGGAAAATCGTGGATCGGCAACAGGTAACGTTACTGCTGCAGAGACGATTGGAAAACTAATCGCTGAAAGAGCTAAAGCAGCTGGTGTTGAGCAAGTCGCTTTTGATCGTTCGGGTTATCGCTATCATGGTCGAGTTAAGGCTTTGGCTGACGCTGCCCGTGAAGGCGGATTGAAATTTTAAGGGTTTGAGATATGGCATATAAAGACGAGCCGGGCAAAAACAACGAAGAAGGCATTCAGGAAAAACTGATTCAGGTTAATCGTGTGGCTAAAGTTGTGAAGGGTGGTCGAATATTTGGCTTCACTGCACTGACTGCTGTTGGTGACGGAAACGGAAGGGTTGGTTTTGGCCGCGGTAAGGCTCGTGAAGTGCCCTTGGCAATTCAGAAAGCTATGGAATCAGCTCGCAGAAACATGATCACTGTTGGACTTGATGGGCATACTCTCCAGTACCCTATTAAGGCACGTCACGGCGCTTCTAAGATATACATGCAGCCTGCATCTGAAGGTACTGGTGTAATAGCGGGCGGCGCTATGCGATCCATATTAGAGTTGGCAGGTGTGCAAAACGTACTTGCTAAATGCTACGGATCAACGAACCCGGTTAACGTGGTTCGAGCAACATTCAAAGGTTTACGCGATATGCGTTCGCCTGAAGACGTCGCGGCAAAACGCGGTAAATCTGTAGAAGAGATTGTAGGTTAAATAAGATGGCCAAGAAGACAGTCAAAGTAACATTAGTTCGCAGCCCAATTGGCTCGTTGCCTAAGCACAAGCTTTGCTTAAAAGGTTTGGGTTTGAAGCGCATGAACCAATCAGTGGAAGTAGAAGACACTCCCTCTGTGCGTGGAATGATCAACAAGGTTAACTACATGTTGACTATAGAAGGTGAGGGTTAAGTCATGCAATTAAATTCTTTAAGCCCAGCACCTGGTAGTACTAAGGCCCGCAAACGCGTCGGTCGCGGTATAGGTAGTGGATGGGGAAAAACTTGTGGCACTGGTCATAAAGGCCAAAAGTCACGTAGTGGTGGTTCAGTTAGACCTGGTTTTGAAGGTGGTCAGATGCCACTTCAAATGCGCCTACCAAAGTTTGGTTTTAGTTCGCGCATAGGCCGATTCACCGCTGAAGTTAGAACATCTGAGTTGAATTCTCTTGAAGCTGATGTCATTGATTTAGAGGTTTTACTCAAGGCTAACCTGATAACCGCTACTATAAAGCGGGCAAAGGTTATGTTGTCTGGAGAAGTAACCAAGGCGCTTACTTTGAAGGGCCTTCGCGTCACCAAGGGTGCACAAGCGGCAATTGAAGCGGCTGGTGGCAAGGTGATCGATTCCGAGCTACCTACTGCGAAGCGCGGTAAGTTAACAAAGAAGCCGGTTAAGGCTGAAAGCAAGTCCTAATTAAGAGACCAAAGACGTAAAAATGGCAAATAAACCTACAATTAATCCTGAAAACATCGGAGCCGGACTTGGCGAACTCAAGTCGCGCCTGCTGTTTTTATTGTTTGCGATTTTTGTATATAGAGTAGGAACACATATTCCTGTTCCTGGAATAGACCCATTGCAGCTTTCTCAGTTTTTTACTGACCAGGAAGGTACATTTACCGACATGATTAATATGTTTGGTGGTGGTGCATTGGAGAGGATGAGTATCGTTGCGTTGGGCATTATGCCTTATATCTCGGCCTCTATTATCATGCAACTTTTGAGCGCGGTAAGTCCGCAGCTAGATCAACTCAAGAAGGAAGGTGAGTCTGGTCGTCGTAAGATTACGCAGTACACACGCTACGGTGCTTTAGCACTAGCAACTGTACAAGGCACCGGGATGACAGTTGGCTTATTAGCACCAATGGCGTACGCGCCTGGTTTAGCGTTTAACCTTACCGCCATCGTATCCTTAGTCACCGGCGCTATGTTTCTTATGTGGTTGGGTGAACAAATTACCGAGAAAGGTATTGGTAATGGAATTTCTATGCTTATTTTTGCCGGTATCGTGGCAGGTTTTCCTGCGGCTATCAGCACGTCGTTAACACAGGCATACGAAGGGCAGATAAGTGGTGTCTTACTACTGGTTGTTGGTTTGATAGCGATAGGTGTTATCGCTGCGATAGTTTATGTAGAGCGTGCCCAACGGCGCATAACAGTTAACTATGCTAAGCGGCAGCAAGGCCGTAAAATGTATCAGGCACAAGCAAGCCACTTGCCTCTAAAGATTAATATGGCAGGTGTTATCCCAGCTATTTTCGCGAGCAGTATATTATTGTTTCCTGCGTCGCTCGGTCAGTGGTTTGGCCAGTCAGAAGGATCGGAATGGCTTCAAGATCTAGCTCTGTTGATAGGTCCGGGGCAGCCACTTTATATAATTATTTTTAGCGCGATGATTATTTTCTTTTGTTTCTTTTACACTGCGTTGGTTTTTAACCCACGTGATGTTGCTGAGAACTTAAAGCGATCAAACGCGTTTATTCCAGGTATTCGCCCGGGTGAGCAGACCGCAAAATACATTGACGGCGTTATCACTCGCTTAACAATGTTTGGTGCCATCTACATCACTTTGGTTTGTTTGCTACCTAACTTTATGCAAATGCTGGCCAATGTACCTTTTAATCTAGGTGGTACGGCATTGTTGATTTCTGTGGTAGTTACCATGGACTTTTGGTCGCAGGTGCAATCACATTTGATGTCACATCAATATGATTCACTGATGAAGAAATCGAAACTGGGCAACTATGGTCGGAGCGGGATATAGAGCCTTAACGGCATCTAGTCTGCTGACAGCGGAGAAGTATTATGAAAGTTAGAGCATCTGTAAAAAAAATCTGCCGAAACTGTAAAGTGATTAAGCGCAACGGTTCTGTTCGTGTAATATGCACCGCGGAACCGCGTCACAAACAGCGTCAAGGCTAAAATTCTAAAAGTTAAGCGTCACTGAGACAAGAAAAGTAACGGAGCAAGTCTATGGCACGTATTGCCGGGGTTAACATACCAGATAACAAACATATCGTAATTTCATTGCGGTACGTCTTTGGCATTGGACCAACCACTGCTAGCGCGATCTGCGAAGCAACTGGTATCACACCTTCAATGAAAACTGGTGAGCTAAATCCAGAACAATTGGATGAGGTTCGAGCAGAAGTTGCGAAGGTAACTACTGAAGGCGATTTACGCCGTGTGATATCAATGAATATTAAGCGATTGATGGATCTCGGTTGTAACCGTGGTATCCGGCATCGCCGTTCGCTACCTGTGCGTGGTCAAAGAACTAAGACTAACGCCAGGACTCGGAAAGGCCCAAGAAAGCCAATTCGAAAATAATTTACACCCTGAGCAATAAGCTGCTCAGTTTAATACGAGAATTGATGGAATTTAACTATGGCAAAGCCAACAGCTAAGTCGACTAAGAAGAAAGCGCGCACTCCCGTTATAGATGGGATGGCATTCATCCACGCTTCTTTTAACAATACAATCATTACGATTACAGATCGGCAGGGTAATGCGCTTAGTTGGGCAACTGCTGGTGGCTCCGGCTTCCGTGGTTCTCGTAAAAGTACTCCTTTCGCAGCTCAGGTAGCAGCGGAAAAAGCAGGTAAAGCAGCGGTTGAGCTTTATGGCTTGAAAAGTTTGGACGTTAAAGTGAACGGCCCTGGCCCAGGACGTGAGTCTGCGGTTAGAGCGTTAAACACTTGCGGGCTACGAGTTGGAAACATCACTGATGTAACTCCAATTCCCCATAATGGATGCCGACCACCGAAGAAACGTCGCGTATAAATCAGAAGCTCTTCTGAAAATCTAAGAGCACAGGAGAAGAAAGTATGGCCCGTTACCTCGGCCCAAAATTGAAGCTATCTCGTCGTGAAGGAACAGATCTGTTCCTCAAAAGTGGCGTACGCCCAATCGACAGTAAGTGTAAAGCTGAAAATATTCCAGGACAGCATGGTGCAAGACGTGGACGTCTTTCTGATTACGGCGTCCAGTTGCGTGAAAAGCAAAAAGTTCGCCGAACTTATGGTGTTCTAGAGAAACAGTTTCGTGGTTATTACAAAGAAGCTGCGCGTTTGAAAGGTGCGACAGGTGAGAACTTGCTTCAACTTTTAGAATGCCGTCTGGATAACGTCGTGTATCGTATGGGCTTTGGCTGTACACGTGCAGAGTCACGTCAGTTAGTAGCGCACAAGTCGATTACTGTTAATGGAGTTGTGGTAAACATCGCTTCGTATCAAGTAGCCGAGGGAGATGTAATCGCTATTCGCCAGAAAGCGAAAGAACAGTTAAGAATTAAATCTGCATTGGAATTGGCAGCGCAGCGCACCGATATTGATTGGGTGTCCGTTGACCAAACAAAGTTGGAAGGACAGTTCACGCGTAAGCCTGAGCGGACTGATTTGCCTGCCGAGATCAACGAAAGCTTGATTGTCGAACTTTATTCCAAGTAGTGAATTAGTCACACAAAAGGTGGATTACATGCAAATTTCTTTATCAGATTTCCTTACACCACAGTTGATACAGGTAGAAGAATTCGATGCCTGTCATTCGAAAGTGGTTTTGGAGCCATTAGAGCGTGGTTTTGGCCACACTTTAGGTAATGCGTTACGTCGTATTTTGCTATCTTCCATGCCCGGTTGCGCTGTTGAAGAAGTCGAAATCGACGGGGTTGTTCATGAATACAGTACTATTGAAGGTGTTCGCGAAGATGTTATCGAGATCCTGCTCAACCTTAAGGGTGTCGCGATAACGCTAAACGATAAAGATGAAGCAGTCCTTGTTCTTAACAAAAAGGGATCTGGTACTGTAACAGCCGGCGATATTACGTTAGATCATGATGTAGAGATCGTTAATCCTGACCACGTGATTGCCCACCTGAACACGAATGGCGAGCTCAATATGCGCTTGACTGTGCGTAAGGGACGGGGATACTCGGCAGCCGATAGTCGTGTTTCAGAAGATGATGAAACAAGGGCCGTTGGCAAATTGATTCTCGATGCTTCTTATACCCCGGTCATCAGAGTTTCCTACGCTGTCGAAAGCGCGCGCGTCGAGCAACGAACAGATTTAGACAAGTTAGTCATTGATCTTGAGACTAACGGCACTATAGATCCAGAAGAAGCTATTCGCCGTGCAGCTACGATCTTACAGCATCAGCTTGGTGTTTTTGTTGATTTACAAAGCGAAGTTGCCTCAGAACCAGAAGTTCACGAAGACGAAATCGACCCGATCTTGCTACGTCCTGTAGATGATCTCGAGTTGACTGTTCGCTCCGCGAATTGCTTAAAAGCAGAAGATATTTATTATATTGGTGACCTTATTCAGCGCACAGAAGTTGAGTTGCTGAAGACCCCTAACTTGGGTAAGAAGTCACTAACCGAAATTAAAGATGTATTGGCTACACGTGGATTGTCTCTAGGTTTGCGTCTAGAAAACTGGCCTCCATCTAGTCTTAAATCTGACGATCGAGCTGCGTAAGCAATTCGAGCCAATAGAAGAGAAAATAGGTAATTAGTTATGCGTCATAGACAGAGTGGTCGCCAACTCAATAGAAATAGTTCGCACCGTCAAGCCATGTTCCGCAATATGACAACGTCATTAGTCGAGCATGAAATTATTAGGACTACCCTTATAAAGGCCAAAGAGCTTCGAGCTGTTGCTGAGCCTTTGATAACTCTTGCAAAGAAAGACAGTGTCGCAAATCGTCGGTTGGCGTTTGCTCGTACTGGCAGCAAAGCAACGGTTGGAAAGCTTTTTACGGAGCTAGGTCCTCGTTATGCAACTCGTCCGGGTGGCTACATACGCATTTTGAAATGTGGTGAGCGAACCGGTGATAAGGCTCCTATGGCTTATGTGGAGCTAGTTGATCGTCCACGTGGCACTGAAGCTGAAGCCGTGTCTGACGATTAGCTTTATCGTCATACAGTAAGATAAAAAAAAGCCGAGTTTACTCGGCTTTTTTGTATCTGTAGGTTCAACGTTTTCCTGTTGGACCGTATAATGGTCTGGAGGTAACTAGATATTGTGAGGGGAGACCTTCTGTTTGGCTCAAGAAGTTAGGTATTACATTTACTTTTGTCTTTCGTTCGGTTGTTTACCCGCGCATATTCCGGCTTTTTGGTTTTTTTTGCTCGATGTTTACGTAGCTCAGCCTATCCATTGCGCTACTGCTATTTTTCTGGTGCCCAATTATATCTAAACTTTAGCTCAACTTTAGCTCAACTTTAGCTCAACTTAAGCTTAACTAAGGAAATCTAATGACTGATTCATTTCATCCACCTTTAAGAACCCTTATGGGTCCGGGCCCTTCAGATGTAAATCCTAGAATACTTGAAGCGTTATCACGTCCGACTATAGGTCATTTGGATCCGGAATTCATTAAGTTGATGGACGAGATAAAAGGGTTGCTTCAATACGTTTTTCAGACAAAAAACGAGCTGACCCTTCCAGTTTCCGCTCCTGGGTCGGCTGGCATGGAAACTGTCTTTGTAAATCTGCTTGAGCGTGGTGATAAGGTTGTTATTTGCCAAAACGGTGTTTTCGGCGGGCGAATGCGTGAAAATGCAATCCGTTGTGGAGCGGTGCCAGTAATGATCGAAGAAGATTGGGGCAAGACCATCGACTGTAACAAGGTGGAAGAAATCCTTAAAAAGAATCCTGATGCAAAGGCTTTGGCCTTTGTACATGCTGAAACATCAACTGGTGCGCGCAGCGACGTGGCTCAGCTTTGTGAGCTAGCTAAGAAGTACGACTGTCTCTCAATAGTAGACTCTGTTACTGGGTTGGTCGGCACCGAGCTTTACGTCGATAAGTGGGGTATAGATGCTATTTATTCAGGGACACAAAAGTGCCTATCTTGTGTGCCTGGTTTGTCACCTGTGAGTTTTTCAGAGCAGGCGGCTGAGGTTATCCGGCAGCGTAAGTCTCAAGTTCAAAGCTGGTTTTTAGATTTAAACTTAGTAATGGGTTATTGGGGCGGCGATTCTAAACGTGCGTATCATCATACCGCGCCTGTGAATTCTTTGTATGCCCTACATGAATCACTGGTTATTGTTAAAGAGGAAGGTCTAGAAAACTCTTGGGTGAGACACGCACGAAATCATGCAGCGTTTGCGGCCGGTATAGAGGCATTGGGACTTGGGTTTGTGGTTGATAAAGAGTTTAGATTGCCCCAGCTTAATACGGTCTCTTTTCCGTCCACAATAGATGACGCTGCATTGCGAAATGCGCTGTTGACTGAATATGATCTGGAAATTGGGTCTGGTTTGGGCTCCCTTGCTGGTAAGGTATGGCGAATTGGCCTTATGGGTTTTGCCAGTAACCAGCGGAATGTGCTGTTTTGTCTTTCCTCACTCGCTAACGTTCTTTCTAGCCTTGGTCATCCCTGTGATGCCAGCTCTGCGGTGGCGGCGGCTAATGCCTCTTATGGTAAGGGTTAAGCTTTTTTAGTTTAGATGTGCATTCTCTAGTTTTGGTCCTGTGGTATCACCGCAGGGCTGGCAGTATCGGAAATTAATATGACCTCTCCTTCTTTGCGCGACTATGCAGAACTCGTGTTGCTTTCTGCGATTTGGGGGTCCTCCTTTTTATTCCTGCGAGTCTCCGCTCCAATTCTAGGCCCAGCGTTTTTGATAGAGATGCGTGTGCTCAGTGCTTTGCTTGTACTCCTTCCTATTTGCATTTTCATGGGTAAGCATCGTGAGGCTCTCGCAAATTGGAAGCTAATTTTTCTAGTCAGTCTCACTAATATGTCGATTCCATTTTGCCTTCTCGCTTACGCGTCAATGAGCATTGGGGCAGGAGTTACGTCCGTTCTTAATTCTACAGTGCCCTTCTTTGCGGCGATTATCGCCTTTGTATTTTGGTCACAGAGAATGACGCTAACCTCGATATTAGGATTAATTCTGGGGTTTTCTGGGGTTGTTGTCCTAGTCCTTGGTCCAAGTAGTGAATCGTCGCTCGCCTCCGATGGAAAAGCGATTAGTGCCGGCATTGCTGCCGCTATGTTTTATGGCACAGCGGTCAACATAACGGCCAACAAGTTACAAGGAATTAGCGGGCTATCTATAACCGTGGGAAGTTTATTCTGTGCGAGTTTATGCTTAGCGCCATTTGCAGTTTATTCGGTACCGGAGGAAATGCCTTCGCAATCGATATGGTTAAGTGTGATAGCCCTAGGGGTATTATGTACAGGGGTGGCGTATCTGATGTTTTACAGGTTGATAGCAAAGGTTGGTCCTCACAGAGCGATAACTTCAACGTTTATGATTCCGCTTTTTAGTATCGTTTGGGGTGCGATATTCTTGGGCGAAACAATCACCATCTACATGATTGCAGGCTGTGTTTTGGTCTTATTTGGGGTAGCCATGACCACTGGATTTATATCTCGGTTTAATGCCTCTTAAGAGGACGTTATCTGTATTTCGAGTCGCTCCATATAACTTTAGTAGGTTGCCGTTAGAGCTTAGCAAGAAAATTGAAAAAAAATTGAATGCCTGGTCAAGTATTTGTTGTTGATGGTGGGTGAATCACTGACCTTGCCGCGCAATAAAGTTCAAAAAAGTCCATAAATCTCATGTTTATTTCTTTTCAGTGTTCAGCATACAGCTGCTTTAAATCGAGAAAAACCTACATCCCCCTCAAGGCAGAACAAACTCAAGAACACCCTGAACTAGCGCACCAGATTCATTCGGTGGACGGGCTTTTGGTTGATCTCCCTTTTCAGAGTTTCACGAAAGCGCCGAACACACTAAACCATCGGTTACGATGGAGTTGAATAACTGTGCCGGAGTTAAGGACAAACTGCTGTTATTAGATTCCTCGTCAGAAATGGTTAGAGTCATGGAAGATCGTGCGGCAGTAACCGGGCTATGGATATGATTGCAATCAAGTTCATGCGCGTAAAAAAGCCTTACCAATTTATTTTGTCCTATTGCTCGGAAATCTCGGAATCAGGTAACCAAGGGATTAATAGTGGCATGGGTATTCGCAGGTTAGATGGTATTGAAAAGATATTCATGCACCATGCAGGTTTCTTGTAAATACGAGCTCCCTAAATTAGAAAAAATGGTTGTGCCATATGGCTTATCTTTACGGCTTAGTGGTGGGAGTCAAAATACATGAGTGTAGTTAAAGGTAACTTCAAGTGAATTTCATTCTATGTGATTCAATATAAGCTAGAGCATGAATGAGCGGCTCGGTTAAAAAGCAGCGAGTATAAAAAAACCCGGTCACTATAAAGTGGCCGGGTTTTTATGAGCAAATCAATCTTTTCTAGTGTGCGCCTCCGTAACTAGATTCAACGCCTGGCAACGCCATGGCTGTCAGTTTTGATCCGGTTTGGAGAATGATGTACTGGTGGCCTTGGTGAACCCAGGTACTCATCCCATAGCGGCTTCTTGCTGGCACTTCTACTTCCGCCATAATATTGCCACTGGCTTTATTTATAGAATAGAGCACTGGCGTACCGTCAGTTCGAACATCTGAATAGATCAGCATCTCGGAGGTAATGGTCATTGGGACCAAATTTCCAGTGCCGGTATTTCCAATATTGATACCTTCCAGAGCAGGATTATTTTTTACTCTAGCCGGAGTCTCCCCTGTTGGGATTACCCATGCATGCTCTCCGGTGTTCATGTCTATAGCCGTGATGCGGCTGTAGGGTGGCTTCCAAATAGGGATGCCTGCCGGGTGGCGGACTGCTCCTGCGCTAGGGCCGTTGGCATAGCGGGAGAAAGTTGAGCCGGTGGGGGCATTGTACTGCAAGTCAGCTTCTTCACCGGGCACTAATTGTATAGGACTACAGCTGGATCGGGACGAAACATAGAGGTAACCAGAGACAGGATCGGCTACCGGAGGAGCCGTGATGTTGGCACCGCCGCCTCCGCCAGGACAGAACAGTGAGGCTCTTTTGCCGAGCTCATTGCCTCGCTGAATGGCTGGGTTGAATAATGGTCCCATCTCAAAATCCGCCAATGCTTCAATTGCTTGCAGGCGTAATTCTGGAGTCCAATCAACCAGGTTATCTAAGTCAATTCCTTGAATATCAAAAGGAGCTGGTTTGGTGGGGAATGGTTGAGTTGGGGATAGTTTTTCACCTGGCACAATTGATTTTGGAACAGGACGATCAATAATGGGCCAAAGTGGTTCACCGGTTAAGCGGTTAAACGCGTAAACAAAACTTTGTTTGGTTACTTGGGCTACAGCAGGTACTTTTCCTTGTCCTGGTAATTCCAGATCTAATAAAATTGGCGCGGTTGGGTTGTCATAATTCCAAATGTCGTGCTTGACCGTTTGGAAATGCCAACGCCTTTCGCCTGTGCTGGCATCGAGGGCGATTAGGCTTGTACCAAATAAATTATCACCAGGACGAAAGCCACCATAGTAGTCAATGGTGGCGCCATTGGTGGGAATGTAGACGATATTATTTTCTACGTCAGCCGATATAGGCGCCCATGAAGAAACATCGCCAGTCCATTCCCATGCGTCATTTTCCCAGGTTTCGTGGCCGTATTCGCCGGGTTTGGGAATCACGTTGAATTTCCAGCGTAACTCCCCGCTTCTGGCATCGTAAGCTAAAATGTCGCCAGGTATATTTTCAATTCTAGATTGGTGATAGCCCTGCTCTGCAGAATTACCCACGATCACTACATCGTTGACGACGATCGGCGGTGAGGACCCAGTAATATAACCAGTCTCTAAAGGGATGCCTTTATAAGGGTCATAGGGATGACCTAGGTCAGCTAGCAAATCGACAACCCCAGTTTCAGGAAAGCCATCAATAGGCACCGGTTGACCAAAGCCTTCTAAAGGTGATCCGGTTTCAGCGTCTAGTGCCGTTAGAAAGAACCCAGGTGTGATCATGTAGATTACACCTTTGCCATCGATTTCGGCGTAGCCTATGCCTTTGCCGTAGTCAGCACGCATAGAGTATTCCCAACGCTCAGTGTTTGGAAGGCGGTAGCTCCATATCGTTTCCCCGGATTTGGGGTCGATTGCAACTACGTGCCGGCGGGCGCCAGCCACAGTGTATAAGGTGCCGTTAATATAGCTTGGGGTTGAGCGTCCGCTGATTGCACCTAAGGTGGCGCCATCCCATTCCCATGCCACTTCAAGATCACTAAAGTTCTCCACAGTTATCTCGTTAGCGGGGGAATATCGAGTGTGCGCGAAGTCATTACCCAGAGTGGTCCATTCCACTGTGTCTTGGGCCTGCAATATGCTTGGGCAAAGCAGCAGGATCCCAAGGAGTAAGGGCTTTTTAAAGCGGTTAAAGGTCTCTGATCTACTTGTCATCTATCGCCTCTCCATTATTATTGATTTAATTTGAGTCTGCGAGGGTGGTTAAGCGCCACCGACATAAATGGCTGGTTATAAAAAATTATTAAAATCAATGGCTTGGGGTTCTTTCTGGGAACTTTAGATCCATCTAGACTCATCTAAGAGGCTACCCCAAGCCCATTCTTTTGTCCATTCTCGAACGCATAGGGGGCTAGCAGAGAAAAGTGATTCGATTAGTAATGACACTGTGTGTGAGGGCTAGTGGATATTCCACATCAACAACGCCCGCGCTAACCCCTATTGAGGGAAAGACGGAGGTTTAAACGGGTGAAATTAGTAATTGGGTCTAAGAACTATTCTTCATGGTCAATGAGACCTTGGATTTTGTTATAACATTTTGAGCTGAAATTCGAAGAAGTGCCCGTTTCTTTGTTTACGCTCGGCTATGAAAAACAACTTAAAAAGTACTCACCAACCTAAAAAATAACGGTTTTGTTGGATGCAGGGGTTGAGATTTGGGATTCGCTGGCAATTTGTGAGTACCTTTCAGAGCAGTACCTAGAGAACAAGGCCTGGCCTAGCGAGGTGATGGAGCATGCCCGTTGCGGAGAGATCTGTAGTGAGATGCACTCTGGTTTTCAGGGTATTCGTGCAGACTTGCCTATGAATTGCCGCGCAACACGTAAACTCTCAGAAGGCGAAGATACAATGAGGGAGGTGCGGCGCATAGATGAATTATGGTCGAGCGCATTGCTGGATTCCGGTGGCCCTTATTTGTTTGTCGAATTTAGTATCGCTGACTGTATGTTTGCCCCAATAGTGTCGAGGTTTACAACTTATCAGCTACCCCCTTCATGCGTGTCCGCTCTGTAGTGTGAGGAGATGCTGAGAAACTCAGCTTTTCGAGCTTGGTTAGACTTTGCAAAAAATGACCCTCAGGTTATCGAGCTTTGCGAAGTGGGACAGGCATTGCTTAATTAGCTAGCTAGTTGGCTCGGGTTTTGTTTGGCTGAAAAAGCTTAAAAACAACATTGGCCAAATCCCTACGTGAACCATCACATCGGCGGTGTTAAATATGTAGTTCCAGTAGGGGATATGTTGAATGTCGATAAAATCAATGACGCTGCCGTAAACTAGTCGATCTAAAATGTTAGATGCGCCGCCTCCGACGATAAAACCGAAACAAATATACTCATAACGCTCGACTGTTTTGCTCATAGCCAGATAAGTTATAACAGCGGCGAGTAGGCTCAGGCTGATGAGAGCGAACACTTCACCTGATCCTTGAAACATTCCGAACACTCCACCAAAATTTCTGATG
Source organism: Gammaproteobacteria bacterium (assembly GCA_963854625.1). GTDB lineage: Bacteria > Pseudomonadota > Gammaproteobacteria > Pseudomonadales > Pseudohongiellaceae > UBA9145. Next base: position 37,986 of record CAWKZY010000015.1, on the reverse strand, counting down.
TGGGTGAAGTGAACAAGGCTATTGATTTCCAACGTGGTATTTTGCGCAATACTGTTGTTAATCCAATAGCCAATAGCTTGTGAGGCCAAAAGAACACTTATAGCGATCGTACTAAAAATGGCCATTTTGTTTGCTTTGCTATTCACTTTTGATCCTTCGCATTGGTAACTTGAGATAGGGAGCTTTAAGTTTGTGGTTATAATTGCTGGCTTAAAGTAGACAGTTTATATAAATGGGCATCAATAGCCGGCTTTAAAAATGCCGATTTCCCTGCAAGGCCATCCTCTAAGTCATCGGGTTGTCAGCATACTGGATGATTATGGGTTTTAAATTGTCACTGTACTGAACAATACTGTGAGCACAGTTATGCATAGATGGGGGCGCCCAGAGTTCTTCTATCGGGCGCTCTTGGATATGGCACAGGACTGATTTAATCAATGCTCCATGACTTACTATTGCTACTTTTTTGCCTAGCTGAGCTTTGCATATTTCTTGAATTTGAAGAATGGCGCGGCTCTGCAATTCCAAAAAGGTCTCTGCTCCTTTTACTGCAAACAAATGAGGCTGTTGCCAAAAGTGTTGGTAAGAATCTGGGTCATCTTTTTCGATATCATCGTAAAGAACACCTTCCCATGGGCCAAGAAATATCTCTCTGAGGCTATCAAGGTAAATTATCTTTTGATGCAGTTCTGCTTGACCTGCAAAGGCATGCTCAGCTGTTTGTCTAGTTCGGACGCTGCTGCTGCAATATACCGAGTCGAACTGAATATCTTCAATTTTTTCGCCAAGTTTTTTTGCCTGAGCAATACCTAGATCGGTTAACACAGAGTCACTTTGTCCCTGTGAGCGACGTTCTTCATTCCAGTTTGTTTGACCGTGTCGTATTAAATGCAATTCCATTGTTTAGTTCTCGGTAGGCGGTTCAGGTTTGGTGGTGAATAAATCGGAGCGAGTTCGGGCAACCGCGTCAAGCCACCCATTGTAATTTGTTTGCCGCCACTTCTCATTTTTAGCTGGAGAGAAGCTACTATCGAGCTGCCATTTCGCCTCAATAGCAGCAAGAGATTCAAAAATCCCGCTTTTAAGTCCAGCCGCATAGGCGGCGCCTAGTGCTGTTGTTTCAATAATTTTGGGGCGATGAACCTCGCAATCCAGAACGTCGGATAGGGCTTGGACAAGGTAGTTATTATTGACCATACCACCATCAACTCTGAGTTGATTGAGAGAGGCGCCATCGGCAGCTATGGCTAACATAAGGTCTTTAGTTTGATAGCAAACTGACATCAACCCAGCGGTGACAATTTCCTTTGCGCCGGTGTCTCGCGTCATGCCGAACAGGGCTCCTCGGGCATCGGGATCCCAGTAAGGAGCGCCAAGTCCTGTAAACGCGGGCACCAAGTAAACACTCAAGTTATCCTGGCATGCCCTAGCGAGTGCCTCGGATTCGCCGGCGTCATTGATCAAGCCGATGCCGTCTCTAAGCCACTGCATAGTGGCGCCGGCCATGAATATGCTGCCTTCTATTGCATAAGTGGTTTTACCATCCAATCGATATGCCACCGTGGTTAATAGGCGGTTACTTGATTGGAGGGCTTCCTCTCCAGTGTTTAGGAGAACAAAACAGCCGGTGCCATAGGTGCTTTTGGCCATTCCCGCTTTAAAGCAGCATTGCCCAAAAGCTGCAGCTTGTTGATCGCCTATTACACCGGTAATGGGTATCTCGCCGCCCAGCCATGAGGCGTCACACTTTCCAAAATCGTCAGAGCAATCTTTAACTTCCGGTAGCATGCTTATCGGGATGCCAAACAATTCAAGCAACTCACTATCCCATTGCTGAGTGTGAATATTAAACAACATGGTTCTCGATGCGTTGGTGGCATCTGTGGAGTGTTGCTTGCCCTTGGTAAGATTCCAAAGTAAGAAGCTATCGACAGTGCCAAAAGCAAGCTCTCCTTGTTGGGCCCTTTGCCTTGCCCCTGGGACGTTCTCTAAGATCCAGCGCAGTTTGGTGGCAGAGAAATAGGAGTCGATAAGCAGGCCAGTTTTTTCCTGAACCAGCGTTGCAAAGCCTTCTTTTTTGAGTTGTGCGCAGTAGTCACTAGTGCGGCGATCTTGCCAAACAATAGCGTTGGTGATGGCCAAACCAGTGGCTTTATCCCAAACTATTGTGGTTTCACGTTGATTGGTAATGCCTATGCAGCTGATTGCATCTGCTTTTAGCTTGGCGCAGGACAGCGCGTCGATGCAGCTATTAAGTGTAGTTTGCCAAATGTCGGCAGGGTCGTGTTCAACCCAGCCGTTGTTTGGAAAATGCTGAGGGAATTCTTGTTGGGCACTGCTAACAATATTGCCTTGATTGTCGAATATCAGCGCGCGGCTGCTAGTGGTGCCCTGATCTATTGCAAGTATATAAGTACTCATTTGGTTTTTTCATGTGCGCAGCTTAAAATTAAGAAAAACCAGATTGCCTCTTTCCTATATATCTTCTCTATCCCATATATAGATGGTCCGCCGCAACAATTTGCGGTGCTGGCTGTGTTTCACATGTTACACTAAGTCTTCTCTTTGTGCTGTCCGCTATAGGTAATTGACTGCTGTGCACCAATCTAATTTTGTTCATGATGTTCTCGTTATAGGTGGTGGGATTAACGGTGCCGGAATCGCCGCCGACGCCGCTGGCCGTGGTTTGAATGTGGTTCTGTGCGAGAAATCAGATCTCGCGGGAGGTACTTCCGCGTGGAGTACGAAATTAATTCATGGAGGGCTTCGTTATTTAGAGTTTTATGAATTCAGCTTGGTTCGCAAAGCCTTGAAAGAACGCGAAGTCTTGATTCGTGCGGCAAAGCACATCATCCGTCCGATGCCCTTTCAAATCCCGCTGCTAACCAATTCTCGGCATCCGTTGCTTGTGAGGGCAGGCTTATTTTTATACGACAACTTGGCTCGGCGTCGAATATTTAAGGGATCCAGAACCATCAAGTACGGCAACGATGGACTGTTAAACGCATCGATTAAAAAAGGCTTCGAATATTGGGATGCCCAAGTAGACGATAGCCGGTTGGTAGTCAGCAATGCTCTGCAGGCTAAGGCAAAAGGGGCTTCTATACTTACTCGGACTGAATGTATCGCCCTACGGTCAGATGAGAAAGGCTGGATTGCCACGGTCCACAACAGATTGACAGATACCCAATCTGAAATACGTGCTAAGGCTATAGTCAACGCCTCCGGCCCATGGGTAAGTGCGCTGCTAAATAAGCTAAGGCCTCAAAAATCTGCCAATGAGCTTAGATTAGTAAAGGGTAGTCACATTGTGGTTCCAAAAATTTCCGAGGGTGATGCTGCGTACATGTTGCAGCATCATGATGGGCGTGTGGTATTTGTTATCCCTTATGAAGGCAAGTATTCTTTAATAGGGACCACGGAAGAGGATTTTACCGGCAATTTAGATAAGCCAGAGATTTCGAATGATGAAATCAATTACCTGCTTTCTATTGTCAATTTATATTTTAAAAAGGCAGTTTTAAAAACCGATGTGGTTTACACCTACGCTGGTGTCCGCCCGTTAATGGAAGAAGAAGGCAAAGCGGCGAGTAAGGTCTCTCGGGATTACCACCTTGAATTTGAAATGGAGCCCTACCCACTTCTTTCTGTGTACGGGGGAAAGGTGACTACCTACCGTGTATTGGCAGAGACGGCGGTTAACAAGCTTGGTGATGTGTTTAATAAATTGCCCGGAGCTTGGACAAAGGAAGCGATCCTCCCTGGAGGCGACTTCGATGATCACGAGCACTTGTTTAAAGATTTGGCGTCGCGCTATAGCTGGCTAGGGCCCGATTTGATTCTGCGTTGGCAGCATAGCTACGGCTCCTTGAGTTTTGATATTGCAGGTTCCGCCACTAGTTTGGACGAAATGGGAGTGCGCTTTGGTCATAATCTATATCAGAAAGAGGTCGACTATTTATGTCGCGAAGAATGGGCCAAGAGTGCTGATGATATTTTGTGGCGACGCTCCAAGCTAGGTTATTTCTTTAGTAAAAAAGAGATAAATTCTCTGGATAATTATATTAGACAGTCCTATCCCGCGAACTAAGTCTCAGGAAAATCAATGTTAGAGTTGCGATCAGTTTCTCGTCGAGTAGAAGGCGAGATTTTTGTAGATGATGTGACCTTGAGTCTTAATCGAGGTTCAATAAACATCCTGCTGGGGCCTACCTTAGCGGGCAAAACCTCACTTATGCGCTTAATGGCAGGATTGGATAAACCCGATAAAGGTGAAATCTTATTCGATGGTGAATCTATCGTTGGCGTGCCGGTGCAAAAGCGCAACGTGGCAATGGTCTACCAGCAGTTCATTAATTACCCTAATATGACTGTGTTCGAGAATATAGCATCGCCATTGCGGGTCGCTAAACTAGGCTCTGATGAGATTAATAAGCGAGTTGCGCAGGCATCAGATCTGCTTCAACTGTCCCCCTTTCTTAATCGAAATCCTAGTGAGCTTTCTGGCGGTCAACAACAACGCGTAGCCTTAGCGAGAGCTATAGTAAAGCGTGCAGAATTAGTCCTGCTGGATGAGCCCCTGGCTAATCTTGACTATAAGTTACGAGAAGAATTGCGAAGTGAACTGCCTAGCTTGTTTGCAGAGTTGGGAGCGGTTTTAGTTTATGCCACAACAGAACCAGGGGAAGCTCTAGTTTTAGGCGGTTGCACCACTTGTCTACATCAGGGCAGTGTTCAGCAATTTGGGCCCACCTTAGACGTATTCAAGAATCCGGTACTACTTCAATCGGCCAAAATATTCTCAGATCCGCCATTAAATGTCGCAATATTTGAAAGTAGAGAGGGCATTTGTAAAATTGCCAGTGAAGAGCGAGCGCTTTCGTTTTTAAGAGATAAACTGCCGGACGGCAGTTATAGTTTAGGAGTCAGACCACACCATTTGTCTTTGGCGCAAACTGGTAGTGATGACTTAGTCTTTGAAGGTGGTGTATCGGTGACAGAGCTTTCTGGCTCTGAGAGTTTTATACACTTTGATTTTCAAGGACAGCCTTGGGTAGCGTTAATTCATGGTATTAAAAATTTCAAAGAAGCTGACCGTGTAGAGTTCTACGTGCGCTCCAAAAATGTGTTTGTATTTAACTCTGATGGACTTGCAGTGGAGATCGAACCTTAGTTGGGTTTCGATCAGCATTGGAGACAATCGAGCATCAAAATAATTAAAATAGACTGATTTATGGCAAGTATAGAGCTAAAAAATATAGCCCATCAATACCCCTCAGAAGATAAGTCGGGACCTTATGCGCTGAGTTCACTTAATGAGCTATGGCAAGACGGCGGTGCGTACGCTCTTTTGGGGCCATCAGGTTGCGGTAAAACAACGCTTTTGAATATCATTTCCGGACTTCTTCAGCCTAGCGAAGGACGAGTGCTTTTCGACGGAGTGGATGTCACAGATCTTAGCCCTGAGAAACGAAATATAGCGCAAGTTTTTCAATTTCCGGTGGTTTATGACACCTTGACGGTTGCGGAGAACTTGGCCTTCCCACTTAAAAACCGTGGCATGGCTAAGGATAAAATTACTGAGCGAGTGGCTGAGATTTTATCAATGCTGGGCTTAAGCGATCGGGCCAACGAAAAAGCCCACAGTCTCACCGCGGACGACAAGCAAAAGATATCACTTGGCAGAGGGCTTGTGCGAACTGACGTCAAGGCGATTTTATTCGATGAGCCTCTCACGGTTATTGACCCTCATTTGAAATGGCAACTTCGTACCGAACTTAAAAAAATCCATCAGCAGTTCCGTCATACGATGATTTATGTGACTCATGACCAAACCGAGGCACTTACGTTTGCGGACAAGGTTATTGTTATGTACGGTGGTTCGGTACTTCAGATTGGCACACCAGAGGAGTTGTTTGAGACTCCGGCACACACCTTTGTTGGACAATTTATTGGCTCGCCCGGAATGAATATTCTGAAGGCCAGCGTTGATGGAACGGTAGCTATCGTTGATGGGATACAGCTAGAGTTACCAGGTAATTACAGGAAAATTGATGACCAGGTCGAGTTAGGCATTCGCCCCGAGTATATTTCACTCTCCCAAACCGGTGGGATTCAAGCCGAAACAGTTTCAATAGACGACGTTGGTAAGCACATTATTGTGCGCTGTAGGTTAGAACGTCAAATTGTTAGTGTTATTGTTCCCGAGGGCACAAGTATTCCAGACAAGCCTAGGTTGGTTTTTGCTCAGGATAAAATCAATATTTATCAAAATGCTGTTTTGGTGAGGCCGGCGGATTAATGAAAACACAAAATAATAAAGCTTGGTTTTTGGTGTTGCCGGTGCTTATCTTGGTTTCGATTAGTGCAATCATTCCTTTGATGACAGTGGTGAATTATTCGGTCCAAGACACTTTTGGCAACAATGAATTCTTCTGGGTGGGAACGGAGTGGTTTCAAGAGGTTTTGAATTCCGAACGATTTTTGAATGCCTTAAAGCGGACATTACTGTTTTCGGCTCTAATATTGGCTATTGAAATACCGTTAGGTATTTTTATTGCGTTGGCAATGCCCAAGCGTGGAATCGGAGTCTCATTTTGTCTTGTTCTAATGGCATTGCCGCTGCTGATTCCTTGGAATGTAGTGGGCACTATTTGGCAGGTGTTTGGACGAGTTGATATTGGCTTGCTAGGACACGGATTAGCCAGCCTAGGGTTTGATTACAACTACACCCAAAATGTATTCGATGCTTGGGCCACTCTTATCATCATGGATGTTTGGCATTGGACTAGCCTAGTGGTGTTATTGTGCTATTCCGGTTTGGTGGCAATTCCTGAGGTGTATTATCAAGCTGCCAGAATCGACGGTGCGTCGCGTTGGTCGGTATTTCGTTTTATTCAGCTGCCAAAAATTAAGCGAGTTTTACTTATCGCGGTTTTGCTAAGGTTCATGGACTCATTCATGATCTACACGGAGCCTTTTGTAGTTACAGGCGGTGGACCGGGTAACTCGACCACGTTCTTGTCGATCGACTTAGTACAAATGGCCGTTGGTCAATTTGATCTTGGTCCTGCGGCGGCTATGTCGCTGGTGTATTTCTTGATTATTCTGCTGGTTTGCTGGATTTTCTACACAATAATGACAAGCTTTGATGCTCAGGCTGCAGCCAGTCAAAAGAAGGGATGAGATGGATAATTCACTGAGTCGCTCGAAGAAAATAACCCTTACTCTTTATATTACGTTCTTGATGGCGCCGATTTACTGGCTACTCAATATGAGTTTTAAAACCAATCAAGAAATACTCTCGTCCTTTACGCTGTGGCCTGAGGATTTTACTTTAGATAACTATATTACGATTTTCACCGATCCCAGCTGGTATAATGGTTATATAAATTCCATGACTTATGTTGTCTTGAATACCATTATTGCGCTTAGTGTCGCGTTACCTGCGGCCTATGCTTTTTCTCGTTATAAATTTGTTGGCGATAAACATTTATTTTTTTGGTTGCTGACAAACAGGATGGCGCCACCGGCGGTCTTTGTTTTGCCATTTTTTCAGCTGTATTCAGCATTCGGACTTATTGATACTCATATTGCGGTGGCCTTAGCTCACTGTTTGTTTAATGTGCCGCTGGCAGTGTGGATACTGGAAGGATTTATGTCGGGTGTACCCCGCGAGATTGACGAAACGGCCTACATAGACGGTTATTCTTTTCCAAGATTTTTTGTGAAAATATTTTCACCTATGATTGCTTCCGGTATTGGTGTCGCAGCCTTCTTTTGTTTTATGTTTTCTTGGGTTGAACTTCTGATAGCTCGGACCCTGACAGTGACTGATGCCAAGCCGATTAGTGCGGTCATGACCAGAACTGTTTCAGCCTCAGGCATAGACTGGGGTGTGCTAGCGGCGGCAGGGATACTCACGATTATCCCTGGTGCGTTAGTCATCTATTTTGTAAGACACCACATAGCTAAAGGATTTGCTCTCGGCCGAGTTTGATCTATGGTCCGGCGCCGACGCCGACTAAACGCTTTGTTACTCTATTTACGATCTCTTGCTGGGCACACCGAGTACTTCCAGTAACCTAGCTAAACGCGCTATCTTCTGGTGCTAATTCCTTGTTTATTTTTGATGACAGACCGAAACCTTTAGAAGGTTAAGAGCCAAGGTCTGGCGGAATGATTGTTTTTATTTGTCACTAGCTATATAGAATATATGCAGTTTCAGAGTCTTTAAATAAGTAAAAACAAGCTGCATTGTTTGCAAAACCGAATTTGCAAGTTCGTTTAATACAAAGATAGAAAACTTACTGGCTGTTCTCATTACTCAGTGAAATTTTTACACCAAACTTTTTTCAAAGATCAGTATACTGAAAAGGGGAAGATATTTAGAGCATCAAAATGAAATAGGAGATCTTGCCTATTTTAAGTTTTTATCTAAATAATCAGAACTCCTGATGACTAAATTAAAATCTGATCGCAGAGGTCTTGATTTTGGTTGTGGTCATGGGCTTGCATTAGCAGAGATGCTTAACGCTAATAGTTGTGATGTAGACGTTCAAGCTTGGGCAGGCACTTCTGCTTTTCGCTAATTTTACTTTGGAGCCTTGCAATGAATCTTCGTCGATCTCGATGTGCCGTAGCACTCGTATTTTTTTACGGAATACTTTTCTGTCAATTTGGAGTCTCTCAGGGTTCTGTCTATCCGGCTGCGAAGAGCGGTGGCAACTACATGCATAACTTTTATTTCCCGCCGTCTCCAAGCTCTTCTCCCTGGGCTCCAGACTGGTCACCTGATGGGCAGTGGCTGGCGACAGCCATGCAAGGCTCTATCTGGAAAGTGTCAATTAATACAGGTATCGCGGAGGAGCTGACTTATTCTCAAGCATATCACTCGTCGCCAGACTGGTCACCTGATGGTCGTTGGATTATTTATACAGCGGATTACAGCCATCAGCGAATTCAGCTTGAGATTTTAGACACCGAGACCGGTGAGGTCACCAAACTGACTGACGATCAAGCCATTTACACCGACCCTGTTTTTTCTCCCGATGGCAGTGAGGTGGCTTATGTCTCTACCAACCCAAACGGGTACTTTAATCTCTTCGTGCGCGCAATCGAAAACGGACGCTGGGCCAGCGATGCAATAGCGGTTAGTACCGATAATGATTATGGGCGCAGCCGACTGTATTTTGGAAACTGGGATATGCATATAACCCCATCGTGGTTTCCAAATGGGGAGGAGCTGCTAATTGTATCCAACCGAGATGTACCACTGGGTTCTGGAAATGTGCTTCGAGTTCCAGCCATTGAAAACGGCATAGCGCAGGCGATTACCGTGCTTGCTGAGCAAACACTTTACCGAACCCGTCCTGATGTCTCTATAGATGGTAAGCGCTTTGTGTACACTTCAACCAGCGGTTCGGCCGATCAATATAACAATCTCTATGTTCAGCCCACTGCCGGTGGCGAGCCTTACAAAATGACTTTCTTCTCCCACGATGCTTTTCATCCTCGCTGGTCACCTGACGGGGAGTGGATTGCTTTCATTTCTAATGAGGAGGGCTTGTCGCAGCTAATGTTGTTGGAAACTTATGGTGGCAAGCAAATCAAGCTAGCGATTAAGGAGCAGCGTTATAAGCGTTCGACGGGGACTTTAAAGGTGAGAGTGGCGGAGGCAGGTAGTGCGGCTATGACTCCGAACCGTGTTCATTTGAATGCAAGTGATGACAAATTCTACGTACCCAATAATGCCTATGCGCGTGTTAACGGTCAAAAGGATCAGATGTTTCACAACACGGGAGAATTTGAGTTACAGCTTCCCGTTGGCGAGGCAGAACTAACTATTGTTAAAGGTTTTGAATTTTTCCCTCAGAAGGTGACTGCTAACATCGTTGCCGGTGAGGTCGTGCAGTTAAACATCGAGCTAGAGCGTTTGACAGATATGGGGGCAAAAGGGTGGTACAGCGCGTCAACGCATGTGCATTCAAATTATGGAGGTAATCTTCATAACACACTGGAAAACCTTATGATGATGTCTAGAGCGGAAGATCAGGATTTGGTTTTAGAACAAGTGGCTAACAAAGACAATCGAATACTCGACTACCATTATTTTGTTCCGGGAGGGGGCGCACATCCAATATCCGAGCCTGATCTTATCGTTGTGGTTGGGCAGGAATATAGGCCGCCGTTTTATGGTCATGTTTTTATGTACGGATTGAAAGAACATTTAATTTCGCCTTTTGTAACCGGTTATGAGGGGACTGCGATTGAAAGCCTTTATCCAAGCAATACTGATATGTTTATGAAAGCCAAAGCCCAAGGGGCTGTGGTCGGCTATGTTCACCCATTCGGAGGAGAATCAGATCCGCTGCTTGGAAACTTAGGAGGGGGGAAGGGTTTTATGGTGGATGCTGCACTCGAGACAACCGACGCTCTGGAGTGGTCGGATGCTAACCGAGCAGGTTTTTTCCCTTTATATGCTGTCTGGAATAACGGTCTGAGAATCACCGCAACTGGCGGGGAAGATTCGATAAGCTCACTTCATAGCAGCAAGCTGTTGGGCTCATTGCGTACCTATGTTTACACTGGCAACCAAGGATTAAGCATGGAGGCTTGGTTTGATTCGTTAAAAAAAGGCAAGGCCTTCGTAAGCTCTGGACCGTTACTGGAATTAGAAATCAACGGATTAATGCCCGGAGATACTATTGATTTACCCGAAGAGGGCGGCGAGGTCGAGATAATTGGTCGCTTGCGCTCAGTAACGTCAATGGTTGATGTCGTTTTAGTGTGTAATGGACGAGAAATAGAGCGTTTTGATGTTCGTCGAGGGGCCGGAAATCTAGATTTGAGCACTCGTGTTTCAATTGATCGAAGCGGTTGGTGTCATCTACGGGCAGAAGGTAATCCTGAGGACCGGTTTCCCATGGATATGGCCTATACGCAGGCTTTCACCAATCCAATCTGGTTTCAAGTAGGTGATAAGCCTATTTTTAACCCTGAATCTGCAAGCTACGGTATTCGTTGGATCGACAAACTTCAAGAATTGGCTGAAGCATGGCCAGGCTGGCGCTCAGAGGCAGAGCAGGCACATGTTTTTGGGCAGTTTGAGGAAGCTAGACAGGTTTATAGGCGCGGACTTAGTCGGTAGTCTCTTTTGTAGGAGGGGTGTTTTTTGGTTTGAGAAGGCCAACCCCAAGAGTGGCCATTGCGACCGCGACTATGGCATTGAGGTAGTTAAAAAAGGCATAAGGTGCGTAGGCAACGACATCTACTCCTAGAGTGGTGGCATAAAATGCTCCGGCTGTTGTCCATGGAATAAGGCCGGTTGTCATGGTGGAGCCTTCCTCGACTGAGCGCGAAAGAATCGCGTTCTCCAAGTTTTGTTGCTCATATTTAGGCTTAAAGAGTTGGCAGGTTAGGATGATTGAAATATAGGCCTCTCCCATTGCAATGTTGCCGAGGAAACCGGACACGATGGTTGTGGCAACAAGAGTCGCAGTACGCTCCACTTTTGAGATTATCCCCGCAAGCAGAGCAGAGAGAAATCCAGCTCCGTGTAAAATCCCTCCTAAGGCGATAGCCATTAATGCCAGCAGTAAGGTCCAGCTCATACTGCTAATGCCACCGCGGCCAAGTAAGGAGTCCAGACTTTGAATACCAGTAGATTCCGGCGTGTTTTCCCACAATGCATTGAGAACAGGGATTGGGCTTTCCCCTTGGTAAGTGATCGCTATCAACACGGCCAGCATAATGCTGCACGACATGGTTACCTCGGCGGGAACTTTTCGTATACTCAACGTGGCCAACAAAAATAGAGGCATTAGGGTTATCAGTGGAGTAAGGCTGTAGTTGTTGGCAAGAGCAGTTTGAATTGATGTCACCTCTGTAAGCTCTAGATTCTGATTTGCGTAGTTCAACCCAATCATTAAAAATATAAAGAAGGTCAAAATAAAGGTGGGCGCCGTTGTGAAGAGCATGGAGTAAATGTGTCGATAAAGATTGGTGCCGGCGCTCATGGCCGCGAGATTGGTTGTATCCGAAATCGGGGACACCTTATCGCCGAAGGTGGCGCCGCAAACGATCATGCCAGCTACCAGAGGCAGGGGGATATTCATGGCAGAGCCGATGCCTATGAAAACCACGCCTAAAGTACCCACCGTACCCCAAGATGTCCCGGTTGCGACCGACATCAGAGCGCATAGCACCATGCCCACTGCTAAAAATAAGCTTGGGCTAAGCCAGCTGAGACCGTAATACATCAAGGTGGCGATGGTCCCACTGTGCATGAAACTTGATATCACCATCCCGATAAGTATAAATATATAAATTGCAGGCATGGCTCGTACGAGGGCGCTGTTCATCAGCTCTCGTATCTCCAAATAGTTGTATCCAAGGCTATAGGCGTGAAGCCCTACCCACAGAAGGCATAGAAACATTAGTACATGCAGACTGATACCTAGGCCGAAAAGTCCCCCTGCAATAGTGATGACAATCGCGCTAAAGCAGATAAGGGAGTGCAAAAAACTTGGGGGGCGATGCAAAATGGTTATGGTCTCCGACATTAAGGCATAGCATATAAACAATTGGGGTAAGTGTAAAATTTTGCTAAGCTCAATGCCCTATTTAGTTGCCAGTAAATCCTGCATCGAGGCCCAATGATGGACTTATCGTGGATGGCGTGGACACAACCCACCGCCACTTTCTTTCTGAGTATCGTTACTTTTATCTTAGCGATGTCTGTTTGGGAGTACTTTAGTCCGGGGGGAGACCCTCGTGTCGGCATATTGCGCTTTGAAACTACTCGGGGAGACCGGCTATTTATAACCCTGTTAGGCAGTGCCTTTATCTGTTTGGCATGGCTCGGATTGGCTAGTTTAAGTCTTTGGTGGGCGCTGGGGGTTTGTGCCTTGTTCGGTCTATTGGTTTTTCTGTTCGTGTAATACTTTTATTGCTATCACCACTATCGTTAATACAGCCGCGCAATTCGGCGTTGAGGTTCACATGCTTAGATTAGTTTCTGTTTTATCACGACTTTCAGCAGCAATATTTATGGTGGTTGCGGTTAGCGTCCACGCAGATATCGATGATGTTAGCCAATGGCTGCCAGAGTTTCAGCCTTCAACGCTCAGTCAAGAGCAGCAGATGGAAGAAATGGCTTGGTTTGTCGAGGCGGCGAAGCCATTTGCAGGAATGAGAATTAAAGTCGTCTCGGAGACCATTACAACTCATGAGTATGAGTCGCAGACTCTGGCCAAGGCCTTTACCGAGATAACTGGCATAGAAGTTACCCATGACCTTATCGGCGAAGGTGATGTGGTTGAAAAGCTCCAAACCCAGATGCAGTCTGGGGAGAATATTTACGATGCCTATGTCAACGATTCTGACTTGATAGGCACACACTTTCGGTATCAGCAGGTCCGTAATTTAACAGATTGGATGGCAGGAGAGGGGGCAGGCGTCACATCTCCAACCTTGGATTTGGAAGACTTTATCGGCCTGTCATTTACTACGGGGCCAGATGGTAAAATTTACCAGCTGCCCAGCCAGCAGTTCGCTAATCTTTATTGGTTTCGGTATGACTGGTTCACTGATCCCACAATAAAACAGCAGTTTCAAGATAAGTACGGGTATGAATTGGGTGTTCCCGTTAACTGGTCGGCCTATGAGGATATTGCTGATTTCTTCACCAATGATGTAGGTGAAATAGATGGTCAGCAAGTTTATGGTCATATGGACTACGGCAAGAAGGATCCCTCTTTAGGATGGCGCTTTACTGATGCGTGGTTGTCAATGGCAGGAGCAGGAGACGCGGGCATTCCTAATGGTCTTCCGGTAGACGAATGGGGCATTCGTGTAGAAGGCTGTAGCCCAGTTGGATCTACTGTGGAGCGAGGTGGTGCTACCGATGGTCCTGCTGCAGTTTACTCAGTAACCAAATACATTGACTGGTTGCAAAATTACGCTCCTCCAGAAGCTGCAGGGATGGTGTTTAGCGAAGCTGGCCCAGTACCAGCGCAAGGCAACATCGCCCAGCAGATATTTTGGTATACAACCTTTACAGCAGACATGGTTCGACCTGGGCTGCCTGTGATGAACGATGATGGCACTCCTAAATGGCGAATGGCACCTTCCCCCCATGGGGCTTATTGGGAAGAAGGTCAGAAATTGGGGTATCAAGACACCGGCGCTTGGACGCTAATGAACTCCACCCCTACCGATCGCGCAAAGGCGGCCTGGCTTTACGCCCAGTTTGTTACCTCGAAAACAGTGTCGCTTAAGAAAAGTCATGTTGGACTGACCGTTATCCGTGATTCGGATATACGTCACGAAAGCTTTACCGAGCGCTCCGCTGAGTTAGGCGGTTTGGTAGAATTTTACCGCTCTCCAGCGCGTGTTCAATGGACTCCTACGGGCACCAACGTTCCTGACTATCCTCGATTGGCCCAGCTATGGTGGCAGAACATAGGGGATGCATCATCTGGTGCTAAATCGGCGCAGGAAGCGATGACAGCCTTGGCCGTAGCGCAAGAAAGGTTGATGCAGAGATTGGAGCGCGCTGGAGTATTGGGGGAATGTGGCCCCAAACTAAATGAAAGAAGCAGCCGTGAGTATTGGCTTTCCCAGCCGGGAGCACCGAAACAGAAACTAGAAAATGAGAAGCCTGCACCGATCACCATCGATTATGATGAGCTGGTTCGCAGCTGGCAGTAGCGCGAGCCTGGTGAGCATCTACTAATAAAGAGTGGAAATAGGAAATAGGAAAGCCATGAAGATTATCAGAATGAGCCGATCACAACTTCCGATGGCAGCGCTTATTCTCGCGCTGCAGATTTTATATAGTGGTGCGCTAACAGCCGCTGTCCCCGAAGCTGTGATTAACGGCCCGATTCCGCTTGATCCTCAGGGCCACCCTTCTCTAAATATGATCTATAGTTCGTCGGCTATTGAGCTTGCGAGTCGAGGTTACATAGAAGAGGAGTTTTTTATTGAGGGTTCTGCGAATCGCTATTCTAATTCTGAGATGGAGAATTCAACAATCGTAGACTCTGGGCATCGCTATAAAACGCGGTTGATTGTCCGTCGCCCAGAGTCTGCGGCGCAGTTTAATGGTGTTGTAGTGGTAGAGTGGATTAACGTCACTGGAGGGCCAGATAAAGACATCGACTGGTGGCAGTCAGGTGAACATTTTATTCGCAATGGCTATGCTTATGTGGCGGTTTCCGCCCAGCAAATGGGCATTGATACCATGCAAACTTGGAGTTCGCAGAGATACTCAAGTCTGGATGTGACTCATGATGGAATGGCTACACGGGACGAGCTTTCTTATGATATTTTTTCAAGCGTTGGTAAAGCGATCAATAGATCGGGGGAAACCTCAGGAAATTCGATTGATATTTTAAGTGGGCTCAAAGCCGAGCAAATTTTAGCAACTGGTCATTCCCAATCAGCATCTCGCCTAGCGATTTACCTGAATAACATTCATCCATTGGAGCCAGTTTACGATGGAGTGATGGTGCACGGGGGTGGCGGCAGAATTCGCGATGACCAAGATGTGAAGATTTTTAAAATAATGGCTGAAACAGACATGCCCCGAAGAGCAGCGATGCCACAGCCCAATACAGAGACTTTTAGGCAGTGGGAAGTGGCAGGAACATCGCACGTTGATGTGCTCTTTGAAATTGAGTACGGGAAAGTCGGTCGCTTAAGAGACGGGCTATCGTTGATCGGTGTTACGCCGAGAGATTCCGGCTGTCAGTTGCCCGCTTACAGCACTGTCCCGTTTCGAGATGTCATGGATGCTGCCTTTAGCCACTTGGTCACTTGGGTGAAAGATGATGTTGCTCCACCTATAGGTGAGCCCTTGCAGGTCTTGAGGATGATGCCAGAGCTTGTATTCGCTAGGGATGAACATGGAAATGTATTAGGGGGCATTCGCCTCGCTGAGCATGCGGTACCCACTGCCACGAATACGGGCATGAATACTGGTGCTAACAGGTTTTGCTTCCTTTATGGATCCCACCAGCCTTTCAAGGACCAGACTTTGCGATCTCTGTATCCTAGCCATGCTGATTATCTAGGAAAAGTAACTGAAGTGGTAAATAAAAACCTAGCAGATGGATTTATTTTGCCAGTAGCCGCCCAAAGAACGTTGCGTGAAGCCCAACAATCCCAAACAGGCAGGTAGATACTAATAGTAGGCCACTAATTAGTTGGTGTGCAGCAAGTGAAGCGTTACTTAAGTAGTTCGGCGAGTGCTGCGCAGCGTGCATTCCAAATTCTTTTAATGCTTTCTTTTTGGTCATTTAGAGCCGGGTCTAGTTTCATAGCGAATTTCATTTTTGTCTTGTCACCGTCCTCTTCAAAACGCAGGCTAATTTGACTGCGGCGATCTTCCCTTCCATCTTTAATCCAACTGAACACTAAATGATTTGGGATTTTTAATTCTAAGTATTCGCCACTATAGCGGATGGGGTTGCCTTTCTTCTCAACTGTAAAAGTATAGTCCCCACCTTTTCGAACGGTGTTGTCTAGGCTAACTATTTTTTCTCCAGCGATTTCTTTATTAAACATCCACTTGCCAATAAAAACAGGTATCAACCATTGATCGAATACTTTTTGAGCGTTGGCTTGAAAAGTCTTGGTAATCGTAAAGCTGGCAGGCTTTTCCTTAGCGGTCGGGGCTGGAGGGGCTTCTCCAAACATAGAGATTTGATCAGATGCCATTTAGTTAGCGCTCTCTAAAGGGTTAATAGGCATTAGATGAGCGGCTAAACCACTCCTTCTACTTGCGTCTTTCTGACCATAATTAGCGGCGAGATAGCTAAGGATGGCATTTTCAGTTTTGTTACTTAATTGTGCCAACCCTTGAGTTTCTTGCATCCAAAGAATTCGACTTTTCCAAACCTCACGGTTGCCTGAGTTTTGGGTGATCATTTGAGCGGAATGACACTCTGTGCAATTTGCCTTCACCTCCTCCCAGCCGGTTGCTTGAATCAATCCGCTTACTCGGTCTGCTGAATCTTGCGCAGATAACTGTGCGCCCGAAGTTATTGCAATGAATGCAATAACTAGGCTCGTGTTTCTATTGATTAATTTCATGTTAATTCACCTAAACCGCTTGCACGGCAATTCGATGGCAGGCGTTATTCAGATATCCGCGAGGATTCCAACCGGGAACAACCATAGGCTGTGACCTGCCCTGATTATCCATTGCTCTGGCCCAAACCTCATAGTAACCGGCTTCAGGAAACTGAACCCAGGTTTGAAAATTCTGCCATGCTAAGCGATTAGCGGCAGGTTGCAGCGCTGAAGGTAGCCACGTGGCACCAAAATCGATGGAAATGAAAACGCCGCTTACCTGATCGTCCCCCGCCCATGCATGGCCGCGTATAACCAGCCGCTCTCTGAAATCATGATCTATGCCCGATTGCGGAAAGCTTATTAAGGATTTTACCGGCATAGATTCAATAATTTTCATGTCTTCGTTTGGTACTTTTGAACCTGGGGCAACGGCCACCTTGGGCACAGAGTAAGAAGGCGCAGCCATTTTTGCACCGTCGTGAACTTGGTTGCGAATGACGATTCTTTTGAGCCACTTTCCAGATACCGATCCAGGCCAGCCGCCTAGGACCAGGCGCAGCGGATAACCGTTTTGAAGCGGGATATCCTCGCCATTCATCTCCCAGGCAATAAGTGACTCACGCTCCATAGCTTTAGTCATTGGAACTCCCCGTGAAATAGGCACTAAATCTGGGTCGCCGCTTAAATGACTGTCAGCACCGTAGTATCCAATATACTGAGCATCAGAGTTAATGCCGCAGTAATTAAGTACGTCTCTTAGTCGAACCCCGGTGAAAGTTGGGCAGGCAATGGCGCCTGTAGTCCACTGGTTGCCACTAGCAGCTGGTACAAATTCATTTCGGCCATTGCCTCCGCACTCTAGTTGCAGTTGTAAAGTGACGGTTTCGAATCTTTCTTTTAGTTGGGCTATCGTAAACCTAGTCGCTCGGGCACAAGACTCGCCGTCAATGTCTAGCGTCCAATTGTTGGGATTAATGTTTGTTGGTGTTAAACCATTGTTTCTGACAAATACGCGATTGCTGGGCGTAATATCATCGTCTAAAAGATGGGCTGGAGTTTCGGCATTAACAGGACGGTCATTGAGAACTATTAAGCCGTCTTTGCCTTCTATTTGATCTGCTGCGTTATCGGCAGCAAAAGCCGCAGGAATTAGTCCTGCAGGCATATTCTTTGAAAATGGAATACTCATTCCGATAGCAGCACCCACTGCAACGGTAGCGCCTTTGCTTAGAAAACCACGTCTACTGAGAGTTGGTTGATGCCCCCATAGAACTTTGTCAGCTTCGGTAGGCATCCTTCGATAAAGCTCGTTGAGCCCTAGTTTGTTTTTGCCATTCATGAGAATTTGGTCCTTGGGGTTGGTTTTGCTCAATATTTAACTTTAAAGTGAAATTGGTCCATGGGATTCAGACTATCAAATATGACTAAAAGGTCCAAGTAGCTTGTGTCTTTGGGCTAGGCTTGACTCGTTCAAGGTAGTTGCTCCGGAGGCTCTGGATTCAGCGGTTTCTGGAGCCTCAACAAGAACCTATCGGTGGTTCTATTGAGTCCTGGGTCAAAAATGCTTCGACTGTGATTGTCGCTGTTGACTCTTAATAGATCGCTTTCAAAAACATCAAATCCTGCTTGCTCAGCCACATCTCTTGCTTGGGCAATTGTCATTCGATGTAATTCATTGTTATCGTATCGAGCAATCCCTACGTGGTCGGTAATACCGATAACGCCTCCTGGTTTTAGGTAAACCTTGAGCTGTTTTAGCATGTTCAAGGCTCGTTCAGGGTCGGGATTATAATAATCATGTAACACTTGAGCCACCATTACCGCATCAAGAGAGTTGGGCTGAAGGCCTAAATTTGTGAGTGGACGTATAATTTGGACAACATTGCTTAGCTTGCCTTGCTCTATTTTCTTATCCAGAGCCTGACCTTGAGTAATATCTTGGCGGTCTTCCACAAACTGTCGTCCGCGTACTGTGTTCTGCGCATACACCACGCCCTCTGGTCCGATAGCTTTTGAAAAAATAAAAGTGTAATAGCCGCCGGCAGCATACAAGTCTAATATAATCATCCCAGGCTCAATGCCAAGAAAATCAAGGACCTGAACCGGCTTACGAATTGGGTCGCGGATGAAGTCGCTCACCTCCCGGTCAGGACCAGTAATTGCCTGCAATAAAAGAGCTGGGTCGAATTTTTGAGCGCTAACCAATGGCGCATTCAATGTCATTATAGTCAGGGCGGCAGTCGTGATCAGGGTTAATTTTTTCATCTCATAGTCTATATTTTTCAAGGCACAGGGGTTAATTAGTTAGGTAGGCCAATTCCTCTTGCCATCAAAAAAGCCAAAAGAGCGATGATGAATACTAAGAGCAATTCAATTTTTAGAAAAACCCTTACCAGTTTAGGTACATCGATAAAGTCTGAATCGGTATTGCGTTGTTTGAAAAAGAATATGGCAGGGTAAACAGCAAAAAGCACTAACAAGCTAAACAGCCCCAACTTTCCATGAAAGACAGGGTTGCTGGAATAAAACTCGGCTGGCTTGCCAACTCCAAACCATAAAACTAAGCCAAACCCAAGGGTGAGAATAGCGCTAGCCCCTGCGACGGCATCGATCTTGGCAAGATTAATGATATCTTCTTTCGTAATCGAAGACTTTATCGCTATATTTTCGACAACGATAGCCCCGATTAATCCGAATATGGCAATAAAATGCAGTGTTCTTAGTAAACTGTAAATCATAAATTAAATAATACTTTAAAAAGCTTCATTCGGCTTATTTTACTGCGCCCTAGTTACATTAGCTGCTATTCTGCATAATCAATAAGAATAAAGACACGCGGAGAGTTTATGACCACAGATGTAAATACACCAGCCGATGAGGTTCATCTAAAATCCAATATGAGGAAGGTGGCGATGACTGCCTTGGCAGGCACCAGTATTGAGTGGTATGACTTCTTCCTATACGCAACCGCGGCGGCATTAGTTTTCCCTGCGGCGTTCTTCCCTGACAGTTCTCCTGCGATAGGTCTTATTTTCTCTTTTGGTACTTTTGCTTTTGGCTTTATTGCTCGCCCACTAGGCGGAATTATATTCGGTCACTGGGGGGATCGTGTTGGTCGTAAGAAAACTCTCGTTATTGCGTTGGTGATGATGGGAGTAGCATCAACATTAATTGGCTTGTTGCCAACGTATGCAACAATTGGAATTGCAGCGCCAATTTTGTTAAGCGTTTTACGTTTTACCCAAGGTTTGGCAATTGGTGGGCAATGGGGGGGCGCAATGCTGCTTGTTACTGAAAGTGCGCCATCGGATAAACGCGGGTACTACGGAGCATTCGCGCAAGCAGGGGCGCCTGTTGGAGTGATACTAGCAAACCTTGCCTTTATCCTTATTAGTCGCAGTGTTTCGGAAGAATTTTTTATGGAATGGGGTTGGAGAATCCCATTCATAGCCAGTGTCGCTTTGATTGGTATTAGTATGTACATCCAGTTACATATGGAAGACACCAATGCGTTTAAAGAACTCGAGGCATTAAAAAATCAAAAGCAGGCTGATGCTCCGGCTGCTGCGCCAATTCAGCGCTCACCGGTATTAGTTGCGTTGGCTAAATATCCTAAGCGAATTGCTTTGGCCGCAGGGGCCTTTCTTTCTATTCAGGTCGCCTTTTATATTCTGATTGGTTTTGTGCTTGCCTACGGAAGTGATCCCGAGGGTGCGGCTATGTCTAGAGAAAACATGTTATTTGCTGTGCTTTTTGCGTCAATGCTACAGATTCCAGCTCAATTTTGGGCGGCATCTTACTCTGATAGGCATGGTCGTCGAGGGATATTCATGATTGGCGCTGTGTTGACCGGCATATGGTCTTTTGCACTGTTTCCTTTGATAGACACTGGAAACTTCTGGCTTATCGTTTTAGGTATAGGCGGCGGACTTGTATTTCTTGGTTTGATGTATGGTCCACAGGCAGCTTTCTTCACTGAGTTGTTTAGTACTGAGGTTCGGTACTCTGGTGCGTCACTAGGCTATCAAATAGGGGCTATAGTCGGTGGAGCGTTTGCACCAATCGTCGCCACCTACCTCTGGTATGAATACGATATTATTTGGGTGTCTGTCTATATAACGATTGCGTCAGGACTGTCCTTGCTTTCGGTGATCATGCTCACAGAAACCTATAAGACGAGCCTGCACGATATCCACTAAACAGCTAGGTGAATTTTGGGATAATTACTCCGACAGCAGCCAACAAATTTATTTATAGTGAAGCTCAAAAAAAGGCCAGCATCAGCTGGCCTTTTTATTATTCCCTAATCCCGCTAGAACTGACAGTTTGGTGTTGATTTAGATATCTTTTGCTCTTCAGCGTTCATTTCAGCTTCAACATCTGCAAATAGAGGAGTGCTTAAATAGCGCTCCCCAGTATCTGCGAGCATACATAAAATGGTGCTGCCAGGTTTTGCTTGTTGAGCAACTTTTAGGGCGCCTGCGAAAGAGCCTCCGCCGGAAATCCCAGTCAAAATTCCTTCTTTCCTAGCTAAGTCGATGGAGCATTTAATGGCTTCATCACCTGAAACCGGCACTAACTGGTCTATGTGTCTGCGCGAGACTGCTTGATCGACCAAGTCAGAAATAAAGTCTGGGGTCCAGCCTTGCAGCATGTGTGGATTGAAAGCAGGGTGGCTTACGGTTGATCCTTGATCGGATAAGTCAGGTTGAGCAACGCCGCTGGCAATCAGTTGGGCTGAATCAGGTTCGCAGACCACGATTTTTGTGTCTGGACGCTGGTGTTTTAAAACATTGGCAACCCCATTTAAGGTGCCACCAGTGCCAAATCCTGAGACCCAGTAATCTAATGGTTCGCCTTCAAAATCGTGTAATATTTCAACTGCCGTTGTGCGCTCGTGCATTAAGGCGTTGGCTTCATTCTCAAACTGGCGGGTTAGAAACCAGCCATGGGCTTGGGCAAGTTCGGAGGCCTTTGCGAGCATTCCGCTGCCTTTCTTGGCGGCTGGTGTAAGGACTACCTGAGCGCCGAGAAAGCGCATTAATTTACGGCGCTCAATGCTAAAGCTTTCAGCCATCACAATGACCAGCGGATAGCCTTTTTGGGCACAAACCATGGCTAGGCCAATGCCGGTGTTACCACTTGTTGCCTCTACGACAGTCTGGCCTGGTTGTAACTCGCCACTGGCTTCTGCCGCCTCAATTACCCCGAGCGCTAAACGATCCTTTACAGATCCTGCTGGGTTAAAGGCTTCTATTTTTACGTACAGATTAATGTTTTCTGGGGCAAGGGTATTTATCTTTACGGTGGGGGTATTACCAATCGTAGAAAGTATATTTTCGTGTTTGTTTTTCATATTGAGCCACTATTTGAGTATTTGTCAGGAAGGTTTGAAGAGGTTATTTCTTTACCCATGTACTGGATGCATCTTGAATATAATGTCCATTTTGAGTGGCCTCTAATGCCTTCTCAAAGGCTAGGGCAGAGACTTGCTCTACGCTGATGTTATTTTTCTGGGCTATTTGCTGATAGAGTTCACGTCTTAGCTGATTTACGTCACGAACCATAACCTCAACTTCGGCAGAGGTGTCGGCGGCCACAAATCCAATATATCCGTCTCTGCGCTCTCCGATAATACCATCTTCCTTGGCCTCTTGAAGGCTCAGCCCGTAGGTTGTAGGTAAAATAAATAGGCAAAAAGCTAAGCTGAACAACGTCGTCAATGTGTTTTTCATTTGAGTCTCCTTCACTGTCTGAAAATTAGAACAAGCCGCTGTTGGCGGCAAAAATATCATCTAATTGTTGCTCAACTTTAACTCGAATCTCATGTTCTATTCGGATGTTTAAGTTAATTGTTATAGGCTCATTAGGCACTGCGACTTGTATTGTTGGGGTGCAGGCCGAGAGCGTCAATGCCGCGAAGGCTAAAGAAAGTGCTAGTTTGCGTTCCATTACAAATTAAATCCTCTGCTGGTTCCCATAGAGAGTAACTCATAGGGATTAATCGTTGCTGAATTATCTCAACGTATTGGACCTATAAATTGGGTTTTTGTTACCGCTTGTTGAGAGTTTCCTCCAGCGCGTCGGTTATCGAGCGGCTTGCTTGTAAGCTTTTCAATAATGTTGGGATGTTATCTGTCACATTGACGTTGAGGTTGATCGCTTGACCTTGGTTCATGCTTGGGTTGAACCCTTGAAGCTGCACCGCCAGTGTTAAGTCGCCGTTAGGAGTAAAAAACACGGTGCTGTTGAGTCTGTCATATCGATAATCAGAGAGGGCGTCATTTATGAGCTTCAAACTAGAGTTTGACGATGACGAGGGGCTGCTCGGTTTATAGCGGATTGTCCCGCCAGGGTTCAATGCGCTGATCAGACCGTCGCTCAGGGTGACGCTATAATCTGTAATGGAGAGTGGCAGATAGCCGCTGATAAAACCGTCTACATGAAGGCCTGGATAATCAGCCAGTGCAACTATGGTTTCCATATTCAGTTTGCTAATAACAACATTTGACTCGCTCTGTGGATTTTTGCTGTCAAAAACTAAATTGGGGACGGATAATTCGCCGCCTAAGACTGTGGCGGCGAGATTGCCTAAGGTAACTAGGGAATATTCGTCTACGGCCTCTGACAAATACCTCCTGCTTGGGTCTTGGCTGTACTTTGGCGAATTGCCCAAAGAGTCACCGAAAGAGCCTCCGCCGAAATAGCCCCAAGAATAGTCCCAAGAATAATCCCAACTAATATCACTCACCGGAATGCCGATATCCAGCGTGCTAATTTCTCCATGCAAAGGTCGCGCTGAGCGGAAATTCATCGGCCCCACGAACTCTCCATCGACGGCGCTTGTGACGCCAACGAAAAATAGGTCGTCGTAATAGCCGCTAATGTCACTCAGTAGAATGCTGGCGGGTCCTTCAATCTTGAATTCACCCTGTGCTGATTGCTGCCACTGCAGCTCGCTGTGGCCAGAAACAGTCCCCGATACTAGCTCAATATCGTACTCTTTGAGGCTGAGTAGTTTGCTGAACGGCGTTATCTCATTAAAACCGTAATCGTCTAGGGTGATCTCAGCATGGCCCTTATTACTGATTAAGTCGTGTGATAACTCAGTGGTGGCTGTCAACTGATTTGCTAGGCGTAGGCCTGCGCTGGCCTTTACTGTGTTGTTTTCCAGCGCTAAGGCTCCAGAAACAGTCAAGTTATCAACATCAACAGTGTTATTTTTTATGTTGATTTGGTCAGCTAAATAGTCAGCTCTAGCGATAGTTGTTTGGCTACTTAAATCCTGCTCAAAGCGAATGCTAGTGACATCGACTTTAGCCGCTCCTTTGAAATTGAGGCTTGTTATTGACGGTATGGACAGGGCTATTTTATCGCTGCTTATTAGTAAGACCGAGTCAGTTATGGATATCTCAATCGATCCGGTAGCCGAGAGATTTTCAAGCTTGTCTTGGGCGCTAAACACGATGTTGGAAATGGTGCTAACAGAGGTTTGAATCTGGCAGCTGCTTAGTGTCATGCAGCTGGCGCTGTTATCCTCAAAAGAAATATCCACGGTCGCAAGTCCAGCAGCAGAGTCGCCTGCGAGCTTACTGTCAAAGTCACTTATGTTTAGCAGAAAATGTTGTGTGTTTAAGTTGTAGTTACCTGACATGGAGATAAGTATTGGAACTTTTAGTTCAGCCCCAGTGCCTGAAACTAGCTCAGTGAAGCTAATTACCGGCGTTTGCTCAGTAACCGTTAGATCGAAGTTGAGTATGTCAGCCGCCGATTTTTCATTGCTAAGTTGCACAGAAAAGGACAATGAATCCGAAGAACTAGAAATGACACTAACAGGCAAATACTCTCGTAAGCTATTCATTAGTTTCGGCATCTGCGCTAAGTTTTGCGTCGTTAGTTTTAATCCCGTATCGCTAATAGCAAGCTTCATATCTGACCGTAAGAATTCCTCTGCGTTGTCTTGAAATAATAGGCTGCCATCAATTACATTTTCTGAAATTTGGGAGAATGTAGCGTTTAAACGCAGGGGGGTGGTTTCCTGGCCCTTTCTTTTTCTCTGAGCCATTGCATTGAATTGAAGAACCAGCGGTTGGACGGCCAGAGAAAGTGTTGCGTTGATGTCATGTTGGCCTAGTGATAACTCGATGCTGTTTAGATTCAATTGTTGA
Organism: Gammaproteobacteria bacterium; assembly: GCA_963854625.1. Lineage (GTDB taxonomy): Bacteria > Pseudomonadota > Gammaproteobacteria > Pseudomonadales > Pseudohongiellaceae > UBA9145. The sequence goes on along the minus strand of CAWKZY010000015.1, from coordinate 12,736 downwards.
ACAGGAAATGAGCTTGCTCGGTTCAGCAGAGCCGCCAGCTGTTGGAGGTTTGAAGCGGGGTTATTTGATAGGGTTTCACTAGCTGGTTCCGCTATTAGTAAGGCTGTCTTTTCAACTGCAATAGCGTTCAATTTGCCTTCAAATAATTCGGAAAGCTGGAAGCCTATGCTGGCGCCTGTTAATACTGCCGAATCGCGCTCCATGATTAAGACCATCCGCTCGAAGCTGACTTCTTCTATGCCAATCTTAAGGCCTTGGAGTTCTTGTAAGGTGATATTTGTTGATGTCAGTAGCGGCTTTAAAAGTAGCAGTGCTGTCTGGGTTGGAGCAAAAACCAACGCCGCCAAAATCATTGCAATGATGGCAAAGGCTGCCGCGAAAATCCTTTGAGTTAGTTTTCGTAGCCCTAGAGCCATTGGGTAATCCTTAGTTGGTCCTGTTCTTAGGCTAATATGATGGTGCCGCTAATTCATTACAAGCTAATGCGAAATAAATCCCTGTCTATCTCGCCGCTCATGATTATTGACAGTGGTTCGAGGTTAACTATCCTCGCTAATGGTTGAATGTTTACTATTTTTTATAACGGTAGCGCCCAGGTGTGTATTCTACGGGCATAAAAAAGCCCACGGAAGTGGGCTTTTTTATCTAACTAGGCGAAATTACAGAGTGTAATTAGCACCAAGAAACAACATTCGGCCACGAGGGCTTGCAGGGAATGCGTTAGTCGTGATGAATGGGACTTCTTGTGTCAAGTTGTTGATGCCACCGAAGACAGTTAGCTGATCGCTCCAGAGATAAGTAGCATTCAAATCGTGAATCCAAGTATCTCCCTTGAGAACCACTCGTCCATATAGAGTGTTGGCTGTTTCTACTTCAAGACCTGACTCTAACATTTCGCCGAGGTACTGAGACTGCCAGCCGACGCTTAATCCGCCCCAGTTCCAGCCAAGGGCAATGTTACCTGCAATTTCTGGGCGATTAATTTCAGTTAGTTCAGGATTAACCTCAGAGGAATCACTTGGATTGGTGAAAAAGTCAATGCTGTTAACTTTAGTGCCAGTTACTGATACTTCGAAGTTGTGATCGCTAAGGTCAAAGGTGTAGTTAGCTGAGATATCGTAGCCATCACTTTGCAGTTGGGCAAAGTTGATATCTGAAGTCTGCAAAAAGTTAAAGCCTCCAAACTGAGCTGAGTTCGAATCAGTGTTTCTGGTGAAAGAATCGCAAAACAATGGGTTCAAAGTTGCACCTTGATGACACCCATCGACAATGTTTTGTGCAGTCACAGATTCGATAGCATCGTCAATTTGAATATCCCAGTAATCCGCAGTTAGACTGAAACCGTCAAGGAACGTAGGCTGGTAAACAAAACCGTAGGTAATAGTTTCTGCTGTCTCTTCAGTTAAGTTTGCGTTGCCACCTGCTAAACCACCAAATGATGCCGATAGTGGGTCGCTAAAGGCATAGTTACCGTTTTCAAACGGATCCACACCTATGTCTTGAAGTGCCGTGACACAGGTGCTTTGGTAATTTGCAGCTAAGCCAGGGTTTTCGGCAGCAATCGCATTGATCTGCGCGACATCGCAGGGATCATCCGGTCGGAAAGTAGTACCTACCTGCGGGCCAAAAAGTTCAGTGATATTCGGCGCGCGAACAGCCTCAGAGATCCCGCCGCGAATTGAAAGACCTTCGATAGGAGACCAGATAAGACGAGCCTCCCATGCTGTCGCTTCGCCAATAGTAGAGTAGTCAGAAAAACGGCCCGCTAAGTTCAAGGTGAGTTCTTCAATGCCAGTAACACCGTTTATAATTGGCAATGATGTTTCTAAGAAAACATCTGTGGTGTCGTATTCCCCTGACTCGTTGCTGGAACCGACCTGAGGTCGAAAAATCAAGTTTGTGTTGTCCGAAACATCACTAATATTAGTGCCGGCAGGAAAAGGGGAGCCCTGAGGAATGATACCTAGCTGAAAGTTATCAAACGTTGCTGTGGATTTTTCTTTGCGGTACTCGATACCTGTAGCAAAGCCGATAGGCCCACCTGGCAGTTTGAAAAAGTCAGAAGAATCACCAGCAAGGGTCGCGAGAATAACAGTTTGTTCAATTTCCAGTGCGTCCCAGGTATTGGTCGTGACGAAATCGGTCGCGGCTTGGGTTACACCTGGTTGGCCTGCCCAAATATTCAGAGGCACACATTGCCCGTCGCCTGGAGTAAAAGAATAATAGCCTTCGTCGTTTCCAGGGACGTCAAAAGGTGTATCCACAATCTGTGTCGTTGGATCTACAGTTGAACGGCAGGCTGGTTGGCCTGAGGCGTCGGAGACTGCGTCAATGGCTGCTAAGAAGCGATCATTTATAAGTCCGCCGGTGCGGCTAATGTCTTGCTGGAAATTGCCATAATTAAAGCTTACTTCATAAGTCCAGCTGTTATCGAACTCACCTTCAATTCCGCCGACCACCCTGTATGTATCACGTTCTGTAGTACGAGTCGCACCGAACAATAAAGGGTCGATTGTTGTTGACAAACCGCCGGTTGCATTGGCTACGTCTTGCAAAAACGCAGGCAAATAAGGGTTGTCTGGTGCGCCTAGTAGTAAATCCCAAAATGAATTTGGGTTGCCTTCAGTACTGGTTTTTTGAGTTACATATTTAACTTCACCAAACACAGTCATTTGGTCAGTTAGATCATAGTGGCCGAGAAAATTTAAGGTAACTTTCTGATCTGGGAGCAAGACGTCAGCTCTACTATCTCTAGACGCATTGTATGAGTCACCACCAAAACCTGCGAAATTGCCTGATATCAAGCCGTCTTGAATTGGGGCATAGCTGCCATCTTCAGATACATTCCAGCAACCGCCTATTGCGCCAAAGGACTCTGCACCGAAGGAAGAGTTGTAGCCAGTAAATGAGTCCAAACAGTCAGGCGTGCCATTTGCGTTCAAATCAATTGCTGTCTCGGGATCAAAGCCATCAAAGGTAAAGGCGTTGCCAGGAGCGATATAACCGTACCCTGAGGTGATAGGGAACGTACTAAAAGCACCAACTGCTCGCTGTGGTGAACTGCCCGCTCTATCAATTAGCGCAGTTTCCTGCGCAGTCAAGCTTGGGGCGTCTCCGAACTGATCCGCATAGCGAGTCGCAAAATCTTCGGATGTTGGGACCTTTAAGCCGAAATTGGTAAGTCCGGTATTGGCAAAATTGTAGAATCGAGCAAAGTTCGGCGTGCTGGTAGTAATGTCACCTTGTTGAAAACGTAGGGCTGGGTTGACCTGATCGTTACCGGAGCCTATGCGAAGGCCGTTGGCACGATCTGAAACCTTTAGCCCCTCGTCATTGCGAACATCAAGTGCTGCCGTAAAATTACCCCGGCCGTCGGAAAAATTGCGTCCAAATAAAACAGACAGCGAGCTTTGTTGTCCGTCGCGATATTCGGACATTCCGAAATTGCCGCCAAACTCTAGGCCTTCGAAATCGTCTTTGAGAACAAAGTTCACAACACCAGTAACGGCATCGGCACCGTAAACCGCAGATGCGCCGCCGGTTAGAACTTCGACCCTTTCAACTAGACCTGCTGGGATTGAGCCAATATCTACGGCTCCTGAACCTTGAACTCCGCCAACATGACGACGACCATCAACCAGCACGAGGGTTCTTTCTGCTCCTAGTCCGCGCAGGTTTAAAACGTTTCCTCCATCCGCTACTCCTCCAGTATCTATCGATTGTTCTGAGGAAACAGATTGGAGCAGCGATGGGATATCGTTAACAACATCGGTTAGTGAAAATTCACCCGATGAGCGAATGTCTTCCGCGGTAACTGATTGAATAGGGTTGGTGCCCGTTAGATTAGAGTCTCTCGCGATTCTAGAGCCTGTAATCACGATTTCGTCGATTACATTGTCGCTTTGGGCGACGACAAAGCTCGATAGGGGCAGTGTGGTTGCTGCTAAAAGAACTACAGCGCCACCATTAATATGCTGTCGTAGAGTTTTAGTTTTCATTTGGACCCTCACCTATAGTAGTAATTTCTTATTGGGAAGCCATAATTTTGAATATAGCTATGATTAGCAGTATTAAATACAACCCCTGCCTTTGCAAATTTAATACCAAAAACGCGCATTTACTGATCATGACAGCACTAAAAGAGATCTAAAGTGAGCTTTTGCGCACTTTCTTTGCATTTAGGTTGCTCATTAACAGCCATGGATAAGGCTTATATGCTCTAAACAGCGACCGATTAGGCCGAGTTATTGTGTTTTTTAGGGAGCAGATATCTTTGAAGTAAAAGGAAGTAAGTGCGCGAATCGGCCAAAAACAGCCTTTGGTTTATATAAGTGACTTCTTTTGGTGCTGTGCCGCACTGTTGCTGGGCTTAATTGTTGGTCAGTTATTCGCTGATTATTCATCATTTACTGGCTAATTACTTGGTCTCGCGCAAAGCGAGGTGAACTAGTGGCCACTATTCTATGTTCAGAATGTGTTTTTTAAAAAACAGGGGAAGTAACGGCGGACTGTCCTCGGGTCTTGAGAGGCAGCGATTTTAAAGTGCTGGTGATTTTGAGTATTACTCACTTCGCAATATCACTAAATTGAAGCCATTGCGATCAAGTGACCGGCAAACAATGAGGTTGAGATTAGTGGACGAATTGGCAAAGAAATTAAATTAAGGATTGATGACAGGTGAATTAACGTGGGTGTGCAGGCAAATTATGGCTAGTTCTTAACGAAAAAAGACTGCTCTAGGTTTCCTTGAGCAGTCTCTTTAATTTTCGATGCTGAATTTATATAGATTGGTTTTTAAGGTAGCTTTGCGGCACGTATTTCAATTTCAATTAACCAGCCGGGAACTACTAAACCAGCGATTTCAACAAAAGAACGAACTGGCTTCATTGGATTCTCTTCAGTTCCGAAGAATTTCCTGTAGCCACGATTGAATCCATCAAAATCTAGTAGGCCATATTCATCTGAGACTGCAAAGGCGCGAACTTGCACGATGTCAGACAGCGACCAGCCTTCGCCTTCAAGCTTGGCCTTGAAGCTATTAAAGGTGTCTTCCACCTGAGCTTCCATGTCACCCCAGCTGCCGTCAGCATTGCGACTAGCGCCAGAGCCGCTTAAGTACAGGGTCTCAGCATTTGCTGGAATTTTGATTGTAGTATAAAAATGGCGTCCTTCACCCTTACGCTCAATTCCGCCTACATTGACATCGCCTGATGAGACTGTGGCAGATGTGGCTGAGGCAGGTGGGGGGGTTGATGATGGTGCTACAACCGTTTCAAGGGAGGCGGGCGTTGCTGAAGCCATTTCTGTGGCTGGTTCTCCGCTGGCAAGCATGACAATAATGATAACAATCGCCATGCCAAAGCCGGTGATTAGGATCATATTAAAATTACTTATTAGGGGCGCCCTCGATGAGCTTTCCGTGAGAACCTCTTCTGTTTTAGCAGCTTCTTCAGGTTGCTCAATTATTTCTTCTTCTTTGCTAATCGCCATTCCTAGATCCTCAGTGCGTTGCCCAGAATCATTATTATTAAATAATGCTGACCCCAATCAAGTTTATATTATTTGTAGTTATTGTTTATGTGAACTTTAATTCATTGTGGTGATGTACGCTAACACGTCGTTGATGTCTTGCTCTGACCCGAGGGCCTGAACGCCGGCTCGCATTTGTTGTCCATAAATATCCTCTGGATTGCCTCCGCGATTGCCTGACATGAAAAGCTTCAACTGGCGGGCCATATACCAGTCATCTCTGCCCACCAAAGCCGGTGCGCCAAGCAGTTCGTTGCCCATTCCGTTGATCCCATGACAAGCGGCGCAGCTCGCATACAAAGCTGAGCCGTTATTGGCATCGCCGCTGAGTGTTTGTTCGGGTTCCGCGGGCTTCCATGTGGCGATATAAGAAACGACTTCTTCAATCTCGTTATCTGAAAGGCGTGCAACTGAAGCCTGCATCTCATTGCCAGGAACATAATCAGTCTCGTTGCCCCGATGTTTAGCGCGAAAGCCTTCTAGTTGGCGTTTCAAATACCAGGGCTCTAGACCGGCAAGACTAGGCCCGCCAACAATTGGATTGCCCACGCCGTAGCTACCGTGACAAGTGGCACAGACTTTATTGCTCAAAGGCTGGCTGTCTAAATCTAGCTTATCGTACTGCTGAGCAGATACCGATTGATGTTGCGTGGTTATTGATAAAATAAGGGCGAACAAACAACTACTGATTAACTTTTTCATTTATACCTGTACTTAGTTTTCGTTATTTCAGGAAAGCTTCTGGCCAGGCATGGTTGAGATGCCTGACTGGCGTTTAACCATGTCATTGATAGCCCAGTGAGCCGAGAGAATTGCACTTTCTTGCCATGCAGAATGCACGGATATTTGATCGCCGATCATATAGTGGCGACCTCCAGCCGGCTGCTGAAGCGTGTGATACAAACGTTCTTCCTCGGCAGTCATGCCACCACGATCTCGTGCCCATCTGGCAGCGCAGCCTAGCATGTGATTCATTCGATGCCAGGCAATGGTGATGCCTTTTTCTACTTGGTCGCGATATTCTGGATGAATCTTTTGACCTTGACGAATAGCAGTTTCGAGACGCTCTTCTTGGGTTAGTTTGGTGAAGTGCATACCGCCGCCAAAGTCATAGGCGGCTAAGATAACGCCTTTGTCTTTGAAGACCCCGTGTGGTGGGTACCAAATTTGCTGAATCTTCTGATTGGTCCAAGAAATACCGCCGTAAATATCGTCTTTTTCCCAAAAGCGGGTCTTCGCTTGAAAGGCCGACTTGTAGGCTTGGCCACGACGAACATAGCGCATTGCTTCAATATAGTTTTCGTCGAAATTATTCTCGATGCCTGTCATCAAATGAGAAGGGATACAGTTAAAACAATAATCAGCTTGGATCTTGTACTTCATGCCTTTATGTTCGTAAGCCACTTCAACGCCGTCGCCGTTGTTTAAATTGACGCTGGCTACCATAACGTCATAGTAAATTTTGCCTTCCAGTTTGTCGGTGAAGCCTTGAACAATTTTGTCCATGCCGCCAACTGGCTGAAAAAGAACAGGCCCAGTTTCACCTTCATTCTGACTAAGTATCATGCGCATGAAATCAGTTTTCAGAAGTTCGGAGAAATCGGCCACGTCTTTTTGCACGCCGTGCTCGATGAAGCCCCCGTGGGCGTAGCCAGATCGGGTGCTTCCCTTAAAGACATCACCTTCGCTTAGGTCGCCGAATGAGCGTATTGCCGCAAGCAGGCTTTCGGCTTCATATTGATTTAGCGGCTGGTCAAGTTCATGACCGGTAAAGTTCTTTGCCATGATCTCGGCCATAAAACCGCGGGCACTTGTGGTGACGGCTGCATTTTTAATAGGCTTGCCATTAAACATGGCGTCATCTTGGACATAGGCTTCTTTGTTTTCATTAACAAAGATTTCTAGTTCAACACCGAGATCGCGGCAGTAACGGAGCAGGTTTCGATGAGTGCTTGGTATTCGCGCAGGGCCGGCATTAAAGTACATATGTGGCTCGTCATCGAACTCACAGATTTGTGGATTGCCGACTTCGTCGATCAAGTCACCTGAGCGCACTGTCATACAGCGCCCTCCAGCTTTTGGTGCCGCTTCTAAGACGACACAGTCATAGCCTGCTTTGTCTAATTCGTACGCTGTAGTGAGACCAGAAATACCGCCGCCGAGAATAACAACCGTTGGTCTATTTGCCGGATTAACGCTGGGGATATCAGGAAATTGTACGCTTGTTTCAGGAACCAAACCAAGGGCTGTACTTGCTTTGAGAACTGCTGCGGTGGCTCCTGTTTTACCAATCAAGCCTAGCAATTCACGCCTAGATACGAACTTTTTCATAATTCATCTGCTCACTGAAAAAATTGACCGAAATTTAATACTAAACAAAGCATTTGTTGTGCCAATCGAATGTGGATTCTAACAAAATCAACTAGTTGGGAAAGTTACAGTTTGTTACCTGCAATAAGAAGACTCTAAAGATTCCAAAATGGCGCATAAAATTAAAAGATCACACTATGGTGGTGCGAGAAATCGCGATTTTAAAAACTAGCCGACGCTTCATTCGATTTTTATAATTAATGCAGCAATATACTAGGACATGTTAAAGGGCTTTTGAACGTTTTAACGTCATTTTATGATAATTTTGCCAGCATGCTCACACTTTCGCTCCGATGATTAAAGCAGACCGAAGTATATATATAGTCATTATATCCCTTTTTATTCGTTAGTTTGACGTTAGGCTGAGCGAAATTCGGCTGGCGCATCAGTGCCCCGTTGATAGGCTCTGCTGTATGTGAGGAGTTGGATTGGCACCAAAACGGGGCAAGGCCGGGTTAAAACGGTTCAGGTTTGTCTGTTATCAACAGAAAAAATCTGTGTAGCCCCTATAAATACGCTGTTGTTAATCTTGGCACGGCATGTGCATTAGTCTAATCACCTACGTTAAGTCTTATGTAAGCCAGCTGAACGAATCTCTCCCTCTTTCTTTGAGGTTTACGTAACAAACTAGATTTAAATGTTTTTGGGTATTTGTGCCCGCGCGGTTGATCCGCGCGGGCTTTTTTTTGCGTTTAAATTATTAGAAGGCACAAGAGCTAGCGTTCTGAAGTGATATGCTAATCAGGCGCTGGGGAGTCGGCTCCTTTTAAAGTCTTTAACTCTACTCGTCTAAATGCCTTGTTTTCTTTCATTACCACATAGGAGTTGATATTAACTTGGTAGGCGCTCGAGCTAACCAGATGATTGTTGATCTCTAAGTAACGATTCATGTCTGCGCAGATTATCCTTATTATGAAATCCGACTCGCCGCTCACTGTGTAACATTCCACTACTTCTGGAATTGACTCTACCAGTGTCTCAAAGGCTTTAAATTCCTCGTGAGTATGGTTTTTTAGCGAAACTGTGGCTATGCACATGATATGACGTGCCACCGCAGCAAGGTCAATTCTTGCATGATACGACCGGATAACCTGCTGACTTTCGAGTCTTCTCACTCTTTGCAAACATGAGCTCGGCGACAGGCAAACCTTGCCGGCAAGGTCCTGGTTAGTGATTCGTCCATCTTGCTGCAATGTTTCGAGTATTTTTAGGTCGATTTTGTCGAGTTTTAGATTAGTCATAATTGTGTCAATTTATCTTAAAAATCTGTTCGTAAGGGGGTATTTTTCAATTAACCGAATATAATTCGGAATAACTGCCAAATAAAAACATGTTATTTATCATATACAAAAAGATAGATAAGTCCTTCTGTAGCTTTCTTGCTAAGCTATATTACTAAATATTATTCGTTGGAGATATCCATGACTGCAATTGCTGAAAAGACTACGTTTGATGCAACCCATGAAAGCAACCCGCGGGATGCATTGTGGCCAAATTACAATCCGCCTAAAGAGTTGGTTTTTACACACGGAATTGGTAGCGAAGTGTTTGATGAACACGGTAATGCCTATCTGGATTTTCTCTCTGGAATCGCTGTAACAAGCTTTGGTCACGCTCACCCTCACTTAGTGAAGGCCCTTAAAGATCAATGCGATAAGCTTTGGCATCTGTCAAACGTTTTCCGAATTCCTGAAGGGGAATTACTCGCCAAACGGCTTGTTGAAAACAGCTTTGCTGATAATGTGTTTTTCGCCAACTCTGGGGCAGAGGCAGCAGAGGCAGGTATTAAAGCAATCCGCGGCTATCAGGCCGTCAAAGGCAACATCGAGCGAACTCGGATTATTGGATTGACAGAAAGCTTTCACGGCCGAACATTGGCGGCGCTAGCCGCCGCAGGTAATCAGGCTCAAATGAAAGGTTTTATCCCCACTGACTATGGCTTTGATCAAGTGCAATGGGGAGATATTGAAGCACTCAGGAATGCAGTTACCGATCAAACCGCAGGGATCGTATTTGAAACTGTACAGGGAGAGGGCGGCATTCGCCCAGTTACCCAAGAGTTTGTGAGCCAAGTGCGCCAGCTTTGTGATGACCTTGATCTGGTATTAATGTTCGATGAAGTTCAATGCGGGATTGGCCGAACCGGTAAGCTATTTGCTTATGAGCACTTTAACGTGACCCCTGATGTTATGGCCCTAGCTAAAGGGCTCGGAGGAGGTTTTCCAATCGGCGCTTGTTTGACCACGGCAAAAGTGGGGAACTCCATGGTATTCGGAAGTCATGGCAGTACCTTTGGTGGCAACCCACTGGCGATGGCTGTCGGAAATGCGGTAATGGATCTTCTTCTAGAACCAAATTTATTGAGCGAAGTTAGTCGTAAAGGAGAGTTTTTGCAAAGTGAATTAACACGCTTGACTCAAGAGTTTCCTGACGTAGTTGAGTCAGTTCACGGCCTGGGCTTTATGATAGGTTTAAAATGCGCAGTGCCTAATACAGACGTTCTGATTAAGCTCCGCGAGCATCATATGATCGTCGGGAAATCAGGAAGCAATATGATTCGCTTGCTGCCACCGGTAAATATGTCTGATGAGGATATTGCAAAGGGTATCAAAATCATCACCTCCGTCTTACAAGAACTGCAGGCCAAGTAATTGAATAATGCAATGAGTCAAAAAAATATTGAAGGCTGGATTGCGTCTCAGCAACAGTCCATGGTTGATCAATTGATGCACTTATCATCGATCAATTCCGGCACCAGCAATCTTGAAGGGCTAGCGACCATCTGTGATGAGTATTCTCAAGCTTTTGCTCCGCTTAGCGATTCCATCGAGGTGCTAGAGTCGAAATCGGTACAAAGGGTCAATCATTTAGGGCAGGCGAATTTTGAGAACTACGGCAAAATAATTAGCTGCGAAAAGCGAAAGGATGCGCCTATTCAGATCCTGCTAGTGGGGCACATGGATACTGTATTTCCAAAAGATTACCATTTTCAATCTCCAGAAATTGTTGATGAATCGATAATTCATGGCCCTGGGGTCGCGGACATGAAGGGCGGTATTTTGGTGATGCTTAATGCCTTAAGAGCCTTTGAACAAGCGCAAACCGACAATCAATTGGGGTGGCGAGTGATTTTAAACTCCGATGAGGAGACTGGCTCGCATGGGTCAGCAGACATACTCAGCTCTGCTGCTAAAAATGCCCATGCCGGCTTAATTTATGAGCCTGCCTTGGCAGATGGCACGCTAGTAGGAGCCCGCAAAGGGTCTGGTAATTTCACGCTTACAGTGCATGGAATTGCGGCCCATGCTGGCAGAGAGATTAGCAAAGGGCGAAATGCAATATTGCTAATGTCAGAAGCGGCTCAGGCCATTGCCACCCTGTCAGATGTTAAGCAGGGAATCACAGTGAATGTCGCTCGAGTTACTGGAGGCACCGTGTTCAATGTAGTGCCAGATCAAGCTGTTTGTCAGTTCAATATTCGCTGCGAGACTATCGCTGATCAACAGTCTCTTGCTGCTAAACTAGATGAAATTGTACAAGAGCTCAGTGCCAGAGAAGGCTATTCGGCTGCGCTTTCCGGCTCGTTCTCGCGCCCGCCTAAAGTGATCACAAGCGCTAATAAATTGCTAATGGATTGGGTGGTGGAATGTGGAAGTGCTATTGATGTTGAAGTGAAATTCAAAGATACCGGGGGTTGCTGTGATGGTAATAACCTGGCTGCTGCTGGACTGCCCAATGTCGACACTTTAGGTGTTTTAGGCGCGCATATTCATACGGATAAAGAATATATGCTAACTCAAAGTTTAAGTGAGCGGGCTAAGCTTAGTTTTTTATTGTTGGACAAATTGTCTCGGCAAGGGGAACAAATAATATCTGCAAATACAGGGAAGAGTTGACATGTTAATTCGTCTTGCTCGACCGAGCGATTTAGATGCTCTGCTTAAACTTTCGGCTTTGCTGCCTCCTGGCATGACTTCAATGCCGTTTGATAAAACCACCTGGAAAAAAAAGCTAGAGTTAGTTCACGAAAGTACCCAAGACAATATCCGCACCGATCAGGAGTCAGTATATCTGCTGGTGCTTGAAGACCCAGAGACAGGGTCTATTGTGGGCACGGCGGGAATTGTTGCTGGTGTAGGGCTAACCCACCCTTTTTACAATTACAAAATGTCTAAAGATGTTAAGCACTCAGAAGAGTTGGATATACGAGTTACCAGCAACCTGTTACATCTTGTTAATGATTTTACCGGTGAGACTGAACTGATTTCTTTATTCTTAATGCCGGAACATAGGACTAAGTATGCTGGTCAATTTTTATCCCGCTGCCGCTATGTCTTCATGAACGATTTTCCAGAGCGTTTTAGCGAAATTGTATTTGCTGAAATTCGTGGCTGGCTTGATCAAGGCGAAAAATCACCTTTTTGGAAACACCTAGGGTCTAAGTTTTTCAATATCCCATTCGCCAAAGCTGACTTCATCAGCGCAGTAAATGGATCACAATTTATTTCTGACCTTATGCCTCGGTTTCCTGTCTACATGGAGCTTTTGCCTGAGGAGGCCATTAACGTTATCGGTAAACCTCATAATGATTCGGTGCCGGCTATCAAATTGCTCGAAAGAGAAGGGTTTAAGTATAGGGGAGCTATTGATATTTTTGATGCAGGCCCTGTTATGCAATGTGAGAGATCTAATATTGAGTCAATCAAGAATACAAAGCAGCTAACGGTCGCGAAAATATCTGACACTGCGACCACGGATGAAAATCGTCCAATATGCATGGTTAGCAATCGATCGTTGGATGACTATCGCTTATTACTTGGCGCGTGTGAGTTTACTG
>CAWKZY010000014.1:0-61698 GCA_963854625.1 Gammaproteobacteria bacterium | reverse complement strand
CTCACATGTTCTGCAAATGCTTGCAGCCGGCGTTGATTCAAAGTGTCTACCATTCTTTGATTAAGGAAAATCTTTCAACCTAGCACTAAATAAAAGGGCATGATTTGGGCAAAGTATTGACTGCATAATGTACGCTGAGCGGATGAGTTTTTGCGATAACAAACGCTCACTATTTAATATTATTAATAATTTTTGTAAGGTCGGATTGTAAAGATCAGTGAGAATGCTGTGACATCACCGGAGCTGCGGTGACAGGGATGATGTCAAGGCAATATTGGCGAGCTTACTATTCGATGATGGCTTGTTGCACGGCGTTTTCGAAATCGTATTGAGTGGCTGGGTGTGGTTGCTGCAACATGATTACAGCGGTTAGTTCTTCTTCGGGGTCGGTCCATGAGCGTGTGCCGAAAGCGCCACCCCAGCCAAATGCTCCGGCGCTGCGTCTTGCATTAGAGGTGATAGGGTCGATGGTGACGCCAACGGTATAACCAAATCCCATGCCTTCTTGAGTTTGTGAAAACCCTCTGTATAAATCGCCAATTTGATTGCTGCTCATCATTCGCACTGATCGCGGGCTTAACAAGCGATTGCCAAATAACTCACCGCCATTGACAAGCATTTGCTCGAACTTTAAATAATCCTCAGCACTGCTGGTTAGTCCACCAGAGGCCGAAAAATAGTTTGTGGTAGGGCGATCAAAAAAGGACGACATATCTCTGTCTGAAATTACAACTCGACGGCTCTGGTATTCTGTAGGTACATTAAAGTAAGTATCGGTCATGTCCAAAGGTTCGAAAATGCGTTCATTTAGAAATTCTTCAAATGTTTTACCCGAGACGATTTCAACAATACGGGCAACAACGTCCAGCCCTACACCGGGACTATACGCCCAACGCGCACCCGGCTGAAAGTCCAGCGCGTAGGAAGCATAAACCGGCATTTGAGTCTCAAGTGTTGCGTCTGACCCGCGTCGTTTACGCACTTGAATGGCGGTGCCAAGGCCGCCACTTACTAACCCTGACGTATGAGTCAGAAGGTCATGAATGGTAATTTCGCGGTGTGCAGGCACTAAGCGGTGAGCAGGAGCATTTTGAGGGTCGACCCGATAAGGACTAACGTCTTCAACTGAGCCTGCTAGGACTGCGACTTGCATGTTTGCGAACTCAGGAATGTATTTTGAGACCTTATCTTCCGGCCGTAATAGTCCTTCCTCGATCATCATCATGGTTGCCACCCCAAGAATGGGTTTGGTCGAGCTCATCATTATGAACAAAGAGTCATCTTTCATTGGACGTTTGTTATCGACGTCCAGCAACCCATGGGTCTCGAAGTGCACAAGCTTGCCTTTTCTGGCGACTATAGTGACGGCGCCTTGAATATCGCCAGCATCCATATGGCGCTGCATCACCGTATTGATACGCTGTAGTCTTTTGGATGACATACCTACGTCTTCAGGAGCCGCGCTAGCTATATCGGCGGCATTGGTCATGCCCATTGTTGCAAGACACAGCAGGCTTAAGGAAAGGTTTCTTAAACAATGGTATTTTTTATAGGTTTTCATAATTGTTCCGTTTATTTGGTTTACTGTTCGAGCCTAACTCAAGCAATTTGAATAAAAAAACCAAATAAACCGATTTTAGTTTCCATGTGTCGATAAATAATTCACGATTCCCTTGTTAACGGAGCGTATAGCGATTCCCGGGGAAGGTTGGCTCTATAGAAATGCGCCATAAGTCGTGCCCCAGAATTTTTTTCGTCCTCTGGCATATTTGAAAAACCGGCAAGCAAGGGCAGTGTTGTAGAGGCGAACGTTCGCGAGTTTTAAGGCATGGTTTTGCGCGCAAAGTCATAAAGGGTGCGCTACGCATCGGCGAATTGGCAACGCAGCTGGTATTGCTAAGCCATTCATCAACAAAATCGTTCAATTTATCTAGTGTACTTGCGCTTATCATCGCCCTAGGGTGCGACCACATCGTCAGTATTGAAAATCCTGTCCCAGCCATAGAGGAATGAAAGCGTTCAATTGTGGCCGTGATTGGTCTCCATATTGCGTTGATGGTGTGTGATTAAAGGCATGTTGAGTCCGGCTAGCAAGCGTTCGAAATTTCGGGCGCCAACGGAAATAGAAGGCTCATCTTCGCCTGCGGATAGAATTAAGCAACGTCCATTATAGCGGCTAGGTGTTTTTGATGCGGTGATTGTGATCGCTTCATAGTAGTGTTGCGATACCAAAGAGATTGGCTACCTGCAATGTAGGAATCAAAGAGCTTAGGTTCGGTCATTAAGGTTTGGAGAGCAAATATTCCGCCTAGGCTATAGTCAAACAGGACTTTGTGGAAAAAAGGGCCATGTTTCTCTTCCGCATAAGGCAGTAGTTCATGTTTTAGAAAGCTAATCATATCATCTGAGTTTGGGTCGGTAATTTGGGCATTTATCCATTGCGGGGACCTTTCACTGCGGTATCGGAAGTGGGCGGTGTGAGATTGCTAATCTGATCCGCTATAGGGAACCCAATCATTACGGCGTTTTCCATTTCTGTGGCCAACACTCTCGCGCTGTCATCCATTGCGATGACAAGGACTCGATTTGATGAGGTTAGATTGCGATGGTGAACATTAGTGATAGGCTGTTTGCTGGCGCCTCTATCAAGAAATTCGATGCTCTCTTTGAACAAGGGGCGCTCGCTGAAAGACTGGTATTGCTCTATTAGGTTAGCTTCAAGCTGCTCCTTGTGGCCAGCGTAGAATCTGCTTCTGAGGCTTTCGATAGCTGTGTGAACACTGCTAAGAAAGCGCATGTGGCATGTGGCAGGTAGTTTATATTTGCGCTTTGAATCATGGAAGTTGACTTTCTGAATAAAGTTTCCATTACTCAGAGACTTTAAGTCTATAGAGTGAAATTAGCAAAGAATTCCCACCCAGGCGAGTGCTTTAGTAGGAGTAGTATTATAGAGTAGCCTTTCTTTACCTGAGCCTAAACCCAATATGGCTATAAGTTTTAAAAAGGCTAGGTTGCGATATTTGGGCCGCGTAACGACGACATGGAACTGGTCATCATGACACCTCAGTATTACCGAGTAATAATATCCTATAAAGGCAGTCATTATTTTGGTTGGCAGGATCTTGGTGATGGTGGGGTAAAGCCAACAGTCCAATTCGAAATTCTTAAGGCGCTTAGGCAAATTTGTGGATTTTCTGACTGCATAGTTGCTGGCGCAAGTCGCACCGATGGAGGCGTTCATGCTCAAGGTCAAGTAGCCAAATTAACTATCTCGTTAGTAATTGATCCGGCTAAGCTTTTACTTGGATTGAATTCACTTTTGCCTGCTGATATTCGCATACGCTCCTGCTTAAGCTGTGCAGAAGAATTTAACCCTAATAGGGACTGTGTCAGTAAAAAATATCGCTACTACTTCTCTATTGAGAAAG
The DNA here is from genome assembly GCA_963854625.1 of Gammaproteobacteria bacterium. Classification (GTDB taxonomy): domain Bacteria; phylum Pseudomonadota; class Gammaproteobacteria; order Pseudomonadales; family Pseudohongiellaceae; genus UBA9145. Next base: position 58,270 of record CAWKZY010000014.1, on the reverse strand, counting down.
TTAGTTTGCCAGTGCTTGGCGATATAGTGGCTCATGTACCCCTCCTAGGGCGGGGTGCTGAGGACGAAGCATCGTTCTATGAGAAAATCAATAAAGCTTGTGATATTTTTGTCGGAGAGCATGATTTTTATAGCTTCTCAACCAGAGACAAGAATGCTGGTTATACGGTCCGTCGGGTTAACAAGCTTGAGCTGTTGAAATCCAATTTATCTGATTTCGGTACTATAGTTTACTACTTTGAAATTGAAGGAGGTGGGTTTCTAAAACATATGATTCGTTATATTGTCGCCACCCTTTTGGAGGTAGGGAAAGGGGAGTTTGATTCAAATCTTATTGAGGATTTACTACGAAATCCGGTGGAGAATAAGATTTGCCCCAAAGCAAAAGCTAAGGGACTTCATCTAATCGATATTAAGTATCAAGAGTAAATAGTTAAGCCTGAGGTTGACTAGAGTTCAGTTCTTTTTTGGGCTGCCGCATCAAGTACTCTTAGAAAGTTGCCACTCCATATTTTTCCAATATCTGCCTCAGAGTATCCCCTGTCTATTAATGCGATTGTAATATTTGCGGCTTCACTTGCGTCTTCATAGCCATCAATCCTGCTGCCATGATTGAAATCGTTGCCTATACCAACATGGTCAATGCCTATTCGTTCCACAATATAGTCAATATGATCGACCATATTTTCAACGCTTGCCGGCCCAAGCAGATCGCTTACCGCAGTGGTGAATGCGTATCTTTCTTCAAGGTCTTCAATTTCCCAGTATAGCTCGAAGGGATAGCTATAGTCCTCTGATACGCCCGCTTCTCTGCGGAGCCTGCGCAGTGTAGATATAAATTCCGGGTCTGAAATATTTAATAGATAAGCCCTAAACGCCGCCACGTGAATTACACCGCCATTCTCACCGACCAGATCAATTTCTTCGTCTGAAAGGTTACGATCCGCATCCGATATTGCTCTTACGTTGGAGTGACTCGCTATTACAGGGGCGGTGGTTATTGCTAGGGTCTGCATGGCTGCGGCTTTAGACATTTGGGAAATATCAACAACAGCGCCCAGAGAATTGATTTTCTCAATTGCGGAGACGCCGAGAGAGGACAAGCCTTTATGCTCTTCAGTTATTTCATATTCGCCTTTTTCACCGTCAAAGTAAGGTCGGGACGAATCTGAATACTCATTGTGGCCTAAGTGATTAAGTGCAAATACGCGCACACCGGCCTCGTAGAACTCATCAATCGCGGAAATGCTTTGCTGCAATGATCTGGCATTTTGAAATCCAAGAATTAGAGCGAGTTTACCATTTTCATGTGCAGAGCGAACGTCCTCGGACGTGCTAGCGATAATTACTTGTCCGGCGCTGTTTGCAGCTAACTCTTTGACGGCGGCAAGTTTTTCATCGGCTTCAGTACGAGCCGCAAGGTCACCCTCTAGAGTTCTAGGGCCAGGTCCGACTGCTATTGACATAACCACAGCGTCAACCCCGCCGGCGATCATTTTCGATGGATCCACTTGGGATAGTCCGTCAGGGCTCAAAAAGCTAGCTGATGTTGCAGGAATGACAATATCTGCGTGGGCATCTAATACCAAGGCGTTATTGTGAATAGACAGCGCACTACTGGCAGTGGCCTGAGATGAGCTTGTGTCTATTCCGTCCATAACGTTCACAGGGATGCCTGCGGGCTCGGAACAAGAAGTGAGAAATATAAGCGTAATCAGGGAAATGTTGTAGGGATTGCCGGGGAGCCAGTTCTTTAGTTTTAGCATTGAATACCTTTGTAATTTAGTCAGCGCAGCGAAAGGATAGATTCCTCTCCAGCAAAATGCTGTGCTATTTTTTTATTATGTAGTTTGTAGAGTACCACGTTGGCAAATTGATGTACGCGGCGCGATGGTGTTTACTGCGGGCGCGCAAGTGCGTTGATGTAGATCCCTAAAGATTACGCGAGGCCATCGGCATGATTATGATGGATCTCAAACTTGGAGATCAAAAAAGGTTAAATCAAACAGAGGCCGGGGACTACCAAGGGGCCATTTTAGGTTTGCTTGAAGCTGGAGATGCAATTTTGATGGGTTAATTGCTAGCGGCTAAGTTAAGTCTTTAACTATCTCAGACGGCTTGTCGGCAACCCCGCTACGTCAACGCATTTGGTTGATAAGCGGCAGAAACCCCCACCCAATCGGCTGCGGCTTTTCGTTATTTTTCTCGGCGCATTGACCAATCAACTACGCTACCAAGTGCAGAGGCAGTGCCATTGATAATGTCCCCGCTGACGTCTCCGTTCATGACATAAGTCATCGATGCGCCATCTCTATTAATCTTAAACGAGATGCTATTACCGTCTACGATTCCTTCTTCCATCGCCCATGTGCGCCCGCCCCCCACATCAAATAGTCCCTTAAGTACGTCACCATCTGTTTTGATGGTGACGGTTGCGTCCACGGAGCCCATTTGGCTGCTCATTGCGAAATTCCAGACTCCGTCGACGGATGATTGTGCAAACGTTAACGAAGATGCCATTAAGGCAAGGCACAGCAAAATAGACTTTTTGATCATTATTGATTCTCCTAGAATTCTATTGGCTATAAAATTAGTGACCGCCGATGCTAGCGGCTTTTATTATGGAACGGGCTATAAATTTGTTATTTTAGATTAAAACGTCTGGGCTGGAAAAATAGATCAATTACTAAGAGGCAAGCATGGCTGAATTTTTGGCGCCATAACAAACTAGCACCAAAAACAAGAAATCATAACTTCCATGAGATTCACCAAAATAATAACACCACGCCTAGGATGTTGATTTTGATCAAATTAAGCACGTAGTTCTTGGCGAAGATTATGGCGAGTTTCTCAAGCTTAGAGATGAGATGAACGATGATGCTGGATTTTCAAGTATTTATCCTACCGGTCTTTCGACCGATGTGTCTGACTTATCTTTTCGTCTGATATTAGACGACTGCGATGAAAAATCCTCTGGCCATAGTTTTGGAATTGAAGCTATAAAAATTATGGTTTAAGTTCTTCAAGTCGATTCAGTAGGGCCTGAGTGGGTTTTCCTTTAGCCATTCGTTCAAAGTAGTTAAGCATTTCACTATTGGTATTAGGAAGGGGGATTTTTTCCCCATTTTGTATCGTGAAGTAGTTACGTTCTTCAATTCGCAAACTGGCAAGATGGCTGCCATAGTATTTAGAAATTCCTGTATCGATGATCAATACTTTGCCACCAAAACGCGGAACAATAGTGCCAAGTCCTGGGGTATGTCCTAGAACTATTCTGTCCACATCAAACGCTGCCAGCACATCATCGGCATGGTCTGCCTCCAGCTGCTCATCGTTAGAGGCTAAACCGCGATACCAAAGTGGGCCATCCTCAGCTTCAGACAATCCCGGTTCTTCTGGAAGGTCGCCCTTAAGTTCATTGCGCACCTGGCTATTGATGTCATCAATACTCATTCCCAATAATCTAGGCGAGATCCCCCCATGAACAAAGAGTGAGCGGCCTATTTTTACAATGGCATTATTAGCGACTACCCAGCTACCGAATTTACCGTCAGGGCTCCAAGCTATGCGGTGTTCGACAAAACCCAGGGGGTGGCTCTGCAGCCACTGGTCTTTGAAGCGACTGTCAGCGACAAAAGTATCATCAGCGGAGAGTCTTGCTACTTCGGCATCATAGTAGCGCGATCGTAGTTGGCGCGAATTCTTACCCTTGAGCGCTTTATATTCGCCGGGGTGCACGTAGCGTAAATCGCCGTAGATATTCATTGCTTCATGATTGCCAATGAGTGCGAACACCTCGCCGCCATCCTTAGTGGCTTGACGCTGAAGCTTCTGCATTTGCTTAATGATTTTCTCTGTATCAGGGCCGCGGTCAGGCAAGTCACCTAATTGAACAAAGCGTGTATCACCTGCGATCCAATTGCCACGGCGATTAATGAGGCCAGCATCAATGAGCACTTTTTTGAAGTTGTCATAGTCACCATGAATATCACCAATGGCGACAATGGGAATGGCGGGATTGTTCTGCGCATAAACAACAGCTGCCACCAAACTGAAAAACAGTGCCAGTAAGCTCTTGTTTAACATGGCTCGCATAGCCCCGCCCTGCCATAATATTAATGAGTTGCAATTCAATTTAAAATGTTCCGCTAGCTTATCGACATTTGCCAATAATGTTTCGTTGAACCTTTCTTTCATCGGTTAATATTTCATAATATTCTTCAAAAAACTTGATAGCCCGCTTTTTTGTCCTTTCACTTGCATATTCACTACTACTAATAAGATTTTCTACAGAATTCTGTGTGCCGACGGCGGCCGCAATAGCTTCGTCAAGGCTGTCGGAGTGGCTGCAATAACCCCTATAGAGTCTTTGTTTATTGTTGCTAATTTTCATGCGAGGGTTGGGTTGAGAGGCATAGGATGTGTCCACATAGCCTGACGAATCAAAATCGTAGGGGAATGGAAAATTAGTGCCGTCGCTGTCAGTAAGTAATTTTGCATTGTGGCAGCACTCGTCATCAGGGGCCCCTGCGGCAAGAGAAAAATCCGTATTGCCAATCAATAGCATAAACAAGGCAACCATATTGGCTTGCTTTGAGTTCAATGACTTTTGCGATGCTTGATTTAATTCAAACTTTTCCAGATCAAATCGTTCTGCTACGCGGTTTTGATGTTCAATAATAAAAGCAAAGTGGGTGCGCGGATCATCGGTCTCACCGGAGTCACTGTAAGTGGCTTGGACAAGTCTGGTGTCAAAATTAAGGTCGGAGAATTGGCCAAATATGTCATAGGCTAATTGCTCTTTGATTAGCCATTGTTCATTTCGCTCGCGCCCACCGCATTGAACAACGAGTTTTAGCCTGTTTTGGTTTTCGAAAAGCGTGCCTTCAGTTTGGCCTCGTTTAAGGTCTAACCATAGCTGAGCATGGCCACAGTTACTTCGCTGTAGGCGCCAGTTGCCCCGCACCTCATAAGCGACATCCAAGATTACGGTGGACTGATCAGCAGCTTTATAAGAAATTGTGCCGTCATAGCGCTTCTCTTTATCCCGTTCTTTATCTATCAACGAGAAAGGGCCGGACAGGTATAATTCCAAAATAGCTGAATTTGTGAAGAGCTGATCCTCTGCTGGTTGCGCGGCAGCTATCATGCTGCTTGCCAGTGATGACACTAGCAAGATTATATTGGCAAGACATAGATTCATTTTATACCTGTCTTTAGGTCTTCTCTTTAGAATTTAGGACTGTGTGTATTAGTGTATTCCTTGTGATATTGCCGTGCAAACGGGATGTTTGGGGAAATAGTGGACATGGAATATTATTAATTTACATTGTGCTCTCAGTTGACTAGCATTCATTAGTCGAATGTTAAGAAGCCACTCTATGCAAAAATACCTCGCTATTATCAATTTGAAGACAGTCTATGTGCTAATTCTTTGCACGGCTATTACTTATTTATGTTTTATGTTTGAGTTTAGTTTTAGTCTTAATGTCACGCTTTTCAGTATCGCCGTAATTTTCCCGTTGGTGTTTACCATTCGTGAAGCATTTCGCCGCCGGGACAGTGTTATTAAGCTGCTCAGCATATTTAAATCGTCTTTAAATGCGACTTTTTACTGTTTTGCTAACAATGATAAATTGTCATCTGAAGATAAGGTCTTCATTAGCGATAAACTTGAATCTATATCGATGCTTTTCTTTAATGCCCTCAAAGGTAAAGATTACGATTCAGGAAGCGTGCGCTCAGTACTCAATGAAGTTTTTGAGTTTTTGGAAAAAAATCGGAGTTCTATTTCAAACGGCACTGCGCTAAAAATCATTCGATTTTTAAAAGATGTACATGAAAGTATCGAAAACACTGTTGGACTCAAAATGCATGGTACACCTGTGAGTCTTAGAGCCTATTGTTTGGTCTTCATTTACGTGTTTCCAATGATATTTATTCCGACTTTGGTTCATGACATAGGTTTGGATGCCCAATGGATTGTTTACGCTCTGGCCGCGGTCCACGGTTTTATTCTGATTTCTCTTTATAACGTGCAGGATGCCATGGAAAACCCATTCGATCAGATTGGGCTAGATGACATTAAACTAGAGGAATTTCATTTCGCCAGAGATAGACTAAAGGCTAGTTAAGCAGTTAAGCAGTTAAGCAGTTAAGCAGTTAAGCAGTTAAGCAGTTAAGCAGTTAAGCCGTTAAGCAGTTAAGCTAAGAAGGAAACCGGATTTAGGAATAAGTAGGACTTGAGTGTTGGGCACAATGGTAATCAGCCAAGTAAGAGCGGATGCCGAAAAGCGGCTAATTAGTTAGCTAGTTAAGTTAATAATTAGACAGACAGATAAAAAAGGCAGAGCAGCGGCCGTAATCACTGCGATCTACTCTACCTTTGCTTAAGCTAGTGGCCTAGATATTCTTTTGCTTCTTTAACTGCGCTGTGGCTATCGTCTGACCAAATTGCTAACAGGGCTTGATAGTTCTCAGCGGCTTTTGACTCGTTATTCATTTTATCGTAGCTACGCGCTGCGCCCAATAGCGACCAAGGCCTGTTCTTAAGTCTTTGCAGGGAAATTTCAAACATATCGACGGCCTCCGTTGCCATTCCCATTTCCAGCATCATCTCCGCAGTGAGCTCATGAACAGGCTTAAGAGGTGTTGGAGCGCCGTTAGGAGGCCGCTGGGTTTCTTTAAGAGCAATAGCCTCGTGCATCATCGCAATGGCCCGCTGGCGCTTGCTAACATCTACCATAGAACCTGCCATGGATTCTTTATGCAGAGTTAGAGCGGAAACTTCTAAATAGACTAATTGGTTTTGAATGCTATCAGGATTTGCATTGCTCATTTCCCTAAGTTTATTGACGACTTGATTGGCGAGGTGTATTTCGCCCAAGTTGGCAGCACTCAGTCCCAAGGCTAGCAATTCTGTGGCTGTTAAGTCGTCGGAGAAATCGACTGTCTGCCAATTCTTACTTTCAATAATGTGCCGCGCTAGCATAGTTTTAATTGTGCCTGCTGAGCGCCTATCACCAGGATTCTTTTTAAGAACATCTTTTGCTTTAGCTATCCATTCATTAGATTTGTCTAGATTCCCAAGTTGAAGATCGCCGTACTGACCCCAGTCTGAAGAATGGTTAAGATCGCCTACTCTGTCGCCGGGCTTCCACAAATCTAAACCAGCTTGAAAAGCCGAATGGTTCCAAGTGGACACTTCGTCCCACATGCCATGTTGAATGAATATGTGTGTGGGCATATGACGCGCATGAGAAACAGCCGGTGCTATATTTGCATACTTGTTTGCAGCCTGAAGAGCAATGGGTGCGTGAAGTGGGTCATCGAATGCATGAATCACGTAATGGGCCGCGCCGGGATGCTGTTCGTTTTTCTTGAAAAGCTCCAGCGCTAGCGCGCCAGCCTTCATGTTGATTATCTCTCGGTCACCTCCTGCAGCGGTTGCCCCGGCGAGCATGGACACAGCATAGAACGCTTTAACCTCATCGTCTTCTGGGTACTTTTGATAGAGGTTTTCCATGGCATGCATCCAAGCCGTGCGTCTTTCAGGCATGCCCCCTAGGGTCAGTGCGTAAGCCTCGGCTGCAAGCAGAAAACCTTTCTCTCTGTCTGTAGGGGCCTTAGCTAATCGTTCTTGGCTAGAAGCGCCGAGTTTCATTAATGTTGCGCCAGGTCCGTCACTTTTTTGGCCAAAGAAAGGGTGCTGGTAGGTAAATGCTTCGCCCCAGTAAGCCATGGCAAAATCAGGGTCAATCTCCTGTGCGGCGCGAAACTCCTCTTGGGCTTGAGTCATGCCAAAGCTATGTAGATAGCCGACTCCAAGTTCAAAATGGGCCTGGGCTGCAGGGGAACCCGAAGTAGGAAAGTCAAACGATCCTACTTGCTCAAGCTCTGCTGCGGCAGCGATGTTTGAAAATACGCAGACCAAAATGCTAGCTGCCAGCGCTGTCACCGAACCTAATGGTTTGTTTTTATGCATGTTAAATCCTCCAGAGTAAGAGACCGTTGTAGGTTAACTGTGCCGATAAAGCCGACGCAATGCAAATAGGTTTTACTTGTAGGTGTAGCTAATCATTTCTCCTAGCTATGTAAAGGGCTGAAGATAAGCCAAGTTCTTTCCATTAACCAAAAAGTGGCTATACCACCGGCAAGGTAAATAGGGGCTTCTCGAAGCTCCTGCTTGAGTCTGATTGGTGTTAACTGCAACGCTAGTAATGCCGCGGCTACTATCGCCAACTGGCCTAACTCGATACCAATATTGAAGTGCAGTAGAGCAAAAAATTGACCATTTTCAGGTAAACCAATTTCCTGCAAGGCACCGGCAAATCCAAGTCCGTGTAATAGACCAAACATAAATGCGATAAAAACCGGATAGCCCGTACGTCGCTGGTCTGTGCGTCGCAAGTTTTCATAAGCCAATAGAATGATGCTTGCCGCGATGACGGCCTCTACTGGTGACTGGGGTAGGCTTACAAAATTAAATGCAGATAAGGCTAAGGTCAAGGAGTGCGCGACGGTGAAACTACTAATTACGAGTAAGAGCTGCATCGGGCTTTTAACCAAATAAAGTAGCATTAAAACAAAAAGAATATGGTCGAAGCCTTGCAGCAAATGACTCAAGCCTACTGATAAATAGACCGGGAGGGCTGTCGATTCGTTGGCGAAGTCGAGTCGAGCTGCCTGTGCAGTGATGAGCCGGTTGGAAGTGGAGCCATCAAGGCTGGTGATACTGACCAGGGTGTCGATTAAGGTTCTATTAAGGCCTGCTATTTCTATGAACGTAATTCCTTGTTCGCCACAGTCTAATTCGGCCACTTCGATCAGCGCGCCATCGGTTACGCTGGCACCTAGATTGTCAGAGTCACAATTACTAACAACTGCCAAGCCAAGAAAACGGCCATTGATTTGAGGTTGGCGAAACGATGCCTCGAACCTAGTCGAAGCAGAGGATTTGGAAAGTTCGGTTAACTTCAGGAAAGCGGGGCGGACTTCGTGTGCGTGAGCAAAAACCGATAGTAATAGTATCGATAGAGCAGCGATAAACCTCATTTTTCTTCGACCAGTATCTCATAATCTAAGAGCAACTCATCAAGGTAGCTCTGCCGTGCTGTGGCTTGCTTATATTGGCGATAGTCCTTTAAAACCTGATCTGAGATTGCTCTAAAAGGCGTTGCTTCTTGTTCGTGAATGTCTGTGATGAAGAGTAGGTGGTAACCAAAGCTACTTTTAAGCGGTCCTTGCCAGCTGTTTGTAGGAAAGTCCTGCAATAGATCTGCGAAGCCAGGGCCGAATGTGGCGTTGACGTCTAAGGCACTTCGATAAGCATAGCTGCTATTGAGCATGCTCGATTCCCCGAATCCTGCTGCATTTTCTCCTGCGTCTATTGAGGCTAAAGCGTTATCTGCACCCGGTTTAGCTTCAAAATAGAGCTGACGTAGGGAGTAGCGACGAGGAAGGGTATAGGCTTGTAAATTACTGCTATAGAAGTCTTTTAAAATGGCAGTTTCTGGCGCCGCTATTGGCTCGGACTCAGCTATAAAATTCAATTTTTGAATTAGGCGCCTTCTGACAATCGAATCTTCTTGGTCTAAGCCAAGACGAAGCGCTTCTTGAAAAAGAACTTCCTCTTCAATCCAATTTTTGACAAGGGAATCTAATTCGTTGCTAGAGGCGGCTGTGCCAGTTTGGGTTTCCCAAAGTAACCCCAGTCGCTCTCTTATAGCCGTGGATACATAAATTTCGTTGCGGCTTACGAATAGCAATGAATCGGCAGCAAACAAAAAGCAGCCAATAAGGCAGAACCAAAACAACGGTTGTTTGAGTATTCCTCGCATAAGAACTAACAGCCGTCTATTGAACAGGTGTTATCCAAATGGGTGAGGACCAAACTCGCTCTTGAATTGTCGCGGCTAAATCACTTCTAGGCTCTACACCCGCTCGGATAGCGTCCCAGGTCGACCACCGGCAGCTAGGGTTTTCCATCGCGCGCAAGTAGTAAAAAGCATTTTGAGTGGCATCATAATCTGGGTCTTGCCAGCTTGCTTTCAATTCTGCAGCGCCAAGATTGCTGCTTATACGACAGTCGGCGAGATTTACATTGGCGCCGTTGTCTGGGCAGCGGTTGCTAACAGGGTCAACTACGCCGCCATCTGAGCAGGCGACATCATATACGGCTTCTTGGGGTTCACCGTTTTCTACCCAGCCTTTAATAATCTGCACCCGCTGTAGCGGCGCGCTGTTAGGGTCTCGCGCGACCCAGGCGATGAAAGAAGGGGCCCGATTGCCATCAGCTAACAAATCGCTGCCCATTGCAACGCCGCCAGAATAGGCTTTGCTTGTGAGTTCGGGGTCACTAACCTGAGGTAGGTCGTAGCCCGCGAAAAATCTAGCCTTAATGCGTGGGCCTGAGGTGCCAAAGGTTTCTTTGCGGCGAAAAGCATCAAAGATAGCTTCGCGAGTATTTTCTTCGGCCCAAACTCCCGCAAGTCCGGAGGCGCTCCAAGTGTTGTAGTAGGTGTCGGCGTAGAGCTCGCCGCCATCACGAGGCTCTTCTAAAGGCACTGAACCGCGTTTCACCCCGTCAGAATCACGAAGGCCAACTTTGCTCCAATAATCGTCCTCGTCGCCGGCATAAGTCGCGTTATGGGTGTCACTTGAGCCGATCACACCAAATTTGTAAGGGTTAAAGCCTTGTTTTTCCTGCAAGGCTATTCCATTGAGGTACGCTTCTCTGACATAGCTACCCTCAGGCTGGCTTGCCAGCTGTGTGGCAACCATAAAAGGCATGATTTCAAAATCTGCCCACTCGTCATTAGGTGATAGCGCAGGATGGGTGTCGGAGGTACCCTTTACTTGAGTAATCTCAATAAGGGGTTCGTTTCTCATGCGCTGGTTTGCATAAGCGCTATCTAGCGGATTTCCTGACCAATCGGTTAACATAAACATGTTACCGTTAGAGCCGTTTGAATTGTGTGGTATTGCTAGACTTTCGATTCCTGCGGCTCGATTACGATCCATCCATTGCCATAGATCTTCTGGGTTTCGAGAATCTAATCGCGAGAAAGGTAGATCAGGGACATTGTCATCTCGGAAAATCACATTGCGATGAAGGTTGCCGCCGTCGTTCGCCGTGGTGGTATATTCATAGGCTACAAATGTCGTAAAGTTGCCTGGGTCATTGTGCCGATTAGCACTTTGTATTATATCTTGCCATGCGGATTTAACGATATTTGAGTCGTTAATTTCATTTGCCCTCTCTGATCTAATAAATTGTAAAATCCGCGAAAATTTACTGCCCCTGTCTGCCGAGTCGCCAAGTGTGGACATTCCTTCTGCTACTTCATGTTTAGAGATTTCGCTTTCAGGGTTCGCCATTTCTCGTAGCACTCCTAAATAGAAAGCGTGATCACTGACCCCGTAAAAATCCAAGGGCACATCAAGTTTCATATCAAATCCGGCGGGATGCTTGAGAGTGCCACCTTTTGCAAATGTGTAAGCATCGTTGGGTGACGAGGTGGTTCCAAAAATGAAGGCGTCAAAAGAGTACATAGTATGCACATGTAGATCGCCGAAATAAGCATTGCGATCAGAATTAAAACCGGGTGTTGTAGTTGAGACATTGCCGGGTGAGGGGGTTGTCAGCTCTGTCGGGCGGGGCTCAGTGGTGGTCTGAGGGTTTTCAGTTGCTCCAGAGTTACTGCCATCTGAGCAAGAAGTCATGATAAGAAGCGCAGAGAGTGTTGTAAGTATTTTAATCATTGCTCACCCTTTTTTTGGTTCAATTAGTCGGTCAGTATGCCCGATAATTGGCTGTTTTTTTTGGCTTTGGGTTTTAGTCTAGTCCGGCAGTCTAATTGATCAAATAAATTAAGTCTAACAACTGCTTAGTGCGTCATTAATTTTCCTATGCTAATGTTCTGTTTTAACCCAACCAGCGCGTCCAGATTGCGTACAGGGGTGGACACTTAACCATTTGGAATAGCACTATGAAAAAACTATTGTCAGTTATCATTGCCAGCAGTACCTTGCTTTTTTCAGCACTCAGCTCTGCCGAGCCTGAATATGTCACTATAGAAATGGAAATCGATGTTGCCAAACCGGCAGCTGAGGTTTGGGCTGAAATCGGCGGTTATTGTGCCATTTCTGATTGGTTTCCTTTGGACTGTGAAATCACCTCCGGCGATGGTGGTATGGGCACCGTGAGAGTTCTTGCGGGGGGCAGGATTATCGAGATTCTAGTGGCTAAGACCGAACTGTCCTATGGTTATACCCAGCCCGCTGTAGAAGGTTCGTTCTATGATCTCTATCACGGGTTCTTAGAGGCTCGCCCGGTGAGTGCTTCTAGCTCCAAGCTCCTATATACCTTGACCTTAGATGTATCCAATCTTGCCGATCAAGCGGCAAAGGATGCCAATATCGCTAGGCGTCGGGGTGCTTTTGAAGGGGCATTAGCCAGTATGAAAGAACTGGCCGAAAAATAAACATAATCAGCACAAAATTCAGCAAGGTCTCACTAACCGTAGCGTTATTGATAAGTGTATTTAATGCTCCAAGTTTTGGGCAAGTCGGTTTGAATGCCAACGAAGGTTTATCGGTAATTTTACTTGGCACTGGTGTTCCTATTCCCAACCCGGCTCGTGCAACTGCCTGTACAGCTGTGTTGATGGATTCCAAGGTTTTCTTGGTTGATACTGGCCGCAACTGTGTAGTGCCTTTGAATCAAGCTGGTATTCGGGATGTAGAGGGCATTTTCTATACTCACTATCATTCTGATCATTTTATTGGTTTGGGAGAGATTCTGTTGGATTTGAGCATCAATGGTATCGACAAAACTATTTCAGTGAGAGGGCCGGTTGGCGCTCAAGAAATCGTAGACGCTATTATCGCTACTTATCGATTAGACCTTTCCTATCGATTAAGTCATCACGGAGATAAGTTTAGCAGTCGAGTAATGGCGCCGTTGGTAACTGAACACGAACCCGGCGTAGTGCTTGAGAAAGATGGGCTAACAGTCACTATGTTTCCTGTTTGTCACCTGCCGATAGAGCCTGCAGTAGGTTACCGTTTCGAGTACAAGGGAGAGGTGGTTGCTATCTCAGGTGACACCGTGGTGTGCCCGGAGTTAGAGGCTGGCGTGCGCGGGGCAGACATTCTTGTGGCCGAAGCTGAGAACGCTCAAATGTTTGGGCCAGCTCTAGCTATGGCCAGACGAGATGGGAATAGTCGGCTCGTGGAAATGATTGAGGAGGGGATGGAATATCATGCTGAGACTTTAGCCTTAGCTAAAATGGCCCAAGACAACGGGGTTAAAAAGCTAGCGCTAACGCATTTGTTCCCTTCAATTCCTCCAAATGATGCAGCCGAGGCGCGCTTCATTCAGGGTATGAGTGATCTTTATAAAGGCCCAATCGTTGTCGGGCGGGATGGTATGAGGGTTGACCCGTAGACCATCGTGTTCAGCTTACGTAGCGACTATTGAGCATGCTCATGACTGGATGTTGGAATTTTCAATCACTTAGCAAAATTACCGAATGGCGCTAGTGCTAAAGGTATTGCCAAAGCTATTACCGGAACTATTACCGGAACTATTAACGCAGCTATGACTAAAACCATGATCGAAAATACCCTATACGGATCGCCGCTGTCTTTGTTCACGGGAAGAGCGAGAAGTTATCTGATTAAGGCGGGTATCTCTTATCAAGAGAAGCTACCTAATAGCAGTCACTTTAAAGCCGCGGTACTATCAAAAATGGGCGGGCGTCAAAGCATCCCTGTTCTTGAGACGGGTTTGGGCGAGGTGATTAGAGATGGCGCTGCGATTATTGATTACTTTGAAGCTCAGTCCGGCCATTATTTCTCGCCAAAAACTCCCAGGCAAACTATTCTAAACTTACTGTTTGATGTTATCGGCTGCGAAGGTTTGCTGCGCCCAGCTATGCACTACCGCTGGAATTTCCCAGAACAAAATTTAGATTTCATACAATTTCATTTTGAAACTTTTGTACCCAAAGGTCTGGATAAAAAGGCAATGGCGACCAAACGTATGAATCAAATGCGAGCAGCCGGGCGGGCTTTTGGCGTTTGCCCTGAAACCTATGAGCAGGTTGAATCTCATTATACAGCGCTTATTCTAAAACTTGATAAACATTTTGCTGACCACCCCTACTTATTCGGTGGTCGCCCCAGTATCGGTGACTTTGGCATGATAGCCCCCTTATATGGTCATTTAGGCAGAGACCCTGCGCCACTATCATTGATGCAAAGCAAGGCCGTTCGTTTATATCGCTGGGTCGAAAGAATGAACCGACCGGAGTCGGATGTTGGCGAGTTTGAAAATCAAAGTGAAGAATTTTTAGCAAATGATGAAATACCACAGACTCTAATCGAGGTGCTTAAACATATTGCCTTGGACTTTGTGCCAGAAACGAAAGCCGCGGGTCTTTTCATAAATCAGTGGCTAGACGATCAAGGAAATATAGAACCTGAAACGATTGCCGAGCGTGGCGTGGGAGAAATGCAATTTGAAGCACAGGGCGGAAAGATTACTGCTCTAGCGCAGCCTTACCGTTTCTATTTGCTTGCAAGGATGCAAAGTCAATACGATGGATTAGAGGGGGTAGAGAAGTCTGATGTGGACGCGCTACTGCAAGCCTGTGGTATGCAGGACGTTGTAGGCTGCAGACTATCAAGAAAAATTGGTCGTCATGAAAATCGCGAGGTCTGGCTATAGCTTTGCGCTGAGCAAAGAGCTTTAAAATGTTCCTGAGACTTCTGACTTGGCCTCGTGATTATTTCTAAAAAACCTGTCACTTTATTCCGCTTTATTTTGCACCAATATCCAAGGTGACACTACCACGGCCCAAAGCTCTGGATCTTGCGTTAGCCAGAGTTGTACTTTTTCTTCACTGATTTTGGCAACCAAAGACTTTTCCATCCATGCTTGAACCTGCGTGACGTTGTCACTGGCAAACTCAGAGGCCACTTCAATCAAATCTAGTTGAGCATCAACTTGAATAATGGCGTCCTGATAATCATATTGATTTAGCGAACTCCAGCGAATCCTCGCTGTGTCCTGATTGAGTTTTTGTTTAAGTGATTCAAGGCAGCCAAGGTCTGAATCATGTGTCATTGGTTCTGTCATTGTACTTCTAAAATTTTGAGCCGCTCCCGATCCAGCTAGAGATAGCAGATCGGCGCGGTTTAGTTGCTGAGAATTTAGTCAAACAAGGTTGGTTGTTCTTCGCTTATTACATCAAACAGGGGCTTAAAGCTAAACCATCCAGCCAATGGGCTGCCTACTTGCTTTTTCGTTAGGGTGGCAATTTCTGGGCGAATAATCTTAGGCTTGCCGGCCGCTTCCGCCAGCAATTGGGCCTGACATGAACGTTCCATGGTGATATACCACCATGCAGCCTCGTCTACAGTATTGCCGACAGTTAGTAGGCCATGATTTTGTAGGATTGCGGCTTTGTTTTTTCCCAATGCCTGAGAAATCCGATCGCCTTCGGATACATCAAGCACTACACCAGAAAAATCGTCGAACAATACATGATCATCGTAAAAGGCGCAGGAGTCTTGAGTAATTGGGTCCAGCGATCGGCCGAGACTTGACCATGCCTTCCCATAAACTGAATGAGTATGTGCTGCCGCGGTGACATGAGGCAGGTTCATATGAATGCGCGAATGAATAGCAAAAGCCGCTTGATTCAATAAGCTGTGTTTACCTTCAACTATATCGCCGTTATGGTTGACGAGTATGAGGTCGGACACCTTCATCTGCTTAAATGATACGCCAAAGGGGTTTACCCAGAAATGATCACTAAATTCTGGATCGCGGACAGTGACGTGCCCTGCGACACCTTCATCGAAGCCAAATTTACCAAATAAGCGAAAGGTCGCGGTGAGGCGATTTTTGCGGTCAATGCGCTCTTCCTTTATGCTACTGAACTTGGGAGGGTATAGCTTGGATAGTTTGATAGGGCTCGGAACTTCATTGTCCGAGGCGTGATTATCCGGTGTATCAGTGTCGGTGATATCAGTTTCAGTGATTGTAGTTTCGGTGATTGTAGTTTCGGTGATTGTAGCTTCTGACATAATTGATTCTCAAAAATAAAATAAGTTAAAGGTATCAGTAGCGCAAGACATCCAGCCTGCCTAGCGAAAAACTCAACTACTTGAATCTTATCCTAGATCGCCCAGAAATATTAGGGATTTGCTACTAAAATGAGGACAGCGGGGAAATAAGCGCTTTGCTGTATTTTCCCTATTCTTTACTAGAATGGCCCTAGGGGTTCTCAATCACCTATATTATCTGACTAAAAAATATCGACATCACACTCTGCTAATCAGTTATACGTTATGAGATTAAGAATATGAGTAACACTTTGATGGCGGAAAGCGCCAGTCTTATGGACATTGGCCGCCTTGTTGTGTGCTGCGCTGACAAGCCAGGAATAATCTCGGCTGTGTCTACGTTTTTACATAACCACGGGGCGAATATAATCGATCTAGACCAGCATTCAAGCGGCGCACCGGAGGGTAAGTTTTTTCTCAGGCTAGAGTTTGAATTGAAAAATTTAGGGCCAAGAAAGCAGGCATTCGTTGAAACATTTGGCGAAAGGGTAGCCGCCGGCTATGACATGCAATGGGCTTTGACCAAAGCGACGGAAAAGCTCCGAGTTGCGATCTTTGTTTCAAAATTCGACCATGCCTTAATGGAGTTGCTGTGGCTCGCATCGCGGGGAGTCTTGCCTATCGAAATACCAATGGTAATCAGTAACCACGACGACTTAAGAAAACAGGTCGAAGGCTTGGGGTTTTGTTTTGAGCATGTCCCTGTTACGGAATCGAATAAAGCCGAGGCTGAAGCGGTTACCACTAAATTACTTAAGGGGAAAGTAGATCTGGTCGTACTAGCAAGATATATGCAAATTTTATCAGCAGAGTTTGTTAATCGTTACAAAAACCAAATCATTAATATCCATCATTCTTTTCTGCCGGCGTTTGCAGGGGCAGACCCCTATCGCCAAGCCTATGAAAAAGGCGTAAAGCTAATAGGTGCAACTTCTCACTACGTTACGGCCGAGCTAGACCAAGGGCCTATTATTGAACAGGAAGTGGTGCGAGTTAGTCATAGATTGTCAGTGGCTGAATTAAAATATTTGGGTAATGATGTGGAACGAAAAGTTCTTGCAAGAGCTGTGCGTTGGCATGCTGAAAATCGAGTTATTGTTGACGGAAATAAAACTGTCGTCTTTACGAAGTGACAATTGTCCTCTATTATCAAAATTAAATGCTTTTTATGAGGATTTCATAGAGATTGTATAATAAAAATAAAAATAAAAATAAAAATAAATTGCAAATGACTCCGAGGAGTTTCTAATATGATGTTTAGGCGTTTGTTATTAAGTTCAGCTTTTAGCTTGTCAGCGTCCGTCTTAGCTTTGCCAGATTTTTCTGGAGTTTGGATGCTCAGCGGCCCTGGGTCTGAAAGTGAAATTCTTTTGACCGAAGAGGGGCGACGCTTACAGTGGGAATATGATTTGCTTACCGACGACCCTAGTCTTTTATGTGTGCCTGCTAGTGTTGCTCGAATTTGGGCAAACCCAAACTCAGGGATCAAAATAGAGTTGTCTGATGACGCCGTATTAATTAGTTACGAGTTGTTTGATCTTAGGAGAAAGATACCGATAGGAGATGTGTCAGTGATGCCGGTACTTCCCAGCACTAAAAATCTCAGTGGTACAGCTTTTTCTGAGATGGGGTCGTCAGTTGCACAGCTGGAAAATGGCCGGCTTATTATTGAATCTAGAAACCACACTATTGGCTATATTCGCACTTCCAGAGGAATCCCACAGTCATCCAATACTGTAGCCTTTGAAGAGTTGGATATAGAAGAAGGAGTCCTGCATATTACTCATACTTACATTGACGATACGCTATATGAAAAACCTATCGTCCTAGAGTATGTTTTTATAAAAACGGAAGAAAGCGACATCTTCCTCTATGAATGTAGCGATGCTGACTATGATTGGTTTAATAAGCTAAATGCTAGTGCGCAGGAGCTAAATTAATGAAGTCGCTAATGTTCCTTGTCGCGTGCCTGTGCATGCCTTTTTTTATCAATGCACATCATTCTACAAATGCAAATTTCACTCAGGAAATAATTTCTATAGACGGAGTTATTGAGAGAGTTCGTTTTCAAAACCCTCACGCGTCAGTACTAATCAAGAATACAAATCATCAAGGTGCTGAAACATTTTGGCTGATTGAGTCAGGTGCTCGTACAACCTTGGAGAGACTAGGTATATCACTTGACGTTTTAAAAGTCGGCTCTAAAGTGACGGCCACCGGGCGCAAGGGCCGGCGCCAGTACACAATGTATTTGCGTGAAATAGAATTGGCGGATGGAACGGTCTTTGTGCCTCAGCCAGACTTAAACTAAAGTAGGTTGCTGGACTTCGCGGACTAACCTTTGTCAACGCACAGCTGAATATTTTTGGCGAGGCACAAGATATTTTATTTTGTGTGGGTCGGTTTTAATTAAACATCGTTGGTTTTCTGCGGTGGGTGGGCTACTCTATATTCAAATTAGCAATATGAGTGCACCGCTTTTTTTAAATTAGGTGTGGTACCTGCCTATGCTTAGGGGGATTTTTTACTGGCCAGTGGCAATTGATGGCTAGCAGCAGCGGCCGGTTTTAATATTTAAGCTGCACGTCAACGATCGTAGTCTGGGCTTCACCGACTTTCAAACTCCAGCTCTACTCCATCGGTGGTGGTGCTCAGGATCATGTTGCCATCGACAATTTTGAACGCTTCCGTTCCGCGAAGATATAGATACAAGTTGTTATGCAAGGATCCCGGTGCGCACAGCTTGCGAGTCGAGCTCAATGGTTCAAAGCGCAGTGCGGACCCTTCCTGTATCCAATAGCCACCCAAATCATTGCAGTCTGAGCTGCCGGTAAGTCTACTGTCGCTACGAAAATTCAAGACATACTTAGCCGGCTCGGTTGGAATGAATTCATAACCGCCTAGCACAACCATTCGCACAAGCTGCCAGTTGCTGTCTTCCAAGTCTGGAGATTGTGCCGCTGTGGCAATATCGGCGCTGTGAGTAAGCGCGCTTAAGCAGGTGATTGCCCCTATTAACAGAGCCATACCTCGTTTCGATGAAGGGTCTATTCTCATAATCCACTGTGTCTGTTATTTGGTATGTTGTAAAGAATACCCTATTCTCGGTTGTTGGGAAAAGAGTTGTAGAGAACATAATCTGAGGGCGTGATCCTTGGGAACTTTCTAAAGTAAGCAGGATTTAGGCTGACGCGTAAAGTAATTTAGCGTTAGCCCCTTTAATCGCGGGATTGGCCCTGATTTAAAGGGCCAGTCTACTCGATTTCGAGATTCTTTTGCTGCCAAGCCGACTACCGGGCGGGTCCGCAACGTTGCGGGGCTACTGGGCTTGGTAAAACCAGTGGAGCTGGCTCCACTCTGCCTTCTTTTGCCAGCTGATTGAATGCCGCTAGCTGCAGTCCCTTAATCTCTGATCTCGACATTCCTAGCTCGTAGCCTGAGCACTCATTCTCACCCAATGACCTCGGGTCGAGTTCGGTCACATTGCCAAAGACCACGAGAGCCTCTAGATAATAACCGAAGTTGCTGGCGTGATAATGATCCCAGGTCCAGAGGTCGACCTTGCCAGCATCTATTCCGTCGTAAGGGTTTGAGTCTGCTACGCCTAATTCCATCGCCTCTGTCCAGGCTTCGCCTACTGCATTTACAGATTTAACGGCGTTTGAATTAGCTGCTGCTAGATCATATCCGGCACGTACATCCAGGGCCATTTGCTGGACTGGTTTGTCTGTCCACGGGCGGTCGGCTTGGTAGATAAGGTCTGCTCGAGACCAAGTGGCGGTGAGGTAAATTTCAACATCTGGGTTCATGCTTTCCATGAATTCCGCCATTTGAGCGACGGTAGTTACTAGCACCTGTGGGTCGCCAGGTTTAGCGCTATCAAGGGTGCTGAAACCGTGCATAACCACGTTATCCCAAGGTCGACGGCCAATCACGCTGAGTTTGTTTTCCAAATGGTAGTCGATGCCGGCGCCGGGTTGTGTTTCAAGGTAGACGTCATAGTCTAGGCCAGCTTGATCCGTGAAAGATTTAAACAGGGCTGGAACTCCACCTATGCCTTGATTGTTTAGGTCGGTTACGCTTTCTGCACGATAATGTCTCGCAGCTGATCCATATCCAAAAGTAAAACTATTGCCAATGAATAATAGGTTTGTGTCGGCTGCGCTTGCACTAACCCCGGTTAGTAAGAGGGTAAGGCCCGTGAGTGTTGCTATGATGAGTTTCATCTGTGGCTTCCTGTTGAATCTATTATTTTGGTGTCGCCACAAAAGCATAAAAGCTCCGCCGAGCCATGTCCATGGATTTTTTTGCAGTGTTTGTGTTCAATCAGCAAGAAAAGAAACCATCTGAATGGCACTTAACCACTGTTCTTTTACATGACAACCATGGTCCAATATTGCACTAAATTAATAATGAGATTATTAAAAATGTGGATTTGTCCTGTCTGCCGTTGGCCGTTGTTGCTGACAGAGAAGCAATGGCAATGCGAAAATGGCCACAGCTACGATCACGCCAAAGCGGGCTATGTGAATTTGCTGCTAGCAAACCATAAAAACAAGTCCGAACCAGGTGACAGCAAAGCTATGATGGACGCTAGACGTGCCTTTTTGGAGCCCGGGTACTATTACCCCTTAGTTGAGTCACTTACACAGCTGATTGTGTCACTTAAGCCCGATAAAACCTTAGCTCTCTATGATGTGGGCTGCGGGGAAGGCTATTATTCAGCTGCAATAAGCGCAGCGCTCAACAAGTCCGGAATAAAGGTAAAAGCAGCCGGGAATGACATTTCCAAACCGGCTATCGAAAAAGCGGCAAAGAAGTATCAAAAACAAGAGTTTGTCATTGCCAGTAACTTTAAGATTCCGGTTGCAAGTGCAAGCCAAAATGTTGTGCTTCAAATTTTTGCACCAGTTGCGACCGGAGAAGTGCGTCGAATATTAGCCGATGGCGGCATTTGGCTGCAGGTGAGTCCGGCTCAAGAACACCTTACACAGCTGCGTCAGGCGGTTTATGAAACTGCACGTGACCATGTGGTTGGGGAAACGATACCAGAAGGCTTTAAATTCATAACTTCAAAAAGGCTAAGCTTTGAATTTGAATTGCCTGAGCTGCAAAGCAGAAAGGATCTACTCATGATGACTCCTTATTATTGGCGTATGTCGCAAAAAAATGTGGATACGGTGCTCGGAAAGATAGGTAAGCTTAATGCTGATTTCTCAATTCGGATACTCGAAAAACAGTCAATGGTTTAAATTTAAGAAATCACTACTCGCGGGATTAATCATGGGTAATTCTCTTCAGGATCAGTTAAAAAAGTCAGGTTTAATCGACGATAAAAAAGCTAAGCAGCTTAAGCGCGCTAAACTCAAAGAAGAAAAACTGGTGAGAAAAACCACCGGTAAAAAAGTTACTATTGATGAGAGACAGGTGGAATTAGATCGACAAAAAGCGGAGCAGGTTAATAAGGATAGGAAGTTAAACCTAGAGAAACATGGGAAAGAACAGCGCAAGGCAATCGCAGCTCAAGTTAAGCAGCTTATAGAAGTGAATTCCATTCGTATAGAAGGCGATAAAAAATACAGATTTGCAGATGGTAGTAAAATAAAAAACCTATGGATAAGTCAGCAGCAGGTGGATCAGCTTAGCAACGGTCAGATTGTCATAGTGAGAAACTCGGACAAGGTTGCCTTGGTGCCAGCAATGGTCGCGGATAAAATAGGACAACGAGATTCTTCTTTAATTGTCTTTAGAGCTAAGAAGAATGAAGAGGTCTCTGCTGACGATCCTTATGCAGATTATCAGATTCCAGACGACTTGGATTGGTAAGTTCTAAAAACTAATTTCATGGAGTATTACAAGCGCGTTAAATTGCGGGGTGATTTTTTTGAGGCGGCTGTTAACGGAAATTTTTCTCGATTTGAGTGTGAAAGAGCAGTTTATTTCTTTCTCGAACTATAGCTAAGGCGATTACTTAAGCAATCGCCGATGGCGCTTGTTTAAAGTATTGCTTGATAGATAGCCTAATAAATAGCCGAGCTATTGAATAGAAAGCTCCTACCATACCAACATAATTACGCCGCAGTCGATTCTACATGATTCAATCGTTCAGGTTTATGCCAGGCAGAAACGACACAGCCAAAAACAATCAGCGCAGTCCCTAAGACTGTTGCAGTGGTCACTGACTCATCGAAAACCATCCACCCAAGAATTGCCGCCCAAACAAACGCTGTATACTCAACAGGGATTAAAACCTTGGCAGGGGCCCGCGCGTACGCCCAAGACATCATTAGCAGTGAGACTACGCCTAATCCGGCAGCAGCCGAAATGTTTGGCAGTAAACTGATGCTTGGAACAACGGCGAAAAAGGGTGCCAGAGAGCCAAAAATAACAATAACCGTACAGTTTTGAAAAAAGGCGATTTCAAAAGGTTTTGCGACCAGCGCCTGCTGCCTTTGCAAGATGATGTTGTAAGCATAGAGCACTGCCGAGGTCATGATTGCCGCGATGCCTCTGCTAACATCCTCGCTATAGTCGCCACTAAGGCGACCCGCAATCACAATAGAGGCGCCAAACAAGCCAATGATAGATGCGGCCACTGCCTGTTTTCCGATTCTTTCTTTTAGAACTATCGCCGCTAGATACAGTGCAATCAAAGGGGCGATAAAAGTCAAGCCTATGGCTTCTGCAACGGGAAGGTACTTAAGTCCCCAGAAAAACAGGAAGGCCATAAC
Source organism: Gammaproteobacteria bacterium (assembly GCA_963854625.1). GTDB lineage: Bacteria > Pseudomonadota > Gammaproteobacteria > Pseudomonadales > Pseudohongiellaceae > UBA9145. The sequence continues at coordinate 35,403 of CAWKZY010000014.1, read as the reverse complement.
TGATGTCACGAAACCCCGCCAAACATGGAGTCTTAATGTTGTCGAGGAAGGCCAATGGGGACGGCGCCAAAAGTAGAGGGTGCCGGCAATGACAATACCAACGCAGCTGCGCCAAAGCATGGCGTTGTAAGAGCCTATTTCTAAAGAAAGGCTTTTCATTACAACATCCATGCCTGCATAGGTAGCTATTCCGCATCCGGCAACGGCAAAAGCGATTTTTCTGAGTCTGTTTGTGTTCAAAATTAGGTCTCAAGTTCGCGCTCTATTTATAAGTGCTCTTCAAGCATTAAACAAGCAAGCTGAATAGTAGCAAAATAGTAATCTAAAAAAGCCAAAACATAAAATTAGCAGCATTCAATTTTGGTTGGTTTACTTCTATGTTTCGTCTTCAGTACCTCCTTTTAATATTTTTCTTGAGAAGTTTTTGGCGTTGCCTTACTCGAAAATTATAATGCGGATGATTCATTGTGCGCGAATAAAACTAGCGCCTGTATATCACGATTACTTTACTTCACCAATTAAGTTTAATGGATAGTTCTAGTGACGGCTTACTCCGCTGACATGGCTTTGCACAAAGTCTGGAAGATTTTATGCCATTGCTTGCCTCAATAAGGCATAAATTAGGAAACACTGGGATAACTACAACACAAGTATTTTCCTATAAGTTAGCACAAGCTTGTCCAGACAGCCGAGCTTGAATTGGCCCACCTTAATAAATAACTAGAAGTATGTTTATTTCAAGAATAGAAATAAACAGCAAAAGTAAATGCGTGTCAGGCACACGTTTATGCTGAGTCGAACAAGCTCGCAGTGCTGGATTACTTTAAGCCAATGATTTAGTAGAGGCGGTTGGTTTTTAGGGTGATTGCAGGGTAATTATCGTTTCGATTTCGCCAGAACTAGCCGTGGGAACCTGTGGAAGGTGCGATGAATAAATCTTTCATTTCATTTCATTGCCTGTTGCCTCGGTAAAACTTTTGCAAAAGGCGCTGGTGTCATCTCGTGGTTCTCCATGCAAGAAAAAATAAAGGTCGCTTTCGCCGCTGCCCTTTTCGTAGTTTAATGCATCGTATTGTTGAACAAGAGATTTGTATGCGAAACCACCACTGACTGCAATGGCTATGGTTTTTTATTCTGTGTGATATTTTTATCTTTTTTAAAAACTTGATCAAAAAAAAGGGCGCAACCCAGTTGCGCCCTTCGTTAATACCAAATTAAGTAATTTGTTATTACTTAACTCGCTTCATCGTAGTGTAACGATGAGACATTAGTTTTCCACCACCCCAGTTTTCTGTTCGGGTTTCATAAGTGTTCGCATCGATAATTCTCATGTTACTGGCGTGCGCGTGATAGTCCGCGTCTACATCCATGTTCGTGCCTTTGGTGAATTTAAAATCAATAACACCTTCTTGGCCAGTACTTGCGAAAGTCATTGAAGGCTGATTTCCGATAGCGCAGTAATGCGTATGAATGAGCTCATTCTTGCCATCTTGATGATACATGCTGATCATTTCTGATGGAGTGCCAGCGGCAAATGTTTGCATTACTGAAGAATTTCCGATGTTCTTAAATGAAACTGTAGTGGTTGATACTGTGGCGGCTTCTCTGTCTTGGCCCAATTGAACAACTTGCGCCTCGCCAGTCCAGGTGCCCTCAAGCTTTAACATTGTTTGAAATGCTTCATCTGGGGAAAATCCTTCACCAGCTAAAGCCGTTGTGCTGAGCAATAGCGCGGCTGTAGAAAGTGCGACAATCTTTATTCTTTTCATTGGTTAGTCCTTGGTCGTTGCTTGTTACTCGAGACTATTACGGGAATGTGGGGTTGTCAACTGTAAGTTCTAAAGGAGAATTGCCGCATAAAAGTATGCTAGAGCAGGGTTTTTTAGAGCGTCCGTTCGAAATGGTGTTCGAAAAAACAGTTGGTCCTACTGCTGGTGCCACTTGGCTTATTCGGTGGGAGTTGTGCAGTTTTTTGACTGGTGTGCTATGGCTTCAACTTACGCTACCATTGACGTTGCCAATCGCCGATTTAAAAAATATTACTATGGATCTATGCTTTGTTAGTCATCTTTAAAAATAGTCACGAAAATAAAAAATGCTCAGCTATAAAATTGCAGCTAGGACCTGCACACCATTTTTGTGCGTTCGTGGTGTGTTTTTCTAGTTTGTACAATGTGTTGGCCCAAGAAGATGCTGGCGCCAAGGCGATTGAAGAAATAGTCGTTACGTCGACCCGCAGCCGTCGCAGTTTTGCTCAACAACCCACTCGTGTCGAAGTGCTGGGTGCTGAAGAGATCAACGAAAAGGTTAACATGAAGCCAGGCAGTATCCGTATGCTGCTCAATGAAAGCACTGGTATCTATGTTCAACAAACCTCGGCGACTAGCTTTAACTCAAGTATTCGAATCCAAGGATTGGATGGGAAGTACACCCAGCTCTTGCGTGATGGCATGCCTCTTTACGGTGGTTTTTCTAGTGGATTAAGTCTTTTGCAAATCGCCCCTTTAGATTTGCAGCAAGTAGAACTTGTAAAAGGTGCTAGCTCAACCCTTTTCGGAGGCGGCGCTATTGCGGGCCTGGTTAATCTGGTGAGCAAAACTCCTGGATCAGAGCCTGAGCGTTCTATTGTGCTTAACGGCACCTCAGCAGGGGGTATGGATGCTAGTGGTTTTCTTTCAGGAATGAACGATAGAATCGGAGCGACGCTGTTTACCTCGATCAATCGCAGTGAAGCATATGATTCTGCTGACAATGGTATTAGCGCGATTCCCGAATTCGAGCGAGTTACGTTTAATCCTCGCGTGTTTGTAGAAGGCGATAACAGCGATTTTAGTTTTGGCGTGAGTGCTGTTATCGAGGATCGGCTAGGGGGAAGCATGGATTACATAGCCGATAGCAATAATCAGCCGGATTATTTTGAGAACAGTGAAACAACTCGGCTTGCCACTCAATTTGAATACAACTATCACCTGCGCTCGGGCAATGAGTTAGTCCTCCGTAATAGCGTCAATTATTTTGATAGAAATTTGGAAATTCCCGATTTCAGCTTTTCTGGGAGTCAAGTTTCAAGTTTTAGTGAAGCTCACATACTCGCGCCAGCAGGTACGGCAGAGTGGATTGCAGGACTAAATATCTGGACCGAGGATTTCGATCAGGATGGCGGGGTTCAAGCACTTGCTCATGATTTTAGCAGTCGTACGGTTGGGGCTTTTGTCCAAGGAACTATTTCATTAGGTGAGAATGTGATTTTGGAAAGCGGTTTAAGAATAGACCATACCTCTAATTATGGCGGTTTTATTCTGCCAAGAATCTCCTTGCTATTTACTCCATCCTCAAAGACAACAATTCGAGTAGGTGGTGGTTTAGGATATAAAGAGCCGACACCGTTTACAGAGGCCGCCGAAATGCTTAAATTTAAGGGCGTTCTACCTCTAAAAACGACCGATTTAAATGCTGAACGCTCGGCTGGAATTAATATTGATATAGATCGTACATTCCAGATAACGAATGATTTGTCTTTCAATATTAATTGGCTTTTGTTCTATACCAGAGTTGACGACCCTCTAAGTTTGGTTGAGCGGCGCAAAAGTCAATTTGTTTACCAACAAATAAATGATTATCTAGATACTAGTGGAACCGAAGTGAATGCAGTGTGGCGTTTGGAAAATATTAAATTATTTCTTGGCTATACTCTTGCAGATGTCACAGAGCATCGAGGTGATCGTAGCTTTGATTCTCCGTTGATTCCAAAAGAGCGGGTTAATTCAGTCTTGGTTTACGAGGTTGAGGACGATTTAAGAATAGGATTAGAAGCCTACTATTTTAGTTCTCAAAAGCTTAACGATGGCAATAGAAGCCGGGACTACTGGATATTTGGATTGATGATGGAAAAAATATTTAGCGACGACTTATCCTTTTTTCTCAATTTAGAAAATTTTACTGATACCCGGCAGACGCGATTTGATCCACTGTTTACGGGTTCTCTTGCTGATCCGATATTTAGCGACATTTATGCACCTCTCGATGGGTTTGTGGTGAACGGTGGGGTCAAATTAAATTTTTAGATAGGTAGCTTAAGTCATAGTGGAGCGAGCACCGACATGGTTGCTGTCTAGCTCGTATTTGGATTTTGTTTAACGTAGTCCTTCTTTTTATATGTTGAGGCTTTGTAAATAAAAGCTCTTAAAAGGTTTAGTGAAGATTTAGTAAGGTCGCCGTTAACTCCACCGAAAGACGGCAATATGAAAACAAAAATTGTAAAGACAGGAGTCTTGCTAACGCTATTCACAGTTGGTAGTTCAGTGATTGATCAGCGCAGTATACCGGGGGGCGATTGACGACAAAGCAATGGCTGCCATTTTTGTGGCAAATCCCATTCGCACTAAACGTAAAGGTTATCAGCCAAATTAAGATATAGTTGTAGTACTAACTTCTGATGAAGAAAGTGGTGGAAGCAACGGCATCAGATGGTTGTTAGAGAATCATCCTGGCATGCTAGAAGGAGCCCTGGCAATAAACGAAGGAGGTTATGGGATGTTGCAAGATGGGCAACCACTGGCTAATAAAATTTGAATTGCTTAAAAGACCTTCGCAAGTTTCTCGATGGCGGGCAGAAACCAAGGGGGACATTCATCGCTGCCACGGGAGGATAATGCGATTTATGATCTAGCCGAGGCGTTGCTGAAAATCAAAGCTTTTGAATTATGGATAGATGTTAATAAAGTGATGCGAATGAGCTTGCGGCGTCAGGTTGAAATTAATACTGGCCAACGGTGAGCAGATTTACTTGCTCTTCTACAGGACCCTATCCCTGAAGATTCCTTGACAGACTGATTCGGGGAGCGGCAAGCAGCGCTGTGCCAGCACTGCTTGAGGGTGCGCATGCGTCTAATGAGCTACCACAGACTGCAACTCTACAGTTAACGTGAGAATGATGCTTGGAGCTGACCCTCAGGATATTTTAAGAACCCTTGCTCAGGTCGTTAATAATCGGAATCTAGAAGTATTCTATCAAAGGGGTGGATCGTCGTCTGATTCCACGCCATCAACAGAAGAAATAATGTCCGCAGTTGAATCTGTGGCCGAAGAAATGTGGCTGGGTGTCACCGTTATTCCTACAATGTCTATGGGTGCTACGGACGGCGCGAAAATGCGCAACGCTGGAATTCCTACTTATGGTGTGTCAGGTCTTTTGTCGATCGCAACGACATGCGAATTCACGGCCAAGATGAGCGGCTGTTGAAAGAGTCGCTTGATGGAGACTATCGGTTTCACTATAGAATCGCTCAGGAGCTCTCAGCTTACTAGGTGAACATTTAGCTAGTAGCCCAGTATTTGAAACGTCCAGTGGCCCTTGCTTTCCCAGTTATTTTTTTGAGAAAAGCCGCTGGATCGATTTTTCTATATATTGGAAGAGATCGCGAGGTTACTGGACTACTTTTTAAGAGTAATTGTTAAAGCTGATGATTTTGCATTATTGGCTCATCACAGGGAAGTTAGTATTGGCCTTGCGTTTCTAGGACTCTATCTAGATAAGTCGAGCCACGGATGCCACTTTAACTACCACTGTCTTTTAAGCAGTGGCATGTTCTTGTCTGTGGCACATCCTTTGCGATATCAATAAGCTGTGCTTGATGCGGAGAAAGGATCTGCAATGTGATATCAATTCTATAGGGACTCCTAACACGATTTAGTAGAACTACTTAAATGACCGAGAGGCAGAAGCTCATTCTGGATTTCGCCTACGGTAGATCATTATCCTCAGCGGAAAATCAGAGCTGTCGCTAAGACTGCAAGGATGGCATTGGCAGCCGAGGTGCCCGATCGACCATCAGAGAGTGGGTTTATGTACAGTGATAGCAGCACAAGAGATGCGCAGGGTGGTCTCTGCTTAGGACATCCTGACGCATGAAAGATGGAGTTTCCTTGCTCCATCATTTATATGGGCGAAAATTATTTGTCTCAATAAGCGCCAGGAATCTTAGTTCTCGGCATTAAGCTCAATGAGATAGGAAAAAATGTGGCCCCGGTTAAGCTACTTTGCCGGGAGCCACCATAGAAATGCCTCTAGTAGAGATCTAGGCCAAGTTTGCCACGAGGCACTCTGTATCCTGCATCTCGCACATAATCGGGACCAATTGAGGCTAAGGTTGGCGTGCCGCTGCCCCGCATAGTAATAAGCAGTTCGCGGTTGAGCAAATCCAATACTCTTTCAACTCCAGCCTGGCCAAATGCACCTAAGCCAAAACAATAGGGCCTGCCGATGCCTACAGCCGATGCACCCATCGCAAGAGCTTTGTAGATATCGGTGCCACGACGAAATCCACCGTCAACAATAATAGGCACTCGGCCATTCACGGCGTTCACGATATCGGGTAGGCATTCAATCGTCCCTAGCCCCGTTTCAGTCGCGCGCCCGCCGTGGTTGGAAACCCAAATTCCATCGGCGCCGTGTTGCACTGCAAGAGCCGCGTCTGCGCCGACTTCGATGCCCTTAATTACGACATTCATATTGGTGACTTCTTTCATTCGGCCAATAACACTCCAGGTCAGCTGTGAGCTGTTGAGGCCGACACCTTGCATATTAAACCCTTCGAGCATAGGTTTGGCTTGCCCTTGATGACAGGAGGAGCAGTTGCGGGTATCTTCGCGGGTTAAAAATTGGCTAGTTTCTGTGTTGCGCCCACCGGGTAAGTCGATGGTTAGACAGACCGTAGTGCATCCCGCCGCCTCGGCTCTTTGCAGCATGGCAACGGTGAATTCCCAGCGCGTGGTTGGGTAAAGCTGGTGCCAGATAGGTGCGTCCCGCGCTTCTATCACATCCTCCACAGACGTTGAGGACTGAGTGGATAGGACCATGTGGTGACCTTTGGCCGCCGCCGCCCTGGCGCTCCCTAGCTCTGCATCCGCATGGTATGCCCCTTGACTGCCCACCGGGCAAAGAAAAATGGGAGACTTCGCCTCCGAGCCCAAAACATTAACGGAAGTGTCAGTCTGACTAACATCTACAAGTCTTCTGGGCCTTATTTGGAAGCGAGAGAAACCAGCTCGGTTAGCTCTTAAGGTGAGGTCGCTATCAACACCGGTTGCGAGATAGCCTAAATGGGCAGGAGGTATTTTCTCTCGAGCTATAGCTTCCATTTCAAATACGTTAATGACCTCCGAAGGGTCTTTTATGCGTTCACCAATTGTTTCCTCTACTTCCTGAGCGAAAGCTGAGTAATTGGTTAGCAGGGGGCTGGCTGCTAAAAATTTAAGAAACTCGCGACGTTGGGCCATACTGCTCTCCGATAAACCTGAATGTGTACTCTAATTATGGTTTTTATTTAGGTGCATAAAGCTATCTTTATGATCGCAAAATGTCCAGTTAAAGGGGTGCATAATTTCGTTCTTGAGGTATAGCTTTGACTTTTTCCGCCCATGCGCTGCCAATATTGGCATATTGATTGGATGCACATGGGGGTAAATCGGGTTACAGTTTAAAAAATTATCAAAGTATGGTCCTAGAATAAATCGTTAAGGTTGTATTGACGGCAACTTTTTTGGTTTACGGATGGGCCAACTTATTCACTAGGAAGTCAAATGCTAGTGCTGGATAAGTAGTTTTTGTAAATTAAATCAATAGGTTTAAAACTTTTAGATAGGGAGCGAGAGTATGATGAAGCTATTTGGATATGCCATTTTATTGGCAATATCTGTAGGAGTCACAGTTGCTGTAGCTGCGCAGGATTATCAGCCGCCGAAAACATCTTTCGGGGTGCCTGATGTGCAAGGTGTTTGGACTTATCAAACTAGAACCTCTCTACAGCGTCCTGCGCTTTACGACGCACTGGAAATAGATAAAGAAACTATGTTGGCAAAGATGATTTCCACTGCTGAGTATAACGAGATTCTTGCCGAAACCGGGGCCGAAGGTCCGAGTGGTGGGGCGGTAGGAGCTTATAATGATTTTTGGTTTGCACCGGGTGACGCCTTGGCTCTGATGAACGGAAAGTACCGCACTTCACTTATCGTGGATCCAGCTGATGGGCAGATTCCTTGGAAAGAAGGTGGCCAAGAATCTCGCCAGTTACAACGTGAACGTTTGTTGAAGAGCAACGATCGAAGTGATGGCCCTGAAGGAAGGGGGTTAGCTGACCGTTGCCTGGTAAGTTATGCATCCACAATGCCGTTTGTAAGCAGTTTCTATAATAACAATATGCAAATAGTGCAGTCGCCTAGCCATGTCATGTTGTTAGCTGAGATGGTACACAACGTCCGTGTTGTTCGTATTGATCAGGATTTTCGTGATCTGCCTTTCCGGCAATGGCTGGGTGATTCCATTGGCTATTATGAAGAAGATACCTTAGTTGTAGTTACCAAGAACTTTAGCTCTTGGCAGATAAAGGAGTACTTGATCTCTGACAATGTGATTTTAACCGAGCGATTTACCCGAATGGCTAAGGACGAGATGCATTATTCTTTTACCATCGAGGACCCCGGACTCTATACCCAAGCATGGACAGCAGAAATGCCCATGAAAACACTTGATGATCAGTTGTATGAATACGCCTGTCATGAGGGTAATTATTCTTTGCCTGCGATTTTAGCTGGAGCGCGCCGGCAGGAAGCTGATGCGGCTACTAATCAGTAAATTAATTCTGTGTAATTAAAAAGGGCCAGCAGGCCCCTTTCTATTATGGTGTGTGGTTTGAGTTCTCGAGAAAGCCTTCTTTAGGAAAAGTCCTTGTAAAAGTCTCTCTAAATGAGATCAAACCTTCAAAGCTAAATTAAGACTCATTCCGCCGCAGTCTAAATTAAAGAGTCAGTTTGTGATGCAGGGTCTTATTGATGCTCACACTCACTTATTAAGTCAGCAGGAAGCAAGCGGCCGCGAAATTCGAGTTACTCGCTCCTCAGGATTAAGCACCTTGATGGGTGTTGAGCTTGGCATGCGAACCCTGCGAGCTGGCTTTACAACAATCCAAAATGTCGGCGCAGATTGAAGCGCAATTTTGCTCTGTGTGATGCCATCAATCAGGGCATTGTGATGGGCCTCGAATCAAAGCTGCAGAACAAGGCTTCAGTTCAACTGGAGGATATGGTGATGCAGGAAGGTTTCGGGATGATATTTTCCCTCACCCACATTCAGGTATTTGTGATGGTGTTGCCGGGTGTCGCAAGGCTGTTCGTACTTAAATCAAATTTGGTGCTGACCGCATTAAGTATGTCGCCACAGAAAGTGTGCTTAGTCAGATTGCAACGGGCGGGGATCAACAGTTCACAGATGAAGAACAAATTGCGCTAGTTCAAGCGGCTCATGCTACGGGTCGCAAAGTAACAGCTCATGCTCATGGCAAAATAGGCCTAGAAGCAGCGCTTCGTGCCGGAGTTGACTCTAGAGAACACGGCTTTTATTTAGATGAAGAGACCGCCACATTGTTTGTTGCCACGGGCCAATAATATGTTCCTACCTCGATCGCTGGGTATACGTTGGCACGAATAGCAACACAAAGGACTGATTTCTTTGTGTCAGCGGTACGCCAAAAGGCTCTTGAAGTGGGCCCCATTATGAAGAATGCGCTGGGTATTGCTTATGAAAATAAAGTGAAGATAGCCTTTGGTACTGACGCTGGTGTTAATGATCACGGGACCAATGCCTATGAGCTGGTGCTGATGAATGAGGCGGGTATGTCGGAGCGGGATATTCTGATTTTAGTCACTGTGGATGCTGACGATCTTCTGGATTTGGCAGTGATAGCAGGCACAATTGAAGTAGGAAAAGATGCTGGCATCATAGCTTCTCAGGGTAATCCTCTGGAGGACATAGCTCTCCTTCCTAAGCCAACTTTCGTTATGGCGAGAGGTAATGAGAAATACTTAGACGGGCCACCTATTGACCTTTTCCCATGGTCTACCTTTAGCTCATTGGCAACGCCAGCAAAAGGACTAAATCTTGGTCTCGTAACGCTCAAAATGCTGGACAACCGGCCACATGGGGGATACATTTTGCGTGTCCTGTGGGCAGCTGAGAGCTTACTACTCAATTCTGTTCACGTTGTTAACACTCTGCACGGGAGATAAATATGATAAGAAAGTCCCTGTATACACTGACACTTGTGGCGGCATTTGCTGCCTTCACAAGCTCCACTCCAGCATCTGCTCAGGCCATGGAATCGGTTGTGCCGTTCAAAGTCGGCACCTTTGCGATCAACGATGTCCCAACTGTTGGCCTTGTTCTGCAAGACGACAAGTTGATTATTGATTTGGCAGCGGCTAACCGCGCCATGGAATTGAGACCGCAGTACAGTGCCATCACCATGCCCAAGGATATGCTCGGTTTGATCGAGCAATACGGGTACGGATTGAAGTTTAGAATTTATGAGGTAGTGAATTGGCTTACTGAAGAGAACTTGCTGAGCGGCAGCGATCGTCCTAGCTATGTCCATCCGGTGGGTTCAGTCGACATCATGGCTCCGATCCAATACCCGAGCAAGCTGATGAATGCGGCGGTCAACTTTTATACCCATGCCTGTGAAGGTTGTAATGCTGATGAGCAGGCTGCTAGAAACAGAGAACGTCGAGAGAGTAGAGGGGTTCCGTATTTGTTCCTTAAGCCCACCCGTGGCGCCATCATCGGTGACGGTGATGACATTATGATGCCCTTTGGGCGTGATCGCATCGAATGGGAAGTAGAAATGGCCATCGTTTTTGGCCGTACTGGCAAGTATATCTCGGCAAATCGTGCATACGACCACGTCTTCGGCTACATGGTCGCGATGGATATATCTGACCGCGGTGGTCGCCCACCAGGTGGCTACGGCTCAGGTTCAGATTGGTTTGTGGGTAAGGGACATGACACCTTCGCACCCCATGGTCCTTGGATCGTGCCTAAAGAATTCTATGGCGACCCCATGGAGCGTCTGCACCAAACACTGGTCATTGATGGCGTAACAGTTCAAGAAGCAAGGGCAGGAGACATGATCCATAATATTCCTGAGCTTATCGAGTATGCCTCGTCTCTCATTACTATATTTCCTGGTGATGTTATGCAAAGCGGAACGTCAGGTGGAACTGGAGCTGGCCGGGTAGAACGCGCTTCAGGCTCTGGCTACTTGATTGACGGCGAGACTATTAGTGCCAACATAGAAGGCATTGGTACGCTGACTCACACCGTGAGGATTGAGAAAAGTATTCCTGACGATTTGTCTGGTTCGCAATTGCCTCCGGTTAGTACATACCGTCCTTAATGGTTGTCAGCTCTAGCTGAATTAACTAAAGAAAATTTAAGGGGCGTGTTTATTTTTAATATAAACACACCCCTTTTCTTTTTTTGGCCATATAGATATTTGCTGTTTCCAGCAACATTAAGTGTTTCTCTCTTTATTGGTTCAAAATCACAGTAATTTTCTTGGGAAAGCCTGCTGCGTTCTGGATAGAGTGAGAGATTTGAATTTTAATAATTAATTCTTGTTACAAGTCAGCATCCCAACTCGATGTTGAGGCGCGCGTAAGGCGGGAAGTTAACTTTTGACTATAGTGCAGTTGAGAGGAGCCGTTCATTAGCCTATGCCGCTCTACTTTGTTGTGGAGATTGACTTGCGGCCACCATTTCAGTCGGTCATAGAGGAATTAGCCAGAGTTGTCTAATACCCATATGCAGGCCCGTGAAAAGGTAACGCAAAGGTAGTAAAAAGATTGTTCGAGGCTACAGTTAAGGGTGCGGTGAACCTGAGCACCGCCAGCCATGCCGAGTTATCGATTTCTGTCGCTGGACTGGTGTAACTGGTTTATCTTACTCTAGGTCTTCCTAGTATGTGCATTTTCAATGGGAAATTTCCGTGAAAATTTTAGTTAAGAAATTTACATGAGAAAACTGAGGAGAGAAGTCTTAAGAGTAAAGGCTTAAGTAGAGAAGGTCTAAAGAAGGTTAAGAGTGTAGGCCTACGAGGAAGAGTTAGCTCGAAACCCTGCTTTAAATTTTAACTTACCGTTAAATTGAAACAAAAGCCGAATCAATTTTGAGGCTTCTTTAAAATCCGAATATGAATTCAGCTGCTTTTTTGTTCGCTTCGATTATTTTTTCTGAACGTTCCGCTTATTTGTCCAAAATATATCAATTGAACCAAGGCTATTATCGGCTCGGGTCGAGAACCAGCTAATAGTATCAGAGCCAGGAGGCAGCGCTGGACACATATCTGCAGCTGCGGTATTTACCTGTGGGCCAAGATTATAGGCTACATCCCAAGCATCCCTGCCCTGCTGCATGGCTCCCCAAATATCCATGCCACCATAGCCGCCTGGGCGGGCTGAGGAGAAATACACCATGCCGTCTTTGTCTTGGGTGAAGTGGAATTCTTCGGCAGCAGTATTAATATTGGGGCCCTGATTTACAGGTGTCATCCAATTGCCGTCGGCATCCTGATTTGAACAATAGATATCCGAACCACCATAGCCACCTTCTCTTTTTGAGGCAAAGCACAGTGTTTCGCCGTCTTGTAATATTGCCGGGCAATGCTCATCGCCAACATCCGTGCTAATGGGAAAGCCTACTAGCACAGGGTTAGTCCATTCCCCTTCGACCTTATGGGTAACGAACAAATCATTATTGTTGCGTGGGCTGGTGGTCGCAGTGCGGTCAGATTTGAAATAAATAGTATTGCCATCACCTGTAATCCAAGGTTCCCGATCATCGCCAAAGCGCAATGGGTCGATGTTTGTGGCCGGCGGGGCGTTAACCGGTATACCCATATTAACCGGAGTGTTCCAGCTCCCGGTGTCGGAATTAAAGGTGGCGATATACAAATCCTTAGGATCCCTAGGTGCGACCGCCATGTCCTGCCTAGCGCTGCAATAGACCATTGTTCCGTCATCGGCAAAGCTTAATTCACCCTCGGCCCACATGGTGTTGATGGGCGCGCCAAAATTATGAACGGCTAGATCGACCCAGTTAGATTCTGCTGCATTACCTAGGCAGTAAAAAACGCTAAGAGATATTGCTAAAAATGATTTGAAGGCCAAACGGTTTTTTTTTAGAAATAATTTCATAGTGTGTATTTCCTTTTCCCGTTAACTCTTATTTTGATGTTTGATAAATGCGGAAACCTTTTTATAACGGAATCAGAATCAAAATGCTAGCAGTCCTGATGGAGTGGCGATCCCTTAAATTGCGAAAGTAAATCTCAAAATAAGGCTTTGGCGATAGTTCTGGGTGGGCGATGTCAGAATGATTGATTAACTGGAGGCATGATCAAGTGCGGATCCAATGGCTGCTAATAAATCACATAACAGACTTTGTGTTTGTAGAGGTGGAAATGTTGAATTTCAATTAAGCTTCGTGTTGAAGGAGGCTGATTCTGTCGCCAAAAATCACTCTGGGTAGTTTTTCCAATGAGTTATTCGATACTTTAAAGGGTCAGCGAGAACATCTTTTCGAGCTTTACTTACTTCACTGGCAGTCATGTCTTCGAAGTCTTCAGGGAGGGTGTCTTCATTGAACTTATGCAAAATCCAATTGATCACGGCGGTGAGTTCCATGTCATCTATAGGAGCGGATGCTGCACCTGGAATTTGCACAAGGTAATCGCGCATTTCCGGTACCATTATCATTTTGCCGAGTTCACCGACTAATGTGGGCACATTAGGAGGGCTGCCTTCACCTGAGACTCCATGACAGCCTGTGCAATAAAGAAGATAGTTAATGCGTGCGCTGGCAGCCTGCAGCGATACTGGCCAGAAAGCCAGTATCGCAACGGTGGTGCCGGTCAGTATGCAGTTTGCTCGATTCACTAGTTCGATTCGTCTGTTGTTCCGAGTACTAGGGAGACAGTGCAATGATAGCTAGTATTTTCAGTGCCAAAACACCACAAGACGGTGTTGCTGTTGCTGTTAAAGTAAACCGGCTTATCGCCTTCAGTATTGTGACAGCTACATCGGGCGCACACGGCTTTACCGCAGCAATCATTATAAGACATGAGGTAATCTCGACCATCCACAGGGTTTCTACAAGTGCCTACCCAGGTGATTGGAGATGGCTCGCTGCCAGGAGGACAAGAAGTGTATGTGCCTCCGCAGCAGCTGCACAAAGTGCCGCTCATGGCGCAATAGCGCCAGTATTCGCAGCTTTGCGGGTCCCCAACTTCTTGAACAGAGCTTTGGGCAAACGAACGTGCTACCGGCAGCAAAGGAAACGCTGCGGCACCCGCTAGCATCATTCCAAGACGGGAGAGAAAGTGACGTCGCGATAGTTTTCGCGCGAAGGCTAAGCTAGTTCGTTTTGCATTTTCGTCAATCCAGTAATAACTGCGATCCAGAATTTTGTCGATATTCATGATGTGGTTTCCATCGCCTTAGGTGTTTCGTCTACGTTAACTGCTGCACTTTCTAGGTTGCCTATGTACTCCTGCACTGAAGTTATGCCGGAATCCATTGATTCAATCAGGCTTTCCATATGTTCTCGAGTATTGACTAAACCTTTGCCTCGCAATGACCCGTCGGCCGCAATTAATACTGCAAAAGGCAACTTGCTCACTTCGAAAAGCCTGCCTAGCTCTTCAGAAATAAGATAAGGCGTATCGTTCAGATTCATGTCTTGGCTATAACTTTGATGGCTGCTGACATCATCTCCGTCGCTAGCTAATATTAGCCGCATTCTATTTGCTTCCGACTGCACTAGCATTTGGGCCGTTGGCACCAAAGCTTTGCAGACCGGGCATGTAGGAGACACGTAAAGTATGAAGGTGGCCAAGCCGCCACTGTTGACCCCGCCTATAGTTACAGCGTCACCGTTAAGCGCTGTAAGTTCTAGAGCTTGGGTTAATTCTCCAACCTTAGGACCTGAAGTCGGCATAAGAGCGCCAGCTGGTGCTATCCGCTCGTGTAATATTCCCACCTGGCGCGTCAATGCAAATATCATTAATGCCAGTGCTATTAACGCGACCCATAAAATGATGTTGGAGATAATTAGTGCTTCAATCATTGGCAAGCCTGCCTAGGTGGCCGCGCCAAGATCTTATGATTTGGTTGGTGGCCATTAATTGAGTTAGGGACGCATAGAGCAGAACAAGCACGAGTAGCGCGCCTGCCAAACCTATGTAGTCGATTACGCCGAGCTGCCGAGCTGTAATCGGAGTCAGTGCAGTCAACGTCAATAAAGCTAGGCAAACGTTTCGCCAAATTAAGTTGGTGGAAATGGACTGCTGAGACTCACTACCTTTATCAGCGGGAGCAGACTTTCTAGCAGATATAAGGTTGCACCCACAGTCGATATCGGTTCTGCCGCGCAAGAGATTAATGGCAATAGCCAAGCCATAAACTATGAGGAGGCCAGCGCTCGCTACAACGATCACCGGATAGCGTGACCCCAGCAGGCCTGCTTGAAGCCAGCCTAGAGCAAGCATCAATTCGAGCATCGGTATGCAGAGGGCGCTGGCTCTGAGCATAAAGCGAGGTAAGATTTTATAGGCCTTCAAAATAGACAGAAACCTGTTCCTATCATCCATCTTATGCAATGCCGCTAGTGCAAAAATGAGCGCAAAGCCCATTGCAATCACTTGCACAAATAGCGGATCTATCACCTTTATAAATCCTCAAACATGCTTGCGCTCGGAGTATCAATGGTGCGCTCAAAAGCAAAGGTTAGTGCATTGTATACGTGAGTGCCTCCCTCGTGATCGCCAACGATGAGCTTAGGTTTTGCTTCTTGAGTAACCATTAAACTATCTATAGGGGCTTCCACTTTGATGCGCTGCAGTCGACGCTTAGTTTTGCTATCGACTACCCATATTTCTGTGCCCGGCTCGTGGTGTGTGTCAACCTCGCCTTCATGCATGGCAATGTAAAGTAAACCGGTATCTTGATGAGCACTAAAAAACTCTAAGCCGCCTGGTCGCCAAGTTTCTTCGCCCTCGGGGACGATGCTCCAAGGCTCGCTGATTTGAATTTCATCGTCATCGGTGCCAACAGAAAAAATACGTCCTGCATGAGTGATTAGAAACCACCCTTGGGCAGATCGTGCTGTTCGGTCAAACACGGCGTCATCGATAACATCGAAGAAAATATCGCTGCGCACTCGGTTCTGTTCAAACCCACTTACGTCTAATTGAATTAGTTGCAAGGTGCCATCGCCACAGATCTGTAAGAAATCTATGTCAGCCACCGGCATAATGACAGCGCAGCCAGGAGTAGAGAGTTCGTAGATAAATAGTCTGTCTTGAACATCAACTATGGAAACGGAGTGACCGGGATTCATGTTTAAAAGTGCCAAGAGACGTCCATTGTTCATTAGACCAAGATGGTTCCTAACAGGTAGCCGGGCCATATGATTTGGAATAATGATTTCAGCAACTGGGCTCAAATTCTCATAGTCATACACTGAAACAAGGTCTGTACGCTCCCCATGCACTCCTCTGGCGACATAGGATTCAGCTGCATAAAACTCTTTGCGTGGACCCCATTTCGTTACTGCTGGCGTATTGCGAGACAGAGACAGTAATCCCTGCATTTCTCCGGTGCTGGCATCAAAAATGTAGCCGCCGTTACTTGTTTTTGAAATAAACCAGTTTTCCCCAATTTCCGACAGAACTTCAACTGTAATTTCTTCAGAAGTGATTTGCGCAAAGGACAAAGGGGTGACGAAGCAGATTGCTAGGCCTAGTAAGCGGGAATTGGTCATTGTAAAACGCGTACAAGTTTTAAAGCGCGTATTAATAGAGGTGAAGTTGCCCATTCTTATTCTCCTCGGAGGGTAGGCGTGCTGATAGGATATGGCTAACACTATTCTCAGCTTATCTTTCGAGTGTATCTTATATATTTCAAAATCTCTCTATTTTTTGGAAGAATTGTTCCGTTTCCCACCGAGTTAATTTTTGGGCGTACAAATTATTCATTTTTAGAACGAGTGGGAAAGTACCTAATACCCTTTTAAGAGATCCTTGCAAACGAAAGAATTGCCAATATTTAGCAAAACGTGGTCAGCGCGATTCTTCGGTCTGCCATTAAAGAATAGAGACTTAAGGCTACTATAAAGTGACATAAGATGGTGCGCTTGTGCCAAAAAGGGGCGGCAACTTACCGCCGTTAGTTTTCTCAGAAAATAAATCCCCGAGAGGTTTTTTTCGTGTACAAATAGACCAGCGACAGTGGTAGTCTTCTTGGCTTTCGAGACATAAATGTTCTGTTCAATCTTTTCAAAGATAGCCCATAAAAAGGCTGAGGTAATTGAAATGGCTTCCCCCACTTTTCCAATAATGATATTCACTTCGTTTAGCATGACAGTTCTGCGTTCGAGCTGCGTCTTAGCAATTTTTCTATGTTCAACGTTTTCTCAGGCACAGGAACTGCCTTCAATAGCCGATACTGTTGCCGGCTCCAGCAAGATGGGGGGCTATTTCAATCTCTATTGGGATGATTCAAGTGGCAAAATGTATTGGGAAATAGATAAGCTTGACACCGAATTCCTCTATCAGGTTTCTATGGGTTCTGGGCTTGGCTCTAATCCTGTTGGCATCGACCGTGGGCAATTGCGCGGTACTTTTGTACTGTCGGCCAAGCGGGTGGGGCCTAGGGTGCTATTGGTTCAGCCAAATTATAAGTATCGCGCTTCAAGTGATAATATTTTAGAGCGACAGGCTGTGGAAGACGCTTTTGCGCCGTCAGTGCATTGGGGCTTTGATATTGTTGCCGCGAGCGGAAGTAGTATCCTTGTTGATGCATCAGATTTCTTTTTGCGCGATGCCCGCAACGTCATCGGCGCCATCGCCAATAGAGGACAAGGCACTTACTCACTTGATATGAGTCGAAGTGCATTTTACCTAGAGAACACTAAGACCTTTCCAGAAAACGTCGAAATTGAAACCATGTTGACGTTTACCAGTAAGAACGCCGGCGATCTGGTTAGTAGCGTTGCCGCCACCGGCGGCGCGATCACATTACGTCAGCATCATTCGATCGTAAAACTACCTGACGGTAATTTTAAGCCCAGATTAGCGGACCCTAGAATTGGAACTAGTGGACCGACTATTCAAGATTACAGCACCCCGATTGGCGAAGACTTGCAGATTCGTTTGGTGGCTAAACATAGGCTGGAGAAAAAAGACCCCAGTGCAGCGCGCTCTGAGGCAGTAGAGCCGATTATCTACTATGTCGATTCGGGCACGCCGGAGCCAATTAAAACTGCACTTATAGAAGGTGCAGGTTGGTGGGATCAGGCCTACGAAGCGGCTGGGTTTATCAACGCCTTCCAAGTTATGGAGCTGCCTCCTGGAGTCGATGGTCAAGATGTTCGATACAACATGATTCACTGGACTCATCGGCGAACTCGAGGATATTCGTATGGTGGCTCGGTGATGGACCCGCGAACAGGTGAAATTATTAAGGGTAACGTGAACCTTGGCAGCCTGCGCCTGAGGCAAGATTACTTGCATGGCCAAGGTCTTGTGCCGGGTTTCGAATATCTCGAAACGGTCGCAGACAATAATTCTGATTCAGTGAATATGTCACTGGATAGGGTGCGCCAACTTTCTGCCCACGAGGTAGGTCATACGCTGGGCTATCCGCACAACTACTTGAGCAGTTCTTACGGCCGGGAGAGCGTAATGGATTATCCCGCGCCATTAGTTGAAATTACCGCCGCCGGGAAAATTGATCTATCAAATGCTTATATCCAACGAATTGGAGAGTACGACAAATTAGCTATAAGATATTCCTATGAGCAATTTGCCCCCGGGGCGGATGAGAAAGAAGAGTTGGCGAAAATAGTTCAAGAGAGCCTTGATAGTGGATTACTGTTTATGGCTCACAACAACAATAATTTCGTTGGAGGAGGACACCAGTTTGCGGGAGTTTGGGATAATGGTGACAACCTAGTCGACCATTTGAAACATGAGATAGAAGTTCGCCGGATTGGTTTAGAGAGCTTTGGCCCAGAGCTAATTCGCAATGGGGAGCCCCTGTCTAGCCTTGAATACGTGCTCTTGCCTTTGTATATGCACCATCGCTTTCAGCTTAACTCGGCAGCTCAAAGCATTGGCGGCGCGGATTATAGATATACAGTTAGAGGTGATGGCCAAATTCCGTTCATAATTATTGATGCACAAGAGCAGCGAGACGCATTGGAAACAGTTCTGTCGACTCTAAGCCCTGATTTCCTGACTTTGCCGACAAATATTTTAGAGCTGCTGCCACCTCCCGCTTTCCGCCACAGCCAAGGTGAAGAGTTTCCTGGTCGCACAGGTTTGCTTTTTGATCCTCTCGGGGCTGCAGAAGGTTCGGCGAGTTTGTCAGTGAAGCAGATATTGCAGCCAGCGCGTATGGCGAGGTTAGTGGCCTATGGCAGCATGGGTGACTATCCAAACCTTGAAGAAGTAGTAGACCGTTTGTTGGAGGTGACATGGGATGTAGATATTGCCGGCAATGATTATCAGCAACAAATACTGCATTTGGTGCAGCGTGTGACTGCTGATGAAATGATGGTTCAAGCGACCAGCGAAAGTGCATCTGGTGAGGTCAAAGCGGTGCTTGCCGACCGTCTCGAAAAATTAGCTGCTCGCCTTGAAAGGCTAAGAAATTCTAGCGCACATCAGTCATCTGTAGCGGCTGATATCCGCCGCTGGCAGCAACGGCCTGACGATGCCGTCCCTAGGCCTGCGTTAGTACTGCCGCCGGGCGATCCCATCTAGATTCAGTAATATAAGCAAGGACCGTAAGCAATATAATAGACAAAGGGGTCGGAGGCATTTAAATTTTAAATGCCTCCGACCCCTTTATTTCCCCCCCCCTTTTTTTTCTATTTTAGGACGCGTTTACGGAAGCCATCACCCACTATTTTAAGCATTTTCTTTCGCGTTAGGAATCGCGGCACAATCCCCATTTTTTTGTTGCTTTTGCCCGTGAGAACGAAGCTCTTATTCTGTAAGAACACATCTAAACCTTCAACTGCAACTTCTTTACTAGTCTCGCCTGACTGAGTGTCGTCGGCTATTTTTGCATTTAGTTTTTGTAATTCCACAGAGGAATTGGCAGTGGCTACCGTGCTGAAATTAGACTTGGTTGCGCCGGGGCACAGAGCCATGACATTGATATGTTGGTCAGCATATTCATAGCGAATAGATTCTGAAAACATCAATACGTAGGCTTTGCTGGCTCCATAAACCGCTGAATAAGGAACAGGCACGAAAGAGGCAGTTGAGCCGACATTAATTATTCCGCCTCCACCTTTTGATATCATATCTGGAATAGCGAGGTGGCAAAGGTCGGTTAGTGATGTGATGTTGAGCTGAATCATAAGGCCATAGTCTTCACAATCAAACTCGGTGAAATCTCCCCATCTGCCGTAACCGGCATTATTAACTAATAAGTCAATATTTAGCCCAGCACTAATAACGTTGCGGTATAGCTTTTCGGCGGAATTAGGCAGGCTCAGATCCGTTGTAAAAGTATGAGCTTGGTTTCCATTCTTACGGATGACCTGTGCCTCTATGTCTAGCTTATCTCGTGATCTAGCAGCCATTACTACAATGGCGCCGCGTTTGGACAGCTCATGGGCCATCGCCAATCCGATGCCAGAAGAGGCGCCTGTGATGAGGGCTGTTTTGCCTTTGTATGAGTTCATGGTGAATTCCTATACAGAAATAAAAAGCCACTATACAAGTTAGAGTTCACTCTAGGTCAAGGGGTTTCGACTCCGGTTGGCCAAACAAGTACTTAGGGCGAAGAGGTGCGTGAGAACCCTTTATTAGCATCTTCTCCAGCTTTAAGCTGACAGGATCACAGTGGTTTATTTTCTATCAGGAGCCTATGCGAGACCGCGAACAAACCCTATTCCGAACTCAGTGCGCGCAATTGCTATACTTGTGAGAAACACGGTTATGAGAAAACCGGCACCGGCTAAACTTGCTCGATGTGCTTTTCCTAGCGAGAGAAAATCATAAATGATTATAGCAGCAAGTAGAATGAAGATGGCTGATGGGAGAAACAGACCTTGCTCGCCTCCTAAGAATTCTAATCGCGCAATGCGTGCAAGTGCAGGTCCAACGATCGCCACCGTTGCTACTAGGATCAGCCGTTTGTGAATGTCTGATTGACGGCGAAAAAAGATGGCTGAACTAAGCATTACTGCAAAAGTCATCATTGCCGCAAGATTCGCCCAAACAACCCCGCTGATGAATTCAAGATAGGAGATTCCCTCACCCATGCCAGGGTTGATGTCTGCCATATCGGTGTCGAAGGATACCGCTCCCCCAAAACCACGTGCGACCGTATTGGAAGTCGCCATTAACCCTCCTGCTATAACAAAAACGCCGTAAGCGGCTATCAAATAGCCTAATCTCTTGTGCAGCGTAGTGTGGTTTTGGCGAATGAGCCAAGCCTGAAATAGGAGTAACAAAAACCAAGCGGCTAATACCAAGCCATGCAGTTGAAGGTACAGCGGGATAGGTGGAGTATCAAAAGCAGCACGAAGAAAAAATGTCGGGGCGAAGCCGGCTAATACTATAAAGAACAATACGGCGGTGTAGACAAAAAAGAAGGAGCTGTCTTTCTTGGTTTGGTTTTTCATTGGCGCAGTTCAGTTAAAAGGTCTGATAGAAAGTTGGCTCGCAGGGAAAATAGCATGTCTGCTCTTTACTGCGTGTCTAAAAGTGGGCTTTTTGTGATAGCCGTAAAGCAGTGCAATTATTTCAATCAATGGTATTAATATGAACGTAACTACGCTGGTATTATGTATTTAGTTGGGATTTTCAGTATGTTTTGTTACTTGAGTGTCTTTTTTCACGTGCGATAAAAAAGGGCTGAAAGATAACTAATCTTTCCGCCCTTTTTATAAAACGGCAATCTTTGAGCTGGTTAGACCAAGCTACGGCTTAATGTCCTGCAGAACCTTCTGAAGCTGCTGGCAATGCCATAGCTGTAAGCTTCGAGCCTGTCTGCAAGATGATGTACTGATGACCTTCATGCTTCCAAGAGCTCATACCATAGCGACTTTTCGCAGGCACTTCTATTCGGCCAAGTTCTTCGCCGGTAGCTTTATCAAGGGCGTAAAGAAGCGCTGTTTGGCCGTCATGGTCGGTGTCCGAATAGATCAGCATGTTTGGAGTGGTGACCATAGAGACTGGGTTGCCGCTTCCTGTATCGCCGATATCCAAACCAGCTACTGCTGGGTTGTTTCGAATTCGGTCAGGGGTTTCACCTGTTGGAATTCTAAAAGCTATCTCACCGGTATTCATGTCATACGCTGTGATGCTGCTGTACAGCGGCTTCACATATGGCAGGCCTGAAGAAAGTCGTGGCGGGCGTCCACCTGGGCCATTTGCATAAGCGGCAAAAGTAGAGCCGGTGGGTTCATCGATTCGGGCATCTGCCTCTTCTCCAGGAATAACTCGCTGCCAGCTGCAGTTGTTTGCAGACGGAACATAGAGAAAGCCTGTTGTCGGGTCAGCTACCGGGGGTGCATAGATGTTTGCGCCGCCTCCGTCACCCGGGCACATGGCAGAACTGATCTTGCCAGCAGCATTTTTGGCATGGATTGGCGGATTGAAAAGAGGGCCCATTTGGTAGTTGGCCATGACCTCAAGTGCTTCTCTTCGCAGTTCAGGTGTGAAGTCGATTAGATCTTCTTCGCTAAGGCCTTGCATCTCAAACGGAGGTGGTTTGGTTGGAAATGGCTGCGTTGTCGCTAATTTCTCGCCAGGAACCTGAGATGCAGGAACGTCGCGATATTCCATCGGCCAAACTGGCTCACCAGTAAATCTGTCAAAGGTATAAACATAACCTTGCTTGGTTACCTGAGCAACGGCAGAGACTAGTCCGCGTCCCGGAATATTGAGGTCTAACTGGATAGGTGCTGCCGGATTGTCGTAGTTCCAGACATCGTGTTTCACCGTCTGGTAATGCCAGCGGCGCTCACCAGTTTCTGTATCCAAAGCGATTACGCTAGTACCAAATAAATTGTCACCAGGGCGAAAGCCGCCGTAGTAATCAATAGTTGGTGGATTGGTTGGGATATAAACTATGTTATTTTCTGGGTCAGCAGTAATAGGCGCCCATGACGAGACGTCCCCTGTGTAACTCCAGGCATCATTTTCCCATGTTTCGTGGCCGTATTCACCGGGCTGTGGAATTACATTGAACTTCCACTTTAATGCGCCAGTCACCTTGTCATAGGCCAAGATATCGCCAGGAATGTTTTCTATTCGTGCCTGCAAATAGCCCTGCTCCGCTGAGTTGCCAACAACAATCGTGTCATTAACTACGATTGGTGGTGAAGAGGCAGTGATATAGCCGGTTTCTAGTGGAATACCTTCGTATGGGTCATATGGATGGCCCAAATCAGCCAGCATGTCGACAACACCGGTTTTTGGAAAGCCTTCGACGGGAACCTGCCCACCAAAGCCTTCTAAAGGAGCGCCTGTTTCAGCGTCTAGTGCGACCAAAAAGAATCCGGGAGACGAAATGTAAACCACTCCTCGGCCATCAATGCGGGAATAAGCTATGCCTTTGCCGTAAGAGGCGCGCATGGAGTATTCCCAACGGGCAGTATTAGGTAGACGGTAAGACCAAAGGGTTTCGCCAGTTTTAGGGTCGATTGCAACCACACTTCGACGTGGACCGGACACTGTAAACAGTTTGCCGTCTACGTAAGTTGGAGTTGAGCGGCCACTGTAGCCGTTAAAGCTAGAACCATCCCATTCCCAGGCTACTTCCAGCTCATCAAAGTTTTCAGCTGTGATTTCATCTGCTGGGGTGTAGCGAGTATGGGCGTAATCACCCCCTAGGGTGTACCACTCGACGGTGTCATCGGTGACGAGATTCTGGCTTAGGCCTAGCGTGGGTAAAAGCCCCAGCATGGCTACCAGACAGCTCAAACCGGATAGCTTTTTATAGCTTAAGCCGGACATCATTGCAGAAAGCGTTTTCATTGTTGTAGCCTTTATAGATGCAGTATTTGTGGGAAGATAGCATAGGGTTCAGTTGAGGATAAAAGCTATCACCATCGAAGTCTACTTCGTCATTGTAAGAAAATGTGACGCAGCGGTGATAGGTGATTGAGGGTGATTAAAAGAAAAAGTCGAAAGCTCGATGGGGTTAACTAAACTGCGTTTGTGTAGCCTTTTTTGATTTGGATAAAAGCTAAATTAAGAGTTTACGCTCATTCAAGTTCTTGTTGGTAAAAACGGATCCCCCTCGGATATCTCAAACTCGTGGCTGAGTTTGAGATAAAGTGTCGGATAAGTTTTTTCTAAAACTTAATATCTAGTATTTAAATAGTCACTATTTAGTAATTAAGGCAATTTTTAGAGGTTTTACGTATGTCAGAGTTAGAAGGTAAGGTAGCAGTCGTCAGTGGCGGCGCTGAGGGCATTGGTTTATGCATCGCTCTTTCGATGGCCAAGCAAGGAATGAAAGTTGTAATAAGCGACATAGATGCGAATCAGTTAGAGATTGCACGGCAGGCGCTTGAAGATCAAGGTGCTGAGGTGCTGGCAATTGAGATGGACGTGGTGAAAATAGAGGATTGGCAGAGTCTTGCAGAACAAACACTCGCTAAGTTTGGCAAGATTCATATGTTGGTAAACAACGCAGGGGTAGGAGCTTCAGCAGGCTCCATCGAGAAAACGAATCATAAAGATTGGCAATGGGTTTTAGATGTAAATCTGATGGGTGTGATCTACGGTACGCAAACCCTAGTTCCTTATATGAAACAGCATGGCGAAGGCGGCTGGCTAATCAATGTAGCGTCTATGGCGGGCATGGGCGGCGTGCCGTTCGCGGGTGCCTATACGGCAACCAAAGTTGCTGTGGTGGGAATGTCAGAAAGCTGGCATCCAGAACTGAAACCTCACAACATTCAGGTGTCAGTATTGTGTCCTGCCTTTGTTAAAACGCGAATAAACCTTTCTCACCGCAACAAACAAGATGAATATAAAAACCCGCCTTCTGACTCATCCTCAAGCGCAGGCCCTTCACCTAAGGCTCTAGCAATGGCTGAGCATATGCAAAAAGTCATTGACGATGGTCTGGCGCCAGAGATAGTGGGTGAAAGAGTTGTTGAAGCTATCTTAGCGAAAGAGCTTTATATATTCACTCACCCTAATTACCGTGAGGGAGTACAAAAGCGGTCTAAAGCAATCGATGATGCTTTTGCGCGAGCTGAAAAGAGCCCGCTGTTGGCCCATATGTTGGATGAAGAGGTTGTCGGTTTTTCATAGCATAAGAAAACCAGAAAACTAACGGTTCGAATTATTAAAAGAGGAAGTAGAAATGACAGACCAACGTCAATACGGAATTATTGTATACGGAGCAACAGGTTACACTGGGCGTCTTGTATGTGAATATCTAAATAAACAATATGGAGTTAACGGCGATGTAGTCTGGGCTATGGCTGGTCGCAGCATGGAGAAACTGCAAAATGTTCGGGATGAAATGGGCATTCCTGCGGAAGTGCCACTTGTGGTTGCTGATGCTGATAACCAGCAAACGGTAAATGCAATGGTCGCTAGCACTAAGGTTGTATTAACGACTGTAGGGCCTTACCAATTATATGGTTCTGACTTGGTTAAAGCATGTGCAGCAGCCGGTACTGATTATGTTGATTTATGCGGTGAGCCGGCCTGGATGCACGAAATGATCGCTGCCCACGGCGACAGCGCTAAAGCCAACGGTGCTCGAATAGTGTTCTCTTGTGGTTTTGATTCCATACCCTTTGACTTGGGTGTGTACTTTTTGCAGCAGGTTGCAAAGGAAAAACTGGGGGCAGCTCTGCCAAGAGTTAAAGGTCGAGTGCGGGCGATGCAAGGCACTTTTTCTGGTGGCACACTGGCTAGTTTTAAAGAGACCATGAAAGCGGCGGCCAAGACTCCGGGTATGGTAGAAATATTAACCAATCCATTTGCGCTTACCGAAGGCGTTGCCGGTCCTAAGCAGCCGTCTGGTGCAAAACCTGTTTTTGAAGAAGAGCTGGGCAGCTGGTCCGCACCGTTCGTTATGGCAAGTATTAATACCAAAAACGTTCACCGTTCTAACTTTTTGTTAGCCCATGAATATGGCGAGGACTTTGTCTATGACGAGATGATGTTCACCGGTCCTGGCGAGCAAGGCGAGGCAACAGCAAACGCTGTGGCTGCAGATAAGTCTATGGCTGAAAGCCCTTTAAAGCCAGGAGAGGGTCCGTCTAAAGAAGAGCGAGAGGCGGGGTTTTATGATGTCTTGTTCGTGGGCTCCAACGACAAAGGCGATGTAATCAAGGTTGGTGTGAAAGGTGATAAAGATCCTGGTTACGGCTCTACCAGCAAAATGATAGCGGAGAGTGCAGTTTGTCTGTTGAAAAATCCTGATGCTGCCAGCGGTGGTATTTGGACTCCCGGGGCTGCTATAGGTAGCTTGTTGGTTGATCGCTTGCAAAGTAATGCGGGTCTAACTTTTAAAGTGGAAGACTAATTTGTAGGAGCTTGTTTTTTGGGGGTGGTGGTTTGCTGGCCCCTTTAAACAAGTTGGTTTTCTCTTTAGCTTCGTTTTTATGTTTTTGCCATTCCTCTTCCGATGCTCCTTTTTACCCCCTTATCCTAGCCTCCTTCTTAGTTTGTTCCCCGGCTGGTCTCCCGACCCCCAGCTAGCATAAGCGCTCTGTAGTTGCGCTGCCTAGGTTATGCGGTTTTCGATTTAGTGCCGAAATTGTTAACAATATCTGCCAAAACTTGACTAAAGCGCTAATATATTCTAAATTTCACTCTTTTTTTGAAGACATTGTTGACAATAATGACAGATCAGCTTGAATCTTGCACTGAATCGCTTAATAAGACTGAGTCGTTAACTCATGCTGACAGGGCCTTTCAAACGCTGCAAAGCGATATCACCAGAGGGGGTATTAAGCCGGGGGCTAAAATCAGCGAAACCGAGCTGGCCAATCGTTATGGCATTAGTCGGGGGCCGCTTCGTGAGGCAATGCAGCGATTAGAAAGTCGCGGATTGATAGAGAGAATCCCTCATGTTGGCACCCGCGTTGTTTCTCTTAACCTTAATGAGCTGCTAGAAATTTATCAAGTCCGAGAGGCGCTAGAAGGTCTTGCCTGTCGCTTGGCCGCTGAAAACATGACCGATGAGGAAATCTCATCTTTGGCTCTTCTTCTAGAAAAACACGCGGCGGATACGGAAGTTCAATCTGGTCAGGCTTATTTTCAAAAAGAAGGGGATCTAGATTTTCATTATCAAATCGTCAAAGGGGCGAAAAACGAGCATTTGGCAAAACAAATTCTCAGCGAGCTCTATCATCTACTCCGTATGTACCGCTACCAATGTAGCTTGTCTGAAGGCCGCCCGCAGCGGGCTCTAAAAGAGCATTTGGCAATTCTTGATGCTATCGCTGATCGAGATGGTGATTTAGCTGAGATGCTAATGCGCAAGCATATTAGGCAGGCGAGACTAAATATTGCTCAGCAGTATAAGCAGCAAGATTTTGATCTAATTAATGAGGTGTCAAAAAAGCCTCAGAGAAGTAAAAGCTAAAGAGAAATAAGAACTAATTCAATCGACTTTATTACCCAAAGGTGACCAATGACAAATACCAATCTATCTCCCGGTGCACGCTTTAGAGAAGCCATCAAAGCGGGAGACCCCTTGCAAGTGGTGGGCACCATCAATGCCTATTCTGCAATAATGGCTGAGAAAATCGGGCACCAAGCGATTTATTTATCAGGCGGTGGAGTTGCTAATGCGTCCTACGGTTTGCCTGATTTGGGTATGACCTCACTTAACGATGTCGTCGAAGATGTGCGGCGAATTACGGCTGCGACTTCTGTGCCATTGTTAGTAGATATTGATACTGGCTGGGGAGGTGCGTTTAATATTGCCAAAACTATTCGTGATATGGAAAAAGCCGGAGCAGCGGCGGTCCATATGGAAGATCAAGTGGCTCAAAAACGCTGTGGTCATCGCCCTAACAAAGAGATCGTATCTACCGAGGAAATGGTTGATCGAATTCGCTCTGCTGTTGATGCTCGGGCCGACCCAGACTTCTTCATTATGGCCCGCACCGATTCATTTGCCCAAGAAGGGTTGGATGCTGCAATTGAGCGAGCTAAAGCTTATGTTGCCGCTGGTGCAGATGGGATCTTTGCGGAAGCGATCAAAACCGAGGAGCACTACCGTGCTTTTTCAGAGGCTTTAGATGTTCCGGTTTTGGCTAACATCACCGAGTTTGGGCAAACTGAGCTTTGGAATAAAAAAGAGCTAGGGCAGTGGGGAGCCGCGATGGTGCTTTATCCTTTGTCAGCTTTCAGAGCGATGAGTAAGGCGGCAGAATTGGTCTACACGTCTATCCTAAATGAGGGTGACCAAAAGGATGTGCTGGATATTATGCAGCCTCGCATGGAGCTCTATGACTATCTTGGCTACCACGAGTATGAAGAAAAACTGGATTCCCTTTTTGCCGAAGGAAAAAACAAATAATAGAGAGTGCCGAAGGAAAAAATAAATAATAGAGAGTGCCAAAGGGGAAAATAAATAACTAGCAGCAGACTTAGAAGTAAATAGATAAGAAAATGCATTCTGTAACTATTAAGCATCTGAAATTAAGAGAAATAAAAGTTAGTTAGTCTTTACTAACTGATTTGGTGTTTTTTAAGCAAAAGACTGTCTGAAAGGTCAAAATACCGGCTTTTTAACACCCTAAATATTTGGAATTGGAGAGAACACAATGGCTGAAAAAAAATTAAGTGGTGCAGGACTGCGAGGTCAATCTGCCGGTGATACTAGGTTATGTACAGTTGGGAAAAGCGGTAGTGGATTAACCTACTGCGGCTATGATATTGCTGAGCTTGCGGAAAACGCTAAGTTCGAGGAAGTCGCCTATCTGCTTTATCACGGTGAATTGCCTACAAAAGATCAGTTAGAGCAGTACTTGACCAAGCTTAAAGGATTGCGTGCCCTTCCGGATGCGCTCAAAGCTGTATTAGAAAACATACCAGCTTCAGCTCATCCCATGGATGTGATGCGAACTGGTATTTCTGTGTTGGGTAATCTTGAAACTGAAATGAGCTTTGACGAACAGCACGATGCGGCGGATCGCATGATCGCGATCATGCCGTCAATTATGTGTTATTGGTACAAGTTCAGCCATGATGGCGTGCGTATTGAAACGGTCACTGACGACGAATCCGTTGCTGGTCACTTTCTGCACATGCTACGCGGTGAGAAGCCTAATGAAATGCATCAGCGGGTAATGGATGTGTCGCTTATTCTTTACGCCGAGCATGAGTTCAACGCATCAACTTTTACCGCCCGAGTTTGTGCGTCAACATTGTCCGATTTGCATTCCTGCGTAACCGGCGCAATCGGCACTTTGCGAGGGCCACTGCATGGCGGTGCCAATGAGGCGGCCATGGATATGATCGAAAACTGGAAGTCGCCAGCGGAGGCCCGTGAAAATATTCTCGGCATGCTCGAGCGCAAAGACAAGATAATGGGTTTTGGTCATGCGATTTACAGTGAAAGCGATCCGCGTAACGTAATTATCAAAAAGTGGTCAGAAAAGCTCGCAGAAGAAGTTGGTGACACTACCTTGTATCCGGTTTCGGTAGAAGTTGAAAAAGTCATGTGGGAAGAGAAAAAGCTGTTTTGTAACGCAGACTTTTTCCATGCTTCGGCTTACAACTTTATGTCGATTCCTACTAAATTGTTTACCCCGATTTTCGTTTGCTCCAGAGTTACGGGGTGGACCGCTCATGTTATTGAGCAGCGCTCTAACAATCGTATCATTCGCCCTAGCGCTGATTATATTGGACCGGACTCACGATTATGGGTGGACATAGCGGACCGATAAAAATCGGTTACTTAGTACTTCGCAAAAGCAGGCGCTCAATTAACAGATAAGTAATCGCTTTCGCGTTATGGTGTTCCAGGGGTTGTCTCTTTATGGCAGCCCACGCCATTTCAATTCAAAGACGTAACACGCGCAAAAGAGTCTATTTATGAATACCGCATACCGAAAACCCTTACCTGACACACTTTTGGACTATTTTGACACCGAGGAAGCGGTTGAATCGATCTCACCGGGGGCCTATAAAAAGCTCCCCTATACCTCCCGCGTGCTAGCCGAGCAGTTGGTTAGGCGCTGTGAGCCAGAAGCTCTGACTAATTCCCTAAAACAGTTAATCCAGCGCAAGCAGGATTTGGATTTTCCATGGTATCCCGCGCGCGTGGTGTGTCATGACATATTAGGTCAAACGGCTTTGGTTGATCTGGCTGGTCTGCGGGACGCAATTGCAGACCAGGGTGGCGATCCCTCTAAGGTGAATCCGGTGGTGCCAACCCAGTTGATTGTAGATCATTCACTTGCGGTGGAGCATGGTGGTTTTGAGGCCGACGCCTTTGATAAAAATCGTGCCATTGAAGATCGCCGTAACGCGCAGCGTTTTCACTTTATAGAATGGACAAAAACAGCTTTTGAAAATGTTGATGTGATTCCTGCTGGCAACGGCATTATGCATCAAATTAATTTGGAAAAAATGTCGCCGGTTATTCAGTCCCGCGATGGTATTGCTTACCCTGATACCTGTGTTGGTACCGACAGCCATACGCCGCATATTGATTCGCTGGGCGTTATCGCAATAGGTGTAGGCGGTCTGGAAGCCGAAACTGTCATGCTTGGACGGCCATCCATGATGCGCTTGCCTGATATTATTGGCGTTGAGCTTTCTGGTAAACGTCAACCGGGTATTACTGCAACGGACATCGTTTTGGCGATTACAGAATTCTTACGCAGCCAAAAAGTTGTTTCGGCCTATCTCGAATTTTTTGGTGAAGGTGCATCAAAGTTAACTATAGGTGATCGCGCAACTATCTCCAATATGACGCCCGAGTTTGGGGCAACAGCGGCGCTTTTTTATATCGATGAGCAGACCATCGACTATCTGAAAATAACCGGCCGAGAGCCAGAGCAGGTTGCATTAGTCGAGAAATACGCCAAGCAAACAGGACTGTGGGCGGACTCACTTAAAGATGTAGAGTACGAACGGGTCCTCACCTTTGATTTATCCAGCGTTGGCAGAAACTTAGCCGGGCCTTCAAACCCTCATCGCCGACTCGCCACTGCTGATTTGGCGCGCAGTGGTATAGCTGTTGATTTGGATAAGGCGAAGGCTGATGAGGCCGCAGGATTGATGCCCGATGGGGCAGTTATTATCGCAGCGATTACTTCTTGCACTAACACCAGCAATCCACGCAATGTAGTTGCCGCTGGCTTGATCGCAAAGAAAGCTAACGAGTTAGGTCTTATACGGAAGCCTTGGGTGAAAACATCTTTCGCGCCTGGCTCAAAAGTTGCAAAACTTTACTTAGAAGATGCTGGGCTTTTATCTGAATTAGAAACCTTGGGTTTCGGCATCGTCGGCTACGCCTGTACAACGTGTAATGGGATGAGCGGCGCCCTAGATCCGATTATTCAAAAAGAAGTCGTTGATAGAGATTTATATACCACTGCCGTTCTTTCAGGCAATAGGAACTTCGATGGCCGTATTCACCCTTTCGCCAAACAAGCGTTTTTAGCATCTCCACCCTTAGTTGTTGCCTATGCGATAGCGGGCACTATGCGCTTTGATATTGAGAAAGATGTTCTAGGCCTAGATAAAAACGGTAATGAAATCACTCTAAAAGATATCTGGCCGAGTGATGAAGAGATCGATTCTATTGTGGCAGCTTCTGTGAAACCTGAGCAGTTCAAAACCATCTACATACCGATGTTTGATTTGGGTAAAATAGAGCCTTCAAAAAGTCCCTTATATGACTGGGATCCAGACAGTACTTACATCCGTCGTCCACCCTATTGGGAAGGGGCCTTGGCAGGCGAGCGAACCATGAAAGGTATGCGTCCGCTGGCGGTGTTAGGCGACAATATTACTACCGATCACTTGTCACCTTCGAACGCGATTCAGCTTAGCAGCGCGGCAGGCGCTTATTTGGATAAAATGGGCGTGCCAGAAGCAGATTTCAATTCTTATGCAACCCATCGCGGTGATCACTTAACTGCCCAGCGCGCAACTTTTGCTAACCCAAAACTGCTAAACGAAATGGTAAAAGAAAACGGTGAAGTTGTTCAAGGCTCACTGGCCCGAGTTGAGCCTGAAGGGGCTGTTATGCGTATGTGGGAAGCAATTGAGACCTACATGGGACGCAGTCAACCGCTAATTATTGTGGCCGGTGCCGACTATGGTCAGGGATCTTCTCGAGACTGGGCTGCCAAAGGTGTGCGTCTTGCTGGGGTAGAAGTTATTGCTGCTGAAGGTTTTGAGCGCATACATCGACAGAACCTCGTCGGTATGGGCGTCTTACCACTTCAATTTGAGGACGGTACAACACGAATTACTCTAGCCATAGATGGTACTGAAACTTTTGACGTGAGTGGAGAAATATTTCCTGGAGCGGTTTTAGCCCTGACCATCACTCGTGCCAATGGCGAGTCTGTTGAGGTGCCAATGACCTGCCGACTAGACACCGCTGAAGACGTGACGGTGTACGATGCAGGGGGTGTATTGCAGCGCTTTGCTCAAGACTTCTTAGAGAACAATGCTGCTTAGATTCTAGGGCTTCGTTCATCAAAAAATTAGCGTAGGTCACGAATATGTCTTTTACACCGCAGATGAAAATACCTGCCACCTATATGCGTGGAGGAACCAGTAAAGGTGTTTTCTTTAAGCTCACTGATTTGCCTGAGGTCGCTCAGGTTGCCGGCAGTGCGCGCGACAATCTCCTGTTGCGAGTTATTGGTAGCCCAGACCCCTACGGTAAGCAAACCGACGGAATGGGCGGCGCTACTTCTAGCACCAGTAAAACCGTCATACTCTCTAAAAGCTCGCAGCCTGATCACGATGTAGACTATTTGTTTGGCCAGGTTGCAATCGGCAAAGCATTTGTTGATTGGAGTGGTAATTGTGGAAACCTAACGGCGGCAGTGGGCTCATTTGCTATCAGTAATGGCTTGGTTGCGGCAGACCGTATCCCTGAAAATGGGTTGGCGGTTATCAGGATTTGGCAGGCGAATATCAACAAGACAATTATTGCAAACGTGCCAATGACTGATGGTGAAGTTCAAGAAACAGGCGACTTTGAATTAGATGGAGTGACCTTTCCTGCGGCGGAAATACAGGTGGAATTTATCGATCCCTCCGGCGGCGTAGGCTCAATGTTCCCAACGGGTAACTTGGTTGATGATTTAGATGTTCCCGGTGTTGGCTCTCTGAAAGCAACGCTAATAAATGCTGGAATACCAACCATTTTTGTTAATGCTGATGAAATTTCTTATCTGGGAACAGAGCTTCAGGACGCAATAAATAATGACGAAAAAGCCCTAGCTATGTTTGAGTCTATTCGCGCTTATGGTGCGCTCAAAATGGGATTGATTAAGGATGTATCCGAGGCACAGGGACGTCAGCACACTCCCAAAGTAGCGTTTATAGGAAAACCTGCCGCCTACACTTCATCCAGTGGCAAGCAAATTTCAACAAGTGATATAGACCTTTGTGTTCGGGCGCTGTCTATGGGTAAGTTACATCATGCGATGATGGGAACTGCCGCGGTGGCAATAGGCACAGCGGCGGCTATTCCGGGTACATTGGTTAACCTCGCCGCGGGTGGCAGCGAGCGCACTGCAGTAACGTTCGGTCATCCGTCAGGCATCTTGAAAGTCGGTGCCCAAGCAGCTTTAGTAGATGGGCAATGGCAAGCCAAGAAAGCGATTATGAGCCGCAGTGCAAGAGTGCTGATGGAAGGCTGGGTACGTATTCCTGGCGGTGGGTTTTAGATTGCAGCAACATTAACTCAGCACGTAGGGGGAGGGATTAGGTTTACTTGTATCAGCTACTGGCCCATTCCTTCTTTTTCACCTTTTATCGTTCTCATTTCTATCTTGGTTCTTTTATCTGTTTGGTACTGCCATCGCCAAAATTATGGCATTGTGATTCAGGGCCCAGTGTCTCGTTTTATTTTAGAATACGACGTTCTAAAGTGTAATAAATCGTGACAGGGCAGGACAAATTTAGCTTCAATAGACTAATATCCCAACGTTATACATGCCTTATGGGGCACGCATTTTCTCAGGATATTCAATGCTGCTCTCGTCTTAAATGGCCCACTGAGAATAAAACTTTCCTAGTAGTCAATTGTAGTTTGTAGTTATTGAAGAAGTAAGGAAATGCTTAATAGATATTTAGTCATAGATAATTTCTATGATGAACCCGACAAGCTGGTAGACGTGGCTCGAGACTCGCTGAATCGAGAGGTTTTACGTGGAAATTTTGCTGGTGTGATGACGCCAAAAGCGTATTTAGGCTTGCAGCAGAGAGATCTTTTTCAGACATTGCTTAACGAGCCTTCAATAGATTCATCCACTGAACTCAATGGCAAAATAAGGTTCTCAAAAGAAAATGATACGTTTGCTCAGAATATTCATTTTGACGGTGGCCTGAAGACCAACTGGTCGGGTGTTATCTATCTGTCAAAAGAGCATCCTAAAGTAGACGGCACTTCATTTTGGAAACATCTCAGAACCGGTCTCGAAGAGATTCCTCGATCAATAGAAGGGCTTTCAAAACACGGTTTGAAATCTAAGCAGGACATCAAAAATTTTTTGGAAGTTGATGGAATTGATAATTCGCTTTGGGAAAAAACACTCACAATTCCTTATAAGTACAACAGACTAGTCCTCTTCAGGCCTTGGTTGTTTCATTCCCCTGGTAAGTCTTTCGGAAAAACTTTGGAATCATCTCGGATTGTCCAAACTTTATTTTTGGGCAATTAGCTTTGTATTTTCAAGCACAGGCACTTAATCCTTCACGCCCAGTAAACAAATCTAAGAAGATAGTGCTAATACACAAATATTGTTGCTGACTGTGACGCTATTTGTTGTCTTGTAAAAATCTACCGGAGGGTATTCAGCAGTTCTTCGTACAAGAGAAAAGTTGGTAGAAGTTTACTGCTTAATCTAAGCTGGGTCTCTGAATAGAAAGAAAATATTCCCATGCCCTCATGATTTAACCTTTGCCACAACTTGTTATTCACGAGTGTTTTATACCTACAAGGATCAGCCCTAGTATAGCTAGATTATTGTTAGTTGACCTTGGCTGAGTAGCGCGCAGGATAACTCAATCCCCAACTCATGTTTGCCAGTAAGATCCGTTTGGCTCAGTACAGTTTTTGGTTATGAGTTTAGGGCTGGGAAGGGAATCTTCAAAGTTAAATATGAGGTAATGCGGTGGCAAAATTTTTATATTTGGCTTTTTTGCTGAAGACTCTTATGGGTTCACTACGTGACATAAGTGACATAAGTGACATAAGTGACATAAGTTACCTATAGAACTTATAGATACAGGTGCCATTGTGTAAGCAGGTAGTGTTAAAAACCAGCAAGAAGAGTAGCCTGAATGCGATGAGCCGTTACAGTAG
>CAWKZY010000013.1:0-62547 GCA_963854625.1 Gammaproteobacteria bacterium | reverse complement strand
AGTCGTCTATAGCGAAAAGATTAGCTCTGAGGGGCGGGGGTTATGCAGGTTGCGATTATAGTTGGCCGTGTGCCACTGTCTTTTTCTTCACTCGCAAACTACTATGGTGATCAACATCAACATCAACCAATCAAAATCATTTAACTCCCACAAAAGAGGAGAATATTCTTGTGATAAATAGACTAAAGGCAAAAGCTTTCAGTACGATAATTCTATTGCTTCAAATATCTAGCGGGTTTTCTCAGGAACCCGTTGAACTTGATTACGATTATTTTAAAAATGAAGTGCAGCCAATATTTCTTGCTAAGCGTGACGGTAACGTTCGATGTGTTCAGTGTCATAGCCGCTCCAGTAATTTTCGAATCCAGGCGTTGGAAGATCATCAGCTGTTCTTTACTGAAGCGCAGACTCGAATGAACTTTGAATCTGCTAGTCAGTTTGTCTTGCCCGGCAGTGACCCGCTAGCTAGTCGGTTTTTAACCCATCCGTTAGCCAGTGAGGCGGGTGGCGACCCTTTTCATGGGGGAGGTAAGCATTTCGCCAGCCAATATGATCCTGAATGGAGAGTCATGGCAGATTGGGTGGCAGGGGCTAAAACACGTAGGGAGCCCTCTTCTGTGCAGGTTCGTATTATTCAGACCAACGCCGCCTCGGATACGTCTACCATTATCGATCCAGTTACTAATAGCGTTATTGGTAAAATAACCGATATCGAAATACCTCATGGTATTGTTGGCGCCCCGGATGGCTCACAGCTTTATATTACAAACGAGTCTATGCATAGCTTAGATATTGTTGACTCACGTACCCTGCGGGTCAAGCGGCGGATTCCTTTAAGTGGAAGGCCCAACAACGTGGCAGTGACTGCAGACGGAAGCAGGGTCTATGTTGCTATTATGGAAATGCCTGGGACTATAGATGTTATCGATGTGACTTCTATGGAAAAGATCAAAAGCATCCCGGTCGAGGGAGCGATACATA
The DNA here is from genome assembly GCA_963854625.1 of Gammaproteobacteria bacterium. Classification (GTDB taxonomy): domain Bacteria; phylum Pseudomonadota; class Gammaproteobacteria; order Pseudomonadales; family Pseudohongiellaceae; genus UBA9145. Next base: position 61,566 of record CAWKZY010000013.1, on the reverse strand, counting down.
ATGTGTATGTCACCCCGGACAGTAAATACGCTGTAGGTGGCTCAATCCAAACACGCACAATTAATGTCATTGATATTGCGAGCAACGAATTGCTGTGGACCTTGGAAATGAGCTCAGGCATTCGGCCGATGATCTTTAATACTAATCCAGATGGGTCGACGAAAAATATCTTCGTTCAGCTTTCAGGTTTTCATGGGTTTGCCGTGGTGGACTTTGCATCCCGTGCAGAAATAGCTCGAATTGAGCATCCCCCAGCGCTAGGGCAGGAAGCCCATTATGATGGTTTGCAAGGGGCTCCCGCTCATGGCTTAGGTGTCTCCCCAGATGGGAAAACCCTGTGGTCAACGAGCAAGGTCTACAGTACGGTTTATATCCATTCGCTACCAGATTTGGTCGAGGTTGGACAAGTGTTTGTAGGTCAACACCCAGAATGGGTTACCTTCACTCCCGACGGCAAGACGGCTTATATTGGGGCGGCTGGCGACCATGTGACTTACGCTGTAGATGTGGCCACAATGAAAACTGTAGCCCGTATTCCAGTAGGTCAGGTACCTAAGCGCTTGGCCAGTGTTTATATGGCAGTCGATTAATCGGTTTTGCCGGTTTTTCACGCTGGCTACTCACCATATTAAGGAGGCGAAGTCTTTATATGGTGCCAGGTCGCTTTTGAATTGGAAAAAAGTTAGGCTTCAGGTTTTTAATTGTCCTTTTCTGTTACCTTACAGCAGGCGTTGATTCATTTTCAATTTATGAAGGCCTTAGGAGTACCATAAGTAGTTCCATGGTGTCTGCGATATTTACAAAATTGGATATTAAAGATTAAGCTTAAAGTGCCTCGTTTCCGTTTTCAACATTTTTACAAACGCATGTTTCCCTCAGTTCTTTCAACTTATTGTTAGTGCCGGCTGAATGGCAAAGCTGTGTTGCGAAGAAAGCGGTAGGTAAAAATTTTATCATCAATACACTTTAATGCGTCCTGCTTTAGATTTGCAGGTGTGTTCACGGGGTATGGCTGGTGACCAAGTAATGGCAGAACAATAAACTGAAGGGGCAGGCTTTGTCGCGAAAAGCTCAGGGCATTAGATAAAATCAGAGAAGGCTAGAGTGGATCAAAGCAGCCAAGCCTTAGGATAAAAAGAGGCTAATCGATTCCCAGCACAAGTAGCGGTAGTCGGTTTTTTGATACTCAAATAATATGACCAACCCAGCGCCCGGCTAGCATAACCCCTGACCATAAAAAAAGAGATAGGCAGCCTATGATTTTAATTTGCATCGGTGTCTGTGCGAGGGTGTCCCACTGATGGATGTTCTTGTACACGCGGTGATGAAAATAAAACATATTGATACCTGCAAGAGCAAGTAGCGCCATCTTCCATTGGAAAGCTGGATTTACAACATGGGATGCTGCACGTGTGATGAACATTCCAAGTCCAGTAATAGTTGCTATAACAAATGCGGCCCATGACCAAGGGACTAATTCTTTCGAAAGAGTAGTGATCGGGTAGCGGGTGGCGGCCAAGCCTAGCAGCCTTAAGTCGACAAATAGAATGGAGCCGACAACCATAGCCGCTGCTATAACGTGGATTGATTCCAAAAAAGGAAACCACGAGGTGCCACCGATTTCCCAGCTAATAGGCCAGTTTTCGATATCAATCCAAAATGGATCTCTGAGAAAACTACTTATCATAGTGCTGGCTTCCGAGATTCATGGCTATTTAAATTAATCATGATTAGGCTGGGTAGTAGAGGTATTCAACATAGGCAATCCAACGTCCTGCCATAGCAACCATGACCCAGCAGGCAAGTGAGGCTAGGGCAATTGCTCTGGCGCTCCAGAGGTGTTTTGTGTCTTGTTCCCAATAACCGGCCTGTCTTTTTTGCATCCAATAAAACACTAGGGTAAGTATAACTGCCGGAATGAGGAAACTCACTTTCCAGCCGAAGACAGGATTATTGAAATAACGATAGGGGCGGGCAAACAAAAAGAATGCGCCGGAGACCAAGTTACTGGCTAATGCCCAACATACCCAAGGCATAACGCGTTTAGTCATCTCAGTGAGTCCTTGCGAGCGCACCGCTAATCCCAAAACCCTCAGGTTTAGCATTACAATAGTTCCCATTAGCACTGCGATACCAAGAATATGCACCGTTTGAATAATCGGTGGAAATCCGGGTACTGTGCGCAGTGTCCATAATGCAGCGCTTTGCAAAAAAGAACCTTCTAGCAAGTCGGCGATACTGATAAAAAATTCAGGCATTTTTTGGCCTAGGCCCTATTTATTCATTCTTCAAGTTTGCTCGTAGTGCTGACGTCTCTACAGATACTTGTCTGTAACCGCGCCCTCAGAAGCGGATGCTGCTGAGGCTGCAAATTTTGCTAATACGCCTCTTGTGTAACGTGCCGCTGGTTTTTTCCACTTGCTTAGGCGTTCCGCAATTTCCGCGTCACTCAAATCTAAATTAACCGTGTTGTTTTCGGCATCGATAGAAATTCGATCGCCGGTTTTAATAATGGCAATAGGGCCGCCTTCACTGGCCTCTGGCGTCACGTGGCCCACAACAAAACCATGAGAGCCGCCGGAAAATCGGCCGTCGGTGATAAGCGCTATGTCCTCGCCCATACCTTTGCCCATAATGGCTGAAGTTGGGCTCAACATTTCGCGCATGCCAGGACCACCTCTCGGGCCTTCATTGCGGATGATAAGTACATCTCCCTTAACCACCGTCCCATCAAGAACACTTTTGAGGCAGTCCTCTTCGGACTCAAATACACGGGCATTCCCAGTAAAGCTAAGTCCTTCTTTGCCGGTGATTTTTGCCACCGCGCCTCCCGGAGCCAAATTACCTTTTAATATAACCAAGTGGCTATCTTTTTTTATTGGGTTGTCAAGCGGGCGAATAATATCCTGTCCCGCAGGATATGCCTTTACGTTGGCTAAATTTTCTGTGAGAGTTTTGCCGGTAACAGTCATACAGCTGCCATCTAACATTCCGGCCTCTAACATGGTTTTCATCAATGGCTGAATTCCGCCAATTTTAATTAATTCAGACATTAAGTATGTGCCACTGGGCTTGAGATCCGCAAGCATGGGAGTCTTTTTGCCGATTGTTGTGAAATCATCCAATTCCAATTCCACTCCTATTGTGTGGGCCATCGCTAATAGATGCAGTACCGCATTGGTGGATCCGCCGAGGGCAATTACGACTTTGATGGAATTTTCAAAAGCAGCTCGGGTCATAATGTCAGAGGGCTTAATGTCATTTTCAAGCAAGTTCATGATGGCAGCGCCAGCGTTTAAGCAATCATCTACTTTATCGCTAGATATGGCGTCTTGCGCTGAGCTATTAGGCAAGCTCATACCCATCGCTTCGATTGCCGAGGCCATGGTGTTTGCTGTGTACATGCCGCCGCAGGAACCGGGGCCCGGGATAGCGGTTTCTTCTATGTTTTTCAGCTCTATGTCGGAAACCTTGCCTGCCGCGTAGCCGCCCACTGCTTCAAAAACAGAGACTACATTGGTGTGGTTAGGTCCTGGCTGAATGGTGCCGCCGTATATAAAAATCGAAGGCCGGTTAAGGCGCGCCATACCCATAAGGAGTCCAGGCATATTCTTATCACAACCGCCAATAGTGATGATTCCGTCGTGTCCCATGCACCCGGATACGGTTTCCACGCTGTCGGCTATGACTTCTCTTGAGACCAAAGAATACTTCATGCCTTCGGTGCCCATAGAAATGCCGTCAGAGATCGTAATGCAGTTGTAAATCACGCCTTTGCCGCCGGCTGCATCGGTTCCTTTATTAACTTCTTCTGCTAGTTTGTTGATGTGCATATTACACGGCGTGACCATACTCCAGGTCGAGGCAATGCCTATTTGTGGTTTCTTGAAATCTTCGTCATCAAAACCCACTGCTCTGAGCATTGAGCGACTTGGAGCTTGTTCATAGCCATCAACAACGATTTTAGAAAACTTCCGTAGGTTCTTGTCTGACATTATTTTTCCACTTCTAGTAAGTAATTAGTTGCAGGCTGATTGTTCTTGAAACCAAGCATAGCGAGTTATGGCGTTCAATCAGACCGATAATAGAGCGCTAATATACACTAGGCCATCATTTATCGCATTCTCGGCGATATAGACACTTGGTATTAGTTGACCTGCAATTCATTTCTGCCCATGGCAAACAGGTCACCGGTGCAGTCACTACTTTAGAGGATGCACTGTGCAACTGCCGCAAACTCCTTTTTATGACTGAGTGACAGTAAAGGCTGCGGTAGGGTATGGGATTTCCAAGAAGCGCCGGGGTGCGCTATGAAATGTGTTGTTTGCTCGTGATAAAACGCTGGCAAGGGCCGAAAAAACAGCGCTAGCTTGTCAAAAGTGAGTGAGGCTTGGCGAATAGCTGCTTAGCCAGCAGTTTTGTAGCAGATGCAGCAGAGTCGGTATTCTAAGGAGATAGGTTGACACCTTATACGGGCTGTGACTTGGTTGCCCAGCGGGAAGTAAATTCCGAAGGGGCGCTGGTGATAGTAAGTTAAGGGTGCCACTGTTAATTTGATGCAAAAATTAAACAAATGATAAGGTCCGAAAACGGCCAGTCAATACGTTGAATAAGAGTATGATGGTAATCACGTAAATGCGAAGCTGCCGCCAGATTAAACAGGGATTGCACAATGTTATTGAACCCAGATGAATATGAAGACGCTCGTCAAAGCCGCGATGCTCGTTTTGATGGGCGTTTTTTTGTGGGGGTTTTAACAACGGGAATTTACTGTCGGCCAGTGTGTCCGGTTAAAGTGCCGATGAAGAAAAACATCCAGCTTTATTCATCGGCGGCTGGCGCTGCCGCTGCGGGATTTAGACCTTGTTTACGATGCCGCCCAGAATCCTCGCCGGGAACTCCCGCCTGGAGTGGCCCTTCTTGGAAGGTCTCACGTGCCTTGCAACTTATCGACCAAGGCTACTTAGATGATTGTTCTGTCGAAGATCTAGCTAATGAAGTCAGTGTAGGGTCTCGACAGTTAGGCCGTCTATTTCAAGAACACATAGGGGCATCACCGATAGAGGTTGCACAAACTCGGCGTCTGCACTTCGCTAAAAAGTTAATCGATGAGACGCAATTGCCTCTTTCTGAAATCTGCTTTGCTTCAGGTTTTGGCAGTTTGAGAAGATTTAACGCTGTCTTTGTCAAAGCCTATAACCGAAGCCCGAAGGAACTAAGGGGGGTTAGAAAGAAGCAACGCAGTAAAAGTCATATGGGTTCGAAGGCGATAGAGCTATCTTTGTTTTTTCGTCCACCCTTTGACTGGAAAGCCTTACTCGCATTTCTCGCCTATCGACATATTCCAGGGGTAGAGCATGTCACTGAGAACTCCTATGCTAGGACAATTAGCGTGGAGGGGGTTTCAGGCGATTTGCGTGTTGAATTTACAGAAGGTTCTACACAATTAAAAGTACAGATAAATTTCCCAGAGTCCCGCCAGCTTTATCATATTATTGATCGGGTGCGGACAATATTTGATTTGCGCGCGGACAGCGAAAAAATAGAGAGTTTCTTAGCCAAGGATGAGATTCTAAGGCCAGCGGTTAAAAAAAACAGCGGCTTAAGAGTGCCAGGCTGCTGGGATGGGTTTGAAGTTGCCGTGAGAGCGGTACTGGGCCAGCAAGTCACTGTTAGAGCCGCAACAACCTTAGTTGGCCGATTAGCTATGAGTAATGGTCAAGAGTACTCCTGTGATAATCCGGAGCTGAATCGTATTTTTCCAACTCCTAAAGTTCTCCTAACAGCTGATCTTAATAATATGGGAATAGTCGGTCAGCGCATTACTGCGATTAAACAGATTGCAGAGATGGTTGAGCGGGATGATTTGATTGTCGACTGCACGACAGCCACCGACACCTTTGTTGAAAAAATCTGCACGATAAAAGGGGTTGGCGAATGGACAGCTTATTATATCGCTATGAGGGCCTTGAGTGATCCAGATGCGTTCCCCTATTCGGATTTGGTTTTGCGCCGAGCAGCGACCAAGCCAGGGGATACTTTGACAGCAAAGACATTGCTAGAGCTAGCTCAGGTTTGGAAGCCATGGCGAGCCTATTCGGTGATTTTTCTATGGGCTCACTATGGCGCTGTCCATAAACCGATTATGGAGAAAGCGAAAATAGCGAAGCAGGCACAGACCAGAGCGGCAACGTAATTAGCTGGGTAGGAGGTGGCCTTATTTTTACGCTCAAGTACATTACACCGGGCTTTAATCCACGGATTTAAGTTGCACCGATTTAAAAACTTCATGGGGAAGTCATGCTATGAAAACCTATTATACTTATCACGAAACAAGCATTGGCTCCTTGCTCTTAGCAGGGCAGGGGGATGCGCTTTCATTGCTTGGATTCCCACAAGGAAAAATGCAACGTCGGCATGAGTCTGGCTGGCAGCGAGATGACGCTCCATTTCGCGACGCAATGGAGCAGTTAAATCAATACTTTGCTGGCGAGCTCGACGCATTTGATTTGCGCTTGGCGCCTTCAGGTACAGACTTTCAGAGAGCTGTATGGAAAGCCCTAATGGAAATCCCCTACGGAGATACTTGGAGCTATGGTCAAGTGGCAGAGCATATCGACCGTCCAAAGGCATCTAGAGCGGTTGGAGCGGCCAATGGTGTCAATCCAATACCGGTGATTATTCCCTGCCATCGGGTGATTGGCAGTTCTGGTAAGCTAACGGGTTTCGGTGGTGGTTTGGAAACAAAAGAATATCTGCTAGGACTGGAATCTCAGCGCAGGGCGCCCAGTCTTTTTAGTTAAGGATCCGTGAGCAGAGTCCACGTAATTCTTTATTCTCTTGCGGCAGCTTCAGCACAGGTACCCTCCTTCAGCATAGTCGCAGCAGTATGGGTAAGCGTTTAAAAAGGTGTAGCAAACTTTTGCCCGCTATGCCAAGTCGAATCGCAGAGTACTGAGGGCTAGTAGTTAACTATTGTCTTCAATTCTTATGGATCTTGAACTATCTGAGCCAGAATCTACTCAGGGGGTTTATCCTGAGCCGGGATAAGTTGCTTCCAGCCATACTGGCGAGTTTGGTCTTTCATGGGATCCTAGCTGTTATTTTTTTGGGGATAATTAGGTGCTCAAATAGGTCGAAAACCAACTTCCCAGTTGCCTGTGAAACCGACTACTGTTTCCGCCCGCTTAATGTTGCACTCCCTTAAACTAGAGGCCCCTAAGCCAGTGCTGAAAATAGCTAAGAGTGTGACCCCAAAAACGGCTGGGGCGAAAGATACTTTAAACGTAGATACCTTAGCTGCAGAGATATCCGCCGAAGTAAGCGATGTTGCCAGCGAAGTTAATGTTTTAGAAATCCCTCTAAAAAGTGAATTCATAAGTAGTCAGGAAGCTGATCTGGACGGCGACTAGGAAGACACTGTCCTGGCTTCTCTACGCGGCAGCCATAGGTTTGAGTATGGGGACCACCGCGATGGTGGCTCGCCGGATTTTGGTGAGAAAGATAGTGAAGGGGCCTCTTTTGCTGCTGCTCAGGCGATTTGGCTAGGTGTTTTTGTTTTTATTATTGTTGGGCTTGTCGGGATCTTTTATGCCCCCAACATATTAATGGCAATGGAAGCTGATGAAGAGGTTCTTGCCATCGGCGTTCCTTATCCCTGGCTTATGTTTGGTGGATCGTTCACCATTTTATTCTTGTTTCTTATTATCGCGGTGTTTCGAGGAGCCGCGGATGCCAGTCTAGCGATGAAGGCTCTTACTCTAGCTAATTGCATAAATATCGTTCTCGACCCTTGTCTAATCTATGGCTATGGGCCGTTTCCTGAATTGGGGCTATCGGGTGCTGCTGTTGCGACCAATATCGGCCGTGGAATTGGCGTTATTTATGGTCTCTACTACATCTGTGGCGGCGGCGGTAGAATACGCTTACACATGAAGAACATGCTGCCGCATTTGTCTACCCTTAACTCACCGGTTAAAATATCTCTAGGTGGAATAGTTCAGTTTCTTGTTGCCATGGCTAGCTGGGTTTTTCTTGTGCAGATCATCTTTAGTTTTGGTAGCGAGGCCGTTGCCGGTTACACAATTGGCGTGAGAATTGTGATGTTTACCATCCTGCCAGCATGGGATTGAGTATGCCGCAGCGACCTTGATAGGTCAAAACCTCGGTGCCGACTTGCCTGAGCGAGCTGAACAGTCAGTTTGGCAGATTGTAAAATTCAATGCTGTTTATATGGGATTCGCATCGTTTATGATGCTCCTTTTTGCGACTCCTCTGATCGTTATTTTTATCGAAGATTCGGTTGCCTCTGGCTATGCAGTGCAGGCGCTATGGATATTTGCATTGGGTTATATTCTTTGGGGTATTGGTATAGCAATTATTCAATCCTTTAACGGAGCTGGAGACACTATGATACCTACTTGGATCAACGTCTTTTGTTTTTGGCTAGTTCAAGTGCCACTTGCCTATTCCTTGGCGATGGTTTTGGAATTTTGGCCTGTAGGCGTGTTTTGGGCTGTGTTTGTATCCGATGTGCTCACTGGTATAGTAGGGTATAGCCTTTTTCGGCGCGGGAAATGGAAGCTCCGGGAACTATGATTCCAACAAATTAAATTATTAATTATGAAGAAAAGCGATGCAAAGTAGTCAGCAGCAAATAATTTCTCAGGTGGATCAGTGGCTGCAAAGCAAAAAGCAGGTATGGCTTTGTACTATATTAAAAACCTGGGGTTCGTCCCCTCGTCCCATCGGCGCAATGATGGCCTGCACGATTGATGGCGAGTTAGTCGGTTCAGTTTCAGGTGGTTGTATTGAAGAAGATTTTATTACTCAGCTGCAAGATGGAAGTTTAAAGTGCCAGTTCGATCAAGAGGGCAAGCCTTTTGTCGTTCAGTACGGCAAAACTGAAGAGGAGCAGGCGCGTTTGCGACTTCCTTGCGGGGGGCAATTACACGTTCTGCTGGAATACATTGAGCCTTGCCCTGTTAATTTGGAAATCTTTGCGCGCTTAACCAAGGATTTAGAAGGCCATAATAAAGTCAGCCGTGTTGTGAACCTAAAAAATGGCAATATCTCGGCTACAGATCATAGCAATGATATAGCGGTAATTATTACTAATGGATTGATGGCGCATAGCTTAAGTCCTATGTATAGATTGCTGCTGCTCGGTGCTGGGGATGTTGCGAAGTACGTAGCCGAGATGGCGCTTGCTCTAGAATATGACGTGACCCTGTGCGATCCGAGGCCAAATTATTTGGACAATTGGAATGTGTCGGGGGTCGAGACTACTGCGAAGTTACCTGATGATGTTGTCCGTGAACAATTCAGCAATCCTTACAGTGCGGTGATCGCCTTAGCTCATGACCCAAGGGTAGATGACATGGCTCTCATGGAAGCACTAAAAACAAATGCTTTCTATATTGGTGCCATGGGCTCTGAGAGAACCTCCGCTGCGAGGCGCGAACGACTGCCTGAGCTGGGGCTTAGTGACGCAGAAATAGGCTTATTGCATGCTCCAATTGGTTTTCAGATAGACAGTAAGACTCCTGCAGAGATAGCGATTGCGATTATGGCCCAAGTAACGGCTGTCAGGAATGGCGTTAGCTAGGCAGATAAGATTGCAGGGGTAGTGTTTGAGTTCTGACGTTTGATGGTTTGAACTGGGACGGAAGCCGCTTAGAAGGCCGGTTTCAGTTGGCAGGAATAAGGTAATATGGGGAGAATCACTGACGATTGGCAAGCTGCTGTGGCCTAGGCAGGCAGCTTGAGCTAGAAAGTCCTTGCGCGGCGCCACCAAGGAATACTCCACGCAAGGTTATTGTGAAAGGCTTTTACCCCAGATTACTGTTCAATTGCACGGTTCACCCCTGCGGCTTCCATCGATTCTAAACGGCGCGCACCGGCAAGGATTCCGATGATCCCGTAATTCCCCTCATGGCAGGCATACTCATAGACCGGTTCAGCCATTTTTGAGAGCGGATATTCTCCAGACCATTGAGCGGTATATACAGTAGGATCATCTACGGTGAAGCCATAAATAATCTTGTTGTTGGCTTCCCTGCGAAAGGTTTCGATTACTGTTAAATTTTCGGTTGGTGCTCCTCGGTAACTCATCCATGGATTATAGTTCTTGGTTTCTACTATCAACGTGTCACCTTCCCACCGTCCAATAGAATCCCCCATCCATTTGTTGTGTGTCTGGGACGCTGGGTTTCGTTCGTCCGTGATTTTTATGATTCGGGCATCATGGGCCATTTCAATGATAATATTGACATAGCCAGGTGACTGCACAATTTGCATATGACTGTTGTACATCACAGGAGACATAACCGGTCCAGAGCTGTTGCCAAATGCTATCAGGCAGCGCTCGCCCAAGCCTCGGCCCTCCGGGCCATCGTTTCGGTCGGGGCGGCTTGCTCGTATTTGTGCCACACGGTCGCGAAACCCTGCTACTCGTTCAGGAATTCGACCATTTGGCGGGTCGATTACCGCTGAAGTGCGAAATTCACCATTGATCGTTGGTAGAAACATGCCTCGATCTGTCCAGAACAGGTCGTAGTTCCCCACCGGCGGCAAGGCCTCGAGAGCTGGAGCGGCCCGGTTTGGATCTAAAGGCTCATTGTCCTGCTCAACTGCTTCCTGCGCGCTGCGCTCTAACTGCCGTGCTTCGTCTTCGGTATAGGCTTGTTTGCTGCCAAGATCACTTGGCCGCTCGAAGGGCATAACAGTGGCATTTTTCCAGTTCCCTTGCAGGTCTGGCGATCCCCATTGAGTGCGAGGAGCTGTAAAAATCCCACCAGAATTTTGTGCAAGAGCAGCCCCTAGGGGGGCTGCGGTAAGGGATATTACAAGGGTTAAAGCAAGGGATTTCATTTAGAATCTCCACTAAATAGTCTTATACAAACACTGTATTTGTTAATAGTAATAGTTGTTTTTAGTTTCATTATCAATCTTGCCGATAAGTTTGCCACAGTTTGAACCTTAGTGCTGCACTGTTGCGTTACTGGGTTCAATCTCAATCAATATTGAAGATTAAAAACTAATCCATTGGCGCGCGCTTTGGCCAAGGCTGGGTACTTTCTAGCTGTTTGGCCAGTTTAAGTAAAAGGCTGTCGGAACCCCACGGGCCGGTAAACATTGCGCCAATTGGAAGGCCATCTGCTGTCATATGCAAAGGTAGAGATAGACTTGGCTGGCCTGTGCCGTTATACAAGGCTGTGAAGCCGCTGTATTGTTTGAATCTTTCGCCGTATTCTCTAAGGTCGCTGCTGTTCATATTTAGCCAACCAAGTTCTGCTGGGGGCATGTTGAGAACGGGTGAAATGATGATGTCGCAGTGGCTATGAAACTCAGCCATGGTTGATTCGGCGGTTTTGAGTGCATCTAGTGCTTCAATATAGTCAGCGGCTTTTATGTCTTTACCTACAGTGGCCATAAGCTTGGTGGATGCTTCCATTGGGCTCTCTTCTATACTTAAACTTAATTCTTCTAATCTATCTTTAACTGATTGATAAACATGAGTATTTATAACTTTTCCCATGGCGGAAGTTGTGGCCTTGTAGTTGACCGGGTGAGAAACCTCGACGACTGCATGGCCGAGCCCCTCGCAGTACCTAGCGGCCTTCATTACAGCTTCAATGCAGTCAGGATGTATTTCTTGCCCTAGGGGATGCTGAAGCTGGAGGCCAATTCTAAGCTTGCCAATGTCGCTGGCGAGACCTTCGGTAAAAGTGCCGCGGTGCTTAGGCATTGGGAACAAGTGGGGTTTGTTGAGAGTAATAATATCGAGAAACGCCGCGCTGTCTCTTACCGTTTGACTAACCACATGGCCCACGCTCATACCGCTCCAGCATGCGCCCATCTCGTTTTCTATGGCTGTCAGACCGCGGCTTGGTTTTAATCCTACTAATCCACAGTTAGCTGCAGGGATTCGAATGGAGCCGCCGCCATCAGTTGCATGAGCCACTGGTAAAATACCTGCCGCTACAGCCGCGGCAGCGCCGCCACTGGAGCCACCGGTGGAGTAGGATAGATTCCATGGGTTGCGTGTAGGGCCATTCGCTACAGGCTCTGTGGTCAGTGTTAAGCCCCATTCTGGGGTGTTTGTTTTACCCATAATTATCAGCCCAGCATCTAAATAGCGGCGCACGATGTTGGAATTCTGGGTGGCTACGTGGCTCTTAAAAAGGTTGCTGCCGAAACTGTTAGAGAGTCCTTTAACAGGACTTAAATCCTTTATAAGGAAGGGCAGGCCTGCTAAAGGGCTTTGTTGTAAGTCGGCTGGAGTATTATCGAAAGCCTGAGCCTGTGCGGTTGCTTGCTCAAAACTCTCCACGTTAATGGCGTTGAGGCTCGGGTTGACGTCACGAGCGCGGCAAACTGCCGCTTGCATGACCTCGCTGCAAGTGAAATCTTTGTTTCGTAGGCCAGAAGCTAAATCCATAGCGTCAAGATTTAAGTATTCAGAAATTTTAAGCACGATGCAACTGACTCCTTTATAGGGGTTTAGTATTTTTTAAAACGGTGTTTTAAGCTTGTTAAAAGACTTTCGGTTGGCCCTTATCCTGACTAACCAGGGACAGACCCTCTGAGTCATCCAGCTCCTCTGCATCGGCGCGCTTTCCATCGGACAGCTGAATGCGCAATCTGACGTTGTTTTTTGAATCCGCATTTTTCAAGGCTTCCTCGTAGCTAATTCGACCCTGTTTATAGAGGTCGAACAAAGCCGAGTCAAAGGTTTTCATACCCTGTTGCTCGCCTTGTTCCATTACTTCTTTGATCTCTAGAACCTTTGCTTGCTTGATCAGATCGCAAACGCGAGGGGTCCCGAGTAGAATTTCAATCGCTGCAGCCCTCTTGCCATCTGGTGTTGGAATGAGGCGCTGAGATACAAAACCTTGTAAGTTTAATGATAAATCTAAAAATAGTTGTTTATGCCGCTCTTCAGGGAAAAAGTTGATAATTCGATCTAGCGCTTGGTTGGCATTATTGGCATGCAGTGTGGAGACGCAAAGGTGGCCGGTTTCAGCAAATGCCAAGGCATGCTCCATTGTTTCTCGGCTTCTGATTTCACCTATGAGAATAACATCTGGTGCCTGCCGCAAAGTGTTTTGAAGTGCTTCTTCGTAACTGTTGGTATCAACGCCTACCTCCCGTTGATTCACTATTGATTTTTGGTGAGGATGGATGAATTCCACAGGGTCCTCAATAGTGATGATATGGCCATCGCTTGTTTTATTACGGTGGTCGATTAAGGCGGCGAGGGAGGTCGACTTACCTGAGCCAGTGCCACCTATGAGGAGAATGATGCCACGCTTTTGCATAATTAGATCTTTCAAAATCGGGGGCAGGCCCAGTGAGTTAGCACTGGGTATCTCGGTCTTGATATTACGAGCAACGATGGCTACCTCGCCGCGCTGCTTGAAAATATTAACGCGAAAGCGACCAATGTCTGGGTCGGCAATGGCTAAGTTCATTTCCGGGCTTTTTTCGAAATCTCGAATTTGTTCTGTATTCATTATTTGGTAGGCAATTTTCTTGACCATACCCTCAGGCATTTTCTTATCGATGAGTGGACTGAGCTTCCCGAAGGCTTTCATGCTCGGCGCAGCCCCTGTAGTCAAGAATAGGTCGGAACCATCCTTTTCAATCATCATCTTTAGTAAGTCGTTAAATACCATATTCTTAAGCCTGCTCTTGTTGGCTGACCGTGTGACTATTCTGCAGTAAAGACATTTCTTTGCCCACAGACTTCAATGAATCTTTGGGGTCCGAATATTTGTGTTGATTAAACAATCTGTCTAACTGAACTACGGCGATAACTTCCATAGCAAAATCCTTTTATTGGTCTGTACCTATTAAAATAGTTCAATCATAGGATTTGTCAGGAATTCTTGGTTAAAGCGCTCAGGGTATTCACTTATGGCTGATATGGCAAGATGGTGCAGGGGTAAAGGGCTCTCTTTAAGAGCTGGTGTGTTGGATGGCCATCGGTTCAAGAGGATTAACAAGAGTGGGCTGGTTCCGCATATAGGCGGTCAGGTCTGATAATCTAGTCTACTCCTAGGTTCTAGTTTTAGTTCTAGTTGTTAGTCCTAGACATTGACTCACGGTTGTAAAGCTTATTAGCTGAATACCAGAAATTTAAGAGAAGCAGGTCGATGGAGCATTTTAATTAGTGCTGTGACTAGGCCCTTTAAAATAAATTGCCGGCACTCTATGTTTTTTCACCTTCAATAACCCTAAACCACATCATGTTTCGTCCGAGTTTGTACGATCAGATAATTAGAAATTTTCAGCCTACTGGAATGAGCTTGCCGCTTCAGGTGAACTGCGAAATCCTCTTTATAACATGACCATCATTAATAGGTTGCCTCCCTTCGGGCCTAAGAACCTTCTTGAAAGCACTTCAACCATTGAGAAATTGTCTTCACAGAGCAATGACCAACGAGCTTGAAGGAATTGATGAGGATAGGGTCGATCTTGAATCGAGAATCGAAGCGTCTGAGGCTAGGCTGCGGTCTTCGTTTCTGGCAAATGATTTAATAATTTCGAGTTTGAACACCACCGCAGATTTCTTGCCATCTCAGCTCAGTTTATTGGAAGGCTTACTTGGGGGCAAAAAAGATTAATGAACACAATGGCGGGTTTATAGAAGATTAGCGACTAGTCTTAAAAAGTAAGCACAAGTGACCGGGCGAGCCTAAAGCCAGTAGTAAAACCCATGGGAAAATGAATAAATCGAATAGGGAAATTCACAATGTATTCTAAAAAAGCTGCCTTGGCGCAGTATAAAAAAATTGATAGCGAGTCAGCGGTTAACGGAGCTAGTCCACACCGTCTAATCCAAATGTTAATGATCGGAGCGCTTGATCGGCTTGCTCAAGCGAAGTCTGCCTTTGAAAATAACAATATAGAACAAAAAGGTGTTTTGTTGGGTAAATCCATTTCTATTATCGCTGGCTTGCAGGGCAGTCTTGATGAAGAAAAAGGTAAAGATCTAACAGGCAATCTGGACAAGCTTTATGACTATATGCAACGCCGGCTACTTGAAGCCAATATGAAGAATGATATGTCGATAGTGGAAGAAGTCATGAGTTTGTTGCTGAAAGTCAAATCTTCTTGGGATGAGATAGCGCCGGCCTAGTAGTGATATTTAGCTTTGTCAGCATCACGCTTTGCAGGCGTTAGCGAGCAACATAAAATATCTCTCATAATTGAGCGAAAACCGTCTACAATGTCTAATTGAAAGGAAAGAGCGGCTGCAGGTAACTTCTGATTGCAAATTCGAGCTCTGGATTTCGATAAAGCACTAGCTGCCAAAATTCTTTGGCTATTTTGTAGACGGTTTATCTATCATGGTGGAAGAAACAAAAATACTGTTAATCACTGACGAGGAGAACAATCGTCGCGAGTTTGAAACGGTATTGGAGTTCCTCGGTGAAACTGTAGTTTCCGCAAGTTCAATTGACTGGCATGTCAGAGCTAGCGAGGCAGCGGAAAAGCCATCTAATTTCAGTTTAGCCTTGATAGGAGACTGTTCCAAGTCGGTCGTGGCTGACCTACTTTGCGATCTTCACCGTTGGGAGGGGGGATTGCCTTTCATTCTGGTGGGCAAGGTTGATCTGCCAGAGTATTTTGATGCGGACGCTTCCTCTAGGATCACAGCCACTTTGGGCAAAAAGCTTAGCTATCAGCCACTGCTTGATGCCTTGCACAAAGCTAAAATTTTTCATGAGCACTACAATCGACTGAGAGATTTCGACGGCGTTAAAGACTTTAATATGTTCCGTAGTCTCGTAGGTAATAGTGAGGCGATTCATCGTGTCCGTCATATGATGGGGCAGGTTGCTAACACTGAAGTCAGTGTTCTAATCACGGGTGAGTCTGGCACAGGGAAAGAAGTTGTTGCACGGAATCTACATTTAAATTCAGCAAGGGCAGACAAACCTTTCGTCCCCATTAACTGTGGGGCAATTCCTAGAGAGCTACTAGAAAGCGAACTTTTCGGTCATGAGAAGGGTGCGTTTACGGGCGCCATTTCCTCGCGAGCAGGTCGTTTCGAGTTAGCCGAGGGAGGAACTCTATTTCTTGATGAAATAGGTGACATGCCTCTCAATATGCAGGTTAAGCTACTTCGAGTGCTTCAAGAGCGCAGTTTCGAGCGAGTGGGCGGGGTTAAGACCCTGCAAACTAACGTAAGAATTCTAGCGGCCACTCACAAAGATTTGGAAGTGATGATTGAACTTGGCAATTTTCGTCAAGATCTGTACTACCGAATTAATGTGTTTCCGATAGAAATGCCTTCGCTGCGCGAGCGAGCAGACGATATACCGCTGCTATTAAACGAATTGATCACGATTATGGAGGCAGAAAAAAGAGGCTCCGTTAGATTTAACTCGGGTGCTATATCCTCGTTATGCCGTCATCCATGGTTAGGCAATGTAAGAGAGTTGGCTAACTTAGTGGAACGTATGGCTATTTTATACCCTCATGGCATCGTTGGAGTAAGCGACCTGCCAAAGAAGTTTCGTCATTTAAGCGACCAAGAAATTGCTCAGGTCACCTCGGATGCTGCCACCGGCAACACCGTAGTTAATTTTACCGGGAATCCAGCGCCCAAGGCAGATACATTGCTGCCACTAAATGGTTTGGATTTAAAAGAATACTTGGCCAACCTTGAAAAGGATCTGATTAGCCAAGCTCTTGATGACAGTGCTGGGGTAGTTGCGCGTGCTGCGGATAGGCTGAACATTCGCAGGACTACGCTAGTAGAAAAAATGCGTAAATACAGTTTACAAAAGAAACAAGATGATGACGCTACCCAAGAGATAAATTCCGGAGGCAATGACAAAGGCACGTTGGCGTCTAGTTAGCATCTGGCTGAGGTTGCTTAGCTTTATTGCTTCAACCACATTCCATTCTCGAGTTGTGTCTAGCGCTGCAGGTTTTACTCTTGCGAGGGGACTTGGTCATCTGTGTCTTTCTTTCTTTCTTTCTTCTTTCTTCCTTTTATTTTGCCTAACTTATGCCAACACATCGAGCTCGCCAATAGCGCAGCTAAGCAAATTACTTATGCTGAGTTTGGCGACATATTGTGTTTTCGTTTGTTAGTTCTCCACGCTGATTTGTCGTGCTCCGTAATTGTTTGATCCCCCATTTTTGTCGATGATGCGAATCGCTAAGCTATAGCTCCCGTTGGGCATAGTTGTGGTGTCAAATCCATAGCTGAAGCCTAGTCGCGGAGAATTAGGATCGGTTTTGACTGACATTGTGGCAACGACATCAGGCCGGCTAATACCGTAGCTTAATAGGCCAACCTCAACACCCTCTATAAGCAACGAGATAGATTCTATGCCTATGTCTTCGAGGTAAGCCCAGCCTCCTATATGAGACACCCCGGTTAACTTTGCGTTTGCTAAAGGAAGGTCTATCCAAGCCCTTGGAGGAAAGGGGCAGGGGTTGGCTCTGTCAGTTTTGTCGTTAGTTGATCTGGAAGTAGATGACGCTTTGTAGAAGCTAAATCTCTTGTCTCCATTAAAAAGAGACAAGCTATTCAAGTATTCCAAATTAGGAACTTGGTGACACATTTTCATTATTACCGCTGTTTTTTCTATCACATTTAGCGTGCTGTCCTCAGTAATAAATAGCACTGCTGAGTCAGGCCGTTGCTGAAGGGCTAATTCGCTCATTTGCCAGAGTTTGATTTGAGCGATGCGGCCATCGCGAACAGCCTTATCTTCATCAGAAGTTAATGGATTGCTGCTAACTCCGGCGAAGGCAACTTGCCCGGCGGTGTAATAATTGTCAGTCAGTACAATTGGGCTTGATCCAGGAAATTCTTCAGTGATAATTTGGGATGAATAGTTTGCAAATTCAGTCCATCCAGCCATTTTGTTGGACAGCATTCCTGGGCCGGTGACTGCTTGTAAAGGTAGCTGAAATGCCTGTGAGCCTATGCTCGCTAACGCTACAAGTGTGCCTATAAAGCCAATGGTAGGTATTGTTGTTAGTGTATTGCGGGCCATTCGACTGCTGTATTTAGTTTCTATTAGTGCGCGCAATTCAGCCATCGTGCGAGGAGCAAATACAAGTAATGGAAAGTACGCCGAAAGCGGCCAATGCAGTGACGTACTATTGGCGTCAGTCCAAGGTGCGAGCACTAAGTACACAATACCGTTGCACAGTGCAAAACAGGCTAATAGGGCAGCATTGCGCTCGCCCCTGTGATGGCGGAGCAACTGCCAAACGACAATGCCCAGCAACAAGTACATTGGCGGGGTCACTATGCCCGCTTGTTTAAAAAAGTGCAGCAGACCTAGCGCCTGAAACTGCCAAGGATGTCGCTCAACCAAATAGAAATTGGCGCTGGCTAGTTGGTTCTCGATGTTAAACCAAATGATTGGAAAGAGGCCTATTGCAGCAATCCCAACCGCAAACCAAAATTTGGGATTACGCCATTGTTTATGCTCGTCCCTAAAAAAAATTAGAAAAACCAAGGCCGCAGTTGGATATAAGAAAAATCGATAATGAGTGCTAAGACCTAATGCTACGGTAATGCCAGTTGCTAGCCAGTAGATGAAGCGGTCGGTTCGCAGCGCTCTTTCAAAAGCGCCTATGGATAACAGCCCGAAAACAACTATTGGTACGTCGGGAACTGCTAATAATCCCATAAAACCGCCCATAGGAATACAAAGCGCAAGTAGCGCAGATATTAGGGCTTGTCTTTTATTGGTGATTGGCAGCGCCAGCCAATAGATTAGAAGAGGGATGCAGGTCCCCAAGAGTATAAACAAACTTCTAACTGCCAAAGTGTTGCTTGAGTCGAGCAGGGAGCCTAACCCGACTAGCAAGGCTGTTATAAAAGGAAGGTCACTGTAAGCAATTGCAGGGCGAGTTGAGGCCAGCCAATAAAAAATTTCATCACTGTATAAGTCGAGTGAGGAAGCCAGAAACAATTTCACACAAAGCAATAATCCCATCCCTAGGGCGAGAAGCTTAGCCAGTGTTTTCTCACTTAATTGCTCGTTCATGAAGTGGGCCTAGGTTTTATATTGTCTTCTGTTTAGCGGTGTCTTATATCGAGCTGAGGTTTTATAGCTCTCAGAATTATCCCAGTTCTTAAGCATAAGCTTTATGATAAAGAGTCGCAGCTTTGTATTTTCGAAAATCATTGCTAGGTCTGGCCGGTATTCCTTTTTATTGTTTGAAAACGGGTCAAAAAAAGTACGAAAAAATAGGTGGTGTAAAAAACTAAGCGGTAAGACTTAGCAGCCATCGCCGAAAAGGGTTGAATGAGAAGCCGATTGTGTTGAGGTGGCAATGGCCCGTGTCATCCTCCTTTAGAATGATGCTTTTTCAAGTATGGCAGATTCTAATTTTAGGTTGATGGTTAGCCCGCTAGCGGTTGTTTGCTCGAGTTTAGCGAGCAAGTAAAAATGGTCTTTGGCGAACCAAATAGTGGTGGTTCTTTTGTCATCGACTTCTTTTATACGCTCAACGATAACGCAATTGAGACTGCCTATAGCCGAATCTAAAACCTCCTCTCCAATAATTCTAAATCGTTGAATCTCTATATCGGCGCCATCAACTATCGGAATCTCAAAAAGGCTGCCAGTCTGATTTGCTAAATATTGAGGCAATAGTAATTGGTAGCTCAGAGGGTCCTGTGTATTAGTGGAGAGATCAATCGTCCAGCTCTTTAAGGTTTCAGAGCTAACAGCAAGCATTGCCTGCCAGTCAAAAGCGATCAGTTTAGACTCGTTGCTGATTCCGGTTAGGGAATACTGGTAGTGCAACGGTGTGATGTTCTGGCCAATCATGTCAAATAGGCTAGTCTCTATCAGAGTGGCCAGTGTGGCTCCTGCAAATTTGGCAGTTAGGGTGTTTTCGAACTGATAGCTGCCGTCTGCCAGATGTTGCAATTTTCTTGATGCTTTTGCTTTAATGCCGTTGGCGGAGGCTGAATATTCACTAGAGAATGTTGCTATGCCTTGTGCTGTCAACATTGAACTCCCCGTTATCATCAGAACGGTCATGGTGAGCGTGCAGATTAATGTGTGGGGGTTTCTCCATGAGAGTTTCATTTTGCGATTTCTGAGAAATCTATTCCGGCACCGGATAAGATCTCTGAATCTAGAATTGCTTTATTATTGAGCATTTCAAGCCTACCTCTGGCAAATAAGTCGACAACAAAAGGGTAGAGTTGGTGTTCTTTCAGTGCGACACGGGCTTGCAATTCGTTTGCTGAATCAGTGGCTAGGATATCAAATTTTGCATGAGCAACGACGGGACCGCCATCAAGTTCCTCGGTAACAAAATGGACCGATGCGCCGTGTTCAGACTCGCCAGCGTCCATCGCCCTTTGGTGGGTATCGGTTCCAGGAAACTTGGGCAGCAGTGAGGGGTGAATGTTTAGAGTTCTGCCGGCATAGTGCTGGACGAAATCAGCGCTGAGAATTCGCATAAAACCTGCAAGCACAAGAAGGTCTGGCTGGTAAGGGTCAATAAGCTTGCGAAGGGCAAGGTCAAACTCAACACGAGAAGAAAAGTTCCTATGATCAAGAATTTGAGTTTTAATATTTGCTAATTCAGCACGCTGCAAACCAAAAGCATCGGCTTTGTTAGATATTACAGCTTCAACAACATAGTTTGAGGAGTAGGAGGCATCAACTATCGCTTGTAAGTTGCTGCCGTTTCCAGAAATTAAAACAATAACCTTGCAGGGTTTAAGTTCCATAGGGAAATAACTTAAGCGAAAGAGACAGAGGGCTCGCCTTCCGCCTTGTTAACAATTTCGCCGATGATGCTGGCACTTTCGTTATTATTGTTGAGGATGCTGATGGTTTGTTCTGCATCTTCCTTGGCGACGCAGATGACTAGGCCGAGACCGCAATTAAAGGTGCGTAGCATTTCAGTGTCCTCAACGTTACCTTCACGCTGAAGCCAGTTGAAAATTTCAGGTCGTTGCCAATTTGTTACGTCAATTCGAGCTTGGGTATTATCTGGCAGAACCCGCGGCAAATTCTCAGTGATACCACCGCCGGTAATATGGGCGATGGCGTTAATTGAAACCTGGCTTTGAAGGGCTTGAAATGCCTTAACGTAAATTTTGGTCGGGGTCAGTAAGGTTTCACCTAATGTGCTATCGCCAAAACTCTGGTCTAACTTAGCGCCGCTTCTTTCAATGATTTTGCGAATCAGGGAGTAGCCATTGGAATGGGGGCCTGATGAAGCGACACCAATGAGAGAGTTGCCGACAGTGACTTTTTTCTGGTCGATAATCTCTTTTTTCTCGACTACACCTACAGAGAACCCCGCAAGGTCATAATCTTCGCCTTTGTACATGCCCGGCATTTCAGCGGTCTCACCACCAATTAATGCGCAGCCAGCCATTTTGCAGCCTTCGCCTATGCCCGTTACAACGGCGGTGGCCGTGCTGACATTGAGTCCGCCAGTGGCGTAGTAGTCCAGGAAAAACAAGGGCTCTGCACCGCAAACTATTAGGTCGTTAACGCACATGGCAACTAGATCGATGCCTATTGTGTCGTGCTTATTAAGTTCCATGGCAAGTTTTAGTTTAGTACCAACACCATCGGTTGCTGAAACGAGTACCGGGTGGGAGTATTTTACTGGGATTTCGCAAAGCGCCCCGAAGCCGCCAAGATCAGACATTACCTCTGGACGATTGGTGGCTTTTGTCACATGCTTAATTTGCTCGACCAAAGCATTGCCTGCATCGATATCTACTCCTGCGTCACGATAAGTTAGAGACTCATTAGTGGAGGAAGGATTTAACTTATCATCTGATGCCATTAATATTTCGCCTTAAGGAAGGGTGCTTGCAAGCGGCCAAGTAGAGCTCGCTGCTGATTTTCCCGATATTTTACCAAGAAGGGCCGCATACGTCAGTGAAAAAATGGTTTGATCGTGTAGATGTAGCTGATGATTAGCCCCTAAGCTCATTATTGCAGTATTATCGTCGTTATGAAGACTCTAGATCATTGTTACATAACCTCAAAAATCCACGCTTTGAGCAATTGCGCGGCGGCGTTGTTCCGTGCCCGGGCTTGGCGGTTTTGGTTTTTGAGCCTCTTGCTGGCCAGTTATACGTTTCAGCCAAGCGCTGCATTACAGGTCACAGGGTTATATAGTCAAAAAATACTAGTTCTCAACGAAAGTAACAGCGAGCGAAGCCGCGCCTTCCGCGATGCTCTAGCGGCAGTTATTGTTAAGGTGACGGGAGAGCAGCGCTGGCTATTAGACCCGGTGGTAGTAACCGCAGTGAGCAATGCTCAGAGCTATGTGGAAGGAGTGAGTTATTCCAG
This sequence comes from Gammaproteobacteria bacterium, assembly GCA_963854625.1. Classification (GTDB taxonomy): domain Bacteria; phylum Pseudomonadota; class Gammaproteobacteria; order Pseudomonadales; family Pseudohongiellaceae; genus UBA9145. Next base: position 39,241 of record CAWKZY010000013.1, on the reverse strand, counting down.
CGAATTAGTTCTGCTCAGGCCTACTGATGCACTCGGCGACGACTCTCAAGCCGAGGTTCTAGGAAATACTCAGGGCAATTCTCAAGATAGCTCTGGGTTTAGTTCTCGAGATGATTCTGAGGAGCAAGTTCAAGAGAACCCTAACAATTTAAACGTTTCTGCTGAAAACCCAGAGCTGATGACCGCTGAGGTGCCGGAGGCTGTCACGGCGGCTTCAACGGAACAGCGTTTTATTAATGTGGATTTCTCGGCCACATTAATTAACGAGCTACTGCTTGAAGCAAAAATACCAGTGTGGGATAGCAATAGGCCGAGTGTGTTGGTTTGGATGACCTTGCAAGATGAGGCTGGCGAGCGTTCGCTGCTCAGTTCTGAAACGAATCCAAAGATCGTTAGCTTGATTCGAGATTTTGCCGATGAGCGCGGCCTACCTATTATTTTTCCAGTGCTTGATTTTGAAGATAGACGTAATGTAACTGAAGATGCTATTTGGTCTCTGGATGAGGCGCTTATCCGACAGGCAAGCGTGCGCTATGGGGCTGACAGTATAATGTCTGGCAGGTTGCATTTTACAGCAGGTGGCGATTTGGTAGGGGTCTGGCAATTCATTTTTCAAGACCAGACTTTGATGTTTGACGGCGTTGACCAAGAGCTGAAGTCTTACCTAAATGCACCCTTGGATAAGATAACAACGCAGCTGGCGAGCTATTTTGCTATTGTGCCGGAAACAAGCGATTTCGAAATTGTTCAATTAAGAATTGATGGAGTTGGAAACCTGCAGGCCTACTCGTCTCTGGTGACCTATGTTAATGGCTTGGGTTTGGTTGAGAGTGTCACTACAACTGCGCTTGATGGTGAGCGGCTTGATTTAAGCCTAAGCTTACTGGGTGATCCAAATCAACTCGCTGAGTTGATAGCGTTAGATAGAGATTTGCTACCTATTCAAAGCGAAAGTTTAGAGAATGGTTTTCGCCTTCACTATCGTTGGACTCGGTAAGGATCGGTAATGCTTAATCCAAGTCAGTTGACCTTAGCTGTAGAATTGAACGACGAGGCTCGGTTCGAAAACTATTTCGCAGGCACCGATAATCAGCAAATAGTGAGCAGCCTCGCCTCTTTGGCTGCCTCTGACAAAGATAAATTCGTTTATCTCTGGGGAACCGCATTCGCGGGCAAAAGCCACCTTCTACAGGCGGCTTGCCACCAGGCCGATTTAGAAAATAACACGGCATTGTATGTGTCACTTAAAGATTCAAATATTCTTTCCCCGGAAATATTCGAAGGTTGCCACGTGTTGTCAGTTGTTTGCATCGATGATTTGGATGCTGTGGCCGGTCAGCAGGAGTGGGAGCAAGCTCTTTTTACCCTGTACAACCAGCTTAAAGAAAGTGGTACTGCTTTGATAATATCGGCTGATGTTTCAGCAAAAAATTTGAATCTAGGCTTGCCTGATTTGCAGTCGAGGCTGCAATCAATGCTGGTTTTTAATTTGACCAATTTAAATGATGCGGACAAAAAGCAGGCGCTGCAGCACAGAGCGAAACAGCGAGGCTTTGATTTGTCCGATGCGGTAGCAGATTACATAATAGTTAGGGCTGGGCGCGGGTTTGATGAACTGATGAAGGTCTTAGATACTCTGGATGCAACATCCCTAGTGCAGCAGCGTAAGCTTACAGTCCCTTTGGTGAAAGCTACCCTTGGCTGGTAGCTGGTATTGAATAACTGAGAGCAGCCGCTCGCGGGGCTCTCTCCAACTGCTTGAAATCTATTTGAAATCGATAATCTGCTTGCGATGAATCGCTACTTCTGGCAATTCACATATTAACCTTAAAGTGATCTTTGTAGCCGCGGATGAATATTACCAGAGCCACAAACATCACTGAGCACAGTGTCACCTCAACTAGGCCAAAAATTCGCCTACTGGGATCAAAAGCGAGCAGTACAGCGTGCAAAAAATATAGCAACACAACAAAGCAAAGCCAGCCATAAGTTCGAAGATGAGTGTGGTAAAGGCTGCGTGCAAAGATTAGCAGCGGTAGTACCTGGATTAACCAAACTACCGGCATGGCAAGATTCAGGGTTTCAAACGACAGTACGCTTAAAACCCCAAAATAAAGTATGAGTCCGCCATAGGAAATTAGAACGGCAAGCCTTGCTCGGGCTATTGGCCTTGGAAGTTCAATGACGTTGCTGGACTGCGTCTCTTGCATATTCAACTGCCTGTTTAAGTCTATTTAAACTTGTATTAGTGGGGTTGGTACGTGTGTTGCTTCTAGTTAAGAGCGATAGCGAGTCGGCCAATGCGCTTGCCTAGGGCATGACAAAGTTCACTTTCCTCAGAGCTAATTTTTTGGTTGCTATCCGTGCCGGCGAGATGACTTGCACCGTAAGGTGTTCCTCCGGTTGAGGTTGTATTCAATGCGGCTTCTGAATAGGGTAAGCCGCAAAATACCATGCCATGGTGGAGTAGTGGCAGCGCCATGCTTAGCAGGGTGGACTCTTGGCCACCGTGAAGAGAAGAGGTGGATGTGAATACAGCGCAAGGTTTATCAATAAGAGCGCCGGATGCCCAGAGCGCGCCAGTAGAATCAATATAAGACTTCATTGCTGCAGCCATATTACCAAACCGGGTAGGGCTGCCTAAAATAAGCCCGGAGCAGTTTCTAAGATCGTCTTCATTGCAAAAAATAGCGCCACTGTCCGGGATTGTAGGTTCTGTTGCTTGCGTATTCGCCGATACATCAGGCACTGTTCGAATTCGAGCTTCGATACCGGTGACCTGTTCGACGCCGCGTCCAATGAGCTGCGCCATCTTTGCGGTGGCGCCAGAGCGGCTGTAAAAAAGTACTAATACATAGGGTATTTCAGTCATGGGGTTGGCTCTTGGGCGAATTGCAACACGGTTTCTGGAGGTCTGCCAATTATCGCCTTCTCACCACGGACGAGAATTGGTCTTTCTATCAAAATTGGGTGCTCACTAACAATGTCCAAGACCATTTCTTCAATTAACTTTTCATTATCTAGGTCGAATTGCTCATAGGTCGCTTCATTTTTCCTCAACAATTGCTTTAGATGAATTCCGAGTTTTACAGCTAACGCTCGAATTTCTTTTTTGTCTGGCGGGTGGTCAAGGTAATAGACAGTCTCAAATTTAACATTGTTTTCTTTTAGCAACGTCAGCGCAGCTCTCGATTTCGAGCAGTTTGGATTATGGTAGAGCCTTAAAGAAATAGTCATGGTGATCTTAATTCTACTGTTTATTAATAGATAAGAAACAAGTTTAATTAAAACGGGCTATTCATTGAAAACAAACTGTCGAGTCTGCCATAGGCTTGGCTGCCTTTTGAGGTGCTAGAATCTTCTGAGATATTGGCTTGCTAGCACCGTACTTTAATAAAATTTTTCATTACCCAAAGCGCTTTCTACGCTGGAATCAATCTGGGATTGGAAGCGCTTTATTTTCTGCATATCCTCAGAGTCATTGCTATAGCTATGGCTTTCACTATTAACCCTGCGCAGAGCCAGCCAAATTTCTACGATACTGCAATCATCTACTGCTTTCGTTGGGACAAAGCGTGGCGGATTATCGCTGGTTGATGTAATGAGGTTTATGGCCTCTAGGTTGTCCAAGGCAGGCTCTAACAAGGCCGAGTTACTGTCTAGGGAGAGGCTAATTTCGTATTCACTTAGGGGGATTTCTCCGCTTTGGAACCGTCTGATAATAAGTGCTGCGACAGCAAGGCTGAATTCTTCTTGTTGTAGTAGGCTAAGAGAGTTTTCCTCTCTACCGTTACGGGCTTTGGCTGGGTACTGCTGATAGAAGGCTATGCTGCTTCCCACCAGAGCTACTAACCAGCCAAAATACGTGAAAAATAGCACAACAATCGCGGTCGCAAAGGCGTGGTAAATAGATTCTCTGGCCGAGGTAATAAAAACTTCTTGAAATAACGAACCCATGAGCTTCCAAATGATGGTTGTGACGAAACCACCAATGAACGCCGAGCTAAACTGGACTTTGGTATTTGGCAGAAAGCTGTAGATGAATGCAAACGCCAAAGACATAAGTAGGATGGGAGCAATAAAAGCAACGGGCTGAATTATAAGCCCGCCATAGGTTAAGCCTTCTAAGAAACTTTGAAAGTAGTTGGTGTTAACTGAGGAGGTAATGCTGATAGATATAAATAGCAGAAGCGGGCTGACAATCACCGCAAACAAATACTCACTGACCCGACTCGCCCATGAGCGAGCTTGTTTAACAGTCCAAATATAATTGAAAGAAAGTTCAATCTTTCGCATCATATCCAGCACTATAGTAAGAAGCAGGGCCACACTTGTTATACCAATTAGTTCGACCTGCATTGCATCGACATAGCTTAAAATCTGCGCTGTGACCTCTGTACGGCGTTCGCCAAGTGGCTCAAGTAAGGTGAGCAAGGCTGGTTCCATCTCATTGTGGACACCTAAGCTCTTTAATATGGAGAAGGTTAATGCCAGCAAGGGAAAGAAACCAATTAAAGTGGTGAATACCAAGCTCATCGCCCTGAGCGATAGCTGGCCTTGCAGCAGGTCTCGAATGACCGCCACGGTTATTTGGCTGCAACGCACGCAGCTGCGCTTCCAAAACGGTAAGGATGAGATATTGGGCTGCCACAGGAAATCCTTTGCCGAATTCTGCAATTGCTTGATTTTTTCCCTAAATTGCTGAAGTTGCGAAGCCATGGGAGTAAGTCATTCCGGATAAGTTGCCATTATACGTTATATCTTTAGTGGGGATAAGCAAGACTCTGCACTCTGCTAAGGTGGGGTAACAATACCGATATGAAGATAAAAGGATGGATTGGCTTAATGCACGGTATAAGAGGTGAGGTCTCCGGTAAGGTTCAGGGTGTTTTTTTTCGAAAAAACACTAAAGCTCAAGCGGATATGCTCGGGCTTACTGGCTGGGTTCGGAATACCAAAGCAGGCACAGTGGAATTTTTTTTTGCTGGTGAGAATTCTGCTCTAGCTGCTATGCAGCAATGGCTGTATCGAGGACCTCGATTGGCGCGCGTTGATAAGGTTGATTTTGAAACCTGCCAAGTTGAAGATCTGACAGGTTTCAGAATTGACTATTAGCCGAACATTTTGCTCAAAAATTCCATACTTAAGTCCTTATCTATCATTGATTTCTCGGCACTGCGGCGATCGAGATGTTCTATAACGCCATCCGCGAGTGTGCGAGGAGAAACGACGAGGCGATGAGGGATTCCGATTAGCTCAGAATCAGCAAATTTTACGCCGGGGCTGGTTTTCTTGTCTCTATCATCAAGTAGCACGTCAATGCCGAGTGATTGTGCTTTTCGATAAAGCATTTCGCTAATTTCAACCACTTGTTCTGATTTATGGGCGTCTATCTGAGTGATGATAAGTTGAAAGGGAGCAATGTTTTCTGGCCAGATAATGCCTCGATCATCGTGATTTTGCTCGATACAGGCTGCCACTACACGAGTAACCCCAATTCCATAGCAGCCCATGGTCAAGGCCACGGCTTTACCATTTTCGTTTAGCACAGTTGCTTTTAAGGACTCGCTGTATTTGGAACCCAATTGAAAAATATGACCAACTTCAATGCCACGTTTAATGGCTAAGGTGCCATTGCCATCTGGACTGCCATCGCCTTCTTGTACCTTTCTTATATCGGCACTTGAATCAAATTTTATTGAGTCTCCCCAATTGGCAGAGCTTATATGTTTGCCGAGTTGGTTTGCGCCGCAGACAAAATTGCTTAACTCGATAACAGATTTGTCCGCGATAACAGGTATAGGCAGATCAACTGGACCAATGCTGCCGGGTAAGCAGCTGAGTGTTGCTTCAATAAGGGCATCGTCAGCAAAAGTAATAGGTGAGTAGAGTTGGCTGAGTTTTCCCGCTTTGATTTCACTTAGCTCTTGATCACCCCTTAACAGCAGCGCTACGAGCTGATCAGTTTTCTCACCTGCGCTGTCGGCGCCGTGGACTATTAGGGTTTTGACTACGCTACTTGTTGCTATTCCTAGCAACTGCGCGACATCTTCAATAGAACTGGCATTTCCAGTATCCACCATTTTAGCCGGGTGCGACTCTTTTGATGTGTTTGCCGCGGTAGGAATACCTTCAGCCATTTCCATATTAGCTGCGTAGTCCCCGCTGGAGCTGAAGACTATTTCATCTTCGCCGGAGTCAGCCAGCACGTGAAATTCATGGGAAGTGCTGCCTCCAATGTTTCCTGAATCGGCAATCACCGGCCGGAAATCCAAGCCTAAACGGTTAAAGATGTTGCAGTACGTATTGTGCATCACTGCGTAGGTATCATCTAAGGATTCCTGGCTGGTATGAAAAGAGTAGGCGTCTTTCATAATAAACTCCCGCGCGCGCATAACCCCGAATCTTGGGCGTCTCTCGTCACGGAATTTAGTTTGAATTTGATATAGGTTGCAAGGAAGTTGCCGATAGCTGCTGTACTCGTTTCGAACTATGTCAGTGATGACCTCTTCATGGGTCGGGCCAAGGCAGAAATCTCTATCGTGGCGGTCCTTAAATCGGAGAAGCTCATCCCCCATGGTTTCCCAACGTCCTGATTCTTGCCAAAGCTCAGAGGGCTGAACTACCGGCATGGAAACTTCCATAGCCCCAGATTTATTCATTTCTTCTCTAACGATGTTGCTAACTTTATGTAATACCCTGAGGCCTAGGGGCAGCCACGTGTATAATCCGCTGGCTAATTTACGAATCACTCCAGCGCGCAACATGAGTTGATGACTTGTTATTTCAGCATCTGCTGGAGTTTCTTTTACAGTGGCTAGTAAAAATTGACTGGCTCGCATTATCTTGTCCCATAAAAGAAAGGCAGCCTAGGGCTGCCTTTCGTCAAACTTAACTTTGTGTCACCTAATTTAGGGAGCGAATCAGGGTGTGACTCAGAACGCGACTTAGAGCGCGAATTCTTTAAGCTTCTTCAAAGGTAATACCTTTACTCGAGTTGTAGCTGGCTTGCGAGGAATATCCATAAGTTCACCGGGCTTAAATGGATTTGGGACATTCTTGCGAGCAGGGCGAGCAGGTCTAACGACTGATTTAATTTTCAACAAGCCAGGTAGAGTGAATTCGCCAACAGCACGCTTTTTAATATGGCGCTGTATTATAATGCCAAGTTCATCGAGAACTGCGGATACCTCTTTCTTGCTTATAGAGGTGTTCTCTGCGATCTCATTTAGAATCTCAGTTTTCGTGTACTTCTTCTGAATCGCAGGAGTTTTACGTGCAGCAACAGGTGCAGCTTTTGTTACTACAACTTTGCGAGTTGGTTTCTTAACAGCCATGCGGAATCTCTTTATTGTATTTAAGTTATAGTTAGACGGTTTCTTTGACAGCGCAAACGCAAATTTGAGTGTCAGGAAAGAAACGATTATTTTTATAATTTTTCACGCTCTTTTAAGGATTGTATTTATAAAGCATTAAACATGACCTATCAAGTACTATAGTGAAGAAAGTATTTTTTGGTTTTGTCTCGCAAAAATCAGTCTATTTATGCTTTATGGTGTGGCATTTCTCGTCCTCTGATTAGGCTATTTAGTCAACTTGAAAAGTGGGTGCGACTGTAACGTGGCCAGAGAAAGTTGATGGCAGGGAAATGTTTTTTTTAAAATTATCTTTTTGACTTTGGTCGTCAGCTTTGGGTGCAAAGAGAGAAAGAGTTTGTTGAATCCAGTCGTATAGACAAAAATAAGCTGGCTAGGTTGTTATTTTTTTTTCAGTTTGTGGATTTATGCTCGCTTAAAGGCCATATTTATATCCCTGCTACATCCGTAATACCTCTCTAGTATGTCTCTCATTGTGGGCTGGATGAAATAGATTAAACGGAAATCTGTTTAAATCATTATGTGTTAAGGGGTGCGAGTAAAAATCCATTTAAGGTATAATAGCGGGCTTTTTGGGTTGCAGCAGAGACCTGCTGTGAGCTGTTATCAGGAATTATGAGCTTGAAGGATGACCTTAAATTGCATTCTCGAACTGCGATTTCGGGCGGAAGCCTTACTTCGTGACTAGTTCCCGTGTTAAATCCAGTGACTTATCTCGGTGATATAGGGCTATGGATAGAAGCATAGATGTGAAATATGAATTTAGATGTATTTTAGACCTTTAGCCTAATCTTAATTTGTTCTTGTTTTAGCCTTTACTTTGGAGTTTATCAGTCAGCCTATGCCGATTTACGAATATCAATGTACTAATTGCGATGCTACGTTAGAAGCATTGCAAAAAATGAGTGATGCACCGCGTGTGGATTGCCCCGAGTGCCAGAAGCCAGCACTAAAGAAACTGGTTTCTGCGGCCAGCTTTCGCCTTAAAGGTGGGGGGTGGTATGAGACTGATTTTAAAACCGGAAATAAAAAGCAGCTTGCTGAGTCAGATTCCGGTGACAAATCAGCCAGCAGCAGTAAATCTGGTAAAGATTCTGCAGCAAAGTCAGATACCATTAAAGCCAAGCCCAAAGCAGAAACCAAAACTACACCGTCAAAGCCAGGCTCAAATTGAGCTGAGGTCGACAAAAAAGGCCAATACGGGCTTTACTAACGAATAAGGAAAGGGTCGAAATTATGCGCAGCCATTATTGTGGTGAATTGAACGAGTCTCATGTAGATCAAGAGGTGTCACTGTGTGGCTGGGTTCACCGACGTCGTGATCACGGCGGTGTGATATTCTTGGATGTGAGAGATCGAGAGGGTTTGACTCAGGTTGTTTTCGATCCGGATACAGTTGAGAGTTTCGCGCTCGCTGAAAGTGTAAGAAGTGAATATGTAGTTCAGGTTAAGGGTAGGGTCAGACTTCGCCCGCAGGGCACTGGCAATGCCGATATGGTAACCGGCCAAATTGAAGTGCTAGGAAAGGGTTTGGTTATTCTTAACGCATCTAATACACCGCCGATTCAGTTGGATGAGCATGTGGAAGTCGGCGAAGAAGTAAGGCTTCACTACCGCTATATCGATTTACGCCGTCCGGAAATGGCTGAGCGGTTACGTTTTCGTTCAAAAGTCACCAACACTGTTAGAAATTTTTTGGATGAAAATGGATTTTTGGATATTGAAACTCCGTTACTTACCAAAGCTACACCTGAAGGTGCGAGAGACTACTTAGTGCCTAGTAGAACACACCCTAATCGCTTTTTTGCCTTACCTCAGTCTCCTCAGCTTTTTAAGCAAATTCTTATGGCGGCAGGAATGGATAGGTATTATCAAATAGCGAAATGTTTCAGGGACGAAGACTTGCGTGCCGACCGACAGCCTGAGTTCACTCAGATAGATGTAGAAACATCTTTCATGGATGAAGAGCAAATCATGTCTATGATGGAAGCGCTAATACACCATGTGTTTAAGAGCCATATGGACGTTGATCTAGGCGGATTTCCGCGCATTACCTTTGCCGAAGCGATGCGTCGATACGGCTCGGACAAACCGGATTTGCGTATAGATCTTGAACTCGTCGATATCGCTGACCTAATGAGCGACGTTGATTTTAAGGTGTTTAGCGGCCCGGCTAAAGACCCGGAAAGTAGGGTTGTTGCATTGAGAGTTCCTGAAGGTGCGGGAATCAGCCGTAAAGTTATCGACTCTTATACTGACTTCGTCGGAATCTACGGCGCCAAAGGTTTGGCATGGATTAAGGTCAATGACATTTCTGCAGGTGTCGAAGGTCTTCAGTCTCCAATTATTAAGTTTATGCCTGAGGCGACGGTGTTGGCTTTGATGGCCAAGCTGGGCGCGCAAACAGGTGATATTATTTTCTTCGGCGCAGATAAAGAGAAAGTGGTTAACGAGGCAATTGGTGCTCTGCGGGTGAAAGTCGCTGGGGACTTAGGTCAGGTACGTGAAGGCTGGGCTCCACTGTGGGTGATAGACTTCCCAATGTTTGAAACTACAAATGATGGAGGCTTAACTTCCTTGCATCATCCATTCACAGCGCCAGCATGTGACGCCGATGAGCTGCAGGCTAATCCTAAGCAGGCACTTTCTAGAGCCTACGATATGGTTCTTAATGGCACTGAGTTAGGTGGTGGTTCCATTCGTATTAATAAACCTGATATGCAGCAATCAGTGTTTAAAGTTTTGGGTATAGGGGAAGAAGAAGCTACCGAGAAGTTTGGCTTCTTGTTAGATGCGCTGTCCTACGGTTGTCCTCCTCATGGAGGAATCGCGTTTGGCTTGGATAGATTGATTATGCTGATGACTGGCGCGTCTTCAATACGGGATGTTATCGCGTTTCCTAAGACACAGTCCGCCGCTTGTCCATTAACTAATGCCCCGGGAACCGTTTCAGCGAAGCAGCTAAAAGAGCTTAATATTCGCTTGCGAGAACAAGAAAAAAGTAAAGTCTAGGCCCAATGAGTTAAAAACATAAGGAGTCTGTTATGGCCGGTCACAGTAAATGGGCCAATATCAAACACCGTAAAGCGGGCCAAGACGCTAAGCGCGGCAAAGTTTTTACGAAAATAATTCGTGAAATAACCGTGGCTGCCAAAACCGGCGGGGGAAACCCTGACGACAATCCCCGTCTTAGAGCGGTAGTAGATAAGGCACTAGGCGCCAATATGACGCGCGACACCATTGATCGCGCGGTCGCTAGGGGAGCTGGTACTTCCGAGAATGAAAACTTAGAAGAACTTGTTTATGAAGGCTACGGCCCAGGCGGGGTGGCTGTACTTGTTGAAACTTTGACCGATAACAAGAATAGAACAGTAGCCGAAGTTAGGCATGCGTTTAGTAAACACGGTGGTAGCTTAGGCACCAGCGGATCAGTTGCCTATTTATTCGAGAAAACAGGCATTGTCAGCTTTCCCGCCGGCAGTGATGAAGAACGTGTTATGGAAATAGGGCTCGATTCTGGAGCCCGTGATGTTGTCACCAATGAAGATTCCAGCATTGATGTGATGACCACTTTGGAAACCTTTTGGGCGGTTCAGGACGCCTTTAAAACTATTGAGGTTGAACCAAGCTCGGCTGAGATGACGATGCTCGCTTCCACTGATGCAGAATTAGATTTAGATGGAGCAGAAACGCTGCTTAAACTGATCGAACACATGGAGGATTTGGATGATGTCCAAAACGTCTATTCGAATGCTAAGATTTCCGATGAGATAGCGAGCCAGCTGTAATCTATTCGTCCGCCCGTTTATCGCCTTTTACAGCCGTTTTAAGATGAGCCAAGGGCGCAAAACCAGGAAAAACCAATATGGCTATTATTCTGGGCATTGACCCAGGATCTAGAGTTACTGGGTACGGCCTCATTAATGTTGTAGGCAACAAATTTGAGTTTGTTGCCTGTGGCTGTATAAAAACTGAAACTAAGTTGCTGCCGGATCGACTTAAAATTATCTTCTTTGGGGTCTGTGAGGTGATCGAAGAATTTTCGCCGCAGCAGGCCGCTGTCGAGGAAGTTTTCATGGGCAAAAATGCCCAGTCGGCATTGAAATTAGGGCAGGCCAGAGGCAGCGCCATGGTGGCATGTTTGTCTCATGACTTACCTGTGGATGAGTACTCTGCTAGAAAAGTGAAGCAGGCCGTTGCCGGGTCAGGTGCGGCTGATAAAACTCAGGTTCAACATATGGTGAGGGCGCTATTGCGGATAAATGACAAAATTGCCGAAGACGCAGCAGATGCGCTTGCCGTAGCCATATGCCATGCCAACACATCGGCTAGTTTGATTCGCCTAGCGGGTGCAAAATCATTTAGTCGCAAACGACTGCGCGGTTAGCTGGGGTATGTGTATGCAGCATTTATTAACGCAGTCCTAATGTTCGGCAATTAGTCCGGATGCATCAAAACGTATAGCGCGGATGCATCAAAACGTAACCATCATTACCAGCTAAACAAGAAGCACACACTGAAGGAATAAAATTGATAGGACAGTTGCGAGGTAAATTGCTTTCCAAAACCCCTCCGGAAGTTTTGCTTGAGGTTGGTGGTGTTGGCTACGAAGTGCAAGTTCCGATGAGCACTCTTTATGAATTGCCAGAGCTGGGCCGTGAGGTGCTATTGCATACACACTTTGTTGTCCGCGAAGACGCTCAGTTGCTGTATGGATTTCATGATTTGAAATCTAAAGCCATGTTCCGCTCCCTTATTAAAGTCAACGGTGTTGGCCCCAAAATGGCATTAGGAATTCTATCTGGCATGGCTGCAGATGAGTTCGTACGAACAATTCGTGACAATGACGTGAATGCAATGATTAAGATGCCTGGTATTGGTAAAAAAACCGCAGAAAGGCTGGTTATCGAAATGCGGGATCGGCTCGATGAGTGGGGTGACACTAGCCAAGATGTCTCCAGCAACAGAACATTAACGTCCTCTGTTAGCAGAGATGCTGAGACAGCCCTAATAAGCTTGGGCTACAAACCTCCTCAGGCGGCGCGTTCAATTGCAGTCGTCATGAAAGAGCACCCAGAAATTGAAGATAGTGAAGCGCTTATCCGCCTCGCACTTAAGAGCATGGCTTAGCAATGGACGATGATAGACTTATTTCAGCTACAGCAGTGCCCATTGAAGATTCTCTGGATCGCGCTATCCGACCGCTAAGTCTAAAAGACTATGTGGGTCAAAGTGTCGTGAAAGAGCAGATGGAAATTTTCATTTGTGCTGCTCGAAACCGTAACGAACCCCTCGATCATACTTTGGTGTTTGGCCCCCCTGGGTTGGGTAAAACCACGCTGGCCAATATTATAGCCAACGAGTTAAATGTCTCAATAAAAACGACGTCGGGTCCTGTTTTAGAAAAAGCCGGTGATTTGGCAGCGATGTTGACCAATCTTGAGTCTGGTGATGTCCTGTTTATTGATGAAATACACCGTATGAGTCCAGCTATTGAGGAGATCTTGTATCCCGCAATGGAAGATTTTCAATTGGATTTGATGATTGGTGAAGGGCCCGCGGCACGCTCGATCAAGTTGGATTTGCCGCCCTTCACCCTAGTGGGCGCTACCACAAGAGCAGGTTTGTTGACGTCACCTTTGAGAGATCGTTTTGGTATTATTCAACGCCTAGAGTTTTACTCCGTAGAGGAGTTGGCAAGCATCGTGCGTCGTTCGGCATCAATTCTGGGAACCCCTATGAACGATGAGGGAGCTATTGAAATTGCCAAGCGCTCTCGCGGGACGCCTCGAATAGCCAATCGATTACTGCGGCGGGTTAGGGATTATTCAGAGGTGAAGGCTGATGGGGCGGTCAATTTGGATACTGCAAGCCGAGCATTGGACATGTTGAGTATCGATAAAAATGGCTTCGATCATATGGACCGCAGGCTATTGATGACAATGATCGAGAAATTTGATGGTGGTCCTGTTGGTATCGATAGTCTTGCGGCCGCGATCAGCGAGGAGCGCGATACCATTGAAGATGTGTTGGAGCCTTACCTCATACAACAAGGTTTTATTATGCGTACGCCGCGGGGCAGGGTTGTGACGCAATTTGGCTATCGCCATTTCGGTATTAAGCCATCAAAAGCGGTTGCTGAGCTATTCTCACAAAATGCTGAGTAAGCGGTTTAACAGTTTTAAGCTATGCCATTGTGTTGGCAGCTTTAGGCCCCATCTTTGACGGCAACATTGAGCTAAAGTCACCTAGTGATGCGAAGCCATATTGTGGCCACAATTAACCTGATAATGGCCCCCATTGATCCTTGCAGAGTTATATTTAGGCTCTTTAATAGGTTTTCACAAAACTATTTTAGGAATTGGCCGAATTAAACTTCTTATGCGGAGGATTTCCTGCGGCTTATTGCAGTCATAGCTAAGTATTTTGTCGGTAATGTTTTAAACCAAATTGGAGAAAAATTTTGAATGAGCTGAGTCCTCTTCAACTAATTCTGGGGGCTAGTATAGAAGTACAGCTGGTAATGTTGATTTTACTGCTGCTTTCTATTGTTTCTTGGGTAATGATTGTGCAGCGCTGGCTGGTCTTGTCCGCCTCGCTTAAAGGTGTGACCGCTTTCGAGAGGCGGTTTTGGTCTGGGATAGATTTGAGCCAGCTTTATAAAGAAGGCAGCCAAATGCAAAAAGAAGATATTCCTCTTGTTGGAATGGAGAACATCTTTCGCGCTGGATTTAAAGAATTCATGCGTCTGCGGCAGCAATCGACTGTGGATAAAGAAGCCATAATGGAAGGCGCTCAGCGTGCGATGAGGGTTGCTTATTCCCGGGAGGAAGAAAAGCTCGAAAAGCACCTTTCGTTCTTAGCAACGGTTGGGTCTGTGAGTCCTTATATAGGCCTTTTGGGCACGGTGATTGGTATCATGAACGCATTTATTGGGCTGGCGAACCAGGCCCAAGCCACGCTTCAAGTTGTTGCGCCAAATATTGCAGAGGCATTAATCGCGACTGGTTTAGGCCTGTTCGCTGCAATACCCGCGGTGGTCGCATTTAATCGCTATACCTCTGACGTGGATAATATAACCAGCAGCTATATAACTTTTTCGGATGAGTTCTCAAGCATCCTGCATCGCCAGATTCACAGTAACTAAATTTCAGAAGGCTTAAATGGAAATTCTAGTTCGCAAAAAACGTAAGCCCATGGCAGACATTAATGTAGTTCCGTACATAGACGTTATGTTGGTGCTTCTTATCGTTTTCATGGTGACAGCACCAATGCTAAACCAAGGTATCGAAGTTGATCTGCCCCAGGCAAATAATGAGCCGGTGGATATCGATGAGAACCTTGAGACGTTGGTGGTGTCCATAAAGGCGGATGGCAGCTTCTTCCTCAGCATTGGCGCAACCGGTGAAGAGGCTCAAAGCCTAGAATTGTCTGTACTCGGGGATCAAGTTAGGCGAGTGGTGGGTGCTAATCCTGATATTCAGGTTTTAATTGAAGGCGATAGGGAGGCTGATTGGGGAACAATGATTACCCTAATAACAACTCTGCAGCAGGCTGGGGTAGATAACCCGAATTTTATAACCGAACCCATCAGTAGTTTATGAGGATTTGCAGTTTTGTAGCGGTAAATTGATGTATGAGCAGTGCTATCAACAATATAATTATTTATAACGGCTATCCGCTTTCGGTTGTAGTTGCCGTTGGCCTGCACATCACTGTACTTGTATCTTTACTGTACCTGCAGGCCGACAGTAAAGTGGAGACTATCGACTTTATTCAACCGACGGTTATTAAGTCGCTTTTCATCGATGAGAACCCACAAGTTACTAACCAGAAAAATATCGAACGTCGCCGCTTAGAGCGAATTGAGCAGCAGCGTGTTGAGCGCCAACAAGATGACGCACGCGACCGCACAAAAGCTAACGCGGCTGCTCAACAGCGCAGACAAGAACAAGAGGCCGCTAAGGCAGAAGCTGATGCTCAAGAGCTTGCAAGGCAACAGGCGGTATTACGAGATAGAGAAGAAGTAGAGCGCCTCTTACTAGAGCAGCAGCGCCGAGAACGTGAGCAAGAACAGCAGGAACAAAGAGAGGCTGAGCAGGCAGACAGGCAGCGTCAGCAAGAGGCGCTTGAAAGGTCCGAGCAACGTGCTCGTGAATCAGAGCAAGCCAGTGCCGCTGCTGAAAACGCTGCCAGAACTGAATACGAGTTAATTCAAAGTGCGACGGGGCTCATCCAACAGGTGGTTCAAGAGAATTGGTCGAGACCGCCAAGCGCTAGGAATGGCATGCGTACTATCTTACAAATTTCGATGTTGCCTACTGGGGAGGTGACGGATGTCACTATTACTCAGTCAAGCACCGATCCGGCATTTGATCGAGCTGCCGAAACGGCAGTATTCAGGGCAGCTCCGTTTGCGGAGCTGCAAAGCTTACCAATCAGAATATTTAATGATTATTTCCGGTCGTTCTCGTTAACTTTTCAGCCAGAGGATTTATTGAATTGAAACACTTTAGATTAATATTTACCTTGCTGGTATTGCTGCCACACCTTAGCAGCTATGCCGCTCTAAATATCATTATTACGCAGGGTGTAGATAACCCAATTCCAGTGGCTATAGTGCCTTTCTCTTGGGACGGCTCTGGTGTGTTAAGTGAAGATATTAGTGAAATAGTCACTAATGATTTAGAGCAAGTGGGAGAGTTTCGCGCGTTAGGGTCGGACAATATGCTGGGCTTGCCTGATGAAGAAAATGAGGTTTTCTACCGTGACTGGCGAGTGCTGGCACAAGATTACTTGTTAGTTGGTAAGATTAGCAGGTCTCCTGGCAGCTCATTGGTTCAAGTGCAGTACGAGTTTTTCGATGTTAATCGCGAAATTAAATTGGCGGGCGAAGTGTTAACCGGCAATGTCACACAGCTGCGTGACATTGCACATGAAATAAGCAATGTCGTGTTTGAGCAGGTTACCGGTATTCGGGGAGCTTTTACGACCGAGATTCTCTATATCGTTTCTGACTATATTTCGCCGGAGTTGACGAATTTTCGCCTAGAGAAAGCTGACTATGATGGGCGGCGGTCACAGATTTTGCTCGAATCAGAAGAGCCAATAATGTCGCCGAGTTGGTCTCCGAACGGGCAAGATATAGCCTATGTTTCTTTTGAAACAGACCTGCCAAGAATTTACATTCAAAATATAGCGACAGGTCAGCGCCGTCAGATCACTAACTATCCCAACATCAACAGTTCGCCGGTTTGGTCGCCAGATGGGTCTAAGTTGGCGATGGTGCTATCTAAAGATGGTAGCCCGGACATTTACGTTCAAGATTTAAACAGTAACGAGTTGATTAGGGTGACCGAGCACCCGGCAATTGATACTGAGCCCAGCTGGACACCTGATGGCCGCTCTTTGGTGTTTATGTCAGACAGAACTGGCCAGCCTCAAATTTATCAAATGGAGATAGGGGCCAACTCTTACGCCGTTGAGCGATTAACCTATGACTGTTTTCAATGCGCTAAAGCAGCTTTTTTGCCTGATGGGGCAAATTTGGTTCATGTGCGGCGAGAAACTAGACAAGACCCAACCTACCAGATCGCGATTCTCAATATAGAGACTCTGCGGGTAATTACCCTAACCAGTACATCGTTGGATGAATCACCCAGTTTGGCACCAAATGGAAGCATGATTATGTATGGCACTAAATTCGATGGTAGGGGGGTCCTAGACGCCGTATCCATTGACGGTCGGGTGAAGTTCCGTTTACCATCTACAACGGGTGACGTGCGTGAGCCGTCATGGTCTCCATTTTTGAACTAGGCTCTAGGAAACGGAACATCCCAAACAGTTTTTAGTAGTGAAAAACAATTAAATCACAGTACTTTAATTTAGATGCATGGTCTTTGGAGGATTTAACGAGTGAGCAAGCAACGAAATCAGATTTATAAAGTTAGCTTAATGGTCATTTCGCTTTTCGTTTTAGCGGCGTGTGGTTCAACCAGCGGTACGGATGAAGCGGATGCTGCTGAATCTGCGGGACAGGAGAGCGCCGGCAATAGTCGCGGCGCTAATACTTCTTCAGGCGGTGACCGGGATGAGCTGACTCAGGAAGAGATTAGACAAGAAAATGCGCTTCGCCAAACAGTTTTCTATTTTGACTTCGATATCGCTGAATTTAAAGCAGCTGACCGTGAAACACTGACTTATCACGCTCGCAACTTAGCCGCTAATTCAGGCATGCGAATTCGTTTAGAAGGCCATGCAGATGAGCGCGGTACGCGTGAGTACAACCTTGCGCTTGGCGAGCGTCGTGCTAACAGCATATTAAATTACTTAATTGTGAATGGCGCGTCTCGATCGCAGATCGAAGTTGTCAGCTACGGTGAAGAACGTCCATCTGCTAACGGTCAAACTGACCAAGCATACGGCCGTAATCGCAGAGTAGAAGTTGTTGTCCGATAAATGATGAAAAAAACTTTGCTCGCAGTAGTCAGATTACAACTCGCCAGTATCTTGGTTGTTTTCGCCCATGGGGCGGCTTCTCAAGGGGTGAGTTCTGTGGTTGAGTCTCGGCCTTTTACGCCGGGACAGACTCAAAGCGGCCCTGCTGAGGCTCAAAATAGTGATGCCTTGTCTTTATTGCTTGATCAGAATCTGGAACTCAGGACAGAGGTCAGGGCAATGCGTGGTCTTCTAGAAGAGCAAGGTTTCGAAATTAGAAAACTGCAGCGAGATTCTTTGAGTCGATACACTAACGTCGATCAACGGCTTAGCAGCTTAGAGTCCGCGACGCCAGCAGATAGCAATCCGGTTTCGGCACAACCGCAAAGCTCTGAGCCGTTATCTACGGCGTCAACAACCGATTTCTCGAGGCCAACGATAAACACTAACACGGGAGGTTCTAATTCAGCCGGCCCGAGCACAGTTCCTCCACGCTCTGGCAGTAATGCGACGGCACCTGTTCGCAATACTGGCAGGACGCTAGGTCGAGGAACTTTACAATCAGCAGTACTGAGCGAGCAGCAACTCTATCAAATGGCCTATGATTCAGTCATCAATAGCAATTTTGAACTATCGATCGCCGAATTTGATCAGTATCTAAGTGTCTATCCTGAGGGCCGTTTTATAACAAACGCCTATTACTGGAAAGGCCAAGCTTATCTTTATCTGTCTCGATTTGAAGAGGCGCGTGATTCTTATGAAATCATAGTGAACGAATACACCGACTCGGCGAAGTTAGCCGACGCGATGTATGGATTGGGGCTTGCTTATCAGGGGTTGGGTAATATTTCTCAAGCCAAGGCTCTTCTCAATGATATCAAAAGACGCTTCCCAAATACCGGTGTTGCTAATCTAGCCGATACGCGATTACTTTCCCTGGATTAAGCCTCCATCAAGACCACACTCCTATCAGGGCCACGCTTTTATCAAGGCAATTACACTGCGTCTCACTTATTGAGTCATTGGTTGATTTTTTATGAATGAAACTTTACGCATAACAGAGATATTCCACTCTTTGCAGGGCGAATCGCGGACCATGGGCTTGCCCACGGTTTTTATACGCTTAACAGGTTGTCCTCTGCGCTGTCAGTATTGCGATACCGATTACGCCTTCGAGGGAGGGGCCTTGCAGAGCATTCAGCACATACTTGAACAAGTTGCCCAATACAAGGCAAGTTACGTTACTGTTACCGGCGGTGAGCCTTTGGCTCAGCCGAATTGTATTCCATTGCTTAAGGCTCTTTCAGATAGAAAGTATCAGGTGTCACTCGAAACAAGTGGGGCGATGCCAATCGTTGATGTAGATTCAAGGGTGTCAGTAGTTCTTGATTTAAAGACCCCAGGGTCGAATGAAAGTAGCCGCAACCGAATGGAAAATATTCCGCTCCTTAGAGAGAAGGATCAAGTTAAATTCGTAATTTGTGACAGCAAAGACTATCTGTGGTCAAAGGCTAAGGTTGACGAACTCGATCTCCAGTCTAGAGTGGGTGATATACTTTTTTCACCGTCTCATGAACAGTTAAAACCAGCGCTATTGGCGGAGTGGGTTTTGGCCGACTCTCTTAAGGTGAGAGTGCAAATTCAACTTCATAAATACCTTTGGGGAACCGAACAAGGTCGGTGATATGTGGTTTAGGGTCGCGATATGAAAAAAGCAATTGTATTAGTATCAGGTGGGTTGGACTCGGCAACTTGTTTAGCGATAGCCGCTGACAAGGGGTATTCCAGCTACGCTTTGAGCTTCGACTATGGGCAGCGTTCGGTAAGCGAGTTAGACGCCGCTAGGCGCGTTGTGAGTGCTAGCCCGGTCAAGGGTCATAAGGTGATAGAACATAAAGTGATAGAACTTAAGATGGGGGAATTTGGTGGTTCAGCTTTGACTGACGCAAACATCGATGTGCCCGAGATTGAAAGCGAGGGAATTCCTGTGACTTATGTCCCGGCTCGCAATACTATTTTTCTTTCCTATGCGTTGGCTTGGGCCGAAGTTGTAGATGCCGATGCTATATTCATAGGTGTGAATGCTCTTGATTATTCTGGCTACCCAGATTGTCGCCCAGAATATATAGAGGCATTTCAGAAACTCATCAATCTTGCCACTAAGGTTGGGGTAGAAGGGCGTCAAATATCGCTGGAAACACCGCTAATAAATCTCAGTAAAGCTGAGATCATCAAGACAGGTGAGCAATTTAAGGTCGACTACGGCCTAACTGTGTCCTGCTATCAAGCTGATGAGTTTGGCCAGGCCTGTGGTGTTTGTGATAGCTGTAGGCTGCGTAAAAAGGGTTTTGCGGACGCTAATATCGTTGATCCAACTCGTTACCAGTAAAATGATTGAAAAAAAGTCGCATCACTACTTGAGTTTTTTTTATTTGCTAGTACTATACCGCCCCTCGTGGGCCGTTAGCTCAGTCGGTAGAGCAGTTGGCTTTTAACCAATTGGTCGTGCGTTCAAGTCGCACACGGCCCACCATTATTTTTACTGATGCAAATCTGCATCAGAACCCACGATGATTGAAGTCATTAATTTGTTCTTTATTTAGTTCACCTCTTCGTTATAAGCACCCTCACTTTGTTATGAGTACTACCTTAACTTCCAGCCAGCAGATCAAACTGACCGCAGACACGGCAATTGTTCGTTCGTATTTAGATAATGCCACCAGACCCCCAGTACTAACTGCGGCGGAGACGTCGCTTGTGCTGGAAGAAATTGGTGATCTGTTAAGTTCAAAGCGTGCAAAAATCGTAGCTCATTATTACACCGACTCATCACTTCAAGATTTGGCAGAGGCTAGCAACGGCTTTGTCGGAGATAGTCTTGAAATGGCTAGATTCGGCCGTGATTGCAATGCCGATATTTTGGTAGTGGCGGGGGTTCGCTTTATGGGTGAAACCGCCAAGATTCTCAGCCCAGACAAAACTGTCCTAATGCCTACGTTAAAAGCGACTTGCTCCTTGGACATTGCCTGTCCGATAGAAGAGTTTTCGAAGTTTTGCGATGAGCACCCAAACCGCAAGGTAGTGGTGTATGCAAATACGTCGGCGGCAGTGAAGGCCCGCGCCGATTGGGTTGTGACTTCGAGCATTGCCTTAGAAGTCGCTGAGCACCTTTCACAGGCCGGTGAGCAGATTATTTGGGCGCCTGATAAACATCTTGGCGCCTACATACAAAAATCCACTGGAGCTGACGTGTTGCTCTGGGACGCCGCCTGTATTGTTCATGAGGAGTTCAAGGCCAGAGGATTGCTGGACATGAAGGCGATTTATCCGAATGCGGCCATTCTTGCTCATCCTGAATCTCCAAGCGCAGTATTGGAGATAGCAGATGTGGTAGGCAGTACTACTCAAATCATTAATGCCGCCAAGACGCTGCCCAATGAGCAATTTATTGTAGCTACTGATCAAGGCATTTTTCACAAGTTAAAGCAGGTTGCACCAGACAAGGAATTTATTGTGGCGCCTACCGCAGGTAATGATGCTACCTGTCGCAGCTGCGCTCAATGTCCGTGGATGGGAATGAATTCTTTGACTACGCTTCGAAATTCTCTTCGTGATGTATCAAATGTGATCGAAGTCGAGCCGCATTTGATTACGCAGGCCATGATTCCACTGCAGAGAATGCTAGATTTTGCAGTGACTAATCGGTTACAAGTGAAGGGTAAAGCCTGATCAACCCTGAAGACTTCGGACTAATTGCTCGAGGTTTCGGATCTTTTGTCTGAGGCGCGCCTCTTCGGCAGGTGAATCCCCGTTGTCGGTCTCAATTCTTAACGCAAATCCCAGTTGTTCTCTGGCTTTTCCGTAATCCGACAGCAGCATAAAATACTCCGCTCTCGATTGATGTACTTTGCTTACATTGCCAGCCTGTCCCCAAGCCTCTGCAAGTTGATACCACAGAGAATGATCTGATTCTCGATACTTAGTGTGATCCTCCAGCACTCTCGCGGCCTCGCTGTACTTCCTGCTTTTACTTAAAGCATCATAGAAGGCCATAGTAAGAGGATGGTTGTTCGGGTTTATTGCCAAGTGGCGGCCTAAAAATTCAATGGTTCGGCCTGCTTCATTTTGGCTCGTGAAAATTTCAGCTTGAGTGACCGCGTAGCTAATGCGATTAGGGTCCTTCTCAAGAAGTGGAGCAAGGGTTTGGGTTGCCAAGCGGTATTGCTTGTTTTCCCAATAAGCTAGGGCCAAGCCATACGTGTTCGATTCGATCGTAAATTCACTGGAGCTATTTTCTAACAAGCTTCGATATTGAGTGACGACATCGGCTTTGTTTGGCGCGTAATGGGTTATTACCCGGGCTCGCATAATCTGGTACTCAAGATTGTCGCTGTATTCCCGAGAGGGATAGCGTCCGGATCGGCCTCTAGCATCAGCTATACGAGACTCGGTCACCGGGTGCGACAAAAGAAACTCAGGTGGCCGGCGACCGAAACGATTGATTGCAATCAGGCGTTCAAACAACGAGGCCATTGAATCTGGATCAAAGCCCGCGTTGAACATGGTGTTCTGTCCAATTCGGTCAGCTTCCGCTTCATTACTGCGACTAAACCTAAGCTGAGCATCCCGGGCTAAGCCCCGGGTAGCGGTTACTGCGGCGATTCCATGTCCAGCATCGGACGTCGCCATCACAAGAACGCTTGCTAAAAGCGAGGCGAGTTGGTTGACACGGCCAGCTTGGGCATCGTCGACCCCGCGAGCAAAATGGCGCTGGCTAACATGGGCTATCTCATGGGCCATAACAGAGGCAAACTCAGCTTCAGTTTGGGCATTAAGAAATAAGCCTGTGTTAACCCCTATGATGCCGCCGGGAGCAGCAAAAGCATTGAGATCTTGACTGTCGATAATGACAAATGAGAGTCGGTGATCTTGAAGTTCGCTGCGGGAGGCTAACTTATAAGTGAGGGATTCTAAATAAGTGTTTAGAAGGGCGTCCGGGATAGTTGGGGCGCTGCGCCGAATTTGACTCAGAAACTGCTGTCCCATAGCGTATTCTTGGCCTAATGAGACAGTGCCAGAAATGCGGTCGCCTAGGCTAGGCAGCGCATTCTGGGGCACAGCAAGGCTTGATAAAAAGATGCTTGCGCCACATAATCCAGCGCAAAATGCTTTAGTGATCGACCAGCGATAATTCATTGCTAAACCCTTGGTTACTAAACCGTAGTCACTAGACCCGAGATTAGCATAATTTTGTTCTTTATAGTTTTTATCATAACGTTTTTAGGGGGTTGGTCGGATCATAGGCAAGGACATGCTTTGCTTGCTACCATAGTCAGATGATATTAACTGCCGATATAGAAATAGACTTGTCCGGATTGCAATGCCCGATGCCCTTGCTTAAAACCAAATTGGCTCTAAATGGCATGGTAGCAGACCAGATACTCAAAGTGGTTGCGACAGACCCTGCCTCCGAAAAGGATTTTCAGATGTTTGCCCAACATAGTGATAATGAAATACTCGAATTTAAAAAAAATGAGTCAGAATATTTTTACTGGATCAAAAAAGGTTAAGAAGCAACTTAGGCAGCCCAAATGAAGAAATTATTGGATGATTTCTTAAACCGCTATTTCCACGACGAAGAATCCATCATTCTCATCGTCTTGCTAGTAGCTGGGCTTCTTATGTTGCTAATGTTGGGTAATGTATTAGCGCCGTTGATCTCGGCGATAATTATTGCTTACCTTATGCAGGGCCTCGTTAACCTGCTGTTGCGCAAGGGGGCCTCTCAGCGGGTCGCATTTGGCACGGTTTATGCCGTATTTATCGGGATTTTCATTCTTTTGCTGGTCTTCGTTTTGCCACAGGTCTGGAATCAGCTGCGACGATTGTTAAACGAGCTTCCCAATTTGCTTAGTCAGTGGCAGTCATTTTTGATGTTATTGCCTGAAAACTATCCTAATTTGTTTTCAGCACAGCAAGTGGAACAGCTTATCCAAGGCTTCGGCAATGAATTGGGCAACTATGGCCAGACTATTCTAGAGTTCTCATTGGCGAGTCTTCCCAGTGTGTTTGGCTGGGTAATTTTTCTGGTTCTGGTGCCCATATTAGTGTTTTTTGTAATGAAAGATAGTCGGCTACTGATCACCTGGGCGGGTAATTTTTTGCCTAGAAATCGTCCGTTGATGAACGCCATTTGGCAGGAAATGGACCAGCAAATTTCCAATTATATCCGTGGTAAGGTCGTGGAAATAATTATCGTAGGCAGTGCGTCCTACCTGACCTTTGTCATATTAGGGCTAAATTATGCGCTGCTCTTGGCCGTATTAATTGGCCTTTCTGTTATTGTTCCTTACATCGGGGCAACAGTGGTGACCGCTCCAGTCGCGGCAGTCGCGTTTGTGCAGTGGGGGGTAGGTGGTGAGTTTTACACTGTTCTTATCGCCTATTTGATAATTCAAATCATTGATGGGAATGTGCTCGTGCCGGTTATATTTTCGGAAGCCGTTAACTTGCATCCTGTCGCGATTATCGCCGCTGTTCTGATTTTTGGTGGGATCTGGGGTTTGGCGGGTGTTTTCTTTGCTATTCCTTTGGCAACATTTGTTAAGGCCATTATTAATGCGTGGCCTGGTCGAGTGAATGCTAAATCTACCGCTGAGGCCTAATGCCTTATTCATATACCGCCCATAGGTGTTCATTAACTGCTGTGGTAAAATTTTCTGTTTTAATGTCTGTGGATAATATAAATAAGTGAGCATTCCTAGCGGCAGCTTAGTTGCCATCGTAACCCCCATGTCCGCCGATGGATCTATTGATCTGCCCGCGTTAGACAAACTAATAGAGTGGCATATAGAGTCTGGCACCCATGGCATTGTTGTAGTTGGGACCACCGGCGAGTCAGCCACATTGAGCTCTGAAGAGCACTGCTCTTTAGTAGCCCACAGTGTTGAATATGCCAATGGCCGCATACCTATAATTGCAGGAACCGGTTCTAACAACACCGATGAAGCATTGTATTTCACCCAGTCGGCGAAAAACCATGGTGCGCAAGCATGCTTGCTGGTGACGCCTTACTACAACAGGCCCTCGCAAGAGGGCCTATACCAGCATTTCAAAAAAATAGCTGAAGCTGTCGAAATCCCGCAGATTCTCTACAATGTTCCGGGCCGTACTGCCTGTGATTTAAGTCTGAACACTGTTGATCGATTAGCGGATTTAGATAATATTGTCGCCATAAAGGACGCAACCGGAGATATTCCCAGAGGCTTGGAGTTAATCCAAACATGCAAGGACAGGATTTCTGTATACAGCGGGGAAGATGGAATTAGCCGATCGCTTATTTTGGCTGGCGCTGCCGGGACCATATCGGTTACTGCAAATGTGGCGCCGGCACTTATGGCGCAGATGTGCACAGCTGCGCTAGCTGGCGATCAACATGCCGCAGAGGCCATTGATGCCAAGTTAGCGATGCTGCATGCGGATCTGTTCCTTGAGGCAAATCCGGTGCCAGTGAAGTGGGCTTTGTATAAAATGGGATTGGTCGGTCCGAAAATTCGACTGCCGCTTGTGGAACTTGATAGCCAATATCAACTCCAAGTATGCAAAGCGCTTGCTGCTGCAGGCATTCAACTATCCACTTAAGCACGATAAAACTGATAAATTGAAGAAAAAGAGATGAAAATTACCTTAAAACTAGCACTGCTGCTAGCTGTCCTGATGTCACTGGCAGGTTGTCGATATGTGACAGGAGAAAACGGCTTATTGAGAAACCGAGGCGGCGACTATACTGATGCCTTGATATTTCCTCCAATGACAATTCCGGATGAGTTGGACAGTTACACGATCGATCAGCTTTATGTCATTCCTGAGCAATTGGCGTTGGTTACGGCGCCTTTCAGAGATGTTCCTCAGCCTAAGCCTATTGAAGCTCGCCGCAATGAAGGCGTTATCATTCAAGCGCTCGGCAGCAAGCGTTGGATTGTAATTGATGCCACCCCCAGTCAAGTGTGGCCATTAATTCGTGATTATTGGTCCGGATTGCAAATACTCTTAGATTATGAAAATCCAAGCAGTGGAATCATGGAAACGTCTTGGGTAGAAGTAGATAATGATTTTGAAAAACGACATAAGTATCGGATCTCTATAGAGCCAGGATTGCATTCAGGTTATTCGGAAATTTATGTAACTCATTACGAAAATCTACGCACCGAACCCATTCCTATTGTGATCAGTTGGCCAGAAATTTCGAACGCATTGGATCTTGAAAAAGAAGTCGGTGATTCTATCTCCCAGTATCTGGCTGATAGAAATGACGTTTACCAGTCCTCCACCTCAAGCTTGCTCGCCGGCAGTATCCAGTCCGAAAGAAAAGCGAACATGGTTGAAATTAGCAGCGGCGAAACCGTTCTTGAGCTGCGCCTTGATTACAATCGGGCGTGGGTAGTTGTACGTACAGCGTTGGAAAACGCCAATATTGATATTACGGACAGCAATCGAGACCAGTCCTTTTACAATGTTAGCTTTTCTGGCATTCGGGAAGAGGTTGATGAACCGGGGTTTATTGGTCGGATATTTCGCGGAGGCGGTTCTGAAGAATCCCAAGAATCTTTAGACTATAGTATCAGATTATTAGATACCGGCACGGTGATAACAGTAACAACTGAAGTCTTAAACAGTTCTGAAAATGTTAGTGAAAAGGCTTTAGAGTTACTTCAGGCTATTATTGGGAATTTAAGTTAAACCATGAATAATGTTAACAGACCTTTATGTCTTTTGATTCGCTGAAATGGATTCGTTTGCCTTGATAGCGGCGATCATCGCTTCTGTTATTCTTTTAGCTGCGTTTTTTTATCAACAAAATTTAATTCATAAGACCAAGATTCGAGAGGCCAGAGCGCTTGAGAAAATTGAAGGCTTGGAAAATGATTCTCGTCAATTGCGAGTTGAACTTGAGTCTGCGGTTGCCAGTAAGCAAGTTGCAGTTGTTGCGGTGCAAGACACCCGTGAAGAAAATGCAAAGCTTAGAACTAGTCTTAGTTTAGAGCGCAAGCAATTTGACGAAAAGCTGGTTCTTCTTGAAAACTCCAAAGACCAATTGAGTGTCGCCTTTAGAAATATTGCCAATGAAATATTTGACGATAAAACTAAGAAATTTGAGGCTAACAGTAAGGCAAACTTAAGTTCGGTACTCAGCCCTCTGCAAGAAAAAATAAGCCAGTTCGAGAAGCGTGTCGAAGAGACGTATGACAAGGAATCGAAGGAGCGGTTTTCTTTGGCTCGAGAAATCAAAAGCCTTCAAGAATTAAATGTCCGTATTAGTGAAGAGGCGGTAAATCTCACCAACGCATTAAAAGGCGACAATAAAGCCCAGGGTAGTTGGGGCGAGTTGGTATTGGAAACTATTCTCGAAAAGTCTGGACTAGTTAAGGGGAGGGAGTACGAGGTTCAGGTTAGCCTTAAGTCGGAAGAGGGCGTCAAGTTTCAGCCCGATGTCATCGTCCATTTGCCGGAATCTAGAGACATCATAATAGATTCTAAAGTGTCATTGAAAGCATGGGACGCTTTTTGCTCTAACGATGGCGACACCACTAAGGCAGAGCTATTAAAACAGCACATTCAGTCGCTGCGCTCCCATGTGAAACTACTCAGTGAAAAAGACTATCAAAATCTAACGGGCATTAATTCCTTGGATTATGTTTTTCTCTTTATGCCCATTGAATCTGCCTACGGTTTGGCTATACAAAAAGATCCAGACCTTTTGCAGTATGCTTTCGAAAGGAATATTATTTTTGTGGTGCCCACGACCTTGCTTATGAGCTTGCGTACTGTCCAAAACCTTTGGCGTCTGGCGCAGCAAAACCAAAATGCTCAAGAGATTGCCAATAAAGCCGGCGCGCTTTATGATAAATTCGTCGCCTTTGTTGAAGATCTAGATGATATCGGTCACAAAATTGAGGCAAGTAAAAAGAGCTTCGATAAAGCTCATAACAAACTGATCTCAGGTCGCGGTAATTTGGTTAAAAGGGCAGAATCCTTGAAGGAACTTGGCGCCAAGACCGCCAAAAAACAAAAGTCGAATATTTTGGACAGCTCGCGGCATGATGATGCATTGCTTGCCAACGATGAACTCACCGCAGCAGACGGCACCAAAAACGATCACTGAGATAACTACTTTTCTCGTTATTAACCTTAACCAATCAAATCTACTTAGAAGCTTCTTATGCTAGCGAGTATTAATGCTTTTTTACGCTGTGAAACTCCAGACTCTTGGGTGGCCGCTGCGCTAGACAACCAAGAAATTTTGCTAATTGATCACGCGAACTGTGAAAAAAAGGCAGCGGCCACGGCTATGAACCTGATGTATCGATATACCGAAAAGCCTGACCTGCTTAAAAAAATGTCACAGTTGGCGAGGGAAGAGCTTCTTCACTTCGAGCAAGTGGTTGAGATATTACAAAGTAGAGGAATAAGGTATTCCAAATTAAGCCCCTCGCGCTATGCAGCGGAGTTGCGTGTGCTAATTTCCACAGACTCAAAGTCAGCATTAGTGGATACCTTGATCACTGGAGCTTTTATCGAAGCGAGGTCCTGTGAGCGATTCTCAAAGATTGCACCTCATTTAGACGCCAGCCTAGGCAAATTTTATAAATCGCTGCTTAGATCCGAATCGAGGCATTTTGAAGATTATTTGGGTCTTGCTCAGTTGTACGGTGATGTTGATATATCAAGCAAGGTTTCACTTTTTGCTGATAAAGAGGCCGAGCTCATTTTGTCGGCTGATTGTCAGTTTAGATTTCATAGCGGAGTGCCAGCTTGATTTGGGGCTAATTTTCGCAGCTGGTCGGTCGCGTCAAGTTTTCTTTCAACCGGTTTTGAAGAGCGCGTAATTGAGAACATGGGATTTTGTTGTTGCCTTCCAGACTCACCGAAACCAAAGAGCGCAGGTTAATGAGAGTGCTAATATCTGTGATGAAATTGTTGGCTAAGTTGAGTCCTCCTAGCAGAGTTAGGTTTTCCAGCGGGGTTATGTTGGTGATGCTGTTGTCACCTAAATCTAAAAACCTTAGGCCGGTTAACTGTCCTATATTGTTCAACTTTGTGACTTGAGAGTTAGAGCATGAGAGCACGTTAAGCTGGGCGGGTTGCTCTTCTAGCTGCTGGCGCAGGGCGAGGTTTATGCAACCTTGCAGGTCGGCATTGACCACTTCATTACTTGGTAAACGGCTGTTGGGATCAAATACTGCCTGACTATTAACCGAAACCGTATACTGCTGCGAGCAGCTACCTAACGCAGTGGCTGCCATTAGAAAGACTGCTGACTTTATAAGCCAAGAGACTTGCCGAATTGACATGCTGTCGGGTGATTGCATAGACCTTTTCTTTACTTGGTTGCTGATTTCTGAACTCCTCACATCTGGCATTTAGAGAGTATCTTCGTTAGTATACCCATCGTTTTGCCGTTGAGTACGTTGTATCATTAAGGCGGTGATTTTCCACTGAATTGAAGGAAAATAGTATGAATATTATAAATCCTGCGAGCCAGGTCATTAGTATAGTTACTGCAACCCTGCTTAGCACGGCTGCATTTGCACAAGGAGATATAAGTTTGGACAGCGAAGAAGATAAAATAGCTTATTCCATTGGCGTCAATATTGGCCAGAGCATCGCTGCACAGGGTATTTTAGAAGGAATAAACACAGAAACCTTCGTCAGCGGTCTTTTAGATGCTGTAGCTGGCGATTTAAAGATGAGCGACGAAGACATGTTCGCCGCAATCCAATTGTTTCAGCAGCAAGAACAAGCCGCGCAACAAGCTGCATTAACAGAGAATCTTGATGACAGTGCTGAGTTTCTGGCTGCTAATGCATCTAAAGCCGGTGTGGTAGCGCTAGATTCTGGACTGCAATATCAAATATTGGAGTCTGGTACTGCAGGGTCCGCATCGCCATCCACTAGTGATTCAGTGCTTGCACACTATCACGGCACATTAACCGACGGAACGGTCTTTGATAGCTCGGTCGACCGAGGAGAGCCGGCAACTTTTGGTTTGTCGCAGGTTATTGCTGGCTGGACTGAAGCATTACAGCTTATGACTGTCGGTGATAAGTGGAGACTTTTTATCCCACCTGGCCTTGCCTACGGTGAAGCATCCCCAACTCCTGCTATTCCCCCGAATTCTGCACTGATTTTTGATGTAGAGCTTTTAGAAATTCGCTAGAGAATCTAAAACCCTCGGCGCTTTTGAAGCCCGAGGGTTTTCAAAAAATATGACTGACCTCACTTTTAACGACGAATTACTCGATTTTCTACAAGGATCTCCAACACCTTTTCATGCTGTTGCGAATATGGCGGCCATGTTACAAGAGGGGGGATTCGTTCATCTTGATGAATCTAACAGTTGGGAATTAAAGTCCGGTCAACGCTACTTTGTGATACGTAACGACTCTGCTTTGGTGGCCTTTAAAACCGGCGATCATGACTTGATTAGCAATGGCATCCATTTGGCCGGTACTCATACCGATAGCCCCTGTTTGAAAGTGAAGCCGAATCCAGTAACCAACAAGCAAGGTTATGTGCAGTTAGGTGTTGAGGTTTATGGCGGGGCACTTTTAAACCCTTGGTTCGATAGAGATTTATCTCTTGCCGGCCGCGTTGATTACAAGACCGAGGCTGGTGAGTTGGAGTCGGTGCTAATCGATCTTCTTGAGCCAGTTGCGTTCATACCTAGCTTAGCTATTCACTTGGATAGAGAGGCAAACACTGCTCGAACTATTAATGCACAAAAACAGCTGCCTCCAATCCTGTTGCAATTAAAAGCAGGGGACGAGTTTAGTTTTGATGATTTTTTGGTTACGCATTTACAAACTTACTCAGAAGACGTCTCTATTGCGAAAGTGCTGTCTCATGAGTTGTATTTTTATGACACTCAGCCGCCAGCAGAAGTGGGACTGGATGGGCAGTTTATCGCCTCGGCACGACTAGATAATTTACTCAGTTGCTTCGTTGCCTGCCGAGCTATGCTAGACAGCAAAGACGAGCACGCGGCTGTATTGGTTTGTAATGACCATGAAGAAGTTGGTAGCACCTCAACCTCAGGTGCCCAAGGTCCTTTTTTAAAGGCAATCTTGAAACGGATGCTGGGCAGTGCGGGTCCAGATGCTTTGGAGCGTACAATTCACCAATCTTTGATGCTATCAATCGATAATGCTCATGGCGTGCATCCAAATTATATGGATCTGCATGACGAGCAGCATAGGCCCTTGTTAAACAGCGGACCTGTTATAAAAATCAACGCCAACCAGCGCTATGCTAGTAACAGCCAAACTGTTGCGCAGTTCAAATCTATTTGTGATGAGGTGAACGTTCCTTATCAAGCGTTTGTCGTTCGTAGTGATATGGCCTGCGGAAGCACAATTGGTCCGATTATTGCGGGTGCACTGGGAGTGCCAACAGTCGACATTGGGGTTGCTACGTTCGGTATGCACTCTATTCGCGAGCTTGCAGGATCAGCTGATCCGATATTACTGCATACCGCCGTCTGTGCTTTTTACAGCCGCTAGATAGACTTTTTTTAAGATCTCTGCTTCTTTAAGTCTCTGATTAAAAAGCGGGTAGCACTCAAGTTTGAGAGAGCCTCTGTGCTTAACGGGCTAACTTCGCCACAAATCATGCTAGCCAAAATTTCTCCAGCCAACGGTGCTGTTGCCAGCCCGTTGGATCCATGAGCAAGGTTCAGGTATAGGCCGTTATGATAATGCCCCGGATTGGAGAAGACCTTGCCGGCGTCCCGCTTAAGGTCAGCGTATTCCTCCACCATCTTTTCGAAGTTTGGTGCCATCCCGATTACCGGTTTGAAATCCGGAGTATTACATCTAATCCCTATTCCAGAACTGCTTGCCTTCAACGTAGAAAACTGGGGGAAATCAGAGGCTAGTGCGTCTAGATTTTCCTGGTCGTCGTCTTTATTTCTAGCTAAGTCGATCTCCTGTCGGTAGCTTGCAGAAATTGTTTGCTTAGAATCAACGGCTGGGAAAAGACTGCGCTGGCCACACAGCACGGTGCGCAGCTTCATGCTTTCCTCTGTGCTATCGGTGTAGCTAGCTTGGCCTCTAACGGTCTGCAGAGGGAGTGATTTGACTATTGGAAAGCGGCGAGCGCTATAGCTGTTAGCCAAAACGATGATATCCGATTGGAGAGCGCTTATGTTTAGGTTTGTTGGGTGTGCCTCCCATTGGCCATTGGCGCGGTTTGACTTTTCAATGCTTCCAATGCGGCAGTCTTTAACAAAGCGAATCCGCGTAGAGTCCAAGTAATGTTTGCATAAACTTGGTGAGTCAACCCAGCCGCCCAACTGAAAATGCAACCCATCCTCAGTGATTAAGGTGCCCGCGATTTCTGAAGCCTGTGCTTTTTCGAGTAGCCTAACTATTTCTGAGCCATAAAGAGACTCTACTGTTGCGCTGGATAATTTATTTTGTTTGTTTAGTGCTGTTGACAATTGAATGACGCCGCAGGGATTCCAAAATTTATCACGCGAGGTCTTTGAGCTTAAAAGGCTGAACTGTGAAGCGGCAAATAAAAAGCTCTGCAAGTAGAATTCAGCTAATGCTGAAGCTGTTTTAAACAGGCGGGGGCGAAGCGCCAATTGGTTAATTCCGGAAGCGTTCGAGGCAGGATAATTGGCACTGTCGACTACTGTTACCTCAATTCCCCGTTGAGCAAGGGCATAGGCTGTACTGCAACCGGCGAGACCTGCGCCAATGACCGTGGCGGTGCGAGGCATATGAGGCACTTGAGGTAATCTATACCATGGTTCTTTTTTGTAAGTGAGGTAAGTTTGCTCTTGGCTCGGTCCGGGGAAAACTGCTGTGGTCATATGCCGCTTTTTGCCATATCCAGGCTTTCTTTCCACCAGAAAGCCTGCATCGCTAAGCTGCCTGCGGATAAACCCAGCGGCGCTGTAAGTTGCCACCGTTGCCCCGGGCAGGCTAAGGCGGGCAATCTCTTTAATTAAGGCATCTTGCCATAGATCTGGGTTTAGGCTCGGGCTAAAGCCATCAAGAAACCAGCTGTCGAGCCCGCTGCAGATTGTTTTGTTAATTGTTTGCAAGCGGAGCAGGGCATCTCCAAAATACAGGTCTAAAGTGACGTCCGGTGCTATTAAAAGGCGATGGCAAACTTGGCTGTGTTCAGGGTAGTGGCGCAGAAGCTCTGCAACTTGTGGAGACAGTGATGGCCAGTTTCCCAGCAGGCGTTTTAGGTCGGCTTTTTGAAGCGGATATTTTTCAAATGCGATGTAATGAAGCCGGCTTGGTTTTTGTATGGATTGCTGCCAAAGCTGCCAGGTGTTCAAGAAGTTAAGGCCACTTCCAAAGCCTATTTCTGCGATTGAGTACGTCGGTGAGTCTGTCTTATGGCTTTGCCACCGTCCAGTTAGTCCGGTGCCATTAAGAAATACGTGGGTCGACTCTGCGCGCGCGCCGGAGGTGGAATAGTAGATATCGTTAAATTTTATTGAACGGGGATTAGCCGGATCTGTCCAATCCAGTTCTGCATGCTCAATTTGCAATGGCTTATCCGTTATTGATAGGTTTTTTTTTGGATTATCTTCTGACATCGGATCATTATCGCACTGCCAACCTTAGACCTACAGTGGGAAGTGTTACTATTGTCCTGTGTTTGCTTTAAATCTTATCGTTGAGACGGCTGGTTTTTCAGCTGCGAATCACTTAATGACCACGAGATTAATTCAGGCTAAGTATCAACTAGCTGTTTGAACCTGAAAGGGACGCTGGAATCCACCTATTATTAAGGTAAAATGCTGCACAACCGTTATTTACTAGGAATGCTTTAATGCTGGAAATCAACAATCAACTCACACAATTAAAAGATCTAACAACCCGGGTCGATAGTCTTCGGGGGTATCTTTGACTACGAAGTGAAGCGTGAGCGCTTGGCTGAAGTGGAGCTCGAACTCGGTGAGTCGACGGTGTGGGATAAACCTGAGTATGCTCAAGCTCTTGGCAAAGAACGCTCAGATTTGGAAATAGTTGTTCAAACAATTGAGAAAATGTCCTCCGGTATTGCAGAGGTTGAAGAGTTGCTTAGTCTTTCCCAAGAGGAAGATGATGCAGAACTTTATGAAGCCGCTAGCGACGATTTATTAGGCCTTCACTCAAGGTTGGAGAAACTGGAATTTAGAAGGATGTTTTCCGGGGCGATGGATGCCAACAATGCTTACCTCGATATTCAGGCGGGTTCCGGAGGTACAGAGGCTCAGGACTGGGCCGAAATGTTGTTGCGCATGTACATGCGTTGGGGGGAGAGTAAAGGCTTTAAGGCGGAGTTGGCGGAGGTTTCCGGTGGTGATGTGGCAGGTATCAAGAGTGCTACTTTGCACATTAGCGGTGAATTTGCTTTTGGTTGGCTTCGGACTGAGACAGGTGTTCACCGCTTAGTGAGAAAGTCGCCCTTCGATTCTGGAAGTCGCCGGCATACATCATTTGCCTCTGTCTTTGTATCACCTGAGATAAACGATGATATTGAAGTTGATTTGAATATGTCTGATGTGCGGATTGACACGTATCGCTCCAGCGGTGCCGGCGGGCAGCACGTTAATAAAACAGATTCAGCCGTGCGCTTGACTCACGAGCCAAGCGGTATTGTAGTGCAGTGCCAAAATCAGCGTTCGCAACATAAAAACAAAGACATGGCGATGAAGCAGCTCAAAGCAAAGTTGTACGAGTTGGAGGAAATGAAACGTAGCGACGAGGCGCAAACAGTTGAAGACGCTAAAGCGGATATTGGCTGGGGCAGCCAAATACGTTCTTACGTTCTAGATGCTTCGCGTATCAAGGATCTTCGGACCAATGTAGAGGCTACTAATACCGGTGCGGTATTGGATGGCGATATTGATAAGTTTATTGAAGCTAGTTTGAAAATGGGATTGTAAGCACTATGTCAGAACAAGAGAATAACAGCGCAGACGGTAATGACGAAAATAAGTTAATAGCACAGCGGAGAGAAAAGCTGTCTGAACTTCGCCAACAAGGTCAGGCTTTTCCTAATAGTTTTAAGCGATTGCACGATGCTAGTAATTTAGTTGCAGAATTTGCGGATAAGTCGAAAGACGAGCTAGAAAAAATTTCGATGCAGGTAGTGTTGGCGGGCCGCATTATAAGAATGCGCGGACCCTTCGTTGTCATTCAAGATGGCAGCGATCAAATCCAATTGTACTTAAACAATAAGTCCTTTCCAGAGGATTTAGCTAAAAAGATCAAGTCTCTGGATTTGGGAGATATCATTGGCGTGCATGGCGAGGTCTTTAAAACCAACAAGGATGAGCTGACCGTCAGGGTTGCGAGTTTTGAATTGGTAACAAAGTCATTACGGCCGTTGCCAGATAAATTCAAAGGTTTAACTGATACTGAGACGCGATACCGTCAACGCTATGTTGATCTAATCGTTAATCAGGAATCTAGGCACGTATTTATGACACGATCTAAAATAGTTGCCTTCATTCGACGTTATTTTGATGGCCTAGGTTTTATGGAAGTTGAGACGCCTATGATGCAAATTATTCCTGGTGGTGCGACTGCTCGACCTTTTATTACTCATCACAATGCTTTGGACCAGGATATGTATTTGCGTGTAGCGCCTGAACTTTATCTTAAACGTTTGGTAGTGGGTGGGTTTGAAAAAGTTTTTGAGCTGAATCGAAATTTTCGTAATGAAGGTCTGTCCACTCGACATAATCCGGAATTCACTATGCTGGAATTTTATCAGACCTATTCGCGCTATGAAGATTTGATGGATCTGACGGAAGATTTGTTCAGAGAAATTGCTAAAGCGTTGTTCGGCGACAGCAAGGTTACTTATCAAGGGTCTGTTTACGATTTTAATATGGCTTTTGATCGATTAAGTGTAAAAGAATCTATCTGTCGCTTTTGCGAGGGCGTGAAAATGGCGAATTTGGAAACTAAGGAATCACTAGTCGAAACCGCTAATCGCTTCGATGTGCGTTTTGATGAGAGCTGGACCCATGGGAAAATTCTTATGGAGGTCTTTGATCAGCAGGTCGAATCAAAACTGGACCAGCCCACTTTTATTACCGAGTACCCAATCGAGGTTTCTCCATTAGCACGACGTAATGAAGAAAACCCGGATATTACAGATCGCTTTGAACTCATTATCGGTGGTCGTGAGTTGGCTAATGGCTTTTCCGAGCTTAATGATCCAGAGGATCAGGCTGAAAGGTTTAAGGCTCAGGTCGCAGAAAAAGACTCTGGCGATATAGAAGCTATGCATTATGACGAGGACTATATTACTGCGCTTGAATATGGAATGCCTCCCACCGCTGGAGAGGGCATAGGCATCGATAGGTTGGTCATGTTGTTTACTGATTCAGCCTCAATCAAAGATGTTTTGTTGTTTCCTCATATGCGGCCAGTTCAAGACGGCGAGTAATATGACTGATGATAGCCACCCGGTAAGCCTTGAGCCCTCTTGGGGAGCGGTGCTAGAAGGTGAATTTTCAAAAGCTTATATGGTGGCTTTGCAGGCTTATCTGTTGGAGCAGAGATCTGTTGGAAAGGTGGTTTTTCCGCCAGCAGCTGAAATTTTTTCAGCCTTGAATCTAACGCCCTTCGAGTCCGCTAAAGTTGTCATATTAGGGCAGGATCCCTATCACGGAGAAGGTCAGGCTCATGGTCTGTGCTTTTCAGTTAAGTCCAATGTGAGGGTGCCTCCATCGTTGCGCAATATCTTCAAAGAGCTGCATGCTGATCTTGGCTGCACAATTCCTGCTCACGGTAATTTAGAGTCTTGGGCGAAGCAGGGTGTGTTGCTGCTTAACTGCGTTTTTACAGTCGAGTCTGCTCAAGCGGCTTCGCATAAAGGAATAGGTTGGGAGCAGTTTACCGACAAGATCGTTGAGAGTTTGAATATACAGCGGCAGCATTTAGTCTTTATTTTGTGGGGCAGCCATGCTCAAAAAAAAGGGGCTATGATTGATCGATCCAGACACTTAGTGTTGTCTGCCCCGCACCCGTCACCGCTGTCGGCAAGTAGAGGTTTTTTTGGTAATCATCATTTTTCGACGGCCAATAGTTACCTTATACAGCATGAGAGTAAACCTATTAATTGGCAGTTAGAAGCAACAGTCTAAGGTCTGTAAAAATTATGGAAAAGAAACATTGTATCGTAGTCGGGGCAAGTCATGCTGGCACATCATTGGCTTTGCAGCTAAGACGAGAGGGTTGGGATGGAGCCATTACCCTAATCGGCGATGAAGCAGAATTGCCTTATCATAGGCCACCTCTGTCGAAGGAGTTTTTAGCGGGTGTAAAAGAGCTGGATAATATTCGGCTGCGTCCAGAAAAAGTCTTTGTAGATAACGCTATCGATCTTTTGTTAGGCAGTCCAATTGTCGGTTTAGATAGTGAGGCTAAGACGGTTTTGTTGGCTGATGGCAAGAAGCTGGGCTATGACAAGCTGGCGCTGTGCACAGGGGCTTCTGCTATCCCATTGCCCATGGGTTCGTCATTAGCCGGCGTTCATACCATTCGATCCGTGGCGGATATCATATCCATTAAAAAGGGGCTGGTGTTTGCTAAGACTGCGGTCATTATTGGTGGCGGTTATATCGGTTTAGAGGCCGCTGCTGTGTTAGCAACGCTGGGTGTGGACGTAACCGTTTTGGAAATGCAAAGCCGAGTTTTAGCTCGTGTCACCAGCTCGGTAATGTCTGAGTATATGGAATCTTTACACCGGCAAAAAGGGGTAAACGTTTTGACTTCGACCAAGGTAATTTCCTTAGAAGGCGATGAATCGGTTGCCGCGGTAGTATGTGAGGGAGGTCTACGTTTGCCTGCCGATATGGTCATTGTAGGGATTGGGGTGCGGCCTAATGTTGATCTCGCCCTGAAAGCTAATTTGGCAATTGATAATGGCATTCTAGTCGATGAGCGCGGACAAACCAGTGACCCCGATATTTTTGCCGCTGGTGATTGCAGTAATCATCCTTCGGCACTTTACGAGAAGCAGCTACGATTAGAATCAGTGCAAAATGCCAACGATCAAAGCAGGGTTGCGGCAGCAAATCTCTGCGGCGTTGATAAGACCTATAATGCGGTGCCTTGGTTTTGGTCTGATCAATATGATGTAAAACTACAAATGGTAGGGCTTAGCGACGGTTTCGATAAACTCGCTATCCGCGGCGATGCTACAAATAAAGAGGGGACAGGCTTTGCGCTGTTCTACTTTAAAGGTAAACGACTTATTGCTGCTGACTGTATATCAAGGCCGAAAGAGTTTATGGCGGCTAAGCAGCTGGTTATGCGTAAGGCAGAAATAGATTCAGAATTGCTTACGGATGAAAGTGTTGAGCCAGCCGCATTTTTAGCCTAGAAGAGTTAGCCACCATGATAGCGACAACCGCTGTTACAGGTTTCTCTAATCTCAATTTCGAAGAGATTCGGCAGGTTCGGTTGTAGGCGTAGCCATATCCATTTGGCAAGGTTTTCGCTGGTTGGGTTTTCTAATCCTTCAATGTCATTAAGATAATAGTGATCCAACTGGTCTAAAAGCGGTCGAAACGCCCGACCCAACTCTGAAAAATCCATGACCCAACCAGACTCAATTCCCGCTTCGCCTTCGACGGTTATTCTAACCTTAAATGAATGGCCGTGAAGCCTAGAACACTGATGATCAGGGGGGACATTGGGTAGTCGGTGGGCGGCTTCGAAACTAAACTCTTTAAATATTTGCATTGGTTTGGACTGATTTTGGGTTGGGATTACAAGGGGCGGTGAGTCTACCCACTCAAGGAATTGAAGTATAGTCCCATTTAGTGATAGATCCCTAACCAATAAGCCCTATAATAACGTTGCATCAAATAAGCTAAAATAATTAAAGTCTAACCCGATGACAACTCATGCGCACGCCTGTATTTTTAAATAGCTTACTACGGTCTACCCGTCGGTTTTTGAATCAGGGTAAAAGGCTGCCGACCTATCTTGGCGTGCTCGGCACAGTATTTGTTCTTTATCTTCAAATTGCAGCTCCTGCTGCCGTTTTTGACCTACTAAACCGCATCGAATACTTAATCTATGATCAGCGTATGGCTTCGACTGCCAATCCTGAGAAATCTGCTGACAATAACATCGTAATAGTGGATTTGGATGAACGCAGCCTGCAAGCAGAAGGTCAGTACCCCTGGAATCGAATTAAATTAGGCCAGCTGACCGAGCGATTAAGTGAATATGGGGCCCTCGTAATAGGCTTTGATATCACCTTTCCTGAGCCTGATCGAGGCGTTCGTGATTTGCTTGAGTCAGTTGATCTGAGTCAACTGGATCCGGTGTTTTCAGAGACTTTGAATCAGATAGAAGATCAAATTAATGGTGATATCTACTTTGCCAACTCGATGC
>CAWKZY010000012.1:0-67371 GCA_963854625.1 Gammaproteobacteria bacterium | reverse complement strand
CGGCTAATGCACAGAGTAACAACAGCTGCAGTATGACGAATGGCACCGCACCGCGGTAAATGTCACTGGTTTTAATTTCTGCTGGCGCTACGCTGCGCAAATAAAATAGTGAAAAGCCAAACGGTGGAGTCAAAAATGATGTCTGCAAATTGATCGCAATCATTATTCCCAGCCAAATGGGATCCAATCCCATACCTAGAAGTATTGGGCCCACTAACGGCACGATCATAAAGGTGATCTCTATAAAATCTAGAATAAAACCCAGAAGAAAGATCAATAACATGACCACAAGCATCGCGGTAAAAGCACCCCCTGGTAAGCCTAGCAAAAGTGACTCAACCAATTCATCGCCCCCAAAACCTCTGAACACCGATGAGAAAATAGACGCACCAACCAGTATAAGATAGACCATTGAGGTAACTCGCATAGTCTCGATAGAGACATCGTGAAGTACCTTAAAAGTTAACCCGCCTCGCAGCAACGTTAAAAACATAGCGCCAAAAGCCCCAACACTGGCCGCCTCTGTGGGGGTTGCTAGCCCACTCAGTATTGAGCCAAGGACAGCTATCATTAGAAATACTGGGGGTAGCAGACCCTTAATGAGCGCAAATATTACTGAAACATCTTCTGCTTCAGCTTCACTTTTCTCCATTGCAGGCGCATCACTCGGCCGCAGAATTGCTATCGCAAATATGTACGCGGCATAGGAAAAAACTAATATCAAACCTGGCACGATTGCTCCGGCGAATAAGTCTCCAATTGAAATAAAATCAGGAGCAAAGTTGCCGCTGTTTAGCTGCGATTGCTGGTAGGCATTGGACATAACCTCGCCCAGCAGGACCAAACAAATAGAAGGAGGGATTATTTGACCAAGAGTGCCTGTAGCGCAAAGGGTGCCAGCGGCTAAAGAGGGTTTGTAGCCCGCCTTTATCATAGTTGGCAATGACAAAATCCCCATCGTAACAACAGTGGCACCAACGATACCGGTACTGGCAGCTAGAAGCATTCCAACCAAAACCACAGAAAGCCCCAAACCACCTGGCACTCCGCGGAACACGATTGCCATATTTGAAAGCAAATCCTCAGCAATTTTGCTCTTTTCAAGCATCGCACCCATAAAAACAAAAAGGGGCACAGCATACAGATTTTGATTAATCAAGATTCCGTAAATTCTATTGGGAATAAGCGAAATAAAAGCCGAATCAAACACACCTGTTACGCTTCCAATCCCCGCAAATATGAGGGAAACACCTGCTAAAGAAAGGGCAACTGGATAGCCCATCATCAAAACTAAGCAAATCGCCGCAAATAAAACGATAGGTAAAGCAATTTCCATTATTTAGTCTTCATCACAGTGTTGATAGATTTGATTAGCTCAGAGATTCCCTGCAAGCACAGCAGCGTTATCAAAATATAGATAGTAGACTTCAACAAATACACAAAAGGTAAGCCGCTGGTTTCAGGCGAGCTCTCCAAAATTCGCCAACTAACAGAAACATAATCCCAGCTAGACCAAGCCACAAATGCCGATGTCACAAACAGAAAACAAACAACACCAATAATATCCACGATCGCTTTATTTTTATGGTTGAAATTACTGTAGAAAATATCAACACGAACATGCCCTTCTTCCTTGAGCGTGTAAGCAGCACCCAAGGTAAACACCAAGGCGTTTATGTACATGATGGATTCCTGCAGGGCTATTGAGCCGATCTGAAAACCATAGCGCAGCACAACCACAACAAGCGTTATTATCACCATCAACAGTGATAGCCAAGCAGCACTGCGGCCAATGAAATGGTTAAGCCGATCGATGGCGTCAGACAGCTTTAGAAGTGAAGATAGACTCATGAAGAATTAAGACTCAGCGCTAATTTGGCCCTAAAACAGCCTTATAAATGGATAATCTGCATACTGACCAACGCTTGTAATTATTGCACACAGGGGCTAGGCAGCGCGATTCGAAGGCTAGAGCATAAACCAGGTTCGAATTAGCTGGTAACTTAGCACCACAAGACTGAGACTAAGTAAAATCATGAAGCTGCCAAGAAGCCAATATCCACCTCGGCGCAATGTAACTGACCAGCGCTGACGATATCCAGCATCTGGATTTGAAGCTGGAGGGATATTTTCAAATAATACAGCAAAACAAAGGCTGGCAGTCGCCCAAAACAGAACCACCAAGGACGGCATCATTAGCTGACGCCCCTCTAATATGGGAGACTCAAACAAACTTAAGCCAAAACCCAAAAGCCCGGCCAGAGCTATCAACAGCAATAACGATTTAAGTCGAGAAAAAAGCTTTGCAATGGTCTGAAGACGCTCAAGCATGAGATAATCCTGCTCTTAAAGTACAGAGCCAATTAAGGTTCAGCTGCGTTATTAACTCAACCCTACTATTCACTATTAATACGGCCATAGAAATCAATTATGAAAATAGACGTTCCTTTTCTCGCCGGCGCTGATCCAGAGGGTCAACCGGTTTTTGAAAGTTTACAGGTTGAACCCTTCGGCGACGAGCAAGATGTCTACAGATTAGTCAAATCACCGCTTTTGACTCGTAATTTGGCCGCCGGCGACCAAGTAAAATTAATAAATCCCGGTACTGCTCAATATGAGCTCATGCAGCGCAGCGGTAATCTATGTATTCGTGTTTTTCGTAAACACCAGTTAGCGCGACTATCTGAGAAGCTGACACCGGCTATCGAAAAACTGGACGGCAACTTAGACCTACAAAATGAAAGGGCTTTAGTTTATAGCATTCATTACACCATAGGGTTTCAGACTATTGAAAATATTTTGAACGAAAGCATCGCTGATTATCCCGATACGGTTTGGTATTATGGCAATGTTTACGACCCTAAAGACGGTGAGACACCTTTAAACTGGTGGTTAGAAATGGACTCTCAAGACTAAAGTAACCTATTGGGTATATTTATGATTATTGTAGTATCACCAGCCAAATCTCTGGACTTCGACTCCCCCGCTAAAACTAAAAAAACTAGTGAGGTTGAGTTCCTCAGCGATTCTAAAGAATTAATGAAGGGGCTAAAAAAATATCAGCCCGAGCAACTCTCAGAATTAATGCACATGAGTGATGCATTAGGGGAGTTAAATTTTGCCCGCAATGCAAACTGGAAAGCACCCTTTACACCAGAAAATGCCAAGCAAGCTATCTTTGCATTTCGAGGGGATGTCTACCAAGGCATGAAAGCTGAAGATTATTCGGTAGCAGAGTTGAATTTTGCACAAAGGCATTTACGAATTTTATCCGGCCTCTATGGCCTATTAAAACCACTAGATCTTATTCAGCCCTATAGACTTGAAATGGGCAGTAAATTTGCTAACGAACGCGGGAAAAATTTATACGAATTCTGGGGCTCAAAAATTACTGACAACATAAATTCAGAGCTGGCCCCTTTGAAGACAAAATTACTGATCAACCTCGCTTCGAATGAATACTTCAGTGCTGTCCATACCAAAAAACTCGAAGCCGAAGTGGTCACACCAGTTTTTAAGGACTGGTCTAAAGGCAAATATAAGATCATTAGCTTTTTTGCTAAGAAAGCCCGCGGTGAGATGGTTACCTACATCGTTAATAATCGCATAGAATCAGCTCATGAGTTACTGAATTTCCAAGTTAACGGATACCGCTACAGCGAAGCAGATTCTACAATTTCCAAGCCGGTTTTTCTTCGCAAACAAGACTAAAGGTTTTGCAACTAATGATCGAAGACTTCCCTTATAGCCAGGCAAGTGAAAATAATAAACAAGCTATTCTTGATGTCTTCGAACAAAAACTTCAGGGCAAAAGCTCGGTTCTAGAAATAGGCGGGGGCACAGGGCAACATGCAGTATTTTTCGGAGAGAAATTCCCAAACATCTCTTGGCAATCCACGGATGTCGCCGAGAATGTTACAACGCTTAATCTAAGGATTACTCACGCTGACTTAAAAAATGTTCCTCTCGCATTTACCCTGAACGCAGACGACTTACTCTGGAGTACTGGTAAGTACGACGCTATTTTTACAGCAAATACTCTCCATATAATGTCCAGCAAATCGGTAGAAAAGCTGTTTGCAAAACTCAGCGATCATTTGAATGCAAACGGAATCGTTTTAGCTTACGGACCCTTTAAATACGCCGGAGAGTTTACAACTGAAAGCAATGCCAGCTTTGATCTTTGGTTGAAGGAGAGAAACTCTCATTGCGGTGTTAGAGATTTTGAAAGGGTTAATGAATTAGCCAAGCACGCAGGCCTAACTTTATTAGAAGACAATTCTATGCCTGCATCAAATCAATTACTGGTTTGGACTAAACCCCAG
This sequence comes from Gammaproteobacteria bacterium, assembly GCA_963854625.1. Taxonomy (GTDB): domain Bacteria; phylum Pseudomonadota; class Gammaproteobacteria; order Pseudomonadales; family Pseudohongiellaceae; genus UBA9145. The sequence continues at coordinate 63,046 of CAWKZY010000012.1, read as the reverse complement.
TAACCCCCTCATCACCACTTCGCTTAACGCTAAAAACACAGTTGACTAAAAGCCAACAATGTTCATCGCGCACAAAGCTAAACGCCGGTTTATAAAAACTATGGTGAAAAATCTAAAACTTTCCAGCGCTCTTATCAATAGCCTTATCTATATTCTTCGTAAGCCGCTCTAACCCATCTCTCAGTGCCAGCGCCCGGCGCGGCAAAACCTTCAACCACATCCGAAGCCACCACTTGGTCGGCAGATTGGCCTTGAGCTATCGCCGCTTGAAGACGCTCTCGAATAGTCACCAACATAGACCGGTACTCCAATAGATCTGATCGCTTAGCCAGCTGACCATGTCCAGGAATAATAATTGTATCATCATCAATTAACCCCGCAATCTCCCATAGTGAATCTATCATGCCACTCGTAGTTCCGCCGTTTGGCTGGTCGATAAACGGCAACCCATAACGGACAAACATATCGCCAGTATGGAGTACATTTGACTCTCTAAAATAGACCTGTGCATCACCGTCAGTATGGCCGGGGCCTGTGTAGACAATTTCAATAGTATTGCCATTAAAGTAGAATTTCATGGCATCCATGAATGTTATTTTTGGCAGCCCGCTAGCATCGTAAGCTTCTTGCTCTCTGCCATTTAATGACACTACCTGATCTGTTTCCATTCGGTGACGGCTATTATCTTGAGCAACTATGTAGGCACCTGCTTTGCCGAAGTTTTCATTTCCATCGCTGTGATCATAATGCCAGTGGGAATTGACGACGAAATCAACAGGCTTGTCTGTAAGGGTCGCGATGGCCTCTACGATTTTCCCCGTAAGTGGAGCAAATTGATCATCAACAATAAAAGTACCATCATCGCCTATCGATACCCCAATGTTACCTCCGCTTCCTTGAAGCATGTAAATATTGTCGGTCACTGGAATCGTAGTGATCGTAACCTGACTAAAGTCTTGAGCAAAAACACTAGTAGACGCTAACACTACGCCTAATAATCCAATTATTATTCTTTTCATTTCTATTCTCCTTGGGTTTTAGAATCTTTGAAAATTTTTAGTTCTAAGTTTCTTAGTAGTTTCTGAATTCTACCTTCGTTAATACTCTGTCCGGACAGTCCTTTTCCCAATTCACTTCTGTAGGTCTAGCTGTGTGGCATATTAAATCTTAAAAATACGAAAGACCCATAACTTAAGCGCTTAAGCGTTTCTTCTAGGGTTTTTATAGGTGGCTCACCCAAAGTCTTCAATTTAAATGGCTCGTTTAAGTTTAAAGTGCCATGAGTCATATTATTTCAATCCATAGGTTAGCCACTAAAAGAGCCAAATTCCAAGAGAGGAATCAATGCCACTGACAGCCTTGAAAAAAGTCTTTGGAGCTTTATTACAACATCTTTAGAACCTGACATTATTGAGGTTTTTTCCCACCGTAAGTAGTTGGCTATTATCTTGATCATATTCTATCTGGTGATAGTGTATATTAATTAACTATATAATTTTCTGGAGACCTCATGAATTCGCCTATTGTTATTACCGGTATGGGTATCATTAGTCCACTAGGGTGTGGCGTCAAGCGTGTTTGGAACCGACTCTTAGCTGGCACGTCCGGTATTGATCTTATCAGTAGATTTGACCTTGAAGACGTTCCAATTAAAATTGCTGGATTAGTACCAGACATCGAGCAGGACCCTGAAGCAGGCTTTGACTCTGCCAAAGTTGTCCCACCGAAGGACCTTAAAAAGCTAGACCTGTTTACTGTTTACGCCTTTGCAGCGGCTCAAGAGGCCCTAGAACAGGCCAATTGGTTCCCTGAGTCTGAACAAGACCAACTCTCCACCGCGACTATTATTGGCACAGGTGTTGGCGGTTTATCAACCATATCTAACGCTCAAAAAACGCTAGACTCCCGGGGATTTAAGCGTCTTTCACCCTTTACTGCACCTGCATTCCTCGCCAACATGGCAGCAGGCAACCTTTCCATTAAATATGGCTTCAGAGGCCCGCTAGGCTGCCCTGTAACAGCCTGTGCTGCTAGCCTGCAAGCTATTGGCGACGGCATGCGACTGATTCGCAATGGTGAAGCCGAAGTTGCTCTAGTAGGCGGCTCTGAGGCCTGCGTTAACCCGCTCTCACTGGCCAGTTTTAATGCTCTCAAAGCCCTATCACCTGAAGCTGAGAACCCTCAGCAAGCATCTCGACCCTTTGATCAAGCAAGACAAGGTTTTGTAATGGGTGAAGGTGCCGGACTAATGGTAATAGAGACCCTTGAACACGCTATGGCCCGAGGCGCAACGCCGTTGGCTGTTTTGAGCGGCTATGGCACTAGCTCCGATGCCTATCACATAACCTCAGGCAGACCTGATGGTCAAGGTGCTGCAGCCGCTGTTCATAGAGCCCTAAAAATGGCCGGTATAAGCCCCACTAATATTGATTACATTAACGCTCATGCAACCTCAACCCCAGTGGGTGACAGCGCTGAAATTACATCATTGCGCAATGTTTTTGGAGCAGGCTTGGCCCGCGTTCCAATCTCCTCAACTAAATCTGCAACAGGTCATCTGTTAGGCGCCGCCGGAGGTATTGAGAGTATATTTTCGGCACTAGCTGTCATTGAAGATAGATTGCCAGCAACCCTTAACCTAGACAACCCGGACGAATCAATGGCAGATCTGGACCTTGTAGCAAACCAAACCCGCAAGACGACAAACAACCATACACTTTGCAACGGTTTTGGTTTTGGCGGCGTTAATGCGGCTCTTATTGTTAGTAAAATATGAAAACCACGAGGAGCTCTGAGATATGCTCAGAAAAAAGCGGAACGAAGTACGTTTAAATAAATCAGAAAAGTGAAAAAGTGAGGCAGGAAAGCCAGCTGGGAATTAGGCGTTCCTTAAGGTAGAGGTAGAGATCGAGGACAAAAGCACAACACAGGGCAAGCTGGAGAGCGAAGCAAAAAGCTCGGTAAGAAAACGGCTAGTACGTCGGGGAAACAGTAAAAAAAGGGAAACCTAGCCAACACTAAGAGCGCAGCTTATAAACAGTTTTGTTGGAGGATTATATGATTTTACTCCTAGCCTATTTACGTGCCGCTTATTTATGAGAAGTTTAATTCTGGACACTTAATTTTCGAGAATTTTTCTGAGCTTTGATCTGATGTTACTTTAACCCTGTTTATTTGGGTTTCTGCTTTCTTTTAAGCCCTAATTATTATCGCCCCGGTTTATTTTTAGCCTTACTTATGCGTCGACCTTTTTTTAACTCTCTAGTACTGACGCTTTAGTTTTTTTAAGCCTATTTATGTAGATAGGGCCTGTTTTCTAATTTTAGTTAACCCTGATCAATAAGAGCGAATTAAAATAATGTCCGCCAAGAATCTAGATCAACAGCCCAAATTTCAGCACCGCATTGCGAGCAAAGATGATGTAACTGCCATTATCGAGTTAATGCAAACCTCAATCACCGAAAATATGAAAGCCTACTTGTCACCTGTTGAAATCGAAGCGGCTAAAGAGACCATGGGAGTCGATCGAACTTTAATCGAGGATGGTAGCTATTTTCTGATCGAAGCGATGCTGAATCAGCGAAATGTTTTAGTAGGCTGCGGAGGCTGGGGTAAACGTAAAACGCTCTATGGAGGCGATCATACCAAAGGCCGCGATGACCGCTTGAGTGATCCGTCAACTGATGCCGCTCGCATCAGAGCGATGTATACCCACCCTGATTGGACAAGATTAGGTATTGGGTCGTTATTATTAGAGTTGGGTGAAAATGCGGCACGCAAAGCCGGGTTTAAAATAATCGAACTGGGATCAACTGTGGCTGGAGAGGCTTTATATTTAGCACGGGGCTATTTAGAGACGCACAGACATAGTACTAGCGCGGACAATGGATCAATGAGTTTAATTATAACAATGGCAAAGACCCTGTGAAGACTTTCCAGTTTTTCCTAGCTCGGAAATCTGCAACCACTTCACCCGCTAAAATTATTTCTTGCGCATGATCTGAGTCTCTTCAAATTTCACCAATAGCTTGCTCTTGTCAAAATGTCATACTCTCTTGAGACAATAATTTTTCGCAATACATCTGAGCTGTAACACTCAGCGTCAAATCGAATGCTCCCACTCTAAACGCTAATGATACGAAAAAAGCGTCCGCTGCAGAAAATTTGGTACCCGTGAGAAATAAGCCGAAAAACTCAGTAATTTCTGGGCTAAAAATTCCATCTAGACGATCAATGTCAGCGATCGATTCAGCCGGTTTTATAAAACTCTACTAGTACACCAACGCTTGTACTGCAAATACTTCTAAGGGCCGAAGAATCCGGGTGCATCTCGCAGACAACACATCGAGCTCAAATCCTAACATTAACCTCTCGAGGCAACCTCTTTTATGACGCTCTGAAATGTATTCACAGATTTCTAAAAAATCCCGAAATCCTCTTTCTTCATCATAAAGACGAGGAACTCTCGCGTTAAATGAGAATTTTCTAAATTCATAAAAGTTCACACCGCCAGCAGACGGCGTTAGCTTTTACTCGAAAAAATTACTAACTCAGTCAACGGAAGCTAGGGCCTCAGAGACCAAGAAGATCAGTTTTTATTTGAGATACAAAGTGCATACACAGTTAATCAATAGCGTAGTTTGATTCTGCCATCGAGAGGCCTTTTAAAGGTTAGCCTAAGCGGTTAACAACACAAACCTTATTGCCTGCAGGGTCTCTTAGATAAGCCAAATAAATCTTACCGTTAGCGCCTTCTCGCACTCCAGGCGGTTCCTCGCACGTTGTACCGCCCGCACTTAAGCCGGCAGCATGCCACTTATCGCCTGTTTCTGTGTCTTTAACAGCGAAACCAATAGTGCTGCCATTACCGTTACAAGCTGGCTCTCCATCGATAGGCTTCGAGATTGAGAATATTCCGCTTTTATCGATCCAGAAAACGCGACCCTTTTCGTCAGTAACGCCAGGGCCGTAACCTAATGTTCCAAGAATAGAATCGTAAAACGCTTTTGATTTTTCGATGTCATTCGCACCGACCATTATATGACTGTACATTTATCTTTTCCTTTTAAAATTAAACAGTACATCTACAACCCTGATAACCCTTTCTAAGGTTCAGTGTTATCGTGTTCAGATCCCATTATATATAACTCTAACAATATGTGGGGTAATTCATTTGAACTTTTAGTTTCTCAGCCTGTATTACTAATAGTTCTTCTCTTTTTCCTTCCCGCTGCACTTATAGCGAAACTAATTTTTTTCAGAACTCTCGTCTACCTTGAACGGTAATAGTGCCTCTGCGCTTTTACGGTAGTTCTCAATGTGTGGGCGCTCCTCCTCAAGAAAGTTTTTAATCGCATCGGCAAAGGCCGGATGAGCAAGCCAGTGATTAGAATGGGTGATGATAGGTTCGAACCCCCGTTGAATTTTGTGTTCGCCCTGAGCACCTGAATCAAAGGAGCCTATTCCTTTCTCAATGGCGTACTCTTGGCCTTGGTAATAACAAGTTTCAAAATGTAAAAACTGGTAGTCGGCGGCACTTCCCCAATAGCGGCCAAAAAGTGAATCTTGATTTTTAAAAAATAATGCAGCGGCGATACTGCGCCCTTCCTGAACAGCATTGATAAGCAAAATCTGCTCTGGCATGCTTTCTCCAATTGACCTAAAAAATGCTTTTGAGAGATACCCCTGTTGGCCCCGCATTAAGTAGGTACTTTGATAAAAAAGATAAAAAGCCTCCCATTGCTGATCACTAATTCCAGCACCTTCTGTACGAGTGAAAGTGATACCTTGGTCTGCTACCTTTTTACGCTCTTTACGAATAGATTTGCGCTTACGTGAATTAAGAACATTTAGGAAGTCATCGAAGCTTTCGAAGTTTCTGTTATACCAATGAAACTGCGTGCCTACCCTTGCCTGAATACCTAAGCCGTTAAGAAGTGCATTTTCGGATTCTGTAGGAAACAAAATATGCCATGAGGACGCCCCTAGTCGCTTTGCCTCGTCCTTAATTCTCGTCGTCACAAATCCTGTGAGTTCACCAATTTTATGTGCAAATTTTTCGCTTACAAAAAAGCGCTTTCCCGATGATGGAGTGAATGGCGCTGAGGTGACAAGTTTAGGATAGTATTCGAGACCATGGCTTTGATAGGCATTAGCCCAGGACCAATCAAACACATACTCACCCCAGCTATTATTCTTTAGATACAGTGGCACCACACAAATCAGCATGTTTTGAGATGATTCGTTAGCCTCTTTTTCCCCCGCATCGTAAATCGCAACATGGTGTGGGGCCCAACCTGATTTTTCGTCTGTGCATCCGGTTTTTTCTAGCCCATGAAGAAACTCATAGCGTGTAAATGGATTTTCGGTCCCGACTACACAGTTCCAGGGATTCTGACCAATTTCTTCAATAGATTTTACAAAGTGGAGCTCTAGGTTTTCCATTTACTACTTTTCAAACACCTTTAACATGGGGAGTCTCTATTAACTGCTGCCTGCACTTGGGTCACTTCATTAAAAAAGTGTCAATTATCACCAAATTAAGTAGCATCGTTTCATTATATAATCTTTCTTAATTTAGCAGGTACACCGTGGAATCGCCTAATCTGATCCGCCGCATCTCCGACAAACTTGAAACCTTGCGCAAATCTGAAGCCAAGGTTGCTTATTTTGTACTAGGAAATGCTAATGACGTTATTAATATGAGAATAGTTGATCTCGCCGCCCAATCAGGGGTTAGTGAGCCTACGGTAATACGGTTTTGCCGAGCTATTGGATTTAACGGCTTCCTGGCCCTTAAGCTACAACTCGCTCAACAACTTGGATTAGGAGGGGTTTACACCCAATTCGCGGTTGATGACACTGATACAGTTAAAGACCTGAGAAATAAAGTTTTTGACACAACAGTGGGGTCGTTGCTCACGGTAAGAGATGAACTTGACCCTGATGCCCTAGAGACCGCTATAAACCTCATAAGCAATGGCAGGCGTATAGAGTTTTATGGGTTCGGAGCTTCCGGGTCTGTTGCCGCAGACGCGCAGCACAAATTTTTCCGCTTACAGCTTTCAACCGCCGCTTATACTGACCCTCACATACAGCATATGTCGGCGATTTCTCTTAATGAGAAAGATGTGGTGGTGGCGATTTCTCAATCAGGGCAAACTCGCGCATTATTGGAAAGTGTCAGTTTAGCGATGGATGCTGGCGCAACTGTAATAGGCCTAGCCCCTGAAGGCACTGCCTTAACTGAAAAATGCAGTGTACCTATTTATGTCAACATGAAAGAAGAGCATCAAGCTTTTGCTCCGGTCTCCTCCCGAATCGCTCACTTGGTCGTTATCGACGTTATTGCGACAGGGGTGGCTTTACATCGCAAACCTCTTTTAAACGATCACCTTAAAAAACTCAGTAAAAGCCAGAAGGCTCTGCGTACGAACAAATCTGATTAGCATTTGCGCTCATTCATGTTAACCGCTACCAGTTCCTAGGCTTTGTGTATTTACCTTTTGGTTGGCATACCTTTGTTAGACGCAGTCAACGGCTAAGCTAATTAACCAATAGTTGAATTCGAAATAAGGGAATAAGGGAAAAAGGGGGGAAGAGGGAAATCGTAAAGTATCGAATCAAATAATAAATTGAAATTGAGGGGGAACGACATGGTCAAGTAGAGAGTAATACCAAGGATCACGCAAAAAATAGGTACGAGAGTAAGTACGGGAATACGAGAATTATAGCGATTTAAGGTGGGTTTAAGTTTAAGTCTTAAAGAAAGAGGCTACAGCTAACGTCCACAAAAAAAGTAATTTCAGAAACTATTAAGAAAAGTTAGTTCCAGTAATTATTCTTAGACACTTATTTTACAAAAGCTTCCTGACCAATTCCCCTAGCTTTTTACAAACCGACTATACGCTATCCCTAGCTTGGCAATTTATTGAGCGTAGAGGACACTGTTACGCTACCGTCATTGACTGAGTTCAGCAGGGAAAGCCAAACTTTGCTAAATGTGGGACTACAAATAAACTTTATTTTAATGTTCGTAATAATATTCTTTTTACAAAAAAGAGGTATGTGCTCTTTTGATTGAACACTTTAGATTGAATACTTTTGATTGATCTTTTTGTATTTCCTGTCTTTTTCTATCCATATAAATTTTACGAAGACTCCTCCGGGGACTAAGGTAAATGCACCGGCAACTTTAATCCTCAACAGATACAGTAATCATTGAGCGCATATGTAAAAAATTTTATCTTCCTATTTTTATCTTCCCAAATTTTTTGTTTCAAATAGAATAAATGAACATTCCTAAAGTATAAGAAATAATCAGGTGTATCCATCAGAATAGCTTGGGATTGATTAAGTTTTCTATCATTGGAGATATATAAATACTGCCGTAAAGGAATCAATGAGAAGGCAAAAGGCCTAGGTGTGTCCGAACACTCAGTGCTGCTTTATTGCCTTTTTCGTGAAGAAAATAGGTAGACTAAGTGAAACTTCTAAAAGCCCAAGGACCGCATGCATATAAATTATCAATATATTTTAGTCTTTAACTTTCTTCTCAAAGCTACTCGACCGTTACAGACTTAGCTAGATTTCTCGGATGGTCAACATCTGTCCCTTTCAAGATAGCTACATGATACGAGAGAAGTTGTAATGGCAATGTAAAAATAATCGGTGAAAGTATTTCAGTACAAGGAGGTACATGAATCACTTTAATGCTTTTGTCTCCTTGAAACTTAATGCTTTCATCGGCAAAAACATAGAGTTTCCCGCCACGAGCACTAACCTCAGAAAGATTCGCTTTTAACTTACCCAATAATTCATTGTTTGGCGCTACCGCAATGACTGGCATTTTATTGTCCACCAGCGCTAACGGTCCGTGTTTTAGTTCGCCCGCTTGGTAAGCTTCTGCGTGAATATAAGAAATTTCTTTAAGCTTAAGCGCACCTTCTTTTGCAATCGGGTAATGAATCCCTCTTCCCAAGAATAGACTGTGGTTTTTATTAGAGAAGTGTTTTGATACAGCTTTAATTTCTTTGCTTAACTTCAATGTCTCATTCACAAGACTAGGCAATCTAACTAACTGTTTAACTAATTTTTTCTCATCAGCCTCTGTTAAACCGCTACGGCGAGCGAGGACAATTGCCAGAATGATCAAAACAGTAAGCTGTGTAGTGAAGGCTTTGGTAGAAGCTACACCAATCTCTTGACCGGCCATAGTTAACAAGCAAAAATCCGATTCGCGCACCAGTGAACTCGTGGCAACGTTGCAAATAGACAAGCTTGCTACGTATCGCAAAGTCTTGGCATAACGTAAAGCCGCTAAAGTATCTGCTGTCTCCCCAGACTGGGAGATAGTCAAAAACAAAGTTCCAGGCTGAACAATGATGTCCCTATATCGATAATCACTTGCTATATCTACTTGGCAGGGAATCTTAGCAATAGACTCAAACCAATATTTCGCAACTTGTCCAGCATGAAAACTGGTTCCGCAGGCAACAATCTGAACGCTTCTAACCTTATCAAAAATGGATTTTGCATTAACCCCAAAAGCTTCTTCTAATACATGAACCTTACTTATTCGACCGTCAAGTGTGTCTTGAATAACCTGTGCTTGCTCATGTATCTCTTTCAACATAAAGTGTTGATAAGCACCTTTCTCTGCATCTATTCCACGATCGGAGACCGTTGTAATCTCCCGCTGAACCTTCTTCGAGCCATGCCAAAGAGTGAAACTGTCCCGCTTTATTTCTGCAATATCACCTTCTTCTAGATAAATAAATCGATCGGTTACTTGGCCTAAAGCCAATGGATCTGAGGCGACGAAATTTTCTCCGATTCCAACGCCGATAACCAAAGGGCTACCACTGCGAGCAGCGACTATGGTACCGGGCTCTTGTTCATCGATAACGCAAAGGCCATAAGCGCCTTGTAATTTTTTTGTTATTTTTTTAACGGCCCCCACTAAGCTTAAATCGCGCTCTTCTCTAGCCTGATGGATTAAATGTGCAATAGTTTCTGTATCAGTGTCGGTGCTAAACTCATACCCAACTTTTGTTAGCGTAGCGCGCAACTCTTCAAAGTTTTCGATAATACCGTTGTGAACTATGGCGATGCGGTTATTTGAGATGTGAGGATGGGCATTAATAAGAGTTGGCTTACCGTGCGTTGCCCAGCGAGTATGTGCAATACCCAGAGAGCCGCTGATTTTTGATTTGTTGGTGGCTGTAACAAGTTTCTCAACTTTACCGACAGCTTTGACAGTCTTTAACTGAAGCTTATCACCTGTTAGCATAGCTAGGCCCGCAGAGTCATAACCGCGATATTCTAATCGCCTCAAACCTTCTAGTAGTATTTTAGTTACATCACGCTCGGCGATCGCGCCAACTATTCCACACATTCACTACTTCCTTATGGATCGGCTTAAGTTTTTTGTCTCTTCAGCCGCAGTATTTCCTGAATCAAAGGCCAATCGCCTATATCATTTTTTAGTAGGGCGTTTCCATCCATCAATGTTTCTTTGCTTAGCGCGACTGATAGCCAGCTGGTCTTCTTCAACCGCTACGTTAATAACCGAGCCGGCCGCAACGAAACTATTATCCCCTAGGCTTACAGGGGCAATAAGTACACTATTCGATCCCACAAACACGTTATCGCCAAGCGTAACCTTCTGTTTATTAATGCCATCATAGTTACAAAATATAGTACCGGCACCAATGTTCACCTTATTGCCTATATCAGCATCACCAACGTAGGTGAGGTGGTTAGCCTTTGAGCCCGCCTTGAAAATTGCATTTTTTGTTTCAACAAAATTGCCGATCTTTACATCTTTGCCCAGTTTAGTTCCCGGTCGTAAGCGTGCTAGTGGGCCAACTGTACAACCTGTCTCCATTTCAACCCCATCGATATTACAACCCGCTAATATAGTCACATCATCGCCAATAACGGAATCTTTTATAACAACATTAGGCCCTATAGTAACTCTATTTCCAAGGCGTACGGCCCCTTCCAGCACTACGTTGATATCTATCTCGACGTCCGAGCCAAATGCAATTTCTCCACGAACATCTAAACGGTTTGGATCTCTAAGGGTAACTCCAGAATTGAGTAAATAACCTGCTATTCGGTTTTGATAGTAGCGTTCAAGTAGAGCTAACTGCATTTTATCGTTGACGCCTTGTGCCTCGATCTCGTCAGGCAATACAAGAGTATTTACAGTGCACCCTCCGGCAACCGCCATTTCAATGACATCAGTTAGATAATATTCACCTTGAGCGTTATCGTTTCCAAGTTTCTCTAACCAAGAGGAAAGTTTCCCGGCTGGCAGCGCCATAATCCCAGTATTAAACTCCTTTATTCTCCGCTGCTGATCGTTAGCGTCTTTTTCTTCAACGATCGCCAAAACCTCTCCAGTGCCATCACGTAGAATTCGTCCAAGACCGGCCGGATCTTCGGTAAATGCGGTTAATAAAGCAATAGAATTGGCACTAGCTTTATTTAACAAAGCCTCCAAAGTATCCGCCTGAATTAGTGGAACATCACCATAAAGAATAAGGACGATGTTGCTGTCATCAATACTCGTTAACGAAGGTATTGCTTGCTGCACAGCGTGCCCGGTGCCGAGCTGCTCCGCCTGGGTTACGAAATTAAGTGAGGCTTCAACTACATTGTCTTCACAGTACCTCTCGATAAGTTCAGCACCATAACCCACGACCACATGGATCATATTACTTTCCAGCTCTGTTACCGCGTCTATTGCATGTGAGAGCATAGGCTTACCGCCTATGCTGTGAAGAACTTTTGGGGTACTGGAATTCATCCTGGTACCTTTACCAGCAGCCAGAATGACAACTTCCATAATATCTTCCAATTAAGCGGGTGGATTTTAAGAATATAAAAAAAAAGGCAGCTAAAGCCACCTTTTATTTTTTAAAAGCGACTAATTTGTCACTTTTTGATCTGGCGTAGGGCTCTTAGCTGCGCTGCAGCTTCAGCGAGCTGAACCGCTGCTGCCGAATAATCAAATTCAGCACCTTGATTGGCAATCGCTTGTTCTGCCTCTTCCTTGGCTTTAATTGCCGCAGCTTCATCAACGTCATCAGCACGGGTAGCCGTATCAGTGAGCAGGGTTACTGTACCGCGCTGCACTTCTAAATAACCACCGGATACGTAAAACACTTCTTCTTCTCCATCACCCATAATTAATCTAACTATGCCGGGCTTTAAACCGGTAAGTAATGGTGCATGACCCGGAGCTATGCCTAGGTCGCCTACGGAACCTGCTGCGATAACCATTTCAACAAGTCCGGAGAAAATACTCTTCTCTGCGCTTACTATGTCGCAATGCATTGTTATTGGCATGGTTTATAACCTCGTTCCCTTGTTTTCAAAAAAACCTAATTTAAAGGTTTTTTGCTTTTTCTACAGCGTCTTCGATAGAACCTACCATGCTGAATGCCTGCTCTGGTAAGTGGTCGTAATCCCCTGAAAGAATGCCCTTAAAGCCAGCAATTGTGTCTTTAAGAGAAACATATTTGCCTGGTGAATTAGTAAAAACCTCAGCAACTGTAAATGGCTGAGACAAGAACTGGGCAACACGACGCGCTCTGTTTACTGTTTGCTTGTCATCATCAGACAATTCATCCATACCCAAAATAGCGATGATGTCTTTTAGCTCTTTATAGCGCTGCAAAACAGTCTGCACACCAGTGGCTATATCATAATGCTCTTGACCAATAATTAGAGGATCAAGCTGACGCGAAGTTGAATCTAACGGATCTACGGCTGGATAAATACCTAGCGAAGCGATCTCCCGAGACAATACGACCTTAGCATCCAAGTGAGCAAATGTTGTTGCTGGTGAGGGGTCTGTCAAATCATCTGCCGGCACGTATACGGCTTGAATAGATGTAATAGAGCCATCTTTAGTCGACGTAATTCGCTCTTGCAATGCACCCATTTCTTCAGCCAGTGTCGGCTGATAACCTACGGCTGATGGCATACGACCAAGCAGTGCTGACACCTCAGTACCTGCTAGTGTATAGCGATAGATGTTATCTACGAAAAACAGTACATCACGGCCTTCGTCACGGAAGTTTTCCGCCATTGTTAGCCCGCTAAGTGCTACGCGTAATCTGTTGCCAGGAGGCTCGTTCATCTGGCCGTAAACCATGGCCACCTTAGATTCGCCCTCTAGATCAATTACTTTGGATTCCTGCATTTCGTGGTAAAAATCATTACCTTCACGAGTACGCTCGCCAACACCGGCGAATACTGAAAGTCCACTATGCTCAGTTGCAATGTTATTAATCAGTTCAAGCATATTTACAGTTTTGCCGACACCGGCACCGCCGAATAATCCAACCTTACTGCCCTTAGCAAAGGGGCAAATTAGATCGATTACCTTAATGCCTGTTTCAAGCAATTCATTTGTTGAGGCGAGCTCTTCATAGGTTGGCGCTTTACGGTGAATAGGCATACGCGCTTTTTCACCTATAGGGCCGCGCTCATCAATCGGACGACCTAAAACGTCCATAATACGGCCGAGAGTTTCAACACCAACAGGAACAGAAACAGGGTTACCTGTGTCTTCAACATTTAGACCGCGACTCAACCCTTCAGTACTACCAAGAGCAATAGTGCGAACGATTCCGTCGCCAAGTTGCTGTTGTACTTCTAGGGTAATTTCCTTGCCGTCAACGATAAGGGCATCATAAATCTTTGGCACGCTATCACGCGTAAATTCCACGTCTATAACCGCCCCGATAATTTGTACGATTCGACCGCTGCTCATGTCCGGTTCCTCTCAATCTTGCTAGTCTTTAACTATAGGTAAAGTGTTTGTGTTTGTGTGTGTATTGGCGCTTTATACGGCTGCTGCACCACCAGAAATCTCAGAAAGCTCCTGGGTGATGGCCGCTTGTCTTGCTTTGTTGTAGACAAGACCTAAGTCTTCAATAAGGTCAGATGCATTATCTGATGCGCTCTTCATTGCGACCATTCTAGATGCTTGCTCACAGGCGTTGTTTTCTACCACTGCCTGATAAACTTGCGATTCAATAAAACGAAGCATTAGACCGTCTAAAAGTTCTTTCGCGTCTGGCTCATATAGATAATCCCAGTGACGCTTTAAGTCTTCGTCATCTGAAGGCAACAAAGGTACCAGCTGATTAACGATGGGCTTATGAGTCATGGTATTCACAAAGTCGTTGCTAACCAGATTAATCTGATCAATTTCGCCATTATCATACTTATCCAACAAAACCTTTACTGAGCCAATCACATCGGAAATCTCCGGCGTGTCGCCCAAATTTTTAACCGAGGCGACTACTTTACCGCCGTAGTTGTTGAAAAACGTCGCGGCTCTTGCGCCAACTGTGCAAATTTCTATATCAACACCTTGGTCTGCCCACTTTTTCATTGAAGCGACAGTTGCTTTAAACGCATTGATGTTTAGTCCACCACATAGGCCACGGTCAGTAGAAACCACGATATAGCCGATCTTTTTGACTTCGCGAGTGTCGAAGTATGAATGGCGATACTCAGGCTTCGCGTTTGCTATATGACCGATAACAGATCGAATCCTGTGAGCATAAGGCTTACCCAAGCGCATTCGATCTTGAGCCTTACGCATTTTACTCGCCGAGACCATTTCCATGGCCTTGGTAATCTTCTGAGTGTTTTTAATACTCGAGATTTTGGTGCGTATTTCTTTGCCGCCGGACATGTATTAGAAACCTCAGGCTATAAAAGCATTTAAAGGTAAGTGTTCGCTTACTTTACCAAGTTTGCGTCGACTTAAACTTATCCAAAGCTGCTTTAAATTGAGCAGCGATGTCATCGTTATAATCACCCTTTTCATTAATCTCAGCTAGCAATTTAGAGTGCTCACTGTTCATGAATGAAAGTAGCGACGCTTCGAAGTCGAGAACCTTGTCCAGTTCAATATCTTCCAAATATTTGTTATTAGCTGCAAATATAGATACAGCCATTTCAGCTACTGAAAGAGGCGAATACTGCTTTTGCTTCATAAGCTCAGTAACTCGCTGACCATGCTCCAATTGAGCTCGAGTTGCGTCATCGAGGTCAGATGCAAACGCGGCAAACGCAGCAAGTTCGCGATATTGAGCCAAAGCTATACGAATACCGCCACCAAGCTTCTTAATAATCTTGGTTTGTGCCGCACCACCAACGCGAGAAACAGAAACACCTGGGTTCATCGCTGGACGAACACCTGAGTTAAACAAATCTGTCTCTAAAAATATCTGGCCATCAGTAATTGAGATTACATTGGTTGGTACAAACGCTGAAACGTCACCGGCTTGAGTTTCAATAATAGGTAACGCGGTCAATGAACCGGTCTTTCCTGTAACTTCGCCGTTAGTGAATTTTTCAACATAATCAACATTCACTCTCGATGCGCGCTCTAGAAGACGTGAATGTAAATAGAACACATCGCCAGGATACGCTTCACGACCTGGAGGTCTTCTAAGCAGCAAAGAAATCTGACGATATGCTATCGCTTGCTTGGTTAAGTCATCATAAATAATTAATGCGTCTTCACCGCGGTCACGATAATACTCGCCCATTGTGCACCCTGAGTATGGTGCAATAAATTGCATAGATGCAGCGTCGGATGCGCTCGCGACCACCACAATGGTGTATTCCATGGCACCATTTTCTTCTAATTTCTTAACAACGTTAGAAACTGATGAGGCTTTTTGGCCTATGGCAACATAAATACACTTAACGTTCTTGCCCTTCTGATTAATAATTGTGTCGAGCGCTACGGCCGTTTTTCCGACCTCACGATCGCCAATAATTAATTCGCGCTGGCCACGACCAACAGGAACCATTGCATCAATAGACTTCAAGCCTGTTTGTACTGGTTCTGAAACCGACTGCCTTGCGATAACGCCGGGGGCTATTTTCTCAACAGCATCTGTCAGCTTGGTTTCAACTGGTCCCTTGCCATCAATTGGCCTACCGAGTGCATCTACGACACGACCTTCCAGCTCTGGTCCAATAGGCACTTCTAAAATCCGACCAGTACATTTGCAAGACTGACCTTCTTTTAGCGTTAGATAGTCACCTAAAACGATGGCGCCCACTGAATCTCGCTCTAAGTTTAAGGCCATGCCATAAAGGCCACCTTCAAACTCAATCATCTCTCCATACATGACAGCAGTTAGACCGTGAATACGGATGATACCGTCAGATACACTAACGATCGTGCCTTCGTTTTTGGCCTGAACAGAGACATCGAGGTTATCGATTCTCTTTTTAATAATCTCACTGATTTCAGATGGATTCAGTTGTTGCATGCGTGTTTCCTTTGTTCCTGACCTGATCAGGAATTCATTGATTCAGCTAACTTGACCAGTTTTCCGCGGACCGAACTGTCGATAACGGTATCGTCCATGCGAATTATCGCACCGCCAAGAAGGCGCTGATCAATATTGGTATTCAAATTTATGTCTCTTTGCAGCCTTGTTTTAAGACTCTTTGCCAGCTTTTCGAGTATTTCCGAGCTAAGCTCAAAAGCAGTTGTCACCTCAACATCCAGGGTTTTCTCCTGATTGGCTTTTAATGCATGAAACTGTTCAGAAATCGCTGGAAGTAAGAGAACGCGCTTATTCTCGGCAAGCAAACGAACAAAGTTATTACCTTTTTCATCTAGCTCATCGCCACATACGGCGATAAAAGCTGTAGCCAATTGTTCAGACGATAATGAGGGGTCAGTCAATAACGAACTAATCGATTCATTGCTCGTAACAGAGGCTGAGGTATTCAGCATTTTTGACCACGCATCTAGCGCGCTGTCTTGCAAAGCTACCTGGAAAGCAGCTTTCGCGTACGGTCTTGCTAA
Source organism: Gammaproteobacteria bacterium (assembly GCA_963854625.1). GTDB lineage: Bacteria > Pseudomonadota > Gammaproteobacteria > Pseudomonadales > Pseudohongiellaceae > UBA9145. Next base: position 46,182 of record CAWKZY010000012.1, on the reverse strand, counting down.
TGTGGTTAGTTCTGCCATTTGATGTTTTTCTATAGCTCTGCAGCTAGTTTTTCTAAGAGATCTTCGTTTGCGGCCTGGTCAATTGAGCGCTCAAGAATTTTCTCAGCACCAGCGATAGCAATTGCAGACACTCTCACTCGCAACGCTTCTTTAGCACGATTTATTTCTTGCTCAATTTCCGCGTTCGCCCCAGCAATAATACGCTGAGCTTCTTCGCCAGCCTTGTCTTTAGCTTCGTCAATGATTTGAGCTGACCGTTTGTTGGCAAGATCTATAATTCCGGCCGCTTCAACTTTAGCTTCTTTCATTTGATCGGTAGAGCGAGCTTGAGCTAGCTCTAAATCTTTCTCCGCACGCGCTGCTGCTTCTAAGCCGTCAGCGATACGCTGCTTTCGTTCTTCCAATACATTGTAAAACAAAGGCCAGACCTTAGTGCTACAGAACCACCAAAACACGAAAAACGCGAACGATTGTCCAAATAGAGTTAGGGTTATATCCACAGCAATGCCTCCCGCATGTTAAGAACTAGTAGGGGTTAACCTAACTGGCTCAGGAATGGGTTTGCAAACGTAAACCACATACCAATACCGATACCGATCATAGTGATCGCATCAATTAGACCAGCAACCAGGAACATACTTCCTTGGAGCTTAGGAGCCATTTCTGGCTGACGAGCAGATCCTTCTAGGAACTTGCCTCCCAAGATGCCGAATCCGATTGCTGTACCTAGGGCGCCCATACCAAGCAACCAAAATACGCCTATGACTGTAGAAGCCAATATAATTTCCATCATTTCCTCCGGGGTTTTCTGTAGTTCAGAAAATTTTCTTAAAATTAAGTGTTATTAGTGTTCAGGTGAATCGTGAGCCGCATTCAGATACACAATAGTTAACATCATGAATACAAACGCTTGTAGGGGGACAACCAAAATATGGAATACCGCCCAAATAAAGTGTGCAGGTAATTGAACCGCACCTAAAAGACCTGCAATCACTAGAAACAAGAGTTCACCAGCGTACAAGTTGCCGAAAAGTCGCAAACCTAAAGAAATAGGCTTCGCTAGTAATGTAGGGATTTCAATCATTAGGTTGAAAGGCACCATCCATTTACCAAATGGATGGAAAGCAAGCTCGCCCAGAAACCCACCCAAACCTTTGTTCTTAATGCTGTAGTAAATGATTAGGAAGAAAACACTAATCGACATGCCCAGCGTGATATTAGGGTCAGTAGTCGGAACAACCTTGAATGACATATGTTCTTGACCGAAGCCTTGGCCAAACCACGCCGCTATCATAGGTATCCAGTCAACCGGCACTAGATCCATAAGATTCATCAAAACAATCCAAACAAATATAGTCAGAGCTAATGGCGCAATATGGGCATTTTTATGATTAAACCCTTCATTGACTTGATTTCCGACAAATTCAAAAATCATTTCAACAAAATTTTGGATGCCATTTGGTATGTCACTCGTCGCTTTCTTACCGATATAACGGAAGAATAATAGCGCACCACCACCCAATAAAAATGACCAAAATAAAGAATCCACGTGAAATGACATGAAACCCATTTCTGTTGCTTCTTCAATCGTCTTGGCAAATTCCCAATGCCCGCTTTCCGGGTTTTTCCCAAAAGTCAGGTACGACAGATGATGAGTAATATACTCTTGAACCGTCTGATTTACGCCATGCTCTCCGGCGCCGTGGGCTGCTTCGGCTAATTCTGCCATTTAGTTTCTCTGATCCGCTTACTAATTTATTTAGTCGTTGGTTTGTAATTAAGTCGCACTGAACCAATTACCCCAACGAACTGAACGACTATAAAGCTTAAAATAAGCCCGTAGGCATTCAAATTTGTAATCAAACCGAAGCTTAACGCAAATAAACCAATAACAATGATTAATTTACCGATCTCTCCGGCCATAAAACTTTGTACTATCTTTTTTGCATTTCGGGCTCCGCTATAGCGAAAAGCTTGCGATGCAAAGAAGCTGTTCGATAACGTACTAATTATACCACCTATAAGTGCCGAATATGCCGTCACGAATCCGAGCAAGAGCAACGAAACCGTGGCGATCAAGACGCTAGCTGCAAATTGAGCGGCTATCACTTTATAAACTGGTGGGGGTTTTAAATTAGTCACAAACCTAGCTATTAAGCTGCGGTCCCATGCCTCGTACAGCGCTTATTACACCCAATCGAACCGTTTAAACTAATATCACGGTTACCCAAAAGCAGGCGCATTATAGGGGCTTTATACCGCCTTTTCAACCAAGATTGAGATCAATTAATATGAGAGAGGATACCATCGAGCTCATCAAGGCTGTTATATTTAAGTATCAACTTACCTTTGCCTTTAGCTGTGTGCTGAATAAGCACTTTAGCACCGAGCTTACCAGCCAAATTTTCTTCAAGACTTTTAATATCTGGATCTATTATTGTCGGGTTATTTTTGTCCTGAGGCCCCGCCATCATTCGCCTCACCAGCGCTTCTGTTTGTCTAACATTAAGTCCACGACCAACCACGGACCTTGCCGCTTCAGATTGACAAGCGTCATCTAAGGATAACAAAGCCCTAGCGTGACCCATCTCAAGATCTCCGTGTTCAAGCATTTTGCGGACATCAACAGATAAACCAATAAGCCTAATGAGATTAGTTACCGCGGCCCTGGACCTTCCAACAGCGTCTGCTACTTCTTGTTGGGTTAGCTCAAATTCATCTTGAAGGCGCTTTAACGCTACCGCTTCCTCAATTGGATTGAGGTTTTCACGTTGAATGTTTTCAATAAGCGACATAGCAATTGCCGCTTCATCCCCAACCGGCTTGATAAGCGCAGGTATTGTGTCTAGTCCTGCTATCTGGCAGGCACGCCAGCGTCGCTCACCGGCTATTATTTCATATTTATCAGCGGAAATTGGGCGAATAACAATAGGCTGCATGATGCCTTGTTTCTTAATAGAGTTTGCCAACTCTTCAAGAGCTTCCTCATGCATATCCGTGCGAGGCTGGTATTTACCTCGTTGAATTAACTCAATAGGAACATGCTTAAGCTCACTATCTTTTTGTGCTGAAGCCGTTAACTCTGTACTAGTTGTATCTCGGGGCTTACCGAGTAAGCTTGCCATGGTCTCACTACTACCGGAGGACAAAAGCGCTTCTAGCCCTCTGCCAAGTTTTCTTTTTTCTGTCATGACAATTCCGAATGGTTAGTAAGAAACCTAGCGGTTTTTCTATGATGATTTTTATTATGACAGGTGATATTCGATCACCAAAATCACCTTCTGCTTACAAATTACATGATAAGTTAATCAATAAACAACGTTAAAATTGCACTAGCTCTTTCTTTAAATCTGTTTTTAGTTATTTACTTAACCAAGCAAAGCCGCAGCCGCTTCGTCATGACGACGAAGCATCTCCCCTGCTAGGGCCAAATACGCTATAGCGCCTCTGGATTTCTTGTCGTACTTAATAATCGGCTTTCCATAACTTGGCGCTTCAGCTAATCGGACATTTCGCGGTACGACTGTTCTGTAAACAGCATCGCCAAAATGACTAAAAAGCTGGCCATTTACCTCGGTAGTGAGTTTATTACGAGGGTCATACATCGTTCGTAATATCCCTTCAATCTTAAGGTCTGGATTAAGATGATCTTTAATCGCCCGAATGGTATCCATAAGCGCGGACAGACCTTCGAGGGCGTAGTATTCACATTGCATTGGGATAACCACGCCGTCTGCAGCCACCAGCGCGTTTATAGTCAACATGTTTAGTGATGGAGGACAGTCAATGACAATAAAATCATAGTTATCACGAACAGAGTTAATGATTGAGCGCAGTTTCATCTCTCTATTTTCAACATTCATCAGCTGAACTTCAGCCGCAACAAGGTCTCCGTTAGAGGGGAGAATGTCGTAATCCGCTTCATCTAACGTTTGAAGAACATCGGCCATTTCTGCAGTATCTGTAAGTAAATCACAAACAGTGTATTCCAGAGTCGATTTCTCAACCCCGCTGCCCATTGTCGCGTTTCCCTGAGGGTCCAAGTCAATAAGTAAGACTTTTTTTCGAGTTATTTTTAATGATGCTGCAAGATTTACGGATGTCGTGGTTTTTCCGACGCCGCCCTTTTGATTGGCTATGGCTAGTACTTTACCCACGTTTATTTTCAAACCTCTTTGATGAAACAAAACTATTTTTAGTATTTTTTGACTAACACTTTGCTTTATTACTCTGTAAGGCGCCTTATTTCCACTAAATGGCGCTCGGCATCTTCACCCGGTATTTGTAGTTTATTGACTTTAGCAACTAAAAAACCTTCTGTTAATTCGTCTATTTCCTGCTCAGGATAACGACCTTTCATTGCTAGCAAAAAGCCGTCTTCAGCTAGCAGATGCGCTGATTTGTTAGCCATGTCACTTAGTGAAGAAAACGCCCGACTCAAGACAATATCAATTTGCTGATTACTTTGATAGTGCTCAATTCGACAATTTTCGATAGTGATATTTTTAAGCTTTAATGCCAGCTTTGCTTGAAATAGAAACCGTGTCTTTTTGCCATTACTATCGACTAGAATGAAGTGTTTATCAGGGTTAGCAATAGCCAAGGGTATTCCTGGGAGACCTGCGCCGGTGCCAATATCAGCTATTAATTTCCCAGTAATAAACGGAGAAATTGCTAAGCTGTCCAGCAAATGCTTTGACACCATCTCGTCTGGGTTTGAAATACCAGATAGGTTAAAACTACCATTCCATTTAATTAATAACTGAAGATAAACGTCTAGAGCTTCAAACACATTGTCCGAGAACGGCAAACCTAGCGCATCTGTACCCTCTTTTAGTTCTTTGATAACTGCTAAATTTGACACTTAATAGCTAGCCCGCTTTTTGTTGAAGTGATTGATATTTCTTCAGATAAATCAGCAATAGTGAAATTGCCGCTGGAGTTATACCCGGGATACGCGAAGCGCGCCCAATGTTCTCGGGACGTCTTTCTGATAGCTTTTGTTTAAGCTCATTCGACAGACCCTGCATAGACTCATAATCCAGATCTATAGGTAGTTTGGTGTTTTCTTGTCGTTTAAGCCGTTCAATTTCGTCATGTTGACGATCGATATAGCCTTGATATTTTATCTGAATCTCTACTTGCTGGGATATCTGTTCTTGCATTGTTTCAGGGTAACCCTGCAGTGGAAGTGGATTAGAACCTGCCGCCTCTACTAATGCGTTATAAGTTACTCTCGGTCTCGCCAATAAGTCAGCTAAGCTGTACTCTCGAGCCATAGGCTTTTCCAGTAGAGCATTGACAGCGTTCGCGCCAGAACTCCCTGGCTGAACCCAAACGCTTGTTAGGCGGCTAGATTCAGCATCTACGGCTTCCATTTTCTTGTTAAAATAAGCCCAGCGCTCATCATCCACCAACTTTAATTCTCTGCCTTTCTCGGTGAGTCGCTTATCTGCATTATCTTCTCTCAGAGTTAAGCGATATTCAGCTCGACTGGTAAACATACGGTAAGGCTCATTGGTACCTAATGTGATTAGGTCATCTACTAATACGCCTATGTAAGCTTGGTCTCTGCGAGGGCACCAACTTTCCTGATCTCTTGCCTTCAAGCCTGCATTTAATCCCGCTAGTAAACCTTGAGAAGCCGCTTCTTCGTAGCCAGTTGTTCCATTAATCTGGCCTGCAAAATAAAGGCCTTCAATAAACTTTGTCTCTAACGAAAATTTTAGATCCCTAGGATCAAAAAAATCATACTCTATAGCGTACCCTGGTCGGGTGATGTGAGCCGACTCAAAACCTCTGATTTGCCTAACCATTTGCACCTGAATATCAAAAGGCAAACTAGTTGAAATGCCATTTGGATAAAGTTCATTGGTATTTAACCCCTCGGGCTCGACAAAGATTTGATGAGAGGTTCTATCAGCAAATCGCACAACTTTGTCTTCAATTGACGGACAGTACCGAGGACCCGTCCCCTCTATTACACCAGTAAACATCGGAGACCTGTCTAGGCTTCCTCTGATGATGTCGTGGCAAGCTTCGTTAGTTTTGGTGATGTAGCAGTTAACTTGCTCTGGATGCTCTGAGGCGTCACCTAAATAAGACATAACGGGCAAAGGTGTATCTCCTTGCTGCTCTTGCATCACACTAAAATCAACAGACCTTGCATCGATTCTGGGCGGAGTTCCTGTTTTTAATCGACCCACTCTAAAAGGCATCTCTCTCAAGCGTTGAGCTAATGCAATGGAAGGTTGATCTCCTGCTCGTCCGCCAGAACTATTTTCCAATCCTATGTGTATTTTACCGCCTAAGAATGTGCCTGTTGTCAAAACCACTTGTTTAGCGCGAATCGTCATACCCATTTGAGTTATGACACCTTCAACATGGCCATTATTTATCAGCAGATCATCAACTCCTTGCTGAAATAGTTGCAAATTTGGTTCTGCTTCAAGTAATTCTCTGATGGCGGCCTTATAAAGCACTCGATCAGCCTGAGCTCTAGTTGCCCTTACGGCGGGTCCTTTTGAACCATTGAGAATTCTAAACTGAATACCGGCGCGATCGATCGCCTTGGCCATAGCGCCACCAAGAGCGTCGATTTCTTTAACTAGATGACTTTTACCGATGCCCCCAATAGCAGGGTTGCAAGACATCTGCCCTATGGTTTCAATGCTGTGGGTGATTAGCAAAGTACTCACTCCTTGCCTAGCAGCGGCAAGCGCGGCTTCAGTGCCAGCGTGTCCACCACCAATAACAATCACATCAAACTGTGTGGGAAATTCCATAGGGTTAAACCATTCACACTAATAAAAGGGTTGAGAATTATAATTGCTTGAAAACAAAAAAGATTCATATTAATAATCTAAATAATACTAGTAGAGTATTAAATAGATATGGAGATGAAGGTATAGATGTTAATGATGATAGTGAATCAATTATCTGTTGAAAACACATTATTCTACATTTAAATCAATAACCTAAAATAAGTATAAAGCACTTGGTAAGCTAGGGGTTATCGGTACTTAAGTAATGTTTTACCTGTGCAGCAAAAACCATCAATGAATTACGTCAGACAGTTCTAGTTTTTAACTAAGAGTTTATGCCGTTTAATGTTTAACTTATACACAGCTTAGCTAAACGTAGTTTACTTACCCACACAAAAATTAGAGAAGATTTCGCCTAGTAGATCATCGCTGGAGAAGTCACCAGTTATCTTGTTGAGATCCTGTTGAGCAATTCTCAGTTCTTCGGCTAGTAACTCCCAGTGTGAATGGTCACTTACCTTTTCTATGGCGATTCCTAGGTGTTTTAGAGCATCTCTAAGTGAAAGTAGATGACGCTCTCGAGCGATAAAACTATTTTCCCCTGCCGCGGTATAGTTTGCGCATTTTTTTAAATGTTGACGAAGTGAATCTAGTCCAAGATGATCTTTTGCTGAAATTCTGATGACTGGGACAAGTTTATTTAGAACCGTTATTGAATCACTCAATAACGTGTCGTCTTCAACCAAGTCGATTTTATTTAAAATAATAGAGCTATATTTGAGAAGTTCATCAACGCTATCTTCATCGGCTATTAGATTTAGAACCTCAATAGTAGCTGCCTCTAAAGATGCGTCAATTTCAGTTGTATCTAGGACGATTAAAAGCCGGTTAGCGCTTTTAATTGCGACCTTTGCCCTTCTTACGCCTTCTTGCTCAACAATGTCGTGGCTTTCTCTTAAGCCTGCTGTATCGACTATGTTCAATGGTAGGCCGTCGATACTAATTTGTTCTTGGAGGACATCGCGGGTTGTCCCAGGAATGTTAGTAACAATGGCGCGTTCAACTTCCGCTAATGCGTTTAGTAAGCTACTTTTCCCAGCATTTGGTTTGCCTGCAATTGCAATCGTCAAACCGTTTTTCAATAGGACCCCTTGCTGAGCTCCGTCTAATATGGTCTCTACTAGCGTTTTTGCGTGTATTAAGCTCTGATGTATTTTTCCAGAAGATTCTAAGTCCAGCTCTTCATCGGAGAAATCTATGCTTGCTTCAACTTGAACACGAATACTAATAAGTTTGGCTACGATGTCATAAATTCTGGTCGAAAAAACACCCTGTAGTGTTCTCATAGCAGACTTTGCTGCTTGCTCAGAACTAGCTTCTATTAAATCTGCTATTGCCTCTGCTTGTAATAGGTCTATTTTGCCATTTAGAAACGCACGTTCTGAAAATTCTCCAGGCCTTGCTAGTCGAGCTCCCGCTTGCAACGAAGATTTCAATACTTCTTGAATAATTTGGCTTCCGCCGTGACCTTGTAGCTCCAAGATATCTTCACCGGTAAATGAGTTTGGGGAAGAAAAGTACAAGGCTATTCCCTGCTCTATAGGTACACCTGAGGAGTTGAGGAAATTACTGTAATGGGCATGACGAGGGGTAGGCTTAAAGCCAAGAATGGACTTGGCTATTTTTAAACAGGCTGGACCGGATAGGCGAACGATACCAATGCCCCCCTGACCGGGTGGGGTCGCGATTGCACAAATTGTATCGCTTTCAAGTGACGACATTAGCTGAGCTACGAGTTAACTTTTAAGAAAACGGATTTGTTCAAGCTATTCTTTTTATGAAACCAAATAACTTTCGTTAACTCAGTTAGCCTAAGATGTTTTTTTAGATTCATAAGCGGCCTCGATTTTTCTAGTGATATACCACTGCTGCAAAATACCCAGCGCGCCATTCGTGAACCAATAAAGGACCAGCCCAGCAGGAAACCAAAGGAACAAAACGGTCATCATAATAGGCATTAGTTTCATTACTTGAGCTTGCATAGGATCTGCAGGAGCGGGGCTCAATGTGGTTTGTAAATACATCGTGGCGCCCATCATTAAAGGAAGAATGAAGAACGGATCTCGGACAGATAAATCATTAAGCCAAAATATAAAGGGCGCGTGCCTTAACTCTACGCTTTCTAAAAGCACCCAGTACAGCGCAATAAAGACAGGCATTTGTACTAACATTGGCAAACACCCGCCGAACGGATTTATTTTCTCTTTCTTATAAAGCTCCATTGAGGCTTGTTGTAGCTTCATTTTATCGTCGCCATAGGCCTCTTTTAATTGCTGCACTTTAGGCATTAGTCGACGCATGCCGGCCATAGATTTATATTGAGTTTCGGAGAGTTTATAAAACAATGATTTAACGACAACGGTTAGCAATATTATTGAAAATCCGTAGTTACCAATTATCGATTCAATTTGGCGTAGCAGCCAATAGATAGGTGCCGCTAAGAACCATAGAAAACTATAATCTATAGTTAAATCTAGATTTTCGGATATTTCCGCTAACACATACTGATCTTTCGGGCCGGCGTAGTATTGAGTTTTAACGGTTGTTGTTGAGCCAGGTTCTACAGTAAAAGCTTCGGCGGTAAATTCACCATAGTACTGATTGGCATTATTCTTTCGCGTACTGAAGCGATTAAGAGTAGTGGGGTCTGGAATCCAAGCGGTCAAAAAGTAGTGCTGGCTAAAAGCCACCCAGCCTCCAGTAACATCCACTGAGGAGCTGCCATCATCTATATCGTCGAATTCATACTCTATGTAAGGGTCTTCTTCAGCGGCGGTGCCAACGAAACCAAGATATGTTCTTCCAAAGCCGCCAGCGCTGCTTGGATCATCAAATGCGTCTCGTTTAATTTGTCCAAAAGGGTTGGCTTGCCAAGTGTTGTTTGATTTATTGTTAACAATGAAACTGACATCAAAAAGATAACTATTCCTAGTAAAAGAGAATCGCTTAGTCACATCGACGCCTTCTGCTGTTGTTAGAAATAAATCTACGTTGAGAGAGTCTTCACTCTCTGTCATTTCATAAGATCGACTATTTACTTGGTAACTGGCTCTGCCGTTAGAATCGACGCCATTGGCACCAATTAGACCGCTTTGGGCCACGTATTCTCGACCTACGGTGGTTTCAAGTATCACGAAGGGATCACCTTCGACTTCTAATTGTTTGAGGTATTTCGGCAGAGCTAAATAAACAACATCGCCACCGATAGGATCAATTTTGATGCTAAAGTTATCGGTGAGTACACTGATGAGCTGGCCATCATTGACGACAGTGTTAGAAACGGCGGACCCTGGAATGTCTGCGTTAGCAGTGAGGTTCTGTCCGCCAGCGGCCGGCGTCGAGCTAGGGATATCGCTGGGTACGTTGGTCGGTAGATCGTTAGGTAAATCGCTAGATGACACAATATCCACGCCCGGAGTAGAGAACTCGGTTTGCGGTGCGGTGGTGGCACCGCCAACAGTTGGTGGGTAATCGTCTTGCCATGCCAAAAGCATTAGGTAAGTGACAACTGCTAGGGCGGTGTATAGAGCAAATTTAGGTAAATCCATATCGACTGATTACTTAGTTATCTAGATTGGTTTTCGGAGCAGGAACGGGGTCAATGCCGCCTTCATGCCATGGGTGGCAGCTACAAATCCTGCGGATGCCAAGGCAGGAGCCTTTTAGGGATCCATGAATCTCTATAGCTTCTTTTGTATACTGTGAGCAACTTGGATAGAAACGGCATTGTTGGCCAATAAATAGGCTCAGAGTCACCTGATATAGTGAGATGAGTCTTATTAGTAAGGCTTTAAACATTAGTTGGTCGTTGGTTATTGATTAACGGAAGACGGAACGTGAGCTAGCTTTTTAGCTAGGTCCTTCCAAAGTTGAGTCAGTTGGATTGCAATTGCCTGATTCTCAAGTTTATCAGCATCTTTTCTTGCAAGCACAACTAAATCGAGCTTATCCAATGTGCTTTTTTGAGTTCTAAACGATTGGCGTATTAATCGTTTGATTCGATTTCTATGGACCGCCTTGCTAACATTTTTTTTAGCGATCACCAGCCCTATCCTAGGGGTCGGCAGGCCATTTGTAGTAGCCAACACAAGAAAGTATCGATTTGATACTTTCAGCTGTGACTTGTCGAAGACGTTTTTGTAGTCTGAAGCAGTAAGAAGCCGGCACGATCGTGAGAAGGCGGTGTCTGCCACAGCTATAGCTCTTTTACAGGGAGGAGTAGAGTAAAGAGTCTATTAAGCGGATAAACGAACGCGGCCTTTAGCTCTACGTCTTTTAATCACTAGTCGGCCGCCCTTGGTAGCCATACGTGCTCTGAAGCCATGAGTACGGGCTCTTTTTAATAAACTGGGTTGGAATGTTCTTTTCATAACAATTTGTCCAAAATAGCTAACAAACCACTGATACTTGGTTTGCAAAAATGAGCGCGAATTCTATTGTTTTTCACGTCCTATTGCAATGACAATTTACATTAATTGTGCCTTTTAAGTGTCAACCTCGTGAGGGCCTATTTTTATAAAGGTTTTGTTAATTAATCCTCTAGTTATTCACAAGTTATCCACAGTATTTTTATCAACAGCCTACCCCAAGTTAGTTTAAATAGCCTCTTTTGATGTTCGGTTTTTATCAGTATAAGCCTTCTAAGTTATTGATAATTATATTTAAATTTGATTGTGAAATAATGGGTTTTTTTGCTTTTCTGTAGTGGATAACTTTGGCGTGAGTGGTTAGAATTCTTCGTACTCGATAAGATTAAATAACAGCAGTGGGTTAAAAATAGTGGTGAAAGGGAATTGGCAGGATTGTGTTGAAACACTAAAGACTGAACTGCCGACACAACAATTCAATACTTGGATTCGGCCTCTTCGGGTAGAAGAAAGTGCGACTGAGTTGGTCATTTTGGCGCCGAATAGGTTCATTAAGGACTGGGTGAAGAGCAAGTTTCTAGATCGAATAGCTGATCTTTACTTGGAGTTAGAGCGCCAGCAGCCAGAGGTGGGTTCTAAAAAACTGACACTTGGCGTGGATACAGGCATTGATCGGAAAACTGATGGTTCCATAGACCATCAAGACAGAGTCTCCCAAACCGGAGTTGCAGCGGTACCTGTTACCTCGTTTGAAAACGATTTTGTGAATGTTGCGCGTGCGAGGGACGTTCCAAGCCTGAAGCAAACTCAAGAGGTTGCTTCTCAACGAACAGTGATTGATCCCAGTGATTTTTCGTCATCTCAATCAAGGTTACCTACGGAATCATTGCGAAATCAAAATTCTAATACCAGCAACGCTCTTAATACCAGGAACGCGAGTGTTTCTCCTAGTTCAAGAAACCTTGATACCATTATCGAAGGTAAACTAAGACATCAAGGCGCATTAAATAAACACAACACGTTTGATAACTTTGTAATCGGAAAGTCTAACCAGCTTGCTAGAGCTGCAGCGCATCAAGTTGCTGAAAATCCAGGCTATGCCTACAATCCCCTTTTTATATATGGAGGTGTTGGTCTAGGAAAAACTCATCTCATGCACGCGATTGGGAATTACCTAGTAGCCAAGAAACCAAACGCTAAGGTTGTGTATCTTCACTCCGAAACTTTTGTTGCCACTATGGTCACTGCGCTTCAATTGAATGCAATCAACGAGTTTAAACGGTTTTATCGGTCTGTAGACGCATTGCTAATTGATGATATTCAGTTTTTTGCTGGTAAAGAGCGATCACAGGAAGAGTTCTTTCACACTTTTAACGCTTTGCTTGAAGGGGGTCAACAGATAATATTGACCTGTGATCGGTATCATAAGGAGATTAACGGCCTTGAGGAGCGATTGAAGTCAAGATTCGGCTGGGGTTTGACGGTTGCCGTAGAGCCTCCTGAATTGGAGACTCGAGCAGCTATTTTGATGAACAAGGCTGAGTTAAGTAATGTTGCCCTCCCCTACGAAGCCGCGTTATATATCGCACAGCGCTTACGTTCTAATGTTCGTGAATTAGAAGGTGCATTGAAGCGGGTTATTGCTCATTCTGACTTTACAGGAGAACCAATTTGCCTGGATCTAATAAAGGAGGCCTTGCGGGATCTTTTCGCGATTCAGGATAAATTAGTCACTATTGATAATATACAGCGGTCGGTGGCCGAGTATTACAAAATTAGAATGGCAGATATGCTTTCTAAAAGGCGTAATAGATCTATAGCAAGGCCGCGCCAAGTAGCTATGACGCTATCTAAAGAATTAACAAATCATAGTCTACCGGAGATTGGAGACGCTTTTGGTGGGAGAGATCACACCACCGTCCTTCATGCTTGTAAACAAATTAATAAACTTAGGCATAGTTCGGTGGATATTCAAGAAGACTATAATAACCTTCTCCGTTCTTTATCTAGCTAACAGCCGCTGATCATGCAATAAGAGTAGAGAAATGCATTTTACAATATCTCGAGAGACCTTTTTAAAGCCCCTTCAATTGGTAAGCGGAGTAGTTGAGCGAAGACAAACTTTGCCTGTACTGTCGAACGTATTGCTAGTTTTAGAAGGGGACCAGCTTTCGCTGACGGGTACTGACTTAGAAGTCGAATTAATTGGCAGGGTCACAGTAGTTGATTCTAAGCAATCTGGGGCAATTACCGTCCCCGCCCGAAAATTGCTTGATATATGTAAGTCACTGGCGGATGACTCAATGATTGAGTTGAGCATGTCAGATAGTAATAAGTTGACGGTTAAGGCCGGTCGTAGTCGTTTTTCGTTAACAACCCTCCCCGCCACCGAGTACCCAAGTGTGGAGGAAGAGCCTGATACGTTTTCAGTTACGCTCTCTCAAAGTCGACTCAAAGAGTTACTGGACAGCACAAGTTTTGCCATGGCGCAGCAGGATGTTCGTTATTATTTAAATGGCATGCTGTTTGAAGTAAGTAGTGACTACCTCCGAGTTGTCGCTACGGATGGGCATCGGCTTGCCATGGAAACAATGTCAATTGACGAAGGAACCTCAGAAACCCAGCAATTGATTGTTCCGAGGAAAGGTATAATTGAGTTAGGCCGATTGCTAGTCGATGATGGCGAGATCACTCTTACCTTTGGGCAAAATCATATTAGGGCTAAGGTTACTGATACGACTTTCACCTCTAAGTTGGTTGACGGTAAGTTTCCAGATTACAATCGTGTCCTGCCTAAAGGCGGCAATAAGGTTCTATTTGGTAATGCTCAAGAGCTCAAGCAAGCTTTCACTAGGGCTTCAATTTTGAGTAATGAAAAGTACCGGGGCGTCAGGGTTATCCTTTCTAACGGTGAGCTCAAGATTCTTGCGAACAATCCGGAGCAAGAAGAAGCTGAAGAGGTTATTGGTGTAGATTATCAGGGCGATACATTAGAAATAGGGTTTAACGTTAGTTATTTGATTGATGTGCTATCAACGCTATCTTGTCCCAATGCGAAAATTACATTGTCTGATCCAAATAGCAGTGCCCTAATCGAGGCCCAGTCTGGCAGTGATGCTGTGTATGTCGTAATGCCGATGCGTCTTTAAGCTGCTGGGTTTTCGGAAAATACAACCTCACAGCTCACCATTTAGGCTGGTTTAGCGTATGACAGCTATAAGTAAGCTTCATGTAAGGGCGGTTAGGAATGTCGGCGATACGTTGATACACCCTAATCCTGGGTTTAATCTGCTTCATGGATCTAATGGTAGTGGAAAGTCCAGCGTACTCGAAGCCATTCATGTTCTTGCGTCCGGTAAGTCTTTTCGCAGTAATAAGCTTGATCTGCTAGTTCAGCACGGGGCTAAGGACATGTTGGTGTTTGCTGAGTTAGCAACTGGTCACAAATTTGGGCTCTCAAAATCAGCAAAAACAGCTCCCCAACTAAAGTTGGACGGGGATAGCGTAAAAAACTGGGAGTCGATAGCTAGGCTGTTGCCCCTCCTTGTTCTGGATTCAAACACATTCCTCCTCGCCGATGGCGGCCCGCAGGTTAGAAGGTCTTTTTTGGACTGGGGAGTGTTCCACGTGGAACCAGGTTTTCTTGCAAACTGGAGAGATGTGAAGAGATGCATCGCGCAGCGTAATCTGCTTTTAAAGGGTCGCGTTTTCGATGCTGGACAGATTTCCGCGTGGGATGAAGAATTTGGTCGGTGCGCGGAGTACGTCGATGAGTCGCGAAAAAAATACCTGTCATTGTTTACACCTCTTTTTAGTGAAATCTACACTCAGCTTGCTCCGGTTATCGCAGATAGTTTGTCACTATCGTATTCGCGGGGCTGGGATGAAAGTAAGCGCTTACGGCAAATCCTTTTTGAGAATCAAGCTGTAGATTTCAAGTATGGTGCGACTCAGGCGGGGCCTCATCGTGCCGAGCTTCTGTTTAGATTGGGCAAGGATAAAGCAACTGATGTATTGTCGCGGGGTCAACTCAAAGTATTAGTTATCGCAATGAAACTTGCACAAGGAAAGCTTCTCAACAGCCTATCTAACCAATGTTGTACTTTTTTGGTTGACGATCTTGCTGCGGAGCTTGATTCTGCCAATAGGGTATCCGTGTTAGGGCTGCTTCATTCTATGGGTGGGCAAGTGTTTGCTACTGCTGTTGATAAGCTTGATATCGAGTCCTACCTTCCGGGTGGTGTATCACCGGCTACGTTCCACGTGGAACGTGGTATAATAAAGGCTTGATTTTTCGTTAAGCTATTCAATAGATATCTGTAAACCCAAGATAAGAAACATTTGTGCTATCGCGCACTAACGGAGCAAAAAATGACTGAAGAAAACCAATCTGAATATAATTCCGACAGTATCAAGGTCCTCAAAGGTCTAGATGCAGTGCGAAAAAGGCCTGGAATGTATATTGGAGATACTGATGATGGCACTGGCCTACACCATATGGTTTTCGAATTGGTGGATAACTCTATAGATGAAGCATTAGCCGGCCATTGTGATGAGGTGAAAGTAACCATTCACATTGGCGAGACCATTTCAGTTTCCGACAACGGTCGAGGCATTCCTACTGAAATGCACCAAGAAGGAGTATCTGCAGCTGAAGTCATAATGACAGTCCTGCATGCTGGTGGTAAATTCGATGATAATAGTTACAAGGTATCTGGTGGTCTTCACGGAGTCGGCGTCTCTGTGGTTAACGCCTTATCCGAAGAACTGAAGCTGACCATTAGACGAGAAAATAAAGTCTATGAACAAAACTATGTTCATGGAGTGCCACAAGCGCCGTTATCCGTTATTGGCGAAACAACCACTACAGGTACTGAGTGTCATTTTAAGCCCTCGAAAGATACCTTTTCGAACGTCGAATTTCACTATGAAATTCTCGCAAAAAAGCTTCGTGAGTTAGCGTTTCTTAACGCAGGCGTGGCTATTCGGCTGCTAGATGAGCGAAGTGGCAAAGAAGAGCTCTACAAATATGAGGGTGGTGTTAAGGCTTTTGTTGAATACTTAAACAAGAATAAACCAACGGTAAATAAGATATTTTATTTCAAGGCCGAGAGAGAAGAAGATGGAATTACGGTAGAAGTTGCCTTGCAGTGGAATGACTCCTACCAAGAAAATATATTTCCATATACCAATAATATTCCTCAGCGAGATGGTGGTACACATTTGGCTGGTTTTCGCGGTGCGCTAACCAGGGTACTTAAGGGTTATATTGATAAAGAAATGTCTTCAAAAAAAGGAAAGGAAGTAACCACCAGTGGCGATGATGCTCGTGAAGGCTTAACTGCTATCATATCCGTCAAAGTTCCTGACCCTAAGTTTTCGTCTCAAACAAAAGATAAACTGGTTTCATCGGAAGTAAAAACGGTTGTTGAACAGGAAACAGCAGCTTACCTCAGTGATTACTTGTTAGAAAACCCCCAAGACGCGAAGCTCATCGTAAATAAGATGGTAGATGCTGCTAGGGCTCGCGAAGCTGCGAGAAAAGCTAGGGAAATGACAAGGCGTAAAGGTGCACTTGATATTGCTGGACTCCCAGGCAAACTAGCCGATTGTCAGGAAAAGGACCCTGCTCTGTCCGAAATATACATAGTGGAGGGAGATTCTGCAGGGGGCTCAGCTAAACAAGGTCGAAACCGAAAAAACCAGGCAATTTTACCTCTAAAGGGCAAAATACTTAACGTCGAAAAGGCAAGATTTGACAAGATGCTTAGCTCTGTAGAAATAGGGACTCTTATAAAGGCCTTAGGCTGTGGTATAGGAAATGAAGAATTCTCTCCCGATAAATTAAGGTATCACAGCATTATCATAATGACCGATGCTGATGTTGATGGATCTCATATACGGACTCTATTACTTACCTTCTTTTTTCGTCAGATGCGCGAGCTGGTTGACCGGGGCCATATCTTTATTGCTCAACCGCCTTTGTATAAAATTCGAAAGGGAAAGCAAGAGCAGTATTTGAAGGACGAACAGGCACTCGCGAATTATAAAATCCAGATTGCGCTAGAGGGTTCGAGCCTACATGTAAATAAAGAAGCTCCTGGGATAAGCGGTGATGCACTTGAATCACTTGTTAAACAATTTAATGGTGGCTATGCAATTATTAGCCGGCTAGCGCGTATTTATCCAACAGAAATATTAGAGTCCATGATATTCACTCGCATGCTTGGTGAAGATGATCTGAAAAATGATAAAATAGTGTCTGATTGGCTGGTAGAAGTGAAAGCAACTTTGCTACAAAGGCAGCCTGGTGTAAGCACTAACTATACGTTCAGCGTCAAAGAAGATAGGGAGCGTAGCGTCTTTCTGCCGGAAGTGACATTGAGTTTGCACGGTCTTGAGAGAAGTTATGTTTTTTCAAGAGACTTTTTTCATTCTGGTGAATACAAAGCACTCGCAGATCTTGGCCATACCCTTAACGGACTGATTGAGCCAGGAGCTTATGTTAAGAAAGGCGAGAAAATCAAAGAAGTTTCGACATTCTCCGAGGCAATTGATTGGCTAACCAATGAAGCTATGAAGGGCCATTACTTACAGCGATATAAAGGCTTGGGAGAAATGAATCCTGATCAACTTTGGGACACCACGATGAACCCAGAAACTCGTCGAATGTTACAAGTAACTATTGATGATGCGATTACAGCAGATCAACTCTTCAATACCCTTATGGGTGATCAGGTTGAGCCAAGGCGTGAATTCATTGAAGACAATGCGCTAGCCGCAGAAAACCTAGATATATAGTTGCGCTAGTCTGATTGTTTGAATATTTTTAACCCCTCTATAGGGAATGGGCGACAATCCATTCTCTTAGTTGGGTCATCAGCTCATCATCTTTTCGACCGGCGCTATCGATTGGGGATCCAATTTGTATTTGGATTAAACCGGGTGACTTAATGAAACTTTGAGACGGCCAGCAAAGGCCAGCGTTATGTGAGATGGGTACAATTGGGACCTTAGCGGCTATCGCTAAATTGGCGCCACTTCGGCTAAACTTTCCCAACTTACCTAGCGGATATCGAGTCCCCTCTGGGAAAAGAATAATAAAACACCCGCTCTTTAGCCTACTTAGTCCTTGCACTAACAGTGAACGAGCAGCTTCTCTTGGTTTTGACCTGTCTATCGCAATTGGTTTTACTAGGCTTAGTGCCCATCCCCAAAAAGGAATCCTTAATAGTTCTTTTTTTATGATCGGAGATACAGGGAACACCAGTTGATAGAAAAAAATCGTCTCCCAACTGCTCTGGTGATTTGCGATAATTACGCACGGTGATTCAGGAAGATTTTCTAAGCCGAAAATTTGATATTTTACCCCACAGCATATGCGTAGCCAAAATAGGACAAATTTGCACCAAAGTTTAGAAGCTCGGTATATAGCGACTTTGCTGAGTAATGGCGAGGAAAGTATTATTAGACTAGAAATAGCGATGGTTACAGTAATGTAGCCCAAGTAGAAGCAAACCGTCCTTAAGGTATAAAATAAAGAGTTGATCATTTTATGCCTGAAATGATGCTGTCAGCTGCTTCAGCTAAATTTTCGAATACAACAAAATCATTTACCCCTAAGCGCTTCAGTTCTGCGAGAGTCGACTTCCCATTTCCAGTTTTCACTACCATTGGTCTGCAGCCATGGCTTAAGGCTGCCTGGATATCTCTGACGCTATCACCTATGAAAGGTGAGGCTTTTAAAGAACATTGGAACTCATGCTCAATTTTTTCAAGCAAACCAGTTTTTGGTTTACGGCAGTTACAGTTGTCACTGGGTAAATGAGGACAATAAAAGATGCCAGAAATCTGACCGCCAGCTCGTTCAACCAACTGTCTGAGCTTACTATGAATACTGGTTAGATCTTCGTTAGAAAAGAGTTTGCGTCCAAGACCTGATTGATTAGTTGCAACAACAACTTTGAAGCCGGCAATGCATAGATCTGCTATTGCCTGAATGCTACCATCTATAGGAATCCATTCCTCTGAGCTTTTAATGTAGACGTCTGAATCTTGGTTTATTACTCCATCCCTATCTAATATGGCTATTTTCATAGTGTGGTCTTAGCCCGGGTTTTTAGCTTTAACTAGTTAGAATGCAGAATAGAAACGTCAGCAACTTGCAAAAATAAGTCTCGTAACCTGATAAGTAACATGATTCGGTTTACCTTTACTTCTTCTATATCACTCATCACCATTACATCATCGAAAAATTTATCTACTGGCTCTCGTAGAGACGATAGAGAAACCAAGGCCCCACTGTAATCGTGATTCTCTATTAAAGGTGCCAGTTCATACTCTTTGTTCTCTACTAAGTCGTATAAAACTTTCTCAGCTTCGGTGTCAAACAAGGAAGGGTCAACCTTGCTGTTGTAATCTTTTAAACCTGATTTAGCGACGAGATTGGATACACGCTTATTTGCAGCGGACAAGGCTTGCGCCTGTTCTAAACTACCAAAATAATGGACGGCAGATATCCGTTTGTCAAAATCAAAAGGACTTCGAGGTTTAAGTGCTCTTACAGATTGAAACACCTCTATTGGTATATCCTTGTCCTGATACCAAGCCCGAAAACGGTCTGACAAAAATTCGAATATTACCTCATCAGTACCCTCTTCCACATCCAAGTTCGCGAAGCCTTCTAGAGCAAAACCAAATACTCTAAGAATATCGAGCTCAAGACGGTTCTCCACCAAAATTCTTAAAACACCAAGCGCGGCTCTACGAATTGCGAAAGGATCTTTAGAACCGGTAGGAGGTTGCTTTATAGCGAACAAGCCGGCAATCGTATCAATTTTTTCGGCCAGTGAAACAATATTTCCAGTGAGCGTTTTCGGCAAAATATCACCGGCATAGCGCGGCAGGTATTGCTCTACAATAGCAGATGCAACTTCGTTACTTTCGCCGTCTTTTAATGCGTAGTAATAGCCCATCAGTCCCTGTAGATCGGCAAATTCACCGACCATGTCGGTGAGCAAATCGCATTTCGCTAGGCTTGCCGCTCTTTTACAGCTTGGGATATCACCGTCAAATTGGGTCGCCATATATACCGCGAGTCGAGATACTCTTTCTGACTTATCGTACACGGTCCCTAACTGCGCCTGAAAGACGATGGTTTTAAGTTTTTCAATTTTAGCTGCTAGTGGCGTCTTTAAGTCGGACTCATAAAAAAATCTAGCATCTGCAAGCCGAGGTCGAATAACTTTTTCGTTCCCAGTTACCACCTGACTAGGATCGGTGCTTTTAATATTACTGACTGATATAAAGTACGGCATCAAATTGTCGTTTTCGTCGATTAAATGAAAATACTTTTGATGGGATTTCATCGCCAAGATTAAAGCTTCTGGTGGAACTTCTAAAAACTCTTTGTCGAACTCGCCCGATAAGGCAACCGGAAACTCTACTAGACCAGTGACCTCGTCCAGTAGAGTTTCATCTATGACTGCAGTCCCCTGCCGGCTTTTGGCTATTTCTAAAACTTGTTTTCGTATAATTTCTTTGCGCTTATGAAAATCAGCGATAACGAAGCCATGCTTCTCCAACAATTCTTCATAGCCGGATGGTGTTGTTATTGCTAACGATGCGCTGTGATGAAAACGATGGCCGTACGTAACCGATCCACTTTTTACACCTAGTATCGTAGTGTCTATAAAGCTTTCACCGAAAAGAAGAACGCACCAATGTACCGGTCTCACAAACTCAATGCGCGATGATCCCCAGCGCATTCTTTTCGGAATGGGAAGCTTATCTAGCGATTTTTGGACGATAGTGGGAAGCAGAGAAACTGTTTCCGCTCCAGGTTCATTTTTTGAATAAAAAAGTTTCTCGACACCATCTTTTAAGGTTGTTGATAATTGTGAAACCTCGACCCCACATGATCTAGCAAAACCGCTTGCGGCTTTTGTAGGCTGCCCTTCTTTATCGAACGCTGCCTTTACTGCCGGACCAACTTTTTCAACGGTGCTGTCTGGTTGAAAATCACTTAGCTCAATGACCCTAACTGCTAATCTTCGGGGTGTCGCAAAAATCTCTATTTCACCAAAGCTTAAGCCAAGTTCTTTTAACCCGGTTTCTATGCCTGAGGCGAACGCCTGACTGAGTTTTGGAAGAGCCTTTGGTGGCAGTTCTTCTGTTCCTAGCTCCGCTAAAAAATCTTTTGTACTCATTGTTTCTAAGTATCCAAGTATTGTTGTCTAAGTTCTTCGGTAGCAAGTGGAAAGCCCATACTCTTGCGGCTTTCGAAATAACTCATCGCTACAGCTCTTGCCAGTGCCCTAACTCTCAAAATAAAGCGCTGACGTTCGGTGACTGAAATTGCCTTGCGAGCATCCAATAAATTAAAATAATGGGATGCCTTTAAAACTTGCTCATACGCCGGTAGCGGCAAGTTTGCAGCAATCAGTTTAACGCTCTGGCTCTCGCAATCATCGAAATAGGTAAAAAGGTTGTCAGTGTCAGCGTGTTCAAAATTATAGGCTGACATCTCTATTTCATTTTGCTTAAACACATCCCCATAGGTCACGACCCCGTTAGGACCGTCTGTCCAAACGATGTCATAAATACTATCTACGCCTTGCAGGTACATGGCAATTCTTTCGATCCCGTAGGTTATCTCGCCGCTAACCGGATGGCACTCTAAGCCACCGACTTGCTGAAAATAGGTGAATTGCGTTACTTCCATCCCATTAAGCCAGACCTCCCAGCCAAGACCCCATGCGCCTAAAGTGGGTGATTCCCAGTTATCTTCTACAAACCTTATGTCATGGACACTCATATCAATACCCAGACTCTCTAAGGACTCCAGATACAAAGATTGAATATCCCCTGGCGAAGGTTTAAGAACGACCTGAAACTGATAATAGTGTTGAAGCCGATTAGGGTTTTCGCCGTACCTACCATCGGTGGGTCTACGGCATGGCTGCACATAAGCGGTATTCCAACTTTCTGGGCCTATTGCGCGAAGAAAGGTTGCCGGATGAAAGGTGCCTGCTCCGACCTCCATGTCTAATGGTTGCATGACAACACAGCCTTTGGCCGCCCAAAATTGCTGCAAGGCGAAAATTAAATCTTGAAAGGTTTTTGGTGGGTTTAACATAGTCACTCGGATTACAATTAGCTCGGTAAAACAAAGGGAAGCAATTATCCTCGATTATAGGTCAGTAAGCCATACATGGCGCCCATGTCTAAAAGCGACAACGATGAGTTATCATTGATAATTATGCTAACTTAATAAAAACTCAGTGAGACGACTCATTCAAACTATCCTGTTCCATCTCATTAGATCTGTATTGCTTGTCCTTTCTTGGGTTCCATTGAAGATACTGCATAGGGTGGGTTACCTATGGGGCTGGATTTTGGCTAAGGTTCCAAATCGCGCTCGCTCGACTACCCGAACGAACCTTTTTTTGTGTTTTCCAGAGAAGTCAGACAGAGACATTGACAGACTAACTTTGCAAAGCCTTCAACATACGGCCTGCACTGCCTTAGAAATGGGCAAAGCTTGGGTCTCCCCGATTGAGGAGACCTTAGCACTTGTGACTGAAACCCAGGGCTTAGAAGAGTTTCAAAAAGATGTTAACTCAGGTTCTGGTGTAATTTTGCTAGCGCCACACCTTGGTAATTGGGAAGTGTTTGGTATAGTCGCGAGTTACGGCATGAAAGCGAATTTTATGTACAAGCCCCCAAAGATTCAGGCGATGGATAGATTGCTTAAAGAAACTAGGTCTCGAAGCAAGTTAAACCTAGCTCCAGCCAATAGAACTGGCGTTGCTATTCTTCTGAAAGCGCTAAAAGCAGGCGAGTTAGTAGGCATTTTACCTGACCAAGTTCCGGAGCGAGACGGCGGAGACTATGGACAGTTTTTTGGGCAACCAGCACTAACTATGGCTCTGGCCAGTCGATTGCTAAAAAGAACCAATGCTAAGGTCTATTGTGGGTTTGCTAAGAGGCTTGCCAACGGGAAAGGCCTTAAGCTGATTATAATGCCTGCTCGAAAGGGTGTTTATGAGGATGATTTGCTTAACTCTTTGCAAGGTGTGAACGACAGTGTTCAATATTGCGTTGAAATGGCAGTCGAGCAGTATCAGTGGGAATATAAAAGGTTTCGTCGACAGCCGGAGGGTAAAGAACTTTATCGTCGTTAATTTCAGCAGAGGCTAACGTTTCCAAAACATTGGTGTAAAAAGCACCAACAAAGTGAAGACCTCGAGCCGCCCTAACAACATAGCGAAACATAAGATCCACTTAGCTGTTGCCGGTATAGAGCCATAGTTTTCCGCGACACTTTCCAAGCCTGGCCCCATATTGTTAATACAGGCTCCAACTGCGCTAAAAGCAGTAATAATATCTAGCCCAGACGCAAGTAAGGCTAACAGCATGACCATAAACGCCATAACGTAAACTGCGAAAAACCCCCAAACCGACTCTATAATGCGGTCCGGAACCGGGTTTTTACCCAGTTTGATCGGAATTATTGCCCTAGGATGGATTAGGCGTTGAACCTCCCTAAAGCCCTGTTTGAAAATAAGTAATATTCGTATTACTTTCATTCCACCGCCAGTGGAGCCAGCGCAGGCCCCAATAATCGCGGCATAAAGGAGTAGGTACGGTAAAAATAGTGGCCAAGAGCTGAAATCTGCCGTGGTGAAACCGGTGGTAGTGGCGATGGATACTACTTGAAATACACCTTTAATCAGCGACT
Source organism: Gammaproteobacteria bacterium (assembly GCA_963854625.1). GTDB lineage: Bacteria > Pseudomonadota > Gammaproteobacteria > Pseudomonadales > Pseudohongiellaceae > UBA9145. The sequence goes on along the minus strand of CAWKZY010000012.1, from coordinate 22,249 downwards.
CACCGAAGGAGGTATAAGTGCTAGAAAAGTAAAGCACGGCTACGGTGACAATCGACACTGCTACCAAAATAAACGTATAAAAGAGGAATTCGTGATCAAAGAAATAGTGGCGAGTACTCCGCCTTTGCCAGGCGGTAAAGTGCAGTGCGAAATTAATTCCGGCAATAAACATAAAAATAATGGCAACGGTATCAACGGCAGCGCTGTCAAAATATCCAAGGCTGGCATCGTGAGTTGAGAACCCCCCGATAGCGACTGTAGCAAGGCTGTGTGAAATTGCATCAAAAGCATCCATACCTACTGCCCAATAAGATACGGCGCAGGCTATGGTCAAAGACAGATATATATACCAAAGTGCTTTGGCGGTTTCAGCTAGTCTCGGTACCAGCTTATTGTCTTTAACCGGCCCTGGACTTTCCGCCCGGTACAGTTGCATGCCCCCTATGCCCAGCATAGGAAGTAATGCCATAGCTAAAACAATTATTCCCATGCCGCCGAGCCACTGCAAAAGTTGGCGATAAAATAAAAGGGATTTTGGTAGTTCATCTAAACCTGAGATGACTGTAGCTCCGGTTGTGGTAAGTCCGGATAGTGACTCAAACACCGCATCGGTTACCGACAACTGAATTTGGGGTGAGAGGATAAAGGGTAAGCTACCGGCGGTTCCAAGCACTACCCAGAACAAAGTCACGATTAGAAACCCGTCTCGTGTTCCCAGCTCCTTCTTTGAGCCCGCTGATATTATCCAAAGCGTCAATCCAGTGAAAAATAAAACTAAAAATGAATTTATAAATGTACTGCTCATCCCATCCGAATAAATGGTGGAGACGACTAATGGAGGTAGGTTGCCCAATGCGCTGAAAAGCATGAGCAAAAGACCTAATATTTTTAAAATAAGGGTAGCGTGCATATTTCTCAGAAAAAACTAAAACCGACCTGGAATAGTCGTTCCACCTCGGGTATACGTTTGCGATCGACTAGGAAGAGGATGACATGGTCATCCGATTGAACGATAGTATCGTCATGGGCTATGAACACTTCGTCATTTCTAACAATTGCCCCAATGGTTGTACCCTCGGGAAGATCTATATCTTGGATGGCTTTACCTACCACTCTAGATGACAATTGATCTCCGTGAGCGATGGCCTCTATAGCTTCTGCAGCACCTCGACGGAGTGAATGAACATTCACCACGTCACCTCTTCTTACGTGAGTAAGTAGGCTGCCGATTGTGGCTTGTTGAGGCGATATTGCTACGTCTATTTCGCCCCCTTGGACAAGATCGACATACGCTGGATTATTAATTAAGGTCATTACCTTCTTAGCACCCAGCCGTTTTGCAAGAAGTGATGACATAATATTCGCTTCATCAGAGTTGGTTAAAGCGAGAAATACATCTGTTTCTTCGATGCTTTCTTCAATTAGCAAATCTTGTTGCGATGCCTCGCCATTTAAAACAATAGCACTGTTTAAATTCTGGGACAGGTCAACACAGCGCTTAGGGTCTTTTTCGATAATCTTGATTTGATAACGGTCCTCAAGACTTTCAGCTAGGCGCATACCAATATTGCCACCACCGGCGATGATAAGTCTCTTATACGGTTTATCAAGGCGGCGTAATTCGCCCATACAGGCCTTAATATTTTTCTGAGCAGCAACGAAAAAGACTTCATCGTCAGCTTCAATAACGGTTGAGCCTTCTGGAATTATGGGTCTGTCCTTTCTAAAAATAGCCGCTACTCGAGCATCTACAGACGGCATGTGTTGACGCAGCAAGCGAATTTCTTGGCCTACTAAAGGTCCGCCATAAAAGGCTTTTACCGCGACTAATTGAACCCTACCATCAGCAAAGTCTAATACCTGTAGTGCGCCCGGCAGATTGATAAGTCGGGCGATATAGCTTGATACAATTTTTTCTGGGCTAATAACTACATCTACTGCAACCCCATCTTTCCCAAATAATTTATCACTGACTAGATAGCTAGACGATCTAATTCGGCAGATTTTTTTGGGTGTTTTAAATAATGAGTAGGCGACTCGGCAGGCCACCATATTGATCTCGTCGCTCTCTGTTACGGCGATTATCATATCCGCATCCTCACCACCCGCTCTATCGAGGACATCAGGATGAGAAGCTTGACCGGTGATAGTGCCTATATCTATATGGTCTTTTAATTCTCTTAGTTTTTCTGCATCACTATCGACAACTGTTATGTCGTTAGCTTCATTGGCCAAAGTTTCAGCTAGCGTACTGCCTACTTGATTGGCACCGAGAATAATAATTTTCATGCAAGTCCGTACTTTTCGAATTTACTTGGCGGTGGTCTTTATGGCATTTTTCTGATTAATGAAAAGAAAAATCCATCGGGGCCATTTTCACCGGATGGAAGTAATTGCCGACCAAAAGGGCATTCTACTCCCCAATCGGCAGTGATGCCCTCATATTTGGCGTTATCGCTAGATTCAAGAAATTTCGCCACTATTTCACTGTTTTCTTGAGGCAGGATTGAGCAAGTGGTGTAAAGAAGCAATCCACCGGGCTTTAATGTAGACCAAATTATTTGTAAGATATCGAACTGCAATTCATTTAGTTCCGAAACATTTTCAAGGCTTCTCAACACTTTTATATCAGGATGCCGACGAATAACGCCAGTGGCGGAACAAGGGGCATCAATAAGAATACGGTCAAATAGTTTGCCATCCCACCATGCAGTAAGATCCCGAGCATCGGCAGCTTTGAGGTTGGCTTTCAGATCAAGACGCTGCAAATTCTCTTCCACCCGCACTAGCCGAGATTTGGCAATATCCAGTGAAGTTAATGAGTCAAGAAGTGGCTCAGTTTCCAGTATATGGCAAGTCTTCCCGCCTGGTGCAGCGCAGGCATCCAAAATACGCTGATGAGGTTCTAGCTGGAGCAAAGAAGGGATAAGCTGGGAAGATTCGTCCTGTATGCTAGAAAGCCCCTCCGAGAATCCAGGAAGAAGCTCAACAGATTGAGGTTTGCTTAGGTAAATAGAACTAGCTGCCAAATTTCCAGTACAAGCGTCGATCTCGACATTTTCCAATTCTTGTAAGTAGTCATTACGGCTACCCCTCGAAAGATTAACTCTAACCGTCATAGGGGGTCTTAGGTTAGAGTTCTCAAAAATTTGCTGCCAGTGATCAGGCCAATCTTGCTGAATTCGATCGGCCAGCCATTTTGGCTGATCGAACTGAACACATGGTGGGCTTAAATCAAGTTTCAGCGCTACAGATTCCACATCACGTAAATAGTTTCTGAGTACCCCGTTAATTAGGCCTCGGCTCCAGGGTTTCTTTAGTTTACCTGCCCCTGAAACAGTCTCATTAATGACAGCATACTCTGGCAGTGACATGTGTCGAAGTTGGTATAGGCCAACAAGTAATAGGCACTTAACATCCTTGTCTTTTGACCTTAGTGGTTTCGCGACAAGCTGCTCTAAGACGAATTGTAATGAATAAAAATAGCGGCAGGTGCCAAAACAAATTTCTTGCAGAAGCGAGTAATCGTCACGACTTTTAAAGGGCTGCAGACCACTGGTTAGTGAACCTTTTTGCTCTATTAATTGGACAATTATGGAAGCAGCCACTGCTCGAACATTTGAAGGCTCGTTAGTTTTAACGAAAGGTGATGCTTTCACTAAGTTTCGTCCATTGTGAACAACGCCCCTACTTTCAGCAAAGTTGCTTTGGAGTTTAATACGTCCAAAACATTCACCGGGTTTTTGCCGGGTAATTGGATTGAGTCCACAAGCAGGCTAGAATTTTTACAGCTAACGGTGAAGTTATCATTGGCTATTTCAACAATAGTGCCGGGTTTTACATTAAAGATTTTTCCATTGGGCGTGGCTTTTAGAAAACGCAGCCTGTCGCCTTCCAAAAAAGCATAGGCTGGCATTCTGCCAATGCCAGCCCTTATGATTCGGTTTACAAGCTCAGAGTCTTGGTCGAAATCAAGCAAAGCCTCGATCTTATCTAACTTAGCAGCATAGTTGGCGTCAGCGTCATTTTGTTTCTGAGCCGTCAGCCTTAATGTGTGAAATTGACCAAGGGTGTGAATTAGCCCTTGTACACCGGCAGCAATAAGATTGTTTTCCAAGTCCTGACGGCTATCATCATTATCAATGTTTACGGTTACTTTGCTGATCATGTTGCCGGTATCCAAACCAGCATCCATTTGCATGATGGTGACCCCAGATTCTGAATCACCTGCAAGGATCGCCCGCTCTATAGGAGCGGCGCCCCGCCACCTTGGAAGTAACGAGGCATGAACATTAATACAACCAAACGTCGGCAGACTAAGAATATTTGAGGGTAAAATCAATCCGTACGCGACCACGATCAATAGATCGAGTTCTAGCTCCTTAAACAGATCGATCGATTCTTCTGTTTTTAAACTGCTTGGTTGATAAACAGCCAATCCATTTGTTTGTGCTAGGGCTTTTACTGGGCTGGCATGTAATTTTTTGCCACGCCCAGCGCGCCTATCGGGCTGTGTCAAAACAGCGACGGGGGAGAACTCGGTATTTAGCAATGCAGCTAAATGAGCGGCGGCAAATTCTGGCGTGCCGGCAAAGCCAATTTTTAATTTTGTCACGGGTTCAAGCAGACTTCTTATGTTCTTTTTCGAGTTTGCTGCGGATACGCTGCCTTTTGAGTGAACTGAGGTAATCTACGAACAGTTTGCCATCGAGGTGATCTGTTTCATGCTGAATGCAAACAGCAAGAATTCCTGACGCATCAATTTCAAAAGCCTCTCCGGTCTGGCTTTGGGCCTTTATGAGCACCCGCTGTGGCCGTGACACAGTCTCGTAAAATCCAGGAACAGATAAGCAGCCTTCGTCGTAGTCAGACAATTCCTCTTCGATTACCTCGAAACTTGGATTAATAAACACCTGAGGACTATCCTTTGATTCGGAAACGTCGATAACCAAAATCCGTTTATGGACATCAATCTGTGTAGCTGCAAGTCCGATACCTTGAGCGTCGTACATTGTTTCGACCATATCCTTGGTTAAGTCTTCGAGTTTTGAGTCGAAAACATGAACTGGGGTCGCGATTTTTCTTAATCTGGGGTCCGGAAATTCCAGAATTTCTAATATAGCCATTGCCTGTCGAAACCTAGGTTAGTGAAAGTTCAGCATTGATCACAGAATATGAACTGCTTGTAGTGATAATGGGTGTGTATTGCTAAGATATCAATGCCTTTCAGGTAAGGATTTTAATGATGAAGAACCGGGTAATAAAGCCTTTACTGCTAACACTTGCTTTGTTTGTGACTTTTTTTGCACAGTTTCAAGCTTATTCACAGAGTAATCTGCTCCTTGCAGAATACCCAAGCGTATATATAGTGAAAGATAGCGACACTTTATGGGATATTGCTGGCAATTTCCTGCAAGATCCTTCGAGATGGTCAGAAATATGGGCGCCAGACTCTTATTTAGATAACGCTGATTTAATTTACCCTAACGATATTCTTACAATTAGCCTGGTTGGAGGGTCACCAAAATTACTCCTTAAGCGCGGAGGTAGAGAAACAGTTAATTTAGAGCCTGAAATAAAGGAGATCCCAATTTCGAGTTCTATACCTGCAATAGCACTGGAATCTATTGAGAATAGTTTTACACGCAATCGAATAGTTTTACCGGAACTATTCGAACAAGCCCCCTATATCGTCTCAAATCTTGGCGATAATCTCTCTATAGGCACCGGTGATGAAGTTTACGTGAAGGGCACATCATGGCCTGTGGGTACCACTTCATTTGAAATCTATCGAGAAGGTAAAAGTTATACAGATGAATCGGGCGATGTAATTCTTGGCTTAGAAATAGACTATCTTGGGTTTTCAACTATTTCTAAAAATGAGGGGCCGGGCTTACGAAAAATGCTGATTAACAATAGCAGCAAGGAAATCAGAGTAGGTGATCGACTTTTGGTTAGAGAAGAAGCACGAATCGATGCAACGATTTTTCCTACGGAACCTGCAGAAGATCTCGAAGGCCTTATTATTTCATTTCAAGGTGCCGAGACTATGGCGTCGCAATTAGACACGGTTGTGATTGACCTGGGAAAGAGCGATAACTTGGTTGTTGGAGATGTTTTGTCGATCCAGCAAGAAAGCATCCAGATGGTTGATGAAGTTCAGCGTAGCAGGCTGTCATTTCGTGAGCGCATGAGCACAACATTCAAGCAAGACCAGCTGGAATTACCAGGCAAAGAAATAGGCACGATTCTGATATACCGGATTTTCGATGAACTTAGCTATGCACTTATACTGAGTAGCACAGAACCTGCACAACTATATAACCGAGTAGTGTCGCCATAAAACTTATGTTTTCAACATAGCTAGTACTTAAATACACCATTATTCAAGGATGAAATATGGTCTCAGTTCCGCTTCGGGAGTATCTATTCCTCAGCCATTTTTCGACTCTATCTGATCAAAAGTTCTCCAAGCTTCTTTCCATCTACGGTGACCTTAAATCGATAGTAAGTGCGACTCCCCAAGAACTTGCCTCCCACGGGGTTAATTCAGGAATAGTGGGACAATTTAAAAGCGCCCACCGTCACGCAATTTCCAATAGTGACGTGCAAAAAACTTTAGAATGGAGTTATCTAGAGGGCAATTTTATCGTTTGCTATGAAGACATTCGATACCCCCAAAGGTTAAAAGAAATTGATCATGCTCCTGCCCTGCTCTATGTGAAGGGAAACCCTGACTTACTTAATACAGATCAAATCGCCATCGTCGGCAGCCGCAAAGCTAGCCCGTATGGACTAAGTATTGCTTTTCAATTGGCTAGACAAACAAGTGCGGCGCGGCTTACCGTAACAAGTGGTCTAGCCAGTGGTATTGACCGCAGGGCACACGAAGGCGCGCTAGAGGAAAGCGGTCAAACCATTGCTGTGATTGGTAGCGGTATTGACCGATGTTACCCCACAAAAAACCGTCGTCTTAAGCGGGAAATTGAAATTAGTGGCGCGGTTGTTTCAGAGTTTCCATTAGGTTCTCCCCCCTTGGCACACCACTTTCCGAGAAGAAACCGGATTATTAGTGGTCTCAGTATGGGTGTACTGGTAGTTGAGGCAGCCACCCGAAGTGGGTCTTTAATTTCGGCACGTTTGGCTATGGAGCAAAATAGAGAAGTATTTGCTGTGCCGGGGCAACTCTCTAACCCTCAATCGGCCGGTTGCCATCAACTGATTAAACAAGGCGCTAAGCTTGTAGAGTCGGTGGCAGATATAATCGAGGAATTCCCGCAGATTGACATCAAAAGTGCGGAGGGGTCAGAAAAACAAGCTATAAAAGTGACAAACAACAGATCAGAGGCACAAGATCTCGGTAGTATTTACGAAGACTCGACACAGAAAAAGATTTTGACGGCTTTAAAGTGCCAGCCCTGTTTGTTGGATACACTGGCTTCGGAGACAAACCTAGATATGGGTGAGCTTATTGAGAGTCTTTTAGAATTAGAATATCAGGGCAGCATCAGCTTAGAGTCTGGTCGTTATCACTATTGTGGTATTTGAATTGTGGCAACTGTAAGCAAAAATTATTGCTAAACTGACGCTAAAATCACTGACTGTTGTTTATAGGGGCGAGTGAAGGCAGCTCAAAACCCGCTCAGCACTCACCCCTTTAAATTTTTTATAGTGTCAGTTCACCCTAATTTAAGGCACCAAGGACAGAGGCAGGTACATTGGACAAAGTGAATACAGAATCGGTAAAACAGTTTCTTTTGGAGCTGCAGGACTCAATATGCACAGGGTTAGAAGAGATTGATGGCCAGGGAGAATTTCAGACCGATCAGTGGGATCGAGACAGCGGCGGCACAGGCATTAGTCGTGTGCTCAGTGACAGTCACGTTATTGAAAAAGGGGGGGTTAATTTTTCTCATGTCTTTGGCAAGTCTATGCCAGCTTCGGCAACAGCGACGCGGCCCGAGTTGGCCGGCCGCTCATTTCAAGCAATGGGAGTGTCCTTGGTGATTCATCCCCGTAACCCGTTTGTGCCAACATCCCATGCAAACTTTCGCCTTTTTGTTGCTGAAAAAGAAAATCAAGAGCCGGTATGGTGGTTCGGTGGAGGGTACGATCTAACCCCTTATTATGGCTTTGATGAAGACTGTCAGCATTGGCATAAGACAGCAAAAGAGGCGTGTCAGCCGTTTGGAGAACATTATTACGACAGGTTTAAAAAGGAGTGCGACGATTATTTTCATATCAAGCACCGAAATGAACCTCGAGGAATTGGTGGTTTATTTTTTGACGACTTCAATGAATTGGGTTTTGATAAGTCGTTCACTTTTGTTCAGTCGATGGCCAAGAGCTTTTTGGATGCCTACCTGCCAATCGTAAAAAGGAGAGCTGCTGTGCCTTTTGCGCCTCGGCACAAAGACTTCCAAGAATATCGACGCGGGCGTTATGTAGAATTTAATTTAGTTTATGACCGAGGCACACTGTTTGGGCTTCAGTCAGGTGTTGGCAGGATCGAGTCAATTTTGATGTCGCTTCCGCCTAAAGTTCAATTTACCTATGACTGGAAACCAGAGCCGGGATCAGAGGAAGAGCGTCTTTATACCGATTATTTGAGGCCTAGGAACTGGGCTGACTAGGTCAGAATATTTAAGTGCATAACCAAGATAAAGAGAAAATATTGTGAAAGCATTCGGGGTTGTAGGACATCCAATAGGGCATAGCAGGTCGCCCGAAATCCATGGTCAGTTTGCGCTGCAGTGTAAGCTTGATATTGATTACCTTAAGTTTGATATAGAGCCAGAGAAATTCCATAGCTTTGTTAGTGAATTTTTTGCAAACGGCGGTGTAGGTCTTAATATTACGGTGCCGTTTAAAGAACACGCTTTTCGGTTATCAACACCAGCCAGTGAAAAAGTTAAACTGTCTAAGGCAGTTAATACGCTCTACTTAAATAAAAATGGTGAGCTGGTCGGTGACAACACTGATGGCCCAGGATTGGTTAAAGACCTATTAAACAATGGCATTTTTTTAGAAACAAAGCGCTTACTAATACTGGGCGCAGGCGGGGCAGCGAGAGGAATTCTGCCGTCGCTGATAGAGAAATCGCCATCCTCTATTACGATTGCGAACAGAACAATCGAGAAAGCAGAGCAGCTACAGCAAGAATTCTCTCACCTCCAGTTAATAGAAGTAGTGGGTTTTGAGGACTTTGATGAATTAGGCGGAGAGCCGTACGACGTAATAATTAACGCAACATCACTAGGTATACAGGGCAAGACCCCCAACATCAGCTCCAAAGCGGTAAAACCAAGCACCTGTTGCTACGACCTAATGTATTCGAGTGACGATACCGCCTTTGTTAAATGGGCTTTAGACAACAAAGCAAAAAAGGCGATTGATGGTTTGGGTATGCTAGTTGAGCAGGCTGCGGTGTCATTTGAGATCTGGCTTGGAGCGATACCCGATACTCGAGTGGTCATTGATAGAATTCGTCTTGGCTAATAATTTTTTCTTAGGTTTGGGGCTTTGTTTGAGCTCGGCTCCCGGTTTTAAGGTCAGAGTTCTAAGGTCAGGGTTTTAAGGTAAGGGTTCTAAGGTCAGGGTTTTAAGGTCAGAGTTCTAAGGTCAGGGTTCTAAGGTCAGGGTTCTAAGGTCAGAGTTCTAAGGTCAGGGTTCTAAGGTCAGAGTTCCAGCGTCTGGTTTTCTGCGTTTAGATTGCTTCTCATCTTTCACTATAGACCCACTCACTAAAGACCCCTCACCTTCCTTCCTGCGTTTAGCTTAAGACTTATTTAGTTGGTTTTTTACTGAGACTAAGGTCGATATCGAGGCTTTTAGTCATATCCGCCCACTGCTTCCAAACTTGATCCCACCCTTTTCCTTTTCTTGTTTCGACGTATTGACGAAATTTGTCTGAACTATAAACAATGTCGTGAGAGGTCATTTGCCTAGCGGTTTCCTCAACAACATCGTCAAGGTTGTTTGCTAATACCTCACCTAATAGATGATGAACTATTACATTCGCCTTAGTGACGTCCATTGGAATAAGCGGAATTCCGGCCCTAACAATATATTGATCGTTCACTTCTTCAATTAGACGGTGGGCCAGGTAGGCTTGCTCTAAAAGCGCTAGAAACCCGAGGGGTTCGACACCTTGGCCTTTTGGAGAGAGCAGGAAATCAGTGGCAACACCTAAAAAAGGCGAGACATAAGCATCAATGCCGGCATCTTTTGAGGTGATCGAAACAGCCCCTATAAAGGAAGGAACATGTGTAATGTACTCGATGACAAAGCTTTTCAGAGAGTGAACGGGGTCAGTTTTTGACAATGCTATAGAAGCAGGCAAACTTCCCATCTGCGTACCTAGTTGTTTTGAAAGAGCATTTGACTCTTCTTCAAGCTGTGTTGCGGCTGTTATGAGCTTTTCAATTTCTAATTGCATTATATGGCTTTAGTTAAAAAGGGATCGACTAAGAAATTCCTGACTTTCACAAAGTGCAGATGAAAAAAAAGGCTATAAAATTAACTATAGCCTTTTTTAAGAACTCTTGCGAAGGAGTTAGTGTTCTGCTTCTTCGCCGTGTTCTTCTCCGCCGTGACCACCACCGTGAAGATCCTCAGGTGTTAGTGCAACTGCGTCTCTATCATGGCCCATATAGCTGAATCGGGCATTTTCTGTATAGTTGCCTTCAATAGCCATGAACGATATGAATAGCAACAAGACTATCGGTGGTCCAAGAATGGTGGCTACCAATGCCATCCGCTCCCAAACAACGTGCATGAAGATTGCAGTAATGAATCCTGCTTTCAATGTCATGAACAATAATACTAGTGTCCATCGCATCGCACCTTGCACTTCATAGAAGTCGACTGCGTAGGAAAATCCGCTCAATACGAACAGAAGAATCCAGATTTTATAGTAAATCCCAAGAGGATGTTGTTGACCTGCTTCAGATGACATATCAGTCTCCTCTTAAAGTAAGTAGAAAAATGCGAAGATGAATACCCAAACTAAATCGACAAAGTGCCAATATAAACCGACAATCTCAACGATTTCATAGCCCTTTTCATCGTAGTAACCGCGTCTAACCCGGAGAGCAACCCACATCAGGTAGATAACACCACCAGATACGTGAAGTCCGTGAAAACCAGTTATCATAAAGAAGATCGAGCCAAACTGAGCAGCACCGAAGGGGTTCTGCCAAGGTCGGATGCCTTCATCCAAAATGAGTTTTGACCACTCAAACATCTGCATACCGACAAAACAAAGACCAAAGAACGCAGTAGCGCAAATAAGCCAGAAGGCTTTTTCCTTGTCTTTGCGGTAGCCCATGTTTACAGCAAGTGCCATAGTGCCTGAGCTAGTAATCAGAATGAATGTCATTAGAGCGATCAGAATCAACGGAATCGGATCACTGCCGAACAATGAAAGTGCGAAGATTGCACCTTGGACGGGCCAAGGTTCAGTCGTCGTGAGTCGCACATGCAAATAGGCGGTTAAGAAGCAAGTGAAGATAAACGTATCACTTACTAAGAATATCCACATCATCGCCTTGCCCCACGGCACATGATAGGTCTGTTTGTCGGAGCTCCAGTCGTCGACTAGGCCGTCCATACCCTCTTGAGGGCCTGCTTGTGTTAGCGCAGCTTCACTCATTCTTTCTTCCTGTTTTTACTTTTATATTAGTCAAAATAAGTTAAGTATTTGCCATTAGAGCAAACATGATCAACCAGATAATAAGCAGGAAATGCCAATAAAAGGCACAAAGCTCAATGCTTAACTTAAGCTCTTTTGCTTCGACTCCCGATATCATGCGAATCAAGCCTATACTCCAAACCCATAAGCCACCTAGTAGATGGACAGCGTGAACACCTGTTAACAGATAGTAAAAGGCGTTAGCTGGATTTGATGTCATGTAAAAACCTTCTGCTTGAAGGTTCTCCCAAGTTAGGTACTGACCAGCAATAAACATAATTGCAAATAAACCTGCTCCGACGAACGCAGTCATTACATTTTTATTGCTATCGGTCTTGGTGATATTCCTAGCCCATTGGAAGAACACACTACTTAATACTAAAAGAGCTGTGTTGAACCAAAGCTGGGTAGGTTCAGCCAATGGAGCCCAGTCTGGCAGCTCCATTCGGATGATATAGCTGACTGCGAACAGTGAAAAAATCACCGAAGCAACAACTACAAAAAAGACCAACGCTACTTTCTCTGGGGAGGTGTCGAAGGTGCCCTCTGCTTCGAGGCCACCTATGATCCCTTTTCTTTCCCAAGGCTTTACAGTGAGTTCTTTAAATAGACTCATAGATTAGCCTTAGACTGGTCGTGGTTTGGGTCAAAATGTTGTTCATCAGCTGTTGGCTCTTCACTTTCAGGTACATTCTGAGGAATGAAATCCTGATGTGCGCCTGGCACGCTATAGTCATAAGCCCAACGATAAACGGTTGGAAGCTCATCACCCCAGTTGCCATGAACCGGTGGCGTATCTGGAGTTTGCCATTCCAATGAAGCTGAGCCCCAAGGGTTTGGACCGGCTTTCTTGCCGTAGCGAAGGCTCCAGAAGATGTTGATGAAGAACAAGATTTGCGCTGCACCAACAACCAAAGCGGCGATAGTGATAGCGGCATTTAAATCTTGAGCAGACTCTGGAATGAAATCTGTTTCGCCAAGAGCGTAGTAACGACGCGGCACACCAAGGAATCCTAAGTAATGCATTGGCAGATAGATTGCATAAGTGCCTAAGAAGGTAATCCAAAAATGGGCTTTAGCCATAGGCTCGTTGAACATGCGCCCCGTAACTTTAGGATACCAGTGATACAAGGCCGCAAACAGAACCAGTACCGGCGACACACCCATTACCATGTGGAAGTGAGCAACCACAAAGTAAGTGTCCGACAGAGGTAGATCGATAACCACGTTGCCTAAGAACAAACCGGTAAGGCCGCCGTGGATAAAGGTAAAGATGAAACCGATCGCGAAATACATTGGTGCATTCAATCGAATATCACCTTCCCAAAGCGTCAACACCCAGTTGTAAACTTTCAAGGCTGTTGGAACCGCAATGATCAATGTCGTTGTGGCGAAGAAGAAACCAAAGTAAGGATGCATACCACTTACGTACATGTGATGAGCCCAAACAATAAAGCTTAATCCGCCAATAGCGATAAGTGCCCACACCATCATGCGGTACCCGAAGATATTTTTACGAGCGTGCGTACTTAAAACATCTGACACTAGGCCGAATGCTGGAAGCGCAACAATGTATACCTCAGGATGACCGAAGAACCAAAACAAATGCTGGAACAATATCGGGCTACCGCCGTTGTAATCTAGCGGAGTTCCCGCCTCAATTACCGCTGGCATGAAGAAGCTTGTACCTAACAAGGTGTCAAACAGCATCATTACTGCAGATACGAGCAATGCCGGGAACGCAAATAAACCCAGAATTGTCGCGATGAAAAGGCCCCAAACTGTTAGAGGTAATCTCATCATCGTTAAACCGCGGCAGCGATATTGCAAGATGGTGGTTACATAGTTCAAACCACCCATTGTAAATGCCACGATAAATACGCCTAGTGACGCAAGCATCAAAACGATACCCATGTCATGGCCAGGTGTTCCTGCCATAGACGCTTGAGGTGGATAAATTGTCCAGCCTGCGCCTGTTGGTCCGCCGGTCACAAAGAAACTGGCTAACAAAATAAGAACCGACAGAAAATATGTCCAGACACTTAACATGTTCAGAAATGGGAACACCATGTCGCGGGCGCCTACCATCAATGGAATCATGTAGTTTCCGAAACCGCCTAACAACAGGGCCGTAAGCATATACACAACCATAATCATGCCGTGCATCGTTACTGACTGGTAATACTGACTTGGATCGATCAAATCAAATGAATCGGGGAAACCAAGCTGCATACGCATGAGTAAAGACAAAACAAGCGCTACAACACCAACAGCGATAGCTATGCCACCGTATTGGATAGCGATAACTTTATGATCTTGGCTGAAAACCCATTCAGTAACCCAACTTTTTGGATGGTGAAGCTCTTGTTCACTATCCTGATCAGCTAATGGAACGTAAGCCATTAAAACCTCCTAACTACCTAAATGTGATACTTGCCACTCGGGCAAACAATTTAAAATAAAATTACATCTATCGCAGCGTATTAATATACGCAGCGACATCTTCGATTTCTTCCAGCCCTGACATTGCAGTGGCCATTGAAACCATTTGCTCACCGTAATGATCTTCACGGTGCAGGCCACGTATACCGGCCCGGAAATTACTAATTTGAGTAACGAAGTACCAATCACTCATGCCAGCAAGTTTAGGTGCGTCTGTGTACCAAGTGCCGTTGCCGTTATCTAAATGGCAGGCTGCACAGTTCCGGTCGTAAATGCTCGCCCCGTTAGCAACATCACCCGTAATAGTTGGGGTAGATGGAGTATCTTGGAAAGTCGCAATGTACGCTGACATATTTCGAACAGCTTCATCATCAACAAGCGTGTTTGCCATTCCAACCATCATTGCGCCGTTGGTATCACCAGGCCCACCACGAACACCCTTCTTAAAATAATTAAGTTGGCGTTCTAAGTACCATGCCTGTTGACCGGCAAGTTTAGGACTGTTCAAAGCGATATTACCTTCGCCTTCAGCACCGTGACACGACGCGCATATAGCATATGCTGCCTGACCGGCTGCAATATTAGCGGGAGCCATAGCTTGCGTTTCCGCAAAAGTCGGCTGCGCTGCTAACCACATGTCGTAATCTTCTTGAGGCTCGATTACAACAGCACCGCGCATTACGAAGTGACCAATACCGCACAATTCTTCACACATGATGTCGTAACGGCCTTCTTTCTGCGGATCGAACCACAGGTAAGAGACAAGTCCGGGCACCAAATCCATTTTGACGCGGAACTGAGGAACCGTGTAGTTGTGGAGTGTGTCGTTAGAGCGAAGCAACGCCTTGACTGGTTTGCCCACCGGCAAATGCATCTCAGGCTGAGTGACAATAATGTCGTCTTGCCCTCTTGGGTCTTCAAGATTGACCCCGAATGGATTTGACTCTGTCACCAATGCTGTCTCGGCAAATCCAAGTTGACCGTCAGCGCCAGGGTAGCGGAATGCCCACTGCCACTGCTGACCCATCACTTCATATTCGGTTGCGTTCTCGGGAACAGTTACAAACGACGCCCAGACAAATAAGCCCGGTGCAAGCATTGCGACAACTCCGATGGTAGTAACCACTGACAAACTTGTTTCGAGTTTGTGGTTTTCAGGTTCGTAGACAGCCTTGTGGCCATCTTTTTGACGGAACTTGTAAACGCAGTAAGCCAAAAAAAGATTTAGGAGTACAAAAACAATACCCGTAATCCAAAATGTAACGTTAATTGTAAAATCGATGGAACCCCAATCAGATGCGATATCGGTAAACCACCATGGGCTGGCGAAATGGAATACGACAGATCCAATAACCAGCAATAAAATAACGACCGCTAAAGCCATAAAGCAGTAATCCTTCTTAAGTTGAAAACGAGTTCCATGTCTGCGTCTTTCAAATTGAAAAAACCTAAGACGATAGAATTTGTTTAGTTGTTGTCAAACTTTGTAAAAACTGTTTTTGAAGCCGTCCTGATTCTTCCTGACTTAGGCCCATACAATCGAAAAAGATTTTCTATTTTCGGTGTAGAATTAAGGATTGGGTTAAGCTTCACGATCTCATGTAATTATTTTAATTAAGATCTAGTATTCACGTTTCTTCAAAGGCCTAATTTTGAAGAAGAAACGCACACCTCATGCGCAACGGAATGCTATAGAAAATTGCAGTTTCTCGCAACAATTATAGTAGTGTATTTGGATAAAACACGCGCAGATCAAGCATTTTTGACAGTTTCCTGTCAGTAGCAGATATGGCTGTTTAAATTCAATAACAATCGGTTAGAAAAGCTGTAATCTCTTGTCACTATTAGTCTAGACTATCTTGAGATTATGCCGAATTTGTGCTTGAATTCGCGCCCTCGAATCCATACAAATCCAGCTCACCAAATGTGGCGTATTCGCACTTGAGTGAAACGATTTTATCCAATTTCCCAGAGCAATTATAGTGACTGAAATTACAGCTAGTTCGTCTGCCAGTTGGCGCGACTTTTACGAAATGTGCAAGCCCCGTGTTGTCATGTTGATGATCCTAACCTCCATGGTCGGAATGTTTTTGGCTGTGCCAGGTATGGTACCCATAGATGTCTTAATTCTCGGCAATATTGGTATCGCGCTAGTAGCGGGGTCGGGTGCGGTGGTGAATCATTTGATCGATCGAAAAATTGACATCCTAATGAAGCGCACACACAACCGTCCATTGCCCCAAGGTCGAGTGGATACAACTCAAACTGTAATCTTTGCGGTGACTATCGGCGCTGCCGGGATGTTGGTGCTTTGGTTCGGTGTTAACCCGCTGTGCGCTTGGCTAACATTAGCCTCGTTTATCGGGTATGCATTCATTTACACCGGCTATTTGAAGCACGCAACACCCCAGAACATAGTCATTGGTGGGCTTGCAGGTGCTATGCCACCGCTTTTAGGTTGGTCAGCAGTAACCGGAACAATAGAGTCCGATGCCTTAATTTTGGTCTTCATCATATTTGCTTGGACCCCCCCACATTTTTGGGCCTTGGCCATTCATCGCAAAGACGAGTATGCGAAATCAGGCGTGCCAATGCTGCCGGTAACCCATGGTGAGCACGTCACCAAAGTACATATTATTGTTTACACAGTGCTTTTGGTCGTTTCAAGTATCTTCCCCTACCTTTCTGGCATGAGTGGCTTGTTGTATCTCGGGTCGGCAATAGCATTAGGTATTGGGTTTTTGGCTTGGTCGCTGATTTTAATGTATAGACCTAAGCCATCCACGGCAATGGACACTTTTCGGTTCTCCATTCTTTACCTCGCGCTGCTGTTTTTAGCCCTTCTAATTGATCACTATTTGTTCTAGCTAACGCTGGATCTACTCCTTCTGGACTGAAACATGGCCTTAAGTTTACGAGCAAAACGCGGTTTAATCGCTTTTGGAATTTTTGACGTTGCGGTGATTATAGCGCTCATTTTCTTGTTTGTTCTTAGATCTGAAATCAATTTAAAAGACGAACTTCGAGACATCGGAGTTACTGTTTTTCCTGATATTCGCCCGATTCAAGAATTCGAACTTGTTGACCAAAACTTTGAATCTTTTACGAGCGACAAGCTTAGAGACCAGTGGACCATACTATTTTTTGGATTCACATCTTGCCCTGATATCTGTCCAATCACTATGGCTGAGCTCAAAAAGTTTTACGAACAACTTAATCCAAGTCTTAAGGACAACCTCAATGTTTTAATGGTGTCTGTGGACCCAGAGCGAGATGATCCTGAAACCATTGGCAAATACGTCAATGGATTTAACCAAGAGTTTTTAGGAATTACCGGCAGCGTGGAATCTATCGCGGGTGTTGCATCTCAGTTTTTTGTTGGCTACTCCGAACCTGTTTATGAGTCTGAGAATAGAGCGCAGAAACAGAATATGCATCAGCATGGTCAGAATACGGTAGAGCAGCCACGGCCAGAACCACATCACAGCGAGGCCGGCCATAGCTCTTCCAACACGCCAACCGAAAACTATTTAATTTCTCATAGCGGCCATATTGCTATAGTCAATCCAGATGGGAATTATCACGCTGTAATGAGACCTCCACATCGCGTGAAAGACTTGCTCAAGGCCTATGAGATGATGCTAGAAAGTTCTAAATTTTAGACTCTATGTTGGAGTTTAATCGCAGGGTTTGACTCCTAGATTTAAGCCTGCGAACTTGCCGGCAAAAAGTAACTTAGTAAAAATAAGCCACCTGCGACTACTACAATCGACGGACCCACCGGCGTATCTAAACTGAACGCTAAAAACACCCCTAATATAATACAAAAAACCCCTATAATACTGGCTTTTAATGCCATTATTTCCGGGGTTTTTGAGAATTTCCTGGCCGTAGCTGGCGGTATTATTAGCAGTGAAGTAATAAGCAAAACGCCAACTATCTTCATCGAGACTGCGATCGTTAGTGCAATCAGAACGATCAGTATTAAGTTTAATCTAGCTGTGTTGTGCCCTTCTACTTCGGCGAGCTCTCTATGAACAGTAGTGGAAAGAAGGGCATTCCAATTTTTTATGAGTACGGTTAAAACGATGGCAATTACTATGAGCACCCAGGAAAGTTCTGAAGGGGTTATGGTTAATAGCTCTCCAAAAAGATACGCCTCTAAGTTGACTCGAACAGAGCTAGTTAATGACAGTACAACTACGCCCAAGGCTAAGCTGGTATGAGCAAGTATCCCGAGCAAGGTGTCGGTTGCCAGCTTTGGATTTCGGTCAAGCAGCGCCAGCAGAATTGCTAAACCTAAGCCGCTAATTACAATGGCAAGCTGTGGATCGCCACCGGTTACCAAGCCAAGAGAAACGCCAAGTAAAGCAGAGTGAGCGAGCGTGTCTCCAAAATAAGACATCCGACGCCATACCATAAAAGAGCCTAACGGCCCTGAAGCAACGGCGAGACCACAGCCGGCCATCAACGCCATTATTACAAAATCTGTTGTTAAGAGTTGCAGCACTTTGCTATTCCCCTTGGGTGGGCTTTATTTGCCCTCGAACGTCGTGTTCGTGGTTGTGATTATGCGTGTATATGGCCAAGCTCTCGGCGCTTCTTGCTCCGAACAAATCTAAAAAGGCTGGATCATTACTCACATGTTCAGGTTCGCCATGGCAGCACACATGATGATTCAAACAAACCACTTCATCAGTAGAGGACATAACTAGGTGCAAATCATGAGAAATCATAATCACGCCGCAATTCATCCGGTCGCGAATTTCACTGATTAGGCCATACAACTCGGCTTGGCCTGAGACATCGACTCCCTGGGCGGGTTCATCCAGAACTAATAGTTGTGGTTTTCTTAGCATCGCTCTGGCAAGTAATACCCGTTGCATTTCTCCGCCAGAGACAGAGGTCAAAGGGCTATTGAGCAAATGGGGAATTTTTAGCTGATCTAGGGTGTTACGTATTTGGGTATGGTCCGAACTACCAGAAAGTTGAAGAAAGCGGTTTACCGCTATTGGCATAGTGGGGTCGATAACAAGTTTCTGAGGCATGTATCCGACGTTTAGATCCGACCGTCTAGTGACGGTGCCGGAATCTGGCGTCATCAAGCCAAGAATTATTCGTACCAATGTAGTTTTACCGGCGCCATTAGGGCCTATTAAGGTGACAATTTTCCCTTGTTTGACCTCCAGACTCACGTTATCGAGCACAGCCCTATCCTGAAACACCTTGGAGACATCGTGTGCGGCAATTAATGTTGAACTGTCTAGGTTTGGGGAAGCCATGAAGATTCCGAAAGAGATTTAGGGTTGAGCTTATAAGGAGGGCGGACAATGTTATATGATAGCACTGATATCAATCGCACCGAGTCCGCCTCCGTTTAGTACTTTAACGATCAAGTTCTCAATAGTAGCTAGTTAGTCGTTATAAAGTAGCCAAGGTAAGTAGTTTAACGAGGTCCTACAAGGGCCAGTAAAGTGTTTTGTAAAAGGTGCTGTAAATTGTTCTGTAAAGTGTTCAGTAACGTTAACCCCAGGGTGTTTTCTAAAATGTTCGCCGAAATATCCACAAAAGCGACGTCTTCACTGTTGGGCGGATGCCTTCTAATAGCCAGCTTATACGGTAACGTGCACGCGGACATTACTATTAGCACTACTATTCGGCCGCTTCACTTTATTGCTTTAGCGATAGTTGGCGAGCAAGGCGAGGTTACCGCCTTAATTGACAGCAAATCATCGCCTCATCATTTTAACCTCACACCAAGCGATCGATTAGAGCTGTTAAGGTCTGACTTGATTGTGTGGGTGGGGCCAGAACTAGAAGGCCAGCTGAGCAATAGCCTTAGTAAAGTAGCTGCCAGCGATAAAATTATCACCACCATAGCGCTACCAGGTCTTATTTCGCAAAAGATTGGCAGCGAGGATCAAATTGATGCTCACATTTGGTTGGACACCCGCAATGCCCTGCTCATTGCTACCGAAATTGCACAACAGGCGAAGAGACTGGACCCGGAAAACAGTGAATATTTTGAGGACAACCTTAAACAATTTCAATTGGGTCTAAACCGAGCCACGAATAAGATTAAGCTGTTACTCAACCCTTCCAACGTTAAGCCATTTGCTGTCTATCACAATGGATTTCAATACTTTGAAAAGCAGTTTGGCCTTAGTCACCAGGTAGAGTTAGTTACAGATCCAAAAATAGCTCCCACGATTGCTCAAATAATAAATACCAGGAGAGAAGTCGCCGCCCTTAAACCACTGTGTCTTTTCGGTGAGTCTGATGCCAATCCGGAGCTGGTCCGTACTATGTTGAGCGACTATAGGCGAGGTGGGCGTAGCCACTCTAGCTCAAGTTCAACTAACTTAATCAAAGAGGTCACCATTGATCTTTTAGGTAATGGTATCGCCGAGTCGCCCTTGGCTTATATCAATTTGATAACCCATGTCGCTGACGAATTTAGTAGCTGCCTAAATACCGACACCGCAAACGCCACCAACAACAGGTAAAAACATTGTCAGAATCAAAACAACTTATTTTAGTGGATGGCTCTTCCTATTTATTCAGAGCGTTTCATGCCCTACCCCCACTTTTAAACAGTAAAGGGCAGCCAACCGGTGCGGTTAAAGGCGTTATCAATATGATTCGCGCCTTAATCAAAGGACATCCGGACAGTAATATCGCCATTGTGTTTGATGCTAAAGGTAAGACCTTTCGTAGCGATGTGTATTCGGACTATAAGGCAAATCGCCCGCCTATGCCTGACGAGCTGAGGTCGCAGATTGAACCCATCCACAGAATAGTAGAGTCGATGGGATTGCCCATGCTTATTATTAGTGGAGTAGAAGCTGATGATGTAATCGGAACTCTCGCAGGCCAAGCATCAGTTGAGAATATTAAAACGCTTATTTCTACGGGAGATAAAGATCTAGCTCAATTAGTTAACGATGATGTCACCTTGATGAACACAATGACTAATGAGTTATTAGACCACGATGGCGTTGTGAAAAAGTTTGGCGTCAAACCCAATCAGATAGTGGATTACTTGGCTCTAATGGGTGACAAATCTGACAATATTCCTGGTGTTCCCAGCGTCGGCCCTAAAACGGCGGTTAAATGGCTAACTGATTTTAGCTCAATGGAAGGAATCATAGAAAACGCCGATTCGATTGGCGGGAAAGTTGGAGAGAAGCTTCGTGATAATTTTGATCTGCTCAGATTATCTTATGAACTGGCAACGATTAAGATGGATGTAAAGCTTGATGTTGAGATCAAAGATCTCACTCATGGGGCAGAAGACAAGCAGCAGCTACATGAACTGTTTAGTGATCTAGAATTTAAATCCTGGATTAGAGAATTAGAAGCAGACGGTGTGGTGTCGAGTGCGAAGGCTCCGAAGGCAATTGATGACAGCGCTATTGACAGCGAAAATGAAATCAATGTTGTTCCAGACTCAACCGATTATTCAATAATCACGTTGGAATCTGAACTACAGGGGCTTGTGTCTTCAATAGAGACCTCAAGGGTGTTATGCATCAATTTAGAAACCATAAATGAACATTTTTTAGATCTGTCGCTTTTTGGAATTTCTATTAGTCTGGGGCTCGGCAAGGCCGTTTATATACCTATGGCACATAGCGACAATGATGAGCAGGTACAGCTCGATGTAACTACTGTACTTAGGCGCCTTAAACCAATCTTAGAAAATCCGGAAATCAAAAAGGTTGGGTTTGATTTGAAGCGTACAAAACATATTTTGCAAAACTATGAAATCAAATTTGACCCTATTGATTCAGATATTCTATTACAATCTTACATCGTTAATTCGGTCGCGACTAAACACCATTTAGATGAAATTATTCATCATTATCTAGGGCTGAATATTGCCGACTTAACTGAGAAATTGGGAAAAGGTAAGGCTAAATTAAAATTGAACCAATTACCGGTGCTAGACTTTTTTCAGCATGCGGCAGAGAAAGCGGATTACATTTATAGATTGTCACTATTACTCGCCCACTCGCTTAAGTCTGAGGGTCAACTTCAAGGCGTTTACCATTATTTTGAACGGCCTTTGGTGGAAGTGCTTCAGCGAATGGAGCGCAACGGCATAAAAGTGGA
>CAWKZY010000011.1:0-73232 GCA_963854625.1 Gammaproteobacteria bacterium | reverse complement strand
TTGGGCTCGACAAAGACCGGTTGTTCGTCCATGTTAATTAACGTTGATTTCTTACCTTCGAAGATCCTACCGTCCTGAACAGACGGCAAAAAACCCTGAGATGAGCCTTGAACTTCAATAATTTCGATATCTTCCACAGCGTTGCTGGCGGCTGAGTAAAACAACATCGAGAGACCTGCGGTTCCTACTAATCGAGTAATATGCACTGTAATGCTTCCTTAATAACAATAATAATGCGAATGATTATCATTAAAATACCGTTAATGCATATTGGTCGTCATTCCGTTTAAACCACCAAATGATCGATTATCTCGAATTATCGAGCAATTTTTCAGCCCTTCTTGAGCTGCTTAGAAGACCTGTAAAGAGAAAGAGAGAGAGACTGATTCAAGAAGGCCGATGGATTTCACAAAAGCCAATTCCACAGAGCTCAGCTCAAATGAGCAAATGTCAATGCCAGCTCCGCTACCAGTTCGTGACATCACCGAATTTATCTCCTTGCCGACTTAGTTTGCCTACGTATCTAGCTAGCTACATTTAGACAGGGCAGCAGTATGAAAGGGAGAAAAGCAGCTACTATAAGGTTTTGGAACCGACGTTGCGCAGTGTTCACTAAAATCATTCTTCAGAAAGATCAAAGGAAAAAGTAAAATAGAATTAGTTGATACAGTGGCTAAAATAACGTGTTTTGTAAGTAAGCTGAGCATAGTGAATTTCCATGGATACGTTCCAAATTTTATCGGCCAGCCTAATTCCTGCTGGGCTAGCAAGTTGCAGTAACGAAGATAATCCCCTCGCCCGAAACTGCTCGCAAAAGCCAGCCCAAAGAATGTCATTTACAACCTATCGAATGACCACCGTTTTTATTTCATAGATTTTACAGACGAGGCACCGTCGTTGGAGACTCCCAATTTAGAACGGCTGGCCCGTGAAGCGCTTATTTCCTTAAAACCTATGTCAGCAACAATAGGCAAGTTTTTCTAGCGGCGAGGTTTTTGCCGGCCTAAGTACCAAAAGCTTACCTTTTGTCGCTAACACCCAACACAAACCTTCCTACCGAACTTTATCATCGCGCCAACCGTCCATGAGCAAGAAGGCCACCGGGATATGCAGTTTGCAATTTCCCGATCCCATCCACTTTCCACTATTTTCAGGTCAATCCTTAAGCAGTCACCACTGGGTCGAGCACTTACAGATTGACTTAAGGCACCAGAACGCCAGTGGGCACTTGCCATACAATAAAGCCTCCCTGCGAATGCTGGCAATCTTCCTAAAGAAACCACAAAGGTCAGTGGCTTTTATATCAGACCACTTTACATAATGGATTCTCGGCCACAGGATTAATGTCGCTGCTAATGGGAGTTTGCTAGTAAATTTCCCAGCCAAGCGCTGATTCAGCTATCGGCGGTTGATAAATCTACGCAATAGGTTTATCGACCATTAGCTGCGCTTGCGAATTGACTAAAACCCTCTACAAGGGCCTCTTAGTGAGCTTTACTAGTTCTAGCAAGGTCCTGAAACCTTAAGTTAGGCGTGACTTCGTTCCCCCATTCTAATCACTCGCTTGACCTTACTGGACATTTAGATTCGAGAAGCCGCAGAATATTTCACGCTTATTCTGGCCTAGCTCAGTCAACTACTGTAAAAAGGCGCTATGAAAATTCCTAAGAGAATCCAGCCTTTAATAGACGAAGGGTTGATAGATGAAGTCCTAAGCCGGTTGATGAGCGGAAAAGAAGCCGATGTCTTTGTGGTGCGCTGCAATTCTGAGATACGCTGCGCCAAAGTATACAAAGAAGCGGCCAAGCGCAGCTTTAAGCAGGCCGTGCTCTATACCGAAGGCCGCAAGTCCCGCAACAGCCGCCGCAGCCGTGCTATGGACAAAGGGTCTAAATTCGGGCGCCAGCAACAGGAAGAAACCTGGCATAACGCCGAAGTTGACGCTCTCAACAAGCTTGCCAGGGCAGGCGTGCGCGTGCCCCAGCCTTACGCCTGTGTCGATGGTGTCTTATTGATGGAATTAGTCACTGATAGCGAAGGAGATGTCGCTCCTCGCCTAAGCGAGGTGTCAATGTCTGCCAGTGAAGCCCTGGATGGCCACGCCAAGGTCATACGATCTGTAGTCCTTATGCTTTGTGCAGGTTTGGTCCATGGCGACTTATCTGAATTCAATATCCTGGTGGATGAGAACGGCCCTGTAATCATTGATCTGCCACAAGCAGTCGATGCCGCAGCTAATAACAACGCCGAATCCATGCTAGAAAGAGACGTCAATAAAATCCGCGATTACTACGGCCAATTCGCACCCGAACTACTCAATACCCAGTACGCCAAAGAAATTTGGAAGCGCTTTGAGGATGGCGAATTAAACCCTGACGTCAAGTTGACCGGCTTTTTTGATGCCCCCACTGAAGCCGCTGATGTGGATGGCGTAATGGAAGAAATTGAATCAGTGAAAGCCGAAGAGGAAAGCCGGATTGAGCGGATGAAGGAAGCAGAGAACGAGCCTTAAGCGGAAAAACAACAGGCAAGGGCTTTTGCAAAAAAATTGGGAGACTCTAGTAAGGAGTTAGTGCCACCTCCCACGCATAAAACACACTCATTCTGAAACAGAGCCGGCACTTGATATCAAGAAAGTTAGAAAATAACGGTTACTGAAACAAGATTCGGGCGGCTAAGGTTCTCGCGGAAGGGATTTCTCGCATTGCTTGGGCGCGCCCTACATTTTTAGATCGTGGATATTTAAACCTTGTGAGAATTCATATTGTCATAGGCAGCAGCAAAGCAGGCACGCCTACTAAATCACCAAACCACTTGTATCGATACAAAGGCGCAGGTGCTCCCTAGCCCTTTCCTAAATGCCCTCATAGCGTTGGCTTTTTAAACTAATAAAAATTATAAGCAAAAAAGTGACATTCAAGCCTGAGAACACTAATAGCCTAGTTTAGCTTGCAATAAAGTGATTAAACTATTGGTGTCCCTAAGTGGGATAGGTAGTGGCGTACGTGAGTGGCGTACGTGAGTGGCATACGTAAGTGGCTCGTCACCACAGGTGTTCACAGCGGCTTATCCCCCATTCGCTTATCTCAAGCTGCCAATTGCAATGAGTTTATTTCCAACTAATCTACCCAAAATTAATTTACCTATAAAGGTCTAAACTCAGCAGGTGTCTCAGTGGTTAAAGGTATCGCGCTGACTTTGCCTCAAAAGTTACGCCTCACCTGATTTATCTATCTTCGACCGAATAAAGTCTCCGATATACCCCAAAGCTTCATTTGCCTCAGGTAAATCTGGAGCAAAGCCTTGAAATACATGAACAAGAGTCGGCCATACTTGCAGGGTCATATCCCCACTTTGACTAATTGCTTTGTTTGCATAACGAACACCGTCATCACATAGCATCTCATCTTTGCTCACCTGTAAAAGTGTTGGTGGCAAATTTGAAAGGTCACCAAGTAAGGGCGAGATAGCTGGATCATTCACAGGTTTGCCTGCTCCAGCACTCATAATCGACCTCAAGAAAAGCTTCGGCATTTTTAGTATTTTGCCCATTGCCGGCCCGAGAAAAGGATCCGACTCAATATTGGCTATCCAACTTGGACTAGCAAAAGTGGAATCTGTGACAGGAGCAAGAGCAATAGCGCCATCCGCCGCCCTCAAACCGTTGTCTCGTGCCCACGCTATGACTGCAAGGGTAAGATTACCCCCGGCAGAGTCACCGGCAACGAATAGATATTTCACTGGCGACGAGGCTCTAGGACCATTATCAAGGATCCATTTATAGGCTGTCCGGCAATCTTCGTGGCAATGGACAGTTTTGAATTCAGGCTGCATACGATAATCGATAGAAAGCACAGAAACCCCTGCTAGTCTCGAGAGTTCCGAAGCAATATAGCGATGGCTTTTGGGGCTGCCAACCCGAAATGCGCCACCGTGGATATACAGGAGGCGGTAATCTGGGTCAGCCCCTTCAGCGAGTACCCACTCTGCGCTGACTCCGTTAGCTTCAACAGGAATAATCTCAGAGTCCACTGGCTGAGTAAAAAAGTCATCCATCTGCTGCCGACTTAAGACAATATCTGCTGTGGATTTTGCCTGAAATTCATTAAGCCTTTTTACAACATCCAGATGTTGAATGCTAATGTCAGTAGCCAGCTTCATTAAAGGCGGCACGGGCCGGTCATATTGAGCGTGGTCTGCCGCGCGGTGTCGAAAATGCAGTATAACTAAAAAGAACAGGATGGCCGTTAAAACGCCTATCCCAGTAATTGATAATATTGACATAATTTCTCCTAACGGTCTTTTAGCAACATACACCTTTAGATTAAGCGGTGCAAAACCAACTGATAATCGCCATACACATGAGCACTTTCCTTAGAATTTCTCTATATCGTTGAATAGCATACCTATTTAACCAGAATCACACTCTAAACTAAGCTTGATCACAGCTTAAGTCTAGCTGCAGCAACCGACACAAACCTGCCCGGCATTTGTTAATAGTGATCATTAAATATCCACTGCGATTTATAATGAACAGTAAATGAAAGCGATTATTATTGCTAAATTTAATAGATAATAAATTTCTAACAAAGTGGTCTTTTTTTTGTAAGCTGCTCGTAGTGTTACATACCTTTTTAAAAAAATTTTAGGAACACCTTTATGACACTTTCTGCAGAGGAAGAATCGAGAGTTATAGAAATGGCTTGGGAAGATCGAACCCCATTCGAAGCTATAGAGGAGCAATTCAGCATGAATGAGTCATCTGTAATCAAATTCATGCGTCATAGCTTAAAACCTAGGAGTTTTAAGCTATGGCGTGAGAGAGTTACCGGTCGCGCGACCAAGCATGTAAAACTCCGCAGTCAGGACGTAAGCCGAAGTCATTGCCCAACGCAGTATAAGCATCGCTGACACCGAAAAGTCACTGATAACTAAAAATTAAAGACATATGAAAGCAAATACCTCAAATGAGTTAGAAATTCACCCTAAATACAAAGAAAGCTAAATCGAAATAGTTTAGAGCGTAAATGTAAAGCAGCAACACAAAGCCAACTAATAGCTCAGCGCCCTAAATTTACTTTTGAGCGGTTCCCACCTTCTAAAGAGTCATATAGCAGGCTCAATCTTCAGAGAAATGGGTTAGATTGAATTCTTACATTCAAAAATCAAGTGGTAAAAAATTGTCTGAAAGCCAACATAGGCGCAAAGACCTTGAAAAACTTAACTCTAATTCCCGCCCTAGTTGATTAAACGTTGGAGTTTGAAAAAACTGATATCCTCAAACAAATATGACCGAGCTAACCCGCAATCACAGTGGACCGTATAGTGGACAGCTGACCTAATGACCCTACTTTAATGAGAACCATAGTTTTAAGGTCAAAACTCAATCGGGGTGAGGATGTATCTACTCAAAATTATTTCGCAAAACTGACTTTTCTTATTAGTTTAGAATAATCTCTCGAATTAAAAGTTAGCATTTTCTCAGATGAGTACAGCAGCACTGCGACAAATTTAAACTTCCTCAGTTTGCAAACTCCCTCATGCATCGACTCAACCTGGCGCGCTTTTACCCGTTACACCTGTCAAAGTTTAGTCGTTTGTCCTTTGTAAAGGTCGAGCATCACCTTCTTCCAGACTTCGCTAAGAGATTTTTATAAGACGAACTTTTCTATTATTTTTAAGTAGATTAGCCAGGCAGATAAAAGTCAATTAAGCTACCTCCAAATCCATTTTCTTACCAGACTCTTAGTTTTCTCTAAGCAGGCTTAGTACTTATTTACCTGTCATTCTCACAAAATCTTCAGTTCACGATGAATCCAGAAATTCTTTTAACGACGTATAACGAAGAGCAGTGTATAAAGCAGAATAAAATATCATAGAATGCAAGCATAAGAAGCCGCTCAGCGAAATTTGCCCAAAGGATGAGACCAGCGCCATCTGCTCCTTTAATTTTTTACCCCTGAGAAGGAGAACACAATGGAAATTACAGCGGGCCAATATGAACCAGTCTTCGACTTCTTTTCCTTCACTATTGCAACAATGGCGGCTGCAACAATGGCGGCTGCAACAATGGCGGCTGCAACAATGGCGGCTGCAACAATGGCGGCTGCAACAATTTTTTTCTGGTTTAGTCGCTCTCAAGTTGCTTTTGCATATCGCACTACGTTAACCATCACAGGCTTAGTAACATTCATCGCGCTCTACCATCACATTCGTATTCTGGATAGCTGGGACTCAGCTTATACCCATGTTGACGGGGTACTCACCCAAACAGGAGTGGCATTCAACGACGCTTACAGAAATGTAGACCGGCTGTTAACTGTGCCCTTACTTCTCATTGAGCTAATATTGGTCATGAAATTGACCCGTTCTGAGACGACATCAAAAAGTGTGCGACTTGGTGCATTAGCAGCGCTAATGATTATACTCGGCTATCCCGGCGAAATCGCTTCGGATGCCGGAACTCGTTGGCTTTGGTGGGGAGCTACAATGCTACCTTTCCTGTGGATTGTCTACGAATTATTCATAGGCCTCAAAGACTCTATCGCAGCTCAGCCCGCAGACGTGCGCGGATTAGTCAATGGTGCTCGCTGGTTAACGCTTATCAGCTGGCTTTTTCTATCCCGTTGTTTTCGTCTTTCCAATGATCGGCCTCACCGGTGGCACAGCCTCCGTCGCTGTGCAAGTTGGCTACACAATTGCCGACATAGCTTCCAAAGCGGCCTTTGGAATAGTTGTCTACCTAATAGCTGTATGAAAGTCAGAAGCCGATGAAAGCGAAGCGCGAATAGTCAGCACAGCGTAAGATTCAGGCATCAATGTATAATAAAATTGAGGAGCCGCTAAACGGTTCCTACCCAGGTTTACCAATGCAGTCGATGAAAAACACAAAGATTCCTAGCTGTAACAACTCTCAGCTGGATGAAGTTAACCAAATTATTCGAGCAAGCGCCGTCGAGCCACTTGATGCGAGCACTATTTTACGAACGGCTCTGGATCACCATCTGCTTCAAAATGGTTCTCTATCCAGAGCCCAACTTACCTTAAGTGCTGCCAAGGCCCTGGGCCTTTCTTTAGACAACCAAATTCATCTTGCCGCTGCGGTCGAATGCCTTCATAACGCATCCTTGATCCAAGACGATCTGCAAGATAATGATACTTCGAGGCGGGGCCAGGCATCAATTTGGTCAAAGTTTGGAAGTAATATCGCCATAAATCTTACCGACCTAATGATAGCGACATCCTTCGTTTTACTCAGCCGTGTGGATAGTGAAGGCTGCTTACCTCGGCTTCTGGTTTGTATGCAAAAAGCGATTGCTCACACCTTACAAGGTCAAAGCCGAGATCTTTATAACGAGAGTGCCGCCCGAGCTGTAAAAACTTCACTAGCTGTTGCTGAATCTAAATCCGGCCCCCTCTTCGCTCTATGTTTAGAGTTGCCGTTGATTACCGCCAACCAATTTTCATCACTAGATAGAGCGCAGCAAGCTGGTAATTTTTTTGGCGCGGGCTATCAAGTGCTAGATGACATTAATGATGCATCAAGCGATCAGGCAACACACAGTAGTGCCAATGTCGTTATCGCACTAAGCAACGTTTTTTCTGCGAAAGACGCTCACAATGAAGCCCAAACTGTCGCCCATCATTATTTTGCACGAGCTCGCCAACTAGCTGAGTCTCTGCCGAATAACTGCGCGGCTTTGTTGCTCGAATATTGTGAGATACTTAATCAACAACTAAAGGAATCAGAATCATGAACCGTGCTATCGTTATTGGTGGCGGCTTTGGTGGCATTGCAAGCGCATTGCGTCTGCGCGCTAAAGGTTACGAGGTCAAATTAATAGATCGCTGCCCGAAACTGGGGGGGCGCGCCCAAGTTTTTGAACGGGAAGGTTTCCGCTTCGATGCCGGGCCAACCGTCCTTACAGCTCCCTTTCTTTTTGACGAATTATTTCAATTGTTTAATCGCCGGCGAGAGGACTATGTTGATTTTGTGCCGGTGAAACCCTGGTATAGATTCCAATTTCCTGACGGTGAAACTTTTGACTACGGCGGCACTCTTGAGGACACGCTCGCGGAAATTGAGCGCTTCAATTATGCAGATAAAAAAGGTTATGAGGCCCTAGTAAAACAATCTCAGCGCATTTTTGACGTCGGCTTTACCAAACTTGCCGACCAACCGTTTCACTCATTCACAACCATGCTCAAACAAATACCAAGCCTGCTTAGATTAAAGTGCTACCGAACGGTTTGGCAGCTAGTTAAGGCCCACATTAAAGACCCAAGACTACGCCAAGTGTTTTCGGTACAACCCTTGCTTGTCGGCGGCAGTCCCTTTGACACTACTAGCATCTATGGGTTGATTCACTTTCTCGAGCGCCGCTGGGGAATTCACTTCGCCATGGGCGGAACAGGCGCGCTAGTGGCAGGACTCCAGAAGCTGATGCAAGAAAACGATATCAACATACAGCTCAACACCACAGTGAAGCGAATTTTAGTAGAAGGTAAGCATGCCACAGGTGTTGAATTAGAATCCGGAGAAGTGTTAGAAGCGGATATCGTCGTATCTAATGTCGACCCCGTGCATTTGTACCGCCACATGCTCGACGAGAACCATCAAGCGTTGAGTGCGCGACTTAAACAGCGTCACGCGCGCCTTTCTATGGGTTTATTTGTACTGTTCTTCGGCACCGACAAACAATACCCAGATGTAGCCCATCACACCATTTGGCTCGGCCGCCGTTACCAAGAGCTATTGAAAGATATTTTTCAAGGCAATGAATTACCTGAGGATTTTTCTCTTTATATACACCGCCCTACTGCAACCGATCCCAGCTTCGCACCTGAGGGTAAGGATTCTTTTTATGTACTGGTACCGGTGCCTAACTTGCAAGCAGACATCGACTGGGAAAAGGAAGGACCTCATTTACAGGAAAGAGTCGTGAAAGCTCTTTCGAACAGTATCTTACCTGATTTGGAAAAACATATGGTCGCAGATTTTTATATGACCCCCGAGAGTTTTGCCCACGACTACCTTAGCGCAGGAGGTGCCGGCTTTTCTGTCGCCCCTCTGTTCAGTCAGTCTGCCTGGTTTCGTTTTCATAACCGTGCCGAAGGACCTGAAAATCTCTATTTAGTAGGAGCCGGCACACATCCCGGCGCAGGTCTGCCGGGAGTATTGTCCTCAGCCAAGGTTCTTGACCGGCTGATACCTGAGCCGAGCTTGCAAGCTCACTCTGCGGCAGTTTAAGGTAACGTGAACTTACCGCGCCACTTAGCCAGCCGTCATCCTTCTGGCAAAACCTTGGAAGAAGGAGAGTTAACGCGGCAACTGGATCCGGATTCTCCTCCGGACTCGCTACTGGCTCCATCGGATTCAGTAAAGGTCCTCGCTCAGTACGGCAAGTCATTTCGTTTTGCTGGCCGCTTTCTAAGCCAAAAAGTACTGCAAGACTGCGCACGCCTCTATCACTTTTGCCGTCTTCTAGACGATGTGGTGGACGAATCTGATGATAAATCCGTCGCATTAATAGCATTAAAGCAGGTGCGCCTAGATCTAAAACAGCACTCCAGCCGGCAGTCAGTGGTGCAGGACTTTATTAGGCTCGCCGAATACTATAGCTTCGATTTGGACAGCGCCGAAGAATTAATAAACGGATTGGAATCCGATCTGAGCAAAGTAGAAATTGAAAGCGAGCCTGAGCTTAAGCGCTATTGCTATCGAGTGGCGGGGGTAGTTGGTATTTTTATGTGCCAAATTATGGGGGTGCGCAACAAGCAGGCATTGGCACACGGGGTTGATCTGGGCATCGCAATGCAAATGACTAACATAGCGCGTGATGTCATCGAGGATGCCGCAGCGGGACGACGCTATTTACCTGCCGATTGGGTAGATGGATGCTCTGCTCGGGAACTGCAAATGCCAAATCATCCAAAAACTTCTGAAATGCGCCTTGGCGTAAAACATTTACTCGCAGAGGCAGACCTATACTACTTTTCGGCTTGGAAAGGGTTAAAGTATCTGCCGCTGCGAAATCGAATAGCCATTGCTGTCGCCGCAGAAGTCTATCGCGGCATAGGCGTAAAACTAAGAAGAAAGGACTGCGACATCTGGAAAGGCCGAGTGAGGATTGGGATCTTTCTCAAATCTGCTCTAGCCATGAAAGCGCTGATTAAACTCTTTAAAATCAGCTTACGACAGCATGATAGCGCACCTCACCAAATGGAACTGCATCGAGCGCTGAAGAGTTTGCCCCATACCAACAGCTTCCAAGTGGAGGCTGATAATTAATGCCAAGACCTGACTACGACTTACTTGTTATTGGCGCCGGCTGCGCTGGTTTGTCGCTGGCTAGAGAACTCACCCGTCAATCCGGTGCAACAACCAAACTGCGGGTTGCGCTACTTGAGCCCAGAGAAACCTTTAGCAATGACCGAACCTGGTGTTTTTGGCAACGACAGCCCGAGATAGACACAGCACTGGTCAGTAAAAGTTGGAAAACATGGCAGTTTGATACTAAGGACAACGTTGTTGTCCAGCAATCAGCCACGGACTGGGCCTATCATTGTGTTTCAGCCGCCACCTTTTACAGGCTTGCTCAAGAAGATATTGAGAAAACTCCATCTATGTCTCTGCTGCTGGGGCAAACTGTTCTCTCTGTCAATCCCAGCAATTCATCCATCGAGGTAGAGACCAGCGCTGGCTGCATTACCGCTTCACAGGTCCTAGATACTCGGCCACCCTCATCACAGCGATCAAGTGAAGCCACTCTCAAGCAGATTTTTTATGGCCTAGAGCTGCGCTTAGGCGAGCCTCAGAAAAACACGGAGACGGCGAGACTCATGAGCCATATGAGTACTGACGCAGCTGGTTTTAAATTCCATTATTTACTGCCTTTAGCACCTGATCGCGTACTTTTAGAAGTCACTCGTTTTTCGCCAATGTCACTGCCTCCGGACAGCCTTGAGGGTGAAGTTTATGAGGCTGCGAAGACCTATTTCCCGAATACAAATACCGAGGTTGTGAGGTGCGAGCAAGGCGTCATACCTATGGGCCTGCCCTCAGCTTCAGCAACGGGTGATACTCGCTGGGTGCGCGCTGGCACCAGTGCCGGCGCAGTCCGCGCCTCCAGCGGTTATGCATTCCAACGCATTCAACGCTGGGCTCGTCAGGAAGCGACATCCTTGCTTGCAAATCAACTGTTAAGCGGACAGACACACGTAGCCGGAGTTCTTGGCTGGATGGATCGTATTTTTTTGGAAACGCTTACTAGGCAACCCGAACTCGCCCCCAACCTTTTTATGGCACTGGCTCAGCGCGTGCCAAGCGACAGGTTAGTCCGTTTTCTAACAGAGCAGCCGAGAACATTAGACTTAGCTGCCGTAGTCTCCGCTCTGCCAGTAAAGCCTATGTTGAAGTCACTTAAACTGCGCCATAGCGCTGCGAGTAAAGCCGCTAATCGGGAAAGCCTTTGAGTAAGCTCTCTAAAAGCCTAGAGTTATGGCACCGGCGACTTTTCTTACTACTGTCCGGCACTATCATTCTAAGCAACATCGTTAGCAATATCCTCGAGGTGCAACTCAGTCACAGCACTCAGATCGTGGCGTTATTGATAGCCGTTGCCGTGACCGGCCTCCCTCATGGCGCCTTAGACCCCTTAGTAGCTAGGCGCGCTAAATTATGGCGACGAGGCTCAGGACTACTGGCTTTCTCGCTGCTGTATGTATTTATAGCAGGCGCAGTATTTTACCTGTGGGTTCTATTTCCAGGCACCACACTTGCCATCTTGCTAGCTCTTTCGGTGTGGCACTTTTCGGGAGATTGGCGAGCAGCGCTACCTCGAAGTCGATGCGTCGCCGCAGCAACTGCGGTTATTAGCGCACCAGCATTTTGGCATTATAGTGAGGTCGTCGAGCTTTTCAGTTATCTGGCCCCCGCTCACGCTCAGTTACTTGCTTCTATCATGTACTGCTTGGCACCAGTATCGTTACTCAGTTTGCTGATAGTCTTGGGGAGGGCCAGAAAGAAAATCCCGAAAGTAGAAGTGAGCACGCCACTACTCATTGAACTGGGCGTTCTAATGCTCGCCGCCACCCTACTGTCACCCCTGGTTTATTTCCTAGTGTATTTTTGCCTACTCCACAGCCCGCGCCATTTACTGGCCGTAACTAGGGGCTTTGAACGAATCGAAGTCATTAGCTACGGTGTTATTTTCACCTTACTGTCTTTATCCCTCGCATTGGTCACATTTTTTCTATTGCCTGACACCGGACTAGACGAACGTCTTGCCCAGATTGTCTTCATTGGCCTACTCGCCTTAACTGTTCCTCATATGCTAATTACTGAACATGCGAGTAAGCTCACCACACCCCAGCCTCCAAGGAGCGCAACGTGAACGATATCCTACAGCGCAAGGCCGATCATATTGACTTAGTATTAGAGCAACGTGAGCACATCAGAGGACTTTCTAATGGCTTCGATGGTGTAATTCTTTCGCACAATGCGCTGCCGGAAGCCAATCTAGCCGACCTAGACCTAAGCTGCGAGTTCCTCGGCCGTAAACTAGCCCTACCTTTCCTCATTAGCTCGATGACGGGCGGCCCGCGGCGCGCCGAAGCCATCAACACTCATCTTGCTGAAGCGGCCCAAGAACTTGGCATCGCTCTAGGGGTAGGCTCTCAAAGGGTAGCCCTTTTGGCGAAAGGTAGCCTTGGACTCACCAGCCAGATCCGAAAAATAGCGCCTGACATCCCCCTTTACGCTAATCTAGGTGCTGCCCAGCTTCGAGATGACTTCAGCATTGCCGACATTCGTAGAGCAATCGACATGATCGAGGCTGATGCACTAATTGTTCATCTCAACTGTTTGCAAGAGATTCTTCAAAACGGTGGCGACACAGATTGGACGGGGCTGCTACAGGCAATCGAAACCGTTGCCTCCGATGTGGGCGCGCCAGTGATTGTAAAGGAAGTCGGCATGGGCATATCTGCATCTGTTGCAGCACAATTAGTATCCGCTGGCGTCCAAGCGATCGATGTTGCAGGCACCGGAGGCACAAACTTTATTCAAGTAGAAGCTGCGAGAAGCAACGACCCTGATCACAAATATCTTGGGGAGCTTTTCAAGGATTGGGGCATACCCACTCCAGTAGCTATTCAGGAAATTAGAAGGTCCTTACCTGGCACCCCCATTATTGCATCCGGCGGTATCCGTCACGGCCTAGACGCCGCCAAGGCCATTCGTCTCGGAGCAACCGTGGTTGCACAAGCTGGCCCCGTGCTTCGAGCTGCCTGCCAATCCACTGACGCCGTGCTAGAGCACTTTAAGCAGATGGAAATAGCGCTACGCGTTGCTCTGTTTTGCTCCGAACCGTTGGAAGCGGAACCTATCCACCCTACCACTTCGAAATAATCAACCGGCACCAACTAATGGTGAAGGCCGAAATAGTTCCAAGACAGAAGTGAAACCATTGAAGAGAACCAGACAAGCTCTGGTAGCTAAAGACAACTAAAGACAACTAAAGCTCGACAAAAATAAAACTTAATACAAAGCAAGGTCAATACAAAGCAGAATTGACTCATAAACAGTTCGTCTGTTAGCTTATTTCGCGCTGTCCCCTGCGACCTGTAGGCAACTTACTGCTCTCTAAATCATTACCTATTAATTGGATTATCGGTATAAAAAATGAAATACGAGAAAAGCTCTTCTCCAAAATATTAATAATGAAACTTCATTGAAGAATCATAGAAATACCATCGAAACATGATCAGAATACAAGACCAGAAAATTTTGTATAAAGACATGTGCCGCGAGAGACTATCGCGGTAACAACAACCGCTTTTCTAAATTTTCGGAAACAAACCAGTAAAGGTAGATCAAGGTGAGCACACAAAGCAAAGTAGAATCGTTAATCCATGAATCGAATCTTAACGGCAATACTGTATTTGAAAATATTGGTGAAGTTCCAAATTTCCCGTTTGAAGACTTCACTAATCTTGTAAAAGGAATAAAATCTCGCCAAGCTAGCTTGCGAAGGCATTCTCTCCTTATCGAGGCAACAATTTTTTACGCTGTTGCTAATAGAAATGAAAAGCTATTCTATGTTGTAGGACAAATTCTTTTGTGGGGAGCAATCCCTTTTGGTTTAACCCTAGGCATCCTAGTTTCGTGGTGGCTCTTAATTGTCGCGACCTTAGTATATTTTTTTGGAAAGAAAATAGTCTCTGATACGTATGATAAATCTATTTTTAGATCTGCGATGGGAAGCGAGCGCATTTTTTGCTTTCTCTATCACCATAGTCAAATATGCGTTGGGCTAACCTTGGATAAATCGATCCATTACTACAAAGGGACTTGAAAGCGACGGCGATGCCGCAAAAATTGTTGCGTTGTACACGGAAGATACTACTTGGTCAGTATCTGGGCTAGCTGACCCAGTTTATGGTCGTGTGGCAATCCAGACCGGCATGGAGAGCAACGCGGATGGCTCTGAAGAGGGAGCAAGGTTAGACGCCTTGGTATTTACCCCCGTGACCTAGGCAATGGATGTATTATGGCAAACGCTAGATGGGAGCAACCCGATGCCAACAGTACACGCGTAGACGGAGGCCTGCGGGGTAATTTGTTTCAAGTAGTTGATGGCGAGGTAATGATGGTTCTAAAGTCAACGAATAGGAATTAAGCAAACTTAAGCAGGAACAACGCGGGCATTGCCGAAATACCATTTGCCCGCGCTCCCATAAGGGTTAGAGTCTAGTGTATGAGGAAAATAGAGCCCAACTCTATATCAAAGGTATCTCTTTCAAAGACTTTGCCCAACCCCCTCTGGATAAAGACTAGTTAGCTCTCAACTCGATCCCTTCCTGATTTCACTAGATGGTCTATTTGGCTATGACTATCAAATAAATAAAGAACTAACGTGTTGAAACAATTATTTTTACTTAGAGCGATTAGGCTTTAGGCTTAAATAAAATCCCTCGGGTGTCCCCACCCACACCAGGTAGGTATCAAATTCAGGAAAACCACGTAGCTTAATCATCATAGAAACCTTCACAATCTGACTAAGCCACAAGAAATCATTCCGAACAGGTGATAGCGTCCCACCGATAATGATTCCGAGCATACGGGTTACTCAGCGCACGCTCCACCGTTACTTTACGGGCAGTGAATATCTATATCAATGCGCCAACAACTACTACCGTGGCACCTGCGATTCCTGCGGTCTGATTACGCTTATAGTCTCGCTCGTGTTGTTTATTGGAGTGTCACTAGTAACAAAAAGTCAGAACTGCGTTCGTCACATTATTTGTCAAACTTATCTGGCTTTTCTAGGCCGTTGTATTCGGACTTATCATTTCCGATCGCATTCTACTGTTAGAGAACCTATTCGTCGTGTACATTCCAGCTTTGACGGCTAGACCGTTAATAGTTACCAGTTATCCCGTAAGCCACGCAGGCCAACGAAAGTAGACCTATCATCTAATTTACTAATGTCACTATTTTGGCTCAGAGCAATTCCCGCACGTACTTGCGCTTGATCCAGCCTGAAAAAAACATTAATTTCTCGCTCCATGCCGATGGTACTAACATAGCTTTCAGCGCTAAGTCCCACCTTAAACTGCGCGCACAGTGATTGAGCTGATTGATTGTCAGGCTCTCTGTCGAGCGTAAACTGCAAATTATTTTCAATATAGTCATGCCCGGGGAAAACACGGACGTCATCCGCAAGCGGATAAAATTGCTCGACGAATGTTTGGTACATGACCTCGGGCGCACCACCTAAATCGCAACGCCCTATTCCAGAATTGAACAATGTATCTCCACAAAATATAGCGGGCTGCTCTGACTCAGTACCAGAAAAATAGAGACATATATGGCTCAGCGTATGACCCGGAGTATCCATCACCTCCAGTCTCAGCTCGCCACATTGTAATGTGTCACCGGCTTGTAATCCTCTATCTACGTTCGGGATGGACTGCATAGCATCGAGGTGAGAAACCAATTGCGCACCAGTTGCCTCGATGACCGACTTATTACCACCAATGTGATCGTGATGGTGATGCGTGTTAGCTACAATCTTAATGCTCCACCCCAATTCTTTGGCAACACGCAAACACAGGGCATGATCCAAAGGATCAATAGCAATTGCCTCGAGGGTTTCTTCGCAGGCAAGCAAATACATATAGTTACTCAACGAATTGCGAATGGGTATCTGTCTAATTAACATGAGTTTCCTGCCTTGATGAATATTAATCAGACAATCTTACATCAAAATTTGTACGGCAAGAGAAATTTGGCACATGAATCCGACAGCAAAGGCGAACGTTCGAACCCAAGGAATACCAAGTGTATAAGCTAAACAATGGATGATCCGGGCATAAAAATAAACTGCACAGGCAAGAACTGTAGTTTCGTTATTGACTCCAGCAGTTTGAGCCAGAAGAACTAGCAACCCAAAAACGACCAAATTTTCTATAGCATTTGAATGGGCCTGTTTCATTCGCACAGCCCAGGTTGCAAGAGGCTTGGGGCTCTCTGAGTAGCCAACGGCATTTATCAAACCCCTAACAATAATCATATTGAGGACATAGGGCATCCACATCAGGGCTGTAAACACTGTTGTCCATGTTAGGTAAGTAAGCTCTGTAGTTATCATAGTTTTTACTCTTTCTCGTCAGTTAGAAATTCTTGGCCTACTGTTGTCTCACTCTCGTGATCATAGATGTTGTAAGTGGCGATACAAGTCAAAGGCGATTACGCATCTACCGTATAATTGTTAAAGAGCATGATTATGAAAGGCTTAGTGCGTCACCCTAGGGTCGTGGCGCCCAAAGGAAAACCTCCCAATCACAAAGGGCACTCCTCCTTCATAGAGAGCTTCATAGAGAGTTTGATCGAGAGTACTGTTCGCCTTTAGGGCTCACTTTTCCATCATGGCGAGACGCTCATCACAGTAGATTTCGGTGGCAATCATCTTATAAGTAGAGTCGCCAATGCGCAGCAACCCATTACTGTTGCTTCCCTGCAAGCGCTTTGACCAATATCCTCCATCCGGGCGTGAAGCTGAAATCACATCCTCGGGCGTGCCCACCCAAAACAAATAAGTAACAAATGGCGGGAATCCACTTAGCTTCTTCATCATGGGACCCTTCACCGCCTGATTAAGCTGCGTGAAGTCATTCGGAGCGGAGGCTGGCGTCCCACCGAAATATACCGGGCGTACGGTTAAACCCCTGCTTGCTCAACGCACACCCCTGACCGCTCATATGGGGGGGCCGTGAATAGCCAACTCAGCGTGCAGGCAACCAACATAAAGGTGATAGCGATTCCAGAGATCTAACCCTTGCTTATTGCGCAGCTTCTTCCATGACAGATGTGTATTCTCTGACGAAAGGTAATATTTCATCCACGATCGATTGAAGGCTTGGGGCTATCTTAAACGTTGAGTTTTGAATCAATGTAGTTGCACTTCTAGCATTTACCTTTGGATGCAAGAAGTCTATCTCTTCCCCGTGGTGAAGAATAAGCGTGGCAGGCACATCAAGCGCCATTAGCTGCTCATCTGTCATCCCAAGTGTTGTTTTTGCGTGAAAAGACGCTATGTACTCTCCGGTCATTTTCATTGTGCCCAAAAAGTCATCTATGTTTTGTTCCATAAAAATCTTTTGCAGTTCTGGGCTATTCCGCTCCATGTAACCCTTCCATAATGGAGTTTGAGCAACTGCTTCCATCGATGTCAAACTATCATCTTTCAAATAGTTCAAAAAATATTCGTCCGCGAGGCGCCGTGCTGCTATCGGCCCACCAGTAAGCGGCGCAATGATGAGCGCATCCACTTGCTCCGGGTATCGTTCCGCTAAAATCATATTTGAACGGGAGCCTGAAGACATACCATAGAATATGGCGGAATCAATATCTAATCGCTGCAGCAGCACATGCAGATCCTCTGCCTCCTCAGCCGACATTGGTTCGGCATTAGCAAAAGAAACTTCCGATCTCCCTAAGTTACGACGGTCCATAATAATGACCTTAAGATCGCTGGATGCAGCAGCAAGATTCTTAGCAAACGCTCCAAATCCTTCGATGTCCCCCATCCCGCCGGGAGTTACAATCAGTGGAATAGAACCACTTGGATTATATATCTCGACGTTTAAGGTCATATCACGGTCCGGCCTAAGATCGACTCTAAGATTTTCCATTGACACGCTATCTGCGCCTAACGCAGGAGTTGCCCTGAACAAAACTTCGATCCAGATATTGTTAGCGGCACCCTTAAATAAGGTCGCGTCAGGATTGTAATTAGGGTCAGTGTTAACCCTTGATGCGTCCGCAGCCAGCGAATTTGAAACGCACAGCGAGGCAGCGAGAGTGGCTATTAGTTTAAGGTAATTAAATTTACTCGTAAGCATTAGCTTTCCTTAGTAGCGCAGGTAGTTTTTTAATCTTTTTGGATGACGCACAAAATATAGGACCATATGGTCCTTATTGCAAGCTGTAGAAGAACGAATGTGCTATTATTAGCTTTGTTGCATATAGGATTATTTAGCTATGGCAGGTAGACCAAGAGAATTTGATGTAGACGACACTCGCGATATCGCGATGAATCTTTTCTGGTCACAAGGCTATGACGCAACCTCTCTTAATGACCTGCTCTCGGCCATGGGGTTATCGAAAAGTAGCTTCTACCAGACCTTTGAATCTAAGCTCGCGCTATTTGAAAACTGCCTCGGTCGCTATCGAGAAATACTCGTCGGCACCATGATGGATGGCTTGGCTAATGCTCCCAGTGCGATCGCCTTCATAAATTTTGCTATAGTCGATGTGGCAAATGACACTAGTGATCCCTTAGGTCGCCGCGGCTGCCTGATGATGAACACAGCAACCGAATTCGCGCAGCGGGATCCTGGAATTGCACGCTGCGTAGAAGCTGGCATAGAAGCGACGCGAGACGTTTTTCTAGTAGCGATAACCAAGGCTCAAGCTGCGGGCGATATTAATTCTGCTGCCCGGACTGAGGTTCTCGCAGATTACTTAGTGACCATTGTTAGTGGACTAAAAACTCAAGTTAAAGCTGGCGCTAGTCATGATCAAATTGCTGACGTTGCCAAGTTATCAGTGATCGCTCTACAACATATGACTTGATCCCCCCCCCTCATTAAAATAAGTTGCTATCCTTGCTGTAAATCTTGACCCATTTCTTAGTGCACACCGCGTTCCAGACTGGCGAGGACAGCAACCTTTATAGAAGTGACTTTCTTCAAACTTTACAACCTGCCAGCTTCACTTAACGCTCGTCGTGTTCGAATTTATATAGCTGAGAAAGAACTAGAAATTCCCATGGTATCTTTACCGTTTAAGAATCAACGTCGAAAAAGTACTCAATTGCGACGGTCCTATGCACATGAGCAGCGACATAGGAGCGCTCGGCCACGGCCCAAATTATGGCTATCGTGGGCCGTCTTAGTGTCATTCTACACATCACAGTCAGCACTTTTTAGTTGAAAATACTGGATATTAGCGATGAATTAAATCGTCTATATTTACCCATCAAATGATGGACAGTAAACCCATTTCTCAGTTGGCAGATATCGCGTTAACAGGTCATAAAGTTCAGGATGATTCATAGAGATGTTCGCTCTTGTTGGAAATAAGCCCTTAAACTCCTCGCCTTTGTCAATTATGTAGCCCTCTACAGCCTGAGCCCAATATTCTCCTAAAGGCGAACCAACTGGCATAGTTCCATTTTCTCTGGCAGCGTTTGCAAGCGGAATAATTCGATCGTACCAATAGGTTTCATTAGTCTCTTCGAATACAAGGTGATTTATAGTATGACCCAATTCATGAATGGCAGGATTGCCACCTACCGACAAGTTACCCGGATAACAAAGCCAAGTAGCATTTGCCGTCATATTTGCATCTAGTCGCCCCTGAGCAAAGCCGCCAACCTCACTAGTTTGTTCAGCCCCATACTCTGGCAACTGAGATGCATTTTCTGTAAACAACGAAACTCTAGCGTGATTCCTCTGCAGTATTCCTCTCATTTCCGGTCTAGCCGAAGTCATATAGATAAAAGCATCTCGCGCCGCAAGTAATGCGCCATCATCAACTTTTTCACCCGCCACAATGATGATCCCAGCGCCGGCGGTATATTTAGTATAATGCTCTAGCCCAGAGGGACTAGGGGACAATATAACCTTGCGGCCGGTATCGAGGTATTCAAACTCGCTCCACTTAGAAGCATGCGCTGACCATCCAAGACCTTCACTTACAAAGACACTTGCTTCAATGAAAAGAGCAGCCTTAGAATCTTGATTGAGATAAACGTTGCATATTGCGTCAACATATTTTTGGTACGCTGCCCATGTAATGGCTACGTCCGCACCCTCAGGAATAAAGCTATCAAACTGCTGCAAATGGGCAGTTCCCGCATAATCTAACGCGGACTTATAAAACCAGTGAGACACTGGGCCACTGGTAGTTTTCTCTGTCGGAGAATCACTCGGATTGTCGACGTATTGTGTTGTTGAGTCATTTTCAGCTTCACCCATCATAGCTCGAACTTTAGAATAATAAACCTGAGGACTAACTAAAGAAGCATTTTCAGTTATGTCTGAACAAGCTTTAGTCGGGGCTATACTATAATCGATCACGTCAAATAAATATTTTCCGGTTTCTGCTACAGGCTTTCTTGCTTCATTAAAGCTGGTAGTTAAATTATAAATCGTAGCGTCATTTCCTTCTATCAAAAGGCTAGAGGTGCTAAAAAATGCAGATTTTAACTTACCGTTTGAATCTAAACTTATTTCTAAAGAATCCTCGCATCCAACTAAAGGACGACGGTTCATTGTTTGGATGCCAGAAATAGCTAAAGCACCTCCATCTAGCTTAAAATCAATGGCAACCGCTGGAGCAAACCCAGAAACGTTTGAATCTACATAAGCACAATCCGACGAAAGTATCGTGGTTTCTACAAAATAAGTTGTTTTAGACAGGTAAGGCTCTAACGGATCTGCTGAGAAAATCACCGGGGTAAATATTGCCGTAGAAATCAGTGTTAAATATTTTAAATTAAGCCTCATCATAAAAATTCCCACTTATTAGTGCAGATACCAATTAATCTGCATAGTCCTTTTAGTAAATAGTCCTTTTAGTAAATAGCGCTATCATTTTATTCTTGGCAAAAAATCAGGTCTTTACTGGCAGCGGAATCAATTTCATCGATACCAAGGAATTTCAGTGGAGAATTTTCATTTGGTTAAAATATTTTAACTTCTTGAGTTAAATAGTCTTCGGAGATAGTTCATTTCGCGGCACAAAACGCCTTCTAAAAGTTTTAAAATTAAATAACCTTTCGTTTAGGAAGATTTGTAATCATAGTATTATGGAATTTAACTGAGAAAACTATAATACTTTAGAGATAAGGTTTTTTATCATAGCTTAAAAGAAATAGGAAGGCAGCATAGAGAGGTCTTGCCTAAGATTATGTTTGCAACCTTTAAGGCTAGAGCAGCACTGACTGTTAAATAAGCAAAAAATGCCCGATAATTAGCAGATCGGTTACAAAAGTATATATAAATTGGTGCGATAAAGTTTTATTGGTAAAAAAGGGATTCGTAAAGAAACCTCTGAACAACAAAAACGTAAGTACCGGTATAAAAGCAATAAAACCCCCTTTAAATATTGAGCTGAAGCTGATCAGAATCGA
Source organism: Gammaproteobacteria bacterium (assembly GCA_963854625.1). Taxonomy (GTDB): domain Bacteria; phylum Pseudomonadota; class Gammaproteobacteria; order Pseudomonadales; family Pseudohongiellaceae; genus UBA9145. Next base: position 51,528 of record CAWKZY010000011.1, on the reverse strand, counting down.
ACCATGTTCAACTATCTATGGCGCAGAGCCCGCGAGAATCCGGCCGACTATAGTAGCTAATTAGGCTGCCCTTTTTCCAAATCATTTAAATTGCACCCGCAGTGTTAATTAGGCATTAGGATAGCATTATATTGGGCGCATGGAATTGGACGTCGAGCGTTGCGATGAAAAAGTGTTAATTGAGAAGCACGCCAGATGGTGGCTAACGTTCAATAACTGTACTCTAATGCACCAATCCATTTACATTTACATTTACATAGCATGGTAACTTCAACAATATTTGCCTATATAAATATTTTTAGGACTACTTTGGCTCGATTCTACAAACTAGATATTGTTCCATCAATCTCGGCAGCACTCTATAGAAAACATCAAAGCTCTTTGGTATTGAGTTGTTGTGCGATATGATTCCAAAATAACCAACTTTGTGTATAACCAGCATTCAATAACGGTATAGATAATGGCAAAAAGACAAGCAATTCGATTTGGGGATTATGTTCAGGCGATGGTTGTGGATACGCAGCAGGTTCCATTTGAAGAATTGATGCCTGAGCCTCTTTTTGACCGCCATGGCAATGAACATCCACAGCCAGTTCCTAAAATGAAGCTTGGCGGTGGAGATGTTATCAAAGTCCTGCAGCCTTACCTATCAACCAGATTCATTGACCAAGCACGTGCAGTTGTTCCATTAGCAATTTACCTAGCTCTGTTTCAATATATTGTTTTGCAAACCCCAGTGATGGACGCTTCAATCGTCGCTGGAGGATTGTTCGCGGTAATGGTCGGTCTCATGATGTTCATGGAAGGGCTGAAGCTTGGTTTAATGCCGTTTGGCGAGGTGATTGGTAATACATTGCCCAGAAAGCTACCACTTTACGGAGTCCTTTTTATTGCTTTTTTGCTCGGCATAGGGGTGACATTCGCTGAACCGGCAATCGGAGCACTTCAAGTCGCCGGTTCTATTGTTGATCCCGAGAAAGCACCGTATCTCTATACACTGCTTAACGATAGGGGTGGCGCTACCGTTTTGGTAGTTGGTTTGGGCGTCGGTTTGGCCGCCGTTCTTGGAACCGTACGATTTTTGAGAGGTTGGAGCTTAAAACCCCTGATTTTCATCACTGTAACACCAACAATGATTCTCAGCGTGATTGCGTGGAACCATCCTGAACTTACAAAAATTGTTGGCTTAGCATGGGATGCCGGTGCCGTAACAACAGGCCCGGTAACAGTCCCGCTTGTCCTCGCACTGGGTGTTGGGGTAGCTTCTGCAGCAGGCAAAGGCGCCGACTCATCGCTATCTGGCTTTGGAATCGTAACCTTGGCCTCAATATTCCCAATTTTAGGGGTTCTCTGCCTCAGCTTTTACACCGCATATACGGTGCCCACCGAGACAATAATTGCGCATGCAACCGAAATAACGTTATCAGCAGAGATGGCGGCTAGTCAGCAGAAATGGTACGAAGCTACCCCTTGGGCAGAGGTTATTCTTGGCGTGCGCGCGATTGTTCCTCTCGTTATTTTCTTGATGATTGTTTTGTTCGTGGTGTTGCGTGAAAAGATGAAGAATGCACTTATTACGTACTATGGCATCATTATGGCTGTTGTGGGGATGTGTATTTTTAATATTGGATTAACGTACGGTCTTGCAAAACTTGGCGACCAATCAGGCGGCTTGATTGCAGGCGCTTTTACGTCTATTGATGCAATTGCAGCAAGTCCTCTTTACAGCGTTTCTGTGGGTGTAGCCACTGCAGGATTGTTTGCATGGGTTTTGGGCTTAGGGGCAACACTGGCCGAACCTGCATTGAACGCGCTTGGGATGACAGTTCAAAATTTAACAAACGGTGCCTTTAAAAAATCAATGCTAATGGGAGCAGTAGCGTTCGGCGTCGCCACTGGCCTTATGCTTGGTGTTCTAAAACTTATCTTTGATTTTCACATTATGTATATTTTAATTCCCGGCTACACACTCGGGTTGGTATTAACGTTGCTCTCAACCGAAGAGTTTGTAAATGTCGGGTGGGACTCTGCCGGCGTAACTACAGGCCCGGTCACCGTTCCACTTGTTCTTGCTATGGGACTCGGATTCGGCAATGCTCTGGGATCAACGGAAGGCTTTGGCATCTTAGCCACAGCATCAATTTGTCCAATAGTTGCAGTCCTCAGCCTTGGTTTATACGTTCAGTTTAGAGTGAAGCAGGAAGAACGTCGAACCGCAAGAGAGTTTGCACTGGAAGGAGAAGTCACATGAAACGCTCATTTACAACCCTAACTGATGCGACACTAATTACTGCCGTTGTTCAAAGTGGCTACGGTGAGGTCATAACAAATGCCTTACTTGAAATTGGCATTCAGGGGTCAACAATTCATGCAGCAATGGGCGTCGGCATTCGAGAACGCCTGGGAGCGCTTGGCGTGGCTGTTGATGCTGAGCGCGAAATTGTCAGCGTAATGGTGTCGAGTGACGAAGTTGACCGAATTTTCGAAAGAATTTTTTTGGCTGCTAAGCTTGATGTTCCTGGAATGGGGTTTATGTATGCAACACCGCTGTTGCAAGCGGCTACATACGTACCCCCTTCAATTCTATCTAAATATGCCGGCCAATAATCATGTCACTACCAATACCCAAGACAGATGTCCGTAAGCATTATCTCGACTACACATGGTTGATATCTGGCGTGCTATACGAAGGCGGCACCGACATGTTGATTCCGGGTTTAATGAAAAGAGGCATAAACGAAGCATATTTTTATAATGTGGCGGGGTCCCCAATCGGGAGGAAATCAATGGCTGGTGTTGCAGATTCTTTTGACGTAGAACAGTTTCATGTTGTTGTGTCTGCCGATCAAGCTGAAAATATTTTTGATTTTATCTATCGTTCCTGCGAGTTATCGCAGCCGAATAAAGGATTCATAAACATGAACAAATTGGTTTGTTCTACACGACTGAATATTCCAGAATTAAACGAAACCCCAAATGAAGAGATGTCCGACTAACTAGTAGGTAACCTAATGGCCAATGAACCAGGAATAGAATTAGTAGAAGAGAATAAGATTGGAATCCGGAAGAATAAGCGATGGGTTTTTGAACTTAAAGCTCAAGTATCGACGACACACGCAGAATTAATGCTTTTGTTAGCCGATGTCGAAGAAAACCGGGCTCTTCTAACTAGAAATTTTATCGCCTCGTTCACAGGGAATAGAGCGATTGTGCTCGATAACGTGAATGATCTCTTCAATTCGCGGTTAATGATGATTGATTCGCTCGATCCCGCGACAGGTGTTGAGCTGAATTATAAGACAATGCTCACTAACTCGGTCGAGATCGATCAGCTTGTAAGTAAGACGCAATTAAACGAAAAATTAAATGAAATTATCGACCGTGTACAAGAGATTAACATGATGTCACAAGCGGTCAATGCGATGGTTGCTGAGGCTAACGAAATTTTAGTCGAGCAGGTAGATACGATGATTTCTGAAAATGCGGAGTGGGTTGACGGCGATCTAGCGAAGAGATTGAGCTCTGCCACTGCTAATGCAAACAAACAAGGTGTGGGTGCAAATCAAGAGCGTTTGAATAGGCTGATTAATGATTCACATATTGCGAAGGATGCGGCAGCAAAGATATCAAAGCGGGCCAGTATCGTTACTAATTCTATTGTTGACGCTGGAGAGGATATCATAAAACGACGTGATGCGATTCAAGCCGATCGTGAACGAGTATTCGCTAACCAAAGGCGTACAGCTGACATGATAATCAAATCTTAAATACAATCCTTTAGAAGCATAGAGGTCAGCCCTTTAGGCCTGCTGCAATAGACGAGAGTAGAAAAAGTTTTTTTGAATTTTTTCTACTGCCACCAATGAGCCACTAAATTGCAAGTTACACCATTGGATGGCATGTTTTCGGCTCAATCAAAGAAGGTTAGCAACATCTGGATGTTGCAGCGCTCATAGGGAGACGGCTCGCCTATGATGCGCTTGAAACCGAGCTTCTTGTACAAATTTATCGCCGGTTTAAGTTTGGTGTTGCTCTCGAGAAATACCTGTCGATAATTTAGCTCTCGTGCCTTATCAACACAACGCTGGCCCAATAGGTAGCCTATGCCTTTACCTTTCGCGCTGTCATCTACTGCCATCTTCGCCAACTCTATGCGATTAGCATCATGGCGTATCAAAGCGCAGGTACCCACCACGCTGCCCCTATATCTAGCAATCACGATGTAGCCACCCTTCGCGAGTATCTGTTTTTCCGGATCTTCGAGCATCGCCGAGTCGGACACTTCAACCTCGAAATACTTGTTGATCCACTCATAGTTTAGGTCACGGAAACTCGTTGCATGCTCTGCGCTGTATTCGATCAATTCAATATTCTCTCTGTCCCTGTCAATACATTTACTTCTCACTCGACAGTAGAGATCTTTTTCTTCCAGAAGGTATTCAACTTCAGAAATAGCCTCCCATATATTATGCTGACACTGGCCCAGCAGTTCATCGACCACTGCCTCCATGTCAGCAGTCTGGCGCTCAAATCCAGACAGAAGTGAGCACCCCTTGTCGGTAATGCAAACTTGCTTAACCCGTGCATCGCCAGCAAATTTCTCACTTTTGAGAATCCCAGCAGCTGCCATCTCCTTCGCTATCTTGCTAACGGACGCATGAGAGTGACCGATGGCTTCAGCGATAACCGTAATAGGCAAGCACCTTCCCGATTTCAGCATGTAAAATACCGGAAACCATTTCGGGTCGAGGTCCACTTCATAGAGTTCATAGACTCTTGCAGCCTGTTCTGCAAGCCTCTCACTCAATTGCTTGAGGCGACTTCCTAAGGCCATTTTCCCTGTATTTTCATAGAGCTGCAGCATAGCGATGCCCATAATCTAATTAGTTACGTAAATGAGAGTAATCCTGCTCGCACTATTTTTCAACGACCCGAGAAAGGACTCTCTGAGTCTAACCGTCGAGCAAGTCCTGCGAGGTTCCCACCAACAGCCCAAATTGCGACCCCAGACCCTTTGCTCCAATCGCCTTCCATGATCATCTACAAAAATCCATAACTGACGATCCCCAGCTTACCTGTTTGATTGATCGTAACTGAATAAGCCAAAATATACGTCTTGAGCGCTATGGCCTTCTCCAATTTGACAGCTTCGAATACATCACAAGATAGAGTCTACGTTGCCCTCCTCTCATAAGCTGACCTTTGGCTGGAGTTGATGTTCTTGTTGATGCCTACTTGATGGCTTTTGCAACAATCTACCATCGTAAAGCAGTGCGAGGCGACCGATGAGGCGTTTTGCGTTACTTATATTTCTGAGAATGATCGTCGCAATACCATTTCTTATTTGGTTTATGCGCGAGATTAGACAGAGGGGCATTAAAGATACGACAAGAATACATTCGGCAAGCATTTGTGTTAACTGGAATAAGCGAATGTGGGCACTATTAGATTAATAATTTAACAGCAAAAAGTATGTTAGGACTATTAACATCCCCAAACATCGCAATTATGCTAAATCATCATAGATACAAAAGTTTCATAAAAAAGATCAGCTGTTTTACGCGCCCTACGGGTGGCTTTGACCGTCTTTTGAACTATTAAGCGTTGGTTCGGGTGCGGGGTAAGTCTCGCCCAGCTAAGGCGGCGCAGGCACCGTCTCATAACTGTGGCACAATTGATCAACCAGCATATTCTCTCAGCCAGAAACAACAGGCACAAAAAAGGGACCTTAAAAGATCCCTTTTTTATGTTTGGTGCACCCGACACGATTCGAACGTGTGACCCCCTAGTTCGTAGCCAGGTACTCTATCCAGCTGAGCTACGGGTGCATTATCTGTGAAGCAAGCTTCCGAGAGCGCGCTATTATAATGAAATCTACGGTTTTTCATAGCCATATGTCACTCTAGTTGTCTTATCGCAGTATTCTTCGCCCTAAAGCTGTATTACCATTGCTACATGCTTAAAAAAATCCTGATGTTTCCTACCCTTGGACTGCTTCTTAACTTTAGCCCTCTGACGCTCGCTGACTATGAGAACGGCGTGAGCGCAGCTTTCAAAGGCAATTTCGAAGAGGCATTCTATGAATTCTCTCTCGCTGCAGAGGATGGGCTGGATTTAGCCCAATATAATTTGGCCATTTTGTACTTTATGGGCCAAGGAGTCGAAAAAGACGTCGACTTGGCGTTCAAGTGGACCGAAGCCGCCGCAAAGCAAGGGCACTCAGCAGCCCAATACAACCTCGGCAGCCTCTACTACAGCGGCGATGGCACTCCTGAAGACCTTGACGAAGCCATTAACTGGTACAGAGAGGCTGCTGAGAGCGGCCACCCTGAGGCCGCTTTTTTACTCGCCAAAATGTATCAAGAAGGCGAAGGTGTCACTGCAGACCCCGTTCAGGCCCACGCGTGGGCTAGCATGGCAATCAGCAGAGACCACCAAGGAGCTGGAGATATTCGTTCGGATATTGAGGCAGGCATGGATAGCGACCAACTTAGCCAAGCCAAACGCTTATTTGCGCGCTGGCAAATAAATTAGGCCTCCCCTAGCGACTTCACCGTCACCACTATCAGTACACAGCAATCTTTTCCCCGATCACCTCTAGGGTACTGGATTTACATAATCCCTGATCTTAGAATAAGAATCCTAATTTAATATAAAAGGCGTAACCGAGGGAAGCGGATAGCTGTCACTCGATAGAAGCGATGCCCGAGTAAAATGTGTCTTACTCAGGCACCCAACTAAATGTTTTAAGGGTTACCGGCTGCTCTTTCTTGGTCCAGCTTTTGTTCAGCGGCGACCAGCAGTTCTTCCAACCATGCGTAGTAAGTATCTGGGTCTACGAATGGATGAGGCTCACCTTCTTTTCGATTTTTAAGACGCTCGTTACGAGCAAAAACCCCTGCGGTAGATTCATGGTTAGGGATATTAACTTCAACTCCGCGCATTTTTTGAAGCCGCTCCACGCTGTTAATGTAGGACTCAGTGCGCTCGACCCCACTAAAGTTTAGACCTACTCCGCCAAACATGAATGCCTCCCTTGGATAACCATCGTCATAAACCGTGAACGCAAGAGACAGCACCCCGGGGGTATGGCCTGGGGTTTCAAAAAACTGAAGTTGTTCTCGGCCCAAGGTAAGGGTGCTTCCATCATTAGCGGCCAGGTGACGAATAGGCGTTGGGTATTCTTGATAAATCGCCGGTTCAGTTGTCATCTGCCAATCCGTCTCGGTCATCATCACAACAGCCCCAAATTCGTCTTGGAATCGCCTAGCGCCGCCAACATGGTCATAGTGAGCGTGTGTCACGATAAGGTAACTAATATCATTTGGATCAAAACCTAAGGTACGGATATTCTCGATGGCCAAATCGGTTAAATCGCCATACAACGAATCAATTAGAATAAGGCCTTGATCGGTGACATAAAGCCAAGCAGAAACCCATTTGGCTCCAACATAATAAAGATTGTCGAAAACCTGAAAAGGTTCAACTCTTTGTATCTCAGGATTGTCTCGATCGCTAAGCTCCGCTGCAGAAACTAAACCCTGGGGTATGCATACCGCTGCCGCTATCACTGCTAGAAACAAGGCCCGTTTTAGTTTTTTTAAAATAGTATTTTTTAAATTCATTTTTTAAAAATCCTTCCTTTTGACATCATGACTCTGCCCTTTTAATTATTCTATGCTTCGAGTTAATCTAGTCTTTTTTTACTCTATTTACGAAGTCTACAACCACCTAATAAGATCGAGGTAAACCCAAAACATGTTCGCTTACAAAATTTAAAATCATTTCCTGGGAGATTGGTGCCAGCTTCATCAACCTTGCCTCCCGCCAATACCTTTCCACATGATACTCACGAGCATAGCCGAATCCACCGTGGGTTTGGATCGCGGCATCAGCGGCAAAAAACCCGGCTTCAGCTGCCAGCCACTTCGCCATGTTTGCCTCCTTACCGCAGGGCAAATTATTATCTAGCATCCAAGCGGCTTTCTTTATCATGAGCTCAGCTGCGTCTAATTGAGTGGCCGCCTGAGCAAGAGGAAAAGCAATGCCCTGGTTCTTACCAATAGGCCTGTCAAAGACGACGCGTTCGTTAGCATAGTTCACGGCACGTCGCAGCGATGCCCTGCCGATACCCAAAGCTTCAGCTGCAATTAATATTCGCTCAGCATTTAGTCCATCCAACAAATAGCGAAAGCCTTTGCCCTCCTCACCAACTCTATCCTCAACAGAAACTTTGAGGTCATCATAAACAACTTCGCATGTTCGGACCGCGTTTCGACCAAGTTTGGGAATCGGTGAAATAGTTACTTCCGGTCTCTGTAATTCGGCTAGCAACAAAGTCATGCCATCCGTTTTTTTTGCCACCTTATCTCGAGGCGTTGTTCTGGTGAGAAGGAGCACTCGTTCTGACTCCATTGCCTTGGTGGTCCACACTTTACGACCCCTGACCACATAGTGATCACCATTCAATTTCGCTGATGTTTCTATAGAAGTGGTATCGCTTCCGGCATTGGGTTCTGTAACACCAAACGCCACATGCATTTTCCCAGCGGCCACTTGTGGCAGATATTTTTTCCGCATAGTCTCAGAGCCATGCTTAACAACAGGATGCATTCCAAAAATTGATAAATGAACTGGCGTCGCACCATTCATAGCAGCACCGGATGCGGCTACCTCCTCTAATACAATGGCAGCTTCTTGAATTCCTTTGCCTGCTCCACCGTACTGCTCTGGCATCGCTATACCAATCCAGCCTCCGGCTGCCATTTCGTTAAAAAAATCCCAAGGGAATTCGTGCTCGCGATCTTTCTCTTCCCAATAATCATCTGGATAGCTTAAACACAGCTTTCGTATAGATTCTCGTATAAGTCTGTGCTCATCTGTTTCAGCGAAGTTTGTCATTTAGTTTGTCTGCCCGGATATTTTGGCCGCTATCGCTAGCACTTGCTTGGCCCTTTTAAGATGAGGCGCATCCACCATCGCGCCCTTGAAAGTAAAAGCCATCTTGCCACTACTTTCATGCTCTTCAAATGCAGCTAGAAGCTCAGCAGCTTCATCGATTTCTTGCTTGCTAGGTGTAAAGGCTTCATTAACGATCTCAATTTGATCAGGATGAATTGTAAGTTTTCCTGTATAGCCCATATCAGCCGCAGTTTTACATTCCGCTTGCAAGCCTTTTAGATTTTTTATATCAGTGTACACCGCATCTATAGGCTGAACCCTCGCCGCTACAGCTGCCAACAAACACATGGAACGAACGAAGCTAAACACTTCTAGATAATTCCCATGCTCATCGCGCTTAGCTCTAGCGCCAAGTGACACAGATAAGTCTTCGGCCCCCCAAGTCAAACCATCAACTCTAGGATGGCTCACCATTGTGGGGAGATTAAAGACAGCCCCGGCCTCTTCTGTACCAATCAATAATAGAGAGATCCCACCTTCTTCAAGGCCTGCTTCTGTCTCCTTACTTTTAATAACTTCGCTTACTGCGTTAACAGACTTTGAATCTAGGACTTTGGGTACCACGATGCCATCTGGCTTACAGGCAATAATTGCCTCTAAGTCGCTTCGCCCCCATGCAGAATCTATCGGATTCATTCTTACCAGTTTTTCTCGTCCTCCAAAATCTGCGCCGCACAGCCATTCGCATACTTCAACTCGAGCTGAATCTTTGTTTTGAGGAGTGACAGAATCTTCCAAATCCAGAATAAGTGAGTCTGCCGGCAATGACAGCGCCTTATTGAACATCTTCTCGTTGCCACCTGGCACAAAGTGAATTGAGCGTCTCATATCATCCTTTTCGTATCTAAAAAATTGAAAGACTTTTGGCACATCTTAGCTAACCCTTAACATCATGCCTTTGCGAAGGCATTCACAGATGATTTCATCCCGTTGATTCAATGCAGTGTGTTGGAACCAAACTATCCCGCGATCCGATTTGGATTTGGACTCACGTTTTTCTACAATTTCGGTTTGTACTCGAATAGTATCACCAATGAAAACCGGATTCGGGAATTCAGTCTTGTCCATGCCTAAGTTGCCAATCGTGGTGCCTAGCGTCGTATCAGCAACAGACAGGCCAATCACCAATCCTAAAGTGAACAAACTATTGACTAGTATTTGTCCATGTTGCGTGGTTCGAGCAAATTCCGCATCGATGTGCAGTGGCTGAGGATTGTGGGTCATGGTGCTGAAAAGCAAATTATCTGTTTCAGTGATTGTTCTGTGTGGAAGATGCTCAAATACAGCCCCGATCTCGAGCTCTTCAAAATACTTACCCGCCATGTAATTCTCCTCAATTAGTCGAGTTCGAACAAAATAAGACATGTTAAAACGGCGCGGTTATACTAGCAACCGAATGCCTGCTTCCAATTTAAATAGGTCCGGCCGCTTAGACAAAGACCATGAGGGTATAAACTTTGCACGCTCTAAACGACAAATATAAGCAATGGATTGGTAAGACAGAATCTAAAGTTGATTTTATCACTAATAAAGGCCCAACCTCACTTGCGGCAACCCTGGATCGCGAAAACTTAGTATTCAATAAGGGTGACGCACTGCCGCCTTTATGGCACTGGATCTTTTTTCTTGAAATGGCACCCCACAGAGCTTTATCTAGTGATGGCCACCCCCGAAAGGGTGGTTTTTTGCCACCAATAGAGCTTCCCCGACGAATGTGGGCAGGTAGTCGTTTAACATTTCACAAACCCCTACAGATCGGCGCCGAGGCCAGCAAAACCTCCACCATCAAAAGCATTCAGTTCAAGGGGGGGCGCAGTGGAAGCCTTGCCTTTGTTTGTGTAAACCACGAGATTTCAGGCAGCGGCGGCTTATCAATAAGCGAGGAGCAGGATATTGTCTATCGCGATAATCCCCCGCTGCCTGTCGTGAAACCTCAAGCAACGCCGGCGCCAACACAGCATGATTACTCCATGTCAATTAGCCCAGATCCAGTGCTCTTGTTTCGCTACTCGGCACTGACTTTAAACGGCCACCGAATTCACTATGACCGCGACTACGTTACTCAGGTTGAAGGCTATCCAGGGTTGATTGTCCACGGACCTCTGTTAGCGACCTACTTATTGGAGTTGGTTGCTAGGCAATATCCGGAAAAAGAAGTACACAGCTTTGAATTTAAAGCGGTCAGCCCGGTGTTTGACGGAGCAGATTTTTCGGTGTGCGGGGTGGCCCCGAATGAGGATGGAAAATGCGAGCTTTGGATCAAAAATGAGGCTGGTGAACTTTGTGTCAAGGGCATGGCGGTAGTTGCTTAAGGGGGCTTGGGGGGGGGGGGATTGAATTAAGGGAGGGGCCGAGGCCTTTTGTTTAATGCAGGAAAGGGAAGGATAAAATCACTTTTTGGCTTAACCAATATGCTCACCTTAAGGGCAGTGCTGCTCCCTGTCTTCGGCGCTGCGCACCATCGAGAACCTCGAAGCTTCTTACCTGACCTATTCTCGCTTAAATACAGCATAATTAAGCACTATCCTCCTCACTTCCATCTCTTTTTTTGAATTCACTCCAAGCATCAGGGTCTCACAGAAATTACCCCAATGTTATTGGAAAATTAACAAGAAGAAACAGGGAATTAATTTGTCAATATCCTCAGGTCAAACTAATTTCTCAGGACTTTCAAAACAACGTAAATCACTCTCCCTAAGACAAATATCAAGGTAGCGCTAAGGCTATCAGCTCCGCGGCATTGCCTCCCCCACCGACAAATAAGGCAACATATTGTTTGCCTCCATGCTCGTAAGTAAAAGGCAGGCCAGTTTGATTAGCCGGCAAGTCAATTTCAGCAAGGATGTCGCCGCTTTGCTTGTCTACTGCTCGGAAAATCGGGCTAGCTCCTGAAGCACCGGTGCCTTCTGCTACGAACAACAGAGTTTTAGTCAACAAGACCCCTGCACGCGTTGGAATACCAGTACGTGGCAGATCAACCCCTTCCAACAGCGGGTGATTAGTAAGGCGATCAGGTGTATCCGCATTCGCGATCATCCACAGATGCTCGCCCGAGTTCATATCGATAGCCGTCACTCGCCCATAGGGTGGCTTAACGAGAGTCAGTCCCTGAACTCGAGGCACTCGCACACCAAGCCCTTGACTGAGATCCAAATCTGAACCTCCATATTTTGCCAATGTCATCACTCCCAAATGCGTTCTCGAAGGCACATAGAGTATCCCTGTCTCTGGATCGAGGGCGGAACTCTCCCAGTTGGAGCCGCCGGTTGCATTAGGCAACGAAAGAGTGCCGCGCGTGCCATCTGCAGCATCGGTGAGAGACGGAGGTGTATAAATAGAAGGGCTGAGGCGGTAGTCTTGAACGGCTTCGAGTGCTAAAGCCTTAAGTTCAGGAGTGAAATCTACCAGATCATCTTCAGTAAAACCCTGTCGATCAAATGGCTCGGGGCGGGTTGGAAATGGTTGAGTCGGAGAATACCATTCACCAGGCACATCGCCGACTGGAACTGGGCGCTCTAAAATAGGCCAAATAGGCTCACCGGTTTCTCTGTCGAATGTATAAACCCAAGATTGCTTGGTCACCGACATGACCACTTTTCGACCATTCGGCAAATCAGCCACTATTGGAGGAGATGGAACGTCGTAATCCCATATATCATGATGAATAAGCTGATAGTGCCACTGACGTTCACCAGTTTGGATATCAACAGCAACTATGGAACTGGAAAATAAGTTGTCGCCATGACGCTCGCCTCCATAAGCATCGCTGGTGGCGGCTTCTGTCGGCAGATAGACATGGCCTAATTCTGGATCACCTGAAATCGCAGCCCAGACCCCCGTATTACCGGTTATATCGTTGCCGGTTAACCACGATTCAAAACCAACTTCCCCCTCCTCTGGAATGGTATGAAAGGTCCACAACAGTTCACCTGTGTGCACATCAAATCCACGCACGTCGCCTTTGGTATTGAATTTTGAGCGCGGTCGACCACCACCCCTGTGTGCAGCCCCAACAACAATTACATTGTTCATAACCAAGGGAGGTGCTGAGAGACCGATTTCTGGGTAGGCATAGCGTGGATCATCGCCGTTTCGTAAGCCTACAAATAAGTCTACGATGCCGTTATTACCAAAGTTTGGATCTGGAATACCGGTTTTAGCATCCAAAGAAACTAATAAGTATCCCGCGGAAACATCGATAATTCGTTCTGAGTCACCGTCGGTCCAATAGGAAACACCTCGACCGGCACCCTTGCGAGGCGCTTGGTCGAATCGATCGCCTTCTTGATAGCGATAAAGCCACAGTACCTGCCCGCTTGTTGCATCAAGTGCTACAACATTTCGGGTGTTACCGATATTAGCGTATAAAATACCGTTTATTTCCAGAGGTGTAGATGGGTTAGTAAAATCTGTGGTGGTCCCGAAACCTCTAGTGGAAAAACGCCAGGCTATTTCGAGCTGCGCTACATTGTCTGCGTTAACTTGATCCAGCGGCGAGTAGCGTTGCGATGACTCGTCGCCGTGGATGTTGGGCCAATCGCCATCGTTAAGGCTGGTGCCAGTTTGACCCAGCGCAATTTGCATGAAAGCAAGAGCACCTGCAGCGAGAACGAGTTTCGAAACTTTACTGCTCACATTTATCATCCACTGCATTCCTATTTACTATTTTATGTAATTGTTAGACTAAAGCTTTCTCACGGATATCAGAAGACTGACTTTCTAAGCTAATGAATCAAGTAGTGATTCCCACTATTGAGCACGTCAGAGAGTCACGCATATACGCCTGTCGAAAGATTCAATTATTGAATTTTCTGCGTTCATACATACTGCGAGCTGTTTGCGACTAATCACAACTAGCTACGGGCGAACTCGGATGTATTTTTGTATATTGCGACCCATTGGTTCACCCCCGTACATATTGCCTTGAGCATCCACAGCTACGAACTCGGCTCCCACTCCAGAAACAATGCCTGGGTCTGCATACGGTGTTAAGACAAAATGATTTACCCAACCCGATTCTGCATCACCTACTCTAATTCCCATTTCCCAGCCTGGATTCTCTATATTGTCAGACTCAGAATCAGCCACATAAATATTGCCAATCTGATCAAAAGATATTCCACTAGGCCTGCCAAATTGAGTCCACACAGCTAGAAACTCACCGTCTTGGTCAAAGATTTGAGTACGACTATTAGAGCGATCTCCAACATAGACTTTGCCATCATTATCAATTGCGATGGTATGCAAAGCTCTGAATTCACCCGGGGCATAGCCCGTTTTCCCCCAGGACTTGATAAAAGTGCCATCGCTGGAAAATTTCACTACACGATTATTACCGTCGTTATTGTGACCATCAGCTACAAAGATATCGCCATTATCTCCAATCACCACATCGGAAGGCGAAGTAAAATGATCATTACCACTGCCTTCTTCTCCCGGAGTGCCCAATACCATCAGAACTTCGCCAGTTGAGCTAAACTTGATGACTTGATGTGCTCTGTGGTCACCAGCAGGCAGCCTATCGCGACGAACAGATTCAGTTACCCAGACATTACCTTCAGAATCAACATCCAACCCGTGTGGCCATATGAACAAGCCAGCACCAAAACTGTCGACCAAATTTCCATCGGGATCAAACTTCAGAATCGGATCCAAATCTGAATCTACACATTCGTAGCCAAAATTCGCTCGCGGGGCATCGCATCGAACAACTGCCCAGACATGTTTTCCATCAGGATCTATAGCCACATCGCCAACCGCACCCATTTGTCTGCCATCGGAAAATTTTGCCCAGCCAGGGACTGTACGATAAGGGTTCGGCAAACCCTGAGCAAAAGCCTGCCCACCGATTGCCAGCAACATAATTGTCACTAATCCTTGAACTACTGCCAATTTGCCTGTTTTTAACATGTTTTTACTCCACTTGAATGTTAATGAGCCGTATCTTCAGCTAGTTTCCAAATATTTTGTGCTACCCCACTGCCCTATGGCTTTAATGTGACCATTAAGCCAAGCTAAAGGACAATTTGCACAGCATGATCAAATACACAGCACGAAGTATTTAGGTGCATAGCGCGCAATCAACAATTTATACAAATGAATAAATTCAGTCAAGACAAGATTGCATTATCTGCAGTATAAATGTGGTCTACATTTTTAGAATCAATATAGACAGCAACGAAAAGAATTTTGCCAAAACATTACTATTTTGCAGAAAAGATCGATGCGACAACCACATAGACCTATGGACTCAGCAATCGGTTGGATTCAGCCTCGTAGTGTATGAGCATCCAAGCAATCGAGAGCGGTTTTAAATACTTACACCGACGGACGGATTGACCTCAATTCCCGTCATTGAAAGCTGAATCGTGAGACCCAACTTCTATGCCGTCGGCGCCATTTTGCCATTCCCAGATTCTAAATTAGGAATTCAATAGTTGGCAGCTACCCATAGGCCAGTTCAAGAAGATCTATAACACTCTGTATTTGAATGACCCAATATACAACGAAAAATACGATTATGGATGCCGAAACAGTAACAGCAGCTACTTGCACATCATCCATCATTCTTTGTGATTTGCTTTCTTCGTTCATCTCAATCTCCTAAAGACGTTTGGGCGATAGCCCTGTTTGTAAATATGTTTTTAGCTGCCAGCAAAACCAATCCAACGGCCAGTCGCTGCAACCGTAATCCAAACTAGCATAGAAGATACAGCAACCAGCTTCACTACCCAGGGGTTTAGCTCCCTAAAGTTTCTTTGAAGCATAGGTCGCCTAATAAAAAATACAAAAAATATTCCAGTAGCCAATGCCAGCATCTTGTACCAAAAAACTGGCAACCAGTAAACTTTTCCAGCAACTCCACAAGCCATAAACACACCAGTAAAGAGCACTACAACAAGCCCTACCTTGAATACTTTATGCGCCTCATTCTGTATTTTTACTGCGGGTACATCAGTAAAACACCAACCAAGAAGTCTGGCATCACTAATAAGAACAGCGCCACCTAACAAGGCCATAGCAAGGAGATGTACTGCCTCGACAATTGCAAAAACAGCGCCCCAAGTTTTTCCTAACACGCCGAATGGAGTAGTTTCAAGCCATAGAAAAAAATCATATAGGCGCAGCCAGGACTCATGCCTTAAGCTGGAGAATGAAAATATCAACAGCAGCGTAAGTAACACACCCACCGTTATGGTCTTGGAACGTGAATTAAAATCTGAACTAGTAGATAAAAGCATAAAACCTTCCTTGAATGGCTTCAGAAGGACTCTTAGAATCCTTCTATCTCATAATTGCTAGAATTGAGTTTGTCCGTCGATGCAGCCTGACAGCACTTGTGACAAGCTACCGGCATCTGTGTACTCACAGTCGAACCAGTCATAGGCGATAAGACGCCCGCAGATAACAATAATGGACCAGAAAGCAAGCGAGAGAAAAGCACCTTTCCTGACAGCACTTGGAGCCCTAGCATCATTACCCCAGCTAGATACCGACTCGTTCATTTGTTTGTGAAAGATAAAAGCGTTTATGGCCGCAGCCACGAGAAGCACCATTTTAAATCTGAACCAGATACTTTGGGAGGTTCTTATCGGTACAGCATAAAATAACAGGATACCTGTAATAAACATTATGATGAACCCAAGCAACATTGGTATATTCAAGCGGTTGGCAATACTACTGGCAGAAACATCACGAAAGGCGTAACCAAGCATTCGTAGATCGATAACGAATAGCATTCCCAAACACAGAATCAACGTTAGTACATGAGTAGACTCTACCCAGTTGTACATATAGTAAGATTCATGCAGCTTGGCACTCCAACTGGTACCGTCGACCCACATCGAAATATTGTAGATGAATTCATTCACGACCGATTGGTACTCCAAAACGGAACCTGTGTTATTGTTTTCTAAATCTCAAGCCTATAAGACTACTGTCAGAATTCCTAAAAAAAGTTTGAGAGCAATAATATTTATATGAAAGCTCACTCAACTCTAGTTACCAACAACAGGAGACTGAGCAATAATTGTCTTGCAAGTTCTATCTGGTCTGAGAAATAGGTTTTGTGTAGAAGAAAGGAGGACCAACACGGTTTGCCCTCCTCTTTTTCGCGAAGACCCGATACTTCTCAAATTACTGCTCAGAAATTTCGCGCTTTTCTTGCGCTCTTGCACCTCTCAAAATATTTGCCAGACCATAATTACCCTCATGACATGCGTATTCATAAAGCAAACCATCAATTTTAGTCATTGGAATTATGGCAGTAAACTTGTCCGTATAAGAAGATGGATCATTAACCGTAAATTCGTAATTAACAGCAGAGGGCCCTACTCTAGTGAATTTTTCTGTTAATACTTTGTCATAGGAACTTCCGGCTAGGCCGAAATCAGCAGCTATACCAGTAAAGCTTGCAGTAAGACTATTGAAGTTTTTGGTCACAACAATTAACGTGTCACCTTCCCAATAACCGCGGGAATCACCGGAGTAGGAACGGATATCGGCATGAAGCGACTCGATGTCTTGCGCAGAATCATAAAGAGGGACTATGCGCGCATCATGAATCATTTCAGTCAGAATTACTGCTGTGTCTCTATTCTGAAATATTTGCACATTGTTGTTGTATACGCTTGGAGTAAAGGGTGGCCCTGCGTTAAAACCTACCAGGCATCTTTCAGAAAGGCCTCGATCTTCTGGGCCGTCAATACCAATACCACGAGCAAGGTGTCTGGCAGGTCTTTCTGCTGTTTTTTCAGAGCCTCGAGTGCCAAACTGCACAGCAACTCCATCCTGCAATTTTGGTACACGGCCATTCCTTGGATAAACGATATGCGAAGTACGGAACGAGGCGCCTCTTGCGGTTTGCTCATTCCAAAAATCATCGTAGGTCTTACCCACTTCCCCCGCAGGCAAAGGGGCTTTTTCTGCATTACCATCTTCCGTAACGGGTGGCGGTGATAATGCCGCCGTTATTTCTTCTTCGTTAAGAAATTCCCGCTCACCAAAATGTTCAGGCCTTTCCATTGGTATATTGGATGAAAAACTCCATACTCCCTGCAGATCCGGTTGACCCCATTGTGTGCGCGGAGCCAAGTAGTCATCAGATGCGGAACTCAGGGTTGAGAATGAGAAACCGGCGACCAGTAGAGCGCCTGACATCACTCGTAAGATTATTTTATTCATAAGAGGTTCCCAGAAGGAAGGATTCAACCTAGCATCGTTTTATAAAAAAGAGCCGTAAGTAATATTGACCTTTGGCTGAAATCCCCTTCAACCTTAGTCCATCTACCTATACTGAGCAGGATTTGAACTCACTGGGTGACTGTTACCGGCACATAGGCATTAGACCAACAGCACATATTATCGAACCGGCTATCAGGTGCTGCAAAATTGCTGACTCGCAATCTAATAATATATTCACCGGGCGCCCAGAACGTAGCGCGGGTCTGAACATGAATCCAGTCTTCAGCGCTAAGCTGGTTCAATCCTTCTGCCACTCTGTCTGCGTCTAATATTAGGGCGCGTTCAAAAACTGGAGCAGCAGAACCTTGGTGCATTACCCAGTCCGTGGTCAGTGGGTAGAAAAGCAATTTAGCCTGCTCGGGATAGTCACCGCGGTTGCCCCGATCCTGCACATAGGCCGACAAAGTCACAGGATTTCCAACTGAAGCGGTGACTCTAGATGCCGTAATCCCCACACGGGTCGTGGTCTCTGCTCCATCTTTATCGAATCGAATGGCTGGCGCAAGCGAGCCAAGAGCTCTCTCCCCTTCACTCATTTCGTAGGTTGTAGAAGTTGCCCTACCCGGAACGGAGTACTCGTACCCGGCATGCTTTATAGTCCACACGACTTCGGTACCGGCCATATCGGCAGGTACCGTGACCGCGTATGCGCCTCTTTCATTTATGCCGATAAAACCACCCCGATTGTAAACTGGGAAATGCGTTGGCTGCGCGCCGTCGAACTGCGCGGGTTTGATGTAGTTGTTTGGACCCAAAGGAATATCTACTACCTCTTCTCGATTTCGGTTAGCGAACCCGAACAGCATCGTGACAGAGCCGTCCTCATTAGGAGTCCAACCGTTGAATATAGGAGCGACTAAGTCTCCACTGGCTTTGCGGTCGGCCAGCGGATATTCACGTAGATGATTTGGTAGCTGGGCATAAAGAGAAGCAGAAATCGACGTCATCAGTAAAATGGCTAGTGTTTCTGCTGCAAGGAACTTGATTTTAATCATTGAGCTCCACCTCTCCTAATGTCGCTACGGTTCTCCCTTCACTACCTTTACGCTCTGCCTGCAGTTTTTCGTAACCTTCCTTGTCCAGATGGGTAACGGCGATCCAAGCATGGGACATTTCATCACCAGTACGCTGACCGGAAGTAACCCACTGGTCCGGATCAGGATTCCAGGGGTTCGCGGCTGTGTTGTCGTGCCAACCAGTCAATATTATGATGGCACCTATTGGAACAAGTGGTTGAAATCCCTCTTCATAGGTATGGCTGTGGTTCCAGCCAGCGTTCCAGCCGGACACCTTGCTGACTAGCTCAGTACGCCCTGTATCAGGAAAGAAAATCTCCATAGACATAGCCACACCGCGCAGATGCATGTGAGGCTGCCAGCTATCAAGACGAACCGGATGATCAAAGGAGTGGAATCCTTGAGTCATCAACTTGCCGTGAGGAGGAATGAGGTAATCATCGGATTCCCCGTTCTTGCTAAGATAATAGTTATTAACATCTTGAAAATAGGCTGATTCTTCGTCGAAGTCATCCTCTTCATCGTAGTACCAGATACCAACTGTTACCTGATCGTCGGCTACTGCCTTGCCATCGGGATAATAATGGATACTCCATTCAACCATGGAATTTGCAGGCGCTACTCTACAAGCTCCTTTTGGTATTTTTTCACCGAGCTTGCCCATAGCAAATTCAGATAGGAGACTGTTCCATTCCCATTCACCGTCTTCGTCTAGAGTTAAGAGTGTGGTGACACCATGATGTGTTGATCCGCTCGCAGCTGCCGACGGAATTGTCTCAACTGCCTTAATGCAGCGGTTTTCCGTAATTCCAGTAGGTACTCTAGGCTCCCACCAGTAATCTTGACCGCTCGCTGGAACGTCCCACTTCTCGGACTTGATGATGTGGTCAGGAGGGCCTAACTCTTCTGCAAAGTGAAATTCACCTGGGACCGGGAATTCCTTAACTGGCGGCAAATCTTCGGGGTTACCAATGGGAGATCCCGAATCAACCCACACAACAATGGTGTTGATGTCTTCATCAGACATCCGCCAGTCATTTTTCAACTCTTGAATTCCGATATCGTGGTCGTACTGATAGGGCGGCATTTCTCGCTCCGTGACCTTCAGACGAATAACTGGAACCCAAGGTCGAACCTCATCATAGCTAGTGAAGGACATTGGAGCGATTCCACCTGGCTGGTGACAGATTTGGCAGTTGTCTTGAATGATTCTCGACACTTGGTTTGAATAAGTGATCTCGTCTTCATCTGCGGCTGCCAGTCGTGGTAACAAAGTTACAGCAAAGATTAGCCAAGCCAATGTAGCCTTAGTCATTATTTCCTCCTAAGCTTTATTAAATTCAATAGTGTTTGTTGGCAGAGCACTGCCAATTTCGATACGAAAATCGGGTTAAACTATTCCAGCCTTTAAAACTCTATCCGTTTATAGCCGGCACGATCGTCGTCGGCTTGCATTCAGCACCTGATCAGAGCTCATTTCGAAAATTTTATTCGTTTGTATAAAGTACGTTATTCAGACGCTGAAATCAACAGATTTTGGTGATAATTCGGGGCCTGCGAGCCTGCACAATGAATATCCACCAAATTCCTCCGCACCATCCAGAACTGCCTAATACTGCCTTTAAGTAAAGAAATATAGTGAACTAATTAGTCGAAAACTTCGTGATTTCGAAATTAGAATCAAAAAAATCAAAATAGTAAGGCGTGCACCAAATTATCTGGCACATAAGGAAGGCACACCTTATATAGAACTCAACAAAAAAAAGCGGGAATGATCACTGACCATTCCCGCTTTTCTATTTCTACACTTACAAACCAGCGTTAGCTAACTACTAGAAACTCATTGATGCCCGACCGTAAAAATACCTGCCCTGCCAGTCCAAGTTGTTTTGGAAACCATACTGGTTTCCGCAGCAAACAAAACTAGTTTCCGTTTTACCTACATCCGGGTATTCATCAAATAAGTTCCTAGCGCCGCCTGACAGTCTTACAGTATCATTCAACTGATATTGCAATTCAAGATCGGCGTACAAAACACCGCCAAATTCCTGGTGTAGCTTACCACCCGTTGTGGCTTTTTCGTAGTCACCGTAATAGCTAAGCCGTCCAATCACTGAGAGACGATCCACCTCGTGACGAGCGGTTGCTATTCCGCGAAATTTAGGTCGCAGGTTCACAAAATCGGCCTGCTCCTCACCTGTTAAGAAAGTGCTGACCTGGCTCACTGGGCTATCGAAATCGTTCTTGGTATAATTCAGAGCAAGGCTTAGATCTGTTACGCCATTGCTGCCCCAATCAAAAGGTGTTGTGGCTACGACATCAACCCCTTTGGTAGTAGTATCAAAAGCATTACCAAAATAGTTCACCTGACCGAACTGATCAGCATTGTTTACTCCTGCTGCTACAAGCGCTAGATATCTGTCATACGCTGCGCCCGCGCCCGAGTCTGTAGACACAGAATTCGCGTCTTCGTTAATAAATACACGGTCTGCAATATCTATGCTGTAGAGATCAACCGTCAAGTTGACGTTGGCAATATCCGCGGTAAAACCGAGGGTAATGTTGTCAGCCATCTCCGGTTTGAGTGGCTGAGCGCCTATAGCTTTCGCAACTGCAGAATCAGCCGGGAACAATCCTCGGAGTTGTGGAACACCATTTGGCAATCGAACAGAGATGTTAGTCGTACCCTGTTGGCCTGGGCTCGGAGCACGTAATGATGTACCGAGCGAGCCACGAATGGCAAGATTATCAGTTACATTCAGTATAGCTGCGAGTTTCCATGTTACCTCCGATCCAAAATCGTCATAGTCTTCGACACGTACCGCACCCTGAACGAACAGTGTGTCGGTCACATCTTGACTGAGATCTGCGTAAATTGACTTTCCTTTTCGTCCATAGCTTTTCGAGAACTCGGGCGGAAACCCAGGAAAGCCATTGGCGCCTACCTGACCAACGTAATAGACAGGATCAGAGCTGTCAGCGCAATTCAGGCTTGAGCCATTGGCTATTACAGCAGCACCCGCGGCGGTGGAAGCATTGCCATCACAAAAACCATGAGGGTCTGCAACTCCATAAGTACCTGCCTGGTGCGAATTAGGCTCTCCTCCTAAAATATTATACTCTTCATCCAAAAAACTGCCTCCGAAAGCAAGTACTGCGCCAGAATCAGTTTCATAAGTGAAGTCTGCCTGATACTGGGTTTCTTCGTTAACCAAATTACCCAAATGGAACTGAGTGGGAGACTCAATTCCCATGGAAGCGTTAAGCGTATTGAACAAATTATATTCAATCTCGCTTTCACCGGTGCGAAAACTGAAATCATAAGTCAGACCGTTACCCCATTCACCCCGCCAACCAGCGACCAGTGATTGATCCTCCACATCGCCAAACAATTGCGGAGTAAAACCGGCAGGGAAAAGCTGCCTCGGGCTATATGTAGATCCATCAGCCAAACGGGATTCCTTGAAGAGCCCGATAACAGGACGACGGTGGAAAAAGTTAGCATTGGACTCACTGTCAGACCAGTTACCAAACGCATACAACTCACTAGTGTCGCTCAGGTCCAAGCCCGCATTAAAAAACATGCGCAGTGATTCAGAGGCTGGCTGCCCCCAAGGCTGGGAATATCGACCAGTATCTCCGAAAGTAGCAGCCCCACTTTCATAGGCAGTTCTGAATAATGCAGTCTCTTCGTATGCGGATGACGAATTATTTCTCGCATTAAATGTTTGGTACTTTGGATTGCTTCTATCCGCACACCACCAAGTCTCGCAATATTCTTCCGCCCGTATAGTCCGCTCTACATCTGTATATTCACCTGAAATGCTTATGAATCCGTTATCACCCAGTGGCAACCCTATATTTCCCTGTACATTGACTGACTGGCCATCTCCTTCGCCATACTCGCCCATGTCAACAGTGATAGAACCGCCCTCTCGGTTTTCCTTTAGTATAAAGTTGATTACACCTGCAATAGCATCGGAACCATACTGAGCCGCCGCACCATCACGTAAAACTTCTATGCTGCCAAGAGCAATTGATGGGATTGTCGCCATGTCGGCGGCTTGAGCACCCGCGCCATCCAAGTCCACGAGAGCGGAGCGATGACGTCGCTTAGAATTGACCAACACGAGGGTTTTGTCGCTCTGCAGGCCTCGCAACGTCGCTGGACGAATGTATGCTCCTCCAGAAAAATTAGTTTTGGAAACGTTAAAGGAAGGCACTAAGGTCTGCAGGATATCATTAGTGTCGGTTAATGAAATCTGGCTAATATCTTCAGCACTGAATACATCAATGGGCACTGGCGAATCTGCTACAGTGCGTGGCCGGCCACGAGAACCAGTAACAATTAATTGTGTGATAGCTTCTGCATTATCCTGTGCTAAAGACACTGGAGCAAATCCCGCAGGCGCCAATATGGCCAGCGCTATCGCGGGCGATAAGATCCTGCTCATATTGTTTTTTCTGAACATTTGTTTCCCCTTCAAAGTTAGTTTTCTTGACCGCTCTTATAACCAGCGACGACTTAATTTTACACGGGACGAACGTTGCCTTATCAAATAGACGACATAAAAGACTCTATTCGTCTTACGTACAGACAAGTTATACAATTGAATATACAAGTGCAAGCATTTATACAAATGAATACCAAGTGTCGAAGTATTTTGTTGAACTAGTCAGTCAAACTCAACCTTTGTCTACTCGCGTAGCGGCTATCTCATCATCTTTGTTAAAGACAGCCTCGTATTAACAAATACACGGTATTAATTACTTGTGTTCATTTCTAATAACCGGTATTTTATACAATTGTATATATAAGGGATTGCTTTTATTATTTTCCAGAAGAGCCTTACAATAAATGGCCGCTGCCATACAAAGCACCACCAGTTTGCTGATCTTCCTAGACCTAGATTTGGGCATCTTATTGAAAGCGCTGATCAACACCATTAAATAATTAAATAATTAAATCGTTTGCAGTCTGCGAAAATTGGGCTGAGTTAATAACACGAAAAAGAGGTTAACTATGTCTAGCTCCAGCGCCCACTCCTACTGGAAAAGCAATATAAAATTAGTTCTTTCGCTTCTATCCGTCTGGTTTTTGATTTCCTTTGTTTGCGGGATACTGTTCGTAGATGTCTTGGATAATATCCGCTTCGGCGGTTTTAAACTCGGCTTCTGGATTGCCCAGCAAGGCTCTATCCTGACCTTCATCGCTCTCATCCTTATTTACATCCGCGCAATGGACAAGCTTGATAGTCAATACAAGCAGGCCGCCAGCGACGATGTCCAGAATACAGAGGAGGAAGCAAAATGAGCGTTCAGATGTGGACTTATCTGTTTGTATTCCTGTCCTTTGGCCTCTACATAGGCATTGCAATTTGGTCGCGTGCCGGATCCACCAAAGAATTTTACGTGGCAGGAGGTGGCGTTCACCCTGTCGCGAACGGCATGGCCACAGCCGCCGACTGGATGTCAGCCGCTTCTTTCATCAGCATGACTGGACTCATTTCTTTCCTAGGTCGGGATGGAACATTTTACTTAATGGGCTGGACCGGGGGCTATGTACTACTTGCAATGCTGCTCGCACCTTATCTACGCAAATTTGGCAAGTTCACCGTCCCCGACTTTATCGGTGATCGTTACTATTCCCAAACAGCAAGGCTGGTGGCTGTATTCTGCGCCATCGTCATTTCGTTTATTTATGTGTGTGGGCAGATGCAGGGCGCGGGCATCGTGTTCTCTCGATTTCTCGAAGTAGACGTTACTACCGGCGTGATCATCGGCATGGCAATTGTTTTTTTCTATGCCGTGCTCGGTGGCATGAAAGGGATAACTTACACTCAGGTCGCTCAATACTGCGTGCTCATCTTTGCTTTTATGGTCCCTGCCATCTTTATCTCCATGATGATGACCGGACAGGTAATACCGCAAATTGGCTTCGGTTCGGAATTAGTAGACGGCAGTGGTTATTTACTCGACCGACTCGACGGGCTCAGCCAGGAACTGGGCTTTGCCACTTACACCGAAGGACAGCGCAGCACACAGGACGTCTTTTTTATAACCGCCGCCCTTATGTTCGGAACGGCTGGACTCCCCCACGTTATCATTCGCTTTTTTACCGTACCGAATGTACGCGATGCACGGAGATCGGCCGGATATGCCATGATTTTCATCGCAATACTGTACACCACAGCGCCAACTGTAGCGGCGTTTGCTCGAACCAATCTAATCAATTCCGTGAGTAATGCAGAATATAGCGCTATGCCAGATTGGTTTAGAAAATGGGAAACCACCAATCTGATCAGCTTCGATGACAAGAACAATGACGGTAAGATTCAATATGTAGGCGACGCCGAGCAAAACGAGCTAACGGTAAGTGCAGATATTATGGTGATGGCCAATCCAGAAATTGCCGGCCTGCCAAATTGGGTAATCGCGCTGGTTACCGCCGGAGCCCTTGCCGCCGCCCTATCCACAGCGGCCGGATTATTGCTAGTGATCTCCACTTCGGTGGCACACGACATGCTAAAACGCACCTTCATGCCCTCGATTACCGAGAAGCAGGAATTGTTGTCTGCACGAATATCTATCTTTATCGCGGTGCTGATTGCGGGATATGTCGGCATGAATCCACCGGCCTATGTGGCACAAGTTGTTGCCTTCGCCTTCGGTCTCGCGGCGGCATCCTTCTTCCCGGCCATAGTATTAGGCATATTCCAGAAGAAAATGAATAAACAAGGGGCAATATCAGGAATGGCGGCCGGCTTTATCTTTACCGCCTCTTATATCATTTACTTCAAGCTTATTAATCCGGCGGCGAGCACAGCGGACAATTGGTTATTCGGTATCTCGCCGGAAGGTATAGGCACACTTGGCACCATCATAAACGTAGCCTTCGCCTACACGATAGCCAGCTTTACCCCTGATCCGCCCGACGATGTACAGGAATTGGTTGAGAATATTAGACTACCTGGCGAAGCCTAGACCGCACAGTACTCCAAAATTAAATCTCACCTAGTCTTGAAATAAAAAAGGCTGACAATTGTCAGCCTTTTTTATGATTGCAGGTAAACCAAACTCCTCTGTTATTTCATTGGAGAATAATCTGTCGCCACCATATATTTGCTCTCTACTCCAGCGAGAATTCTCCCATTAGCATTAGACGCTTCTGAAACTCCAGCCCATTCTGGATCTTGACCAAAGGCTTCCCAAGATGCATTAGCCGCCTCTTCACTAGCATGCTCTAACATGTAAACCAAAGTATCCCCTCTTTCTTCTTCGCTAGTAGGTGACCAGAAGCCGACCACTTTCATGCCGTGCTTACCGAAGATTCGTATTGTGTGATCACGAAATCTCGTATGAAGGTTTCCCAAATTACCGGGCGTAGACTTGTAGGTTCTCAGTTCAAATACTGCGCTATCATCTTCAGCAGAACTGCTCATGAAAACTCCTGCACCTAAACCAATGGTTAGAGAAATTAAAGAAATACTTGTTGTCTTTAGTAGCTTGTTCACATCGCTCTCCTGAGAGTCAGTTATCGTTTTTTTCGTCTGTTCGCGTAATATCAAGTTTCCTAGAAATAGTGTCTTCGAACCTCTCAGTCGAATTCTAGAGAACTGCCAAGGCATCACTATTTATCATCTTTAATTAGATTCTATCATTCCCATTCTTTACTTAAATTCATCTTGCTGCGCATGTCCTGCTTACTGAAAAAATCAGGATGTAGCGATTAGCGATTTATTCTGTTGGCGATTAACTTTTCTACCACGTCAGGTTCGGCAAGCGTCGTCGTGTCACCCAAATTATCCAGTTCATTAGCTGCAAGCTTTCTTAGTATACGACGCATGATTTTGCCAGAACGGGTTTTAGGAAGGCCTGGGGCGAATTGAATGACCTCCGGTTTCGCGAAAGCACCAATTTCCTTGGCAACGAATTTAATTAAGTCGCTGCGTAAGCCCTCGCTTTCTTCGGTGCCAGACATCAGTGTCACGTAGGCATAAATCCCCTGCCCCTTGATGTCGTGTGGATAACCAACCACGGCGGCTTCTGCCACTGCTGGATGCAGAACCAGTGCACTTTCAATTTCTGCTGTGCCAAGCCGGTGCCCGGAAACATTAATGACATCATCCACGCGACCAGTTACCCAGTAATAGCCATCATCGTCGCGGCGAGCACTATCACCAGTGAAGTAATAGCCAGGGTAGGTAGTAAAGTAAGTATCTATATAGCGTTGATGATCGCCATACACACTGCGGATTTGACTGGGCCAGCTTTGACATAGAACCAAATTACCGGTTGCTGCACCTTCCAGTTCATTGCCATCAGCATCTAGCAAGGCTGCCTTGACACCAAAAAACGGGGTTGCTGCTGAGCCGGGTTTCAAATCAGTGACTCCGGGTATCGGGGTAATCATTATCGCCCCTGTTTCGGTCTGCCACCAAGTATCGACGATGGCGCAACGCGAGTCACCGACCACCTTGTAATACCACTCCCAGGCTTCGGGGTTTATTGGCTCCCCTACAGAACCGAGGAGGCGCAAGGAAGAACGAGAGGTACTGGTAACTGGCTTGTCACCGGCTGACATCAGCGCGCGAATCGCAGTGGGAGCGGTATAGAAAATATTCACTTGATGCTTATCGATAACCTGCCAGAAGCGCGATGCATCGGGGTAAGTTGGCACACCTTCGAACATCAGGGTGGTGGCACCATTTGCCAGAGGACCATACACTATATAAGAGTGGCCGGTGACCCAGCCAACATCGGCGGTGCACCAGTAAACATCTCCTTCATGATAATCGAACACATATTTATGTGTGATACTTGCCCCTAACAAGTAACCCGCCGTAGTGTGCAGTACGCCCTTGGGTTTACCGGTTGAACCCGAAGTGTACAAAATGAACAGCGGATCTTCGGCATCCATTAACTCCACTTCACATTCGGCACTCGCCGCTTCGGTGGCCTTGAGATAACACACATCTCTGTCATCAAACCAGGGCACGTTTGCATTGGTGCGACGCACTACAAAAACAGAGTGAACATCGGGGCATTGCTCCAGGGCGGCGTCGACGTTGGCCTTCAATGGAACGGTACGACCACCGCGCAATCCTTCGTCGGCAGTAATAATGGCCTGGCAGTCAGAGTCTAGTATTCGATCTTTTAGTGATTCTGGGGAGAAGCCTCCAAAAACGACGGAGTGGACGGCGCCAATTCGAGCGCAGGCCAACATGGCGTAAGTGGCTTCGGGAATCATCGGCATATGGATACAAACACGATCGCCTTTGCTGACGCCTCGCACCTTTAGTGCATTGGCAAACTTGCAGACATGTGTGTGCAATTCTCTATAGGTGATTTTTTTGTCTTCAGTAGGTTCGTCACCTTCCCAAATAATGGCTGTTTGCTCGCCGCGATTCTCAAGATGTCTGTCTATGCAGTTGAAGGCAACGTTTAGTTTTGCGCCAGTGAACCAACTGGCTTCGGCCTTATTGAAATCGCTGCTGCTTACCGACTGCCAGCGCTGGTGCCAGTGAAGCAGTTCGTCGGCTTGCTCTGCCCAAAATTCATCGGGTGACGCAATCGATTGCTGATAAAGTTCTTGAAAGCGGGGTTGTTCTAGATGACTACGACTTGCGGCGTGCTCAGTAACTGGGTATAACTTGTCTTCCGACATTTCTACTTCCTGTTATCGTTCTCTAATGTAAAAAAGTCTCGCTGTCCGGCTACACAACAATGCCCGAGCGATATTGACTCGAATGCGAGGTGCTTCCGGAACGGCGGACGGAATCGCGCCGCTCACCGCTTTCCTGTCGGCATCCGGCTATGCAGCAACACTTCTTTGGCGAGCTGAGTTTTGACCTTCATGGCACCAGCGGTTCGACATGTGTGATACGGCCATTAAGCTGACCCACCACCCAGAAGCTCGAGAGATTGTTTGGATTGTCTGACTTCTGCACGTCCACATGACGAATGTTAGTTTCAAGCGGCAGCAGATATTCCGTGAACTCCCCAGTCTCGACATTCAGTCTCACCGCTAGGTCGTTGTTCATGCCGCCGGTCCAGACATAGGTATCGTCATCGAACTCCGCGTCATAGGGACTCGTCCATGGCGTGGGCATTTGCCACTCAGTGATCTCTTCCGTCACCGGGTCAAACATCCCGATACCATTGCCCCGATACTGAGCCCACCACAGACGATCTGCAGCGTCGACGTTGCCGCGCCTGCCACCCGCACCGGGCGTCGGTATCTTGTAGAAAGTGGTCGCCAAGGTCTTGGCATCTGTCTTCCATACGTGCTCTTTATCCATATTAATGCCATACATGTTGTTCTGCGAATCAGCAATGACATCGTAGGCATTATGAGGCGGACTACTAGGCAGATGAGTAACCTCTGTCCACTCATTGGTCTCGAGATTCACCTGATATGCCACCCCCATTTCTCCGCCTTTGTATCCATTGACCCAGATGAGGTCATTGACCGAATTACCTCTCGGATCAAGCACTGTCAGACGGGCATCATTGGTAGCACCATCGATATCCCAATGCGGAAAAAGGAACGTTTCCATTTCCTCTGTATTTGGATCAAACCTCACCAAAATAGCCTGATGCATCCCAGCTGCGTATATCATTCCGTCATCGTCAAAGTCGAGGGCATGACTGCCAACCGCATACCCAGGCTTTTGAATCGGAATATCGAACTCAGTTGCTTCGCCTGTCTTGGGGTCCATTTTCCCTATGAAAGGAGAAACAAAATCGTTATACCAGACATAGCCATCGGGACCCAGCACAGCGTCATGAGGCGCAGCATCCGGTCGCGGCAATTCATACGTGGTCATGATCACCTGAGTTGCTTTGCCCGTGGGACGGGGCAATGTCTGCAGTGGGAACTGCCAAGTGTCAGCCGAACTAAGATTGATGCTGCTGATGTAACGGCCCTTGTCGATCTGTTCTGCCGAGGCTGGCTGGCTAATCATCTCAGGCATAGCGGACTTAAAATGAGGGTGCTCGACTGTGGAGTTAAGCGTATGGGCGCTCATGCGCTGTATAACTTTCGTCATATTGTCTGCTTCATATTTTGAATTTAGCGGTCGCTGCAGCGTGTGACACATAGTGCAATCGTCCAAGTATTGCTTCTCCTCAAAGCTTCCTGGCGCACTAATCATCCATTCGGTATTCGTGAGCTGTGCAGACAACTGGCGGGTAATAGTTAGCTTTAAGTCCAAGTGGGCTGGTTCCGCCGTCAGCTCCATCGGCCCTGGGTTCGTCAGGTCGTATCCTACCGCCCGCATGCTGATCGCATAACTACCGGGCTCCAACCTGTCCTTGGGAAAACTGTACTGCCCCTGCGCATCGCTGACCACTGAGACCGTCATCATTGACCCCTCTCGCTTCGCGCTAACGATCACACCTTCCATCACACCTTCCTCTTGAGAGGTGACCTTGCCCGTCAGCGCAGAAGACTCTAATAATCTATCGGGACTGCACGCCGTCAGACCAAAGAAAAATGTTCCCATCAAAGCCAATTTGGCAGTTCCTCTCGTACTCATCATTCGTCTCCTGACCGCAATGGCCGCAATTATCGTGTCCATGTCTCTCCTGCCTCGCCGCATCCGCGACGTAGATCTCCCAATGGAGACTGTAATAGGTAGTGCCTGAAAGTCTCACCAGAAGCGAGCTTTTCGATTCTTAACCTCGAGCCGAAACTAATTACCGGTTTCGCTGCCGTCTGAACCATCACGAGGTGCACCAGTACCGGATGAACCCATGAACAATTTTCGGCCATCAGGGAATGTGATATCACGGCCGTTAGCACGACAGGTTGGCTCACAAAGCCGATCTTTAGACTGGTAACCCGTTACCACGATATCTTCACCTAAAGTCAGTGTGTTACGGTTAATTCCCCGCCGCAGTAGCGTATTTGGAGTACCGCCCTCCACCATCCAAGGACCTGAATCGCGAGTGGCTTTTGGATCGTTGTTTTCCAAGTGAATCCATGTGTGAGGATTAATCCACTCAACACGAGTGATCGGACCACCTAGTCGAACTGGTAGATTCGCATCAAATTCAGCAGAGAACGCATGGTGCGCTACCGCGGCAGGCTTTATTGCGACAACACCGACAGTGAGTACAGCTGTTAATACCAACAATTTATCTTTCATCTAGAATTTCCCGTAATGAAGGTCAGGCCTTCAATTAATGTTCGCTTTAATTAATAGTCTATGCTCGGAAACAGCATAAAACCTTGCTCCTGCCTCTCTTCGACGTCTGAGCGCATATAGATGCCGCACAGCGCGTTGTGCCGTTTGCACGCTGCCCCAACCTTTTCGATCGCTGCGATCACTTCGGGTGCACTAGAGTTCGGCCCCGGATTCCCGACGCCTAACGCCATACTTAGATCAGCGGGCCCGATCAACAAACCGCCCAGACCGGGCACTTGAAGGATCGCGTCGATGTTGTCGATTATTTCTCGGGTTTCGACCATGGCTATTGCGAGAAGTTCGCCATTCGGATTGAGCGGCCACAGGTCGGCCTTGCTAGCATACTCTTGCCCGTCCACGTTCCAGACTCGGATAGCGGCACTCGGTCCCCAGCCTCGCTGGCCCGCCGGTTCAGGGTACTCAGAACCACGCTGCGGCGGATAGCGCATCGCTTGGACGAGCTTGGTGACGTCGGCCGGGGTTTTCACTTGCGGTAGGACGATTCCCATCGTCCCAGCGTCGAGCATCTGCTTGACGTAATGATGGTAATCCTGATTCGCTTCGTACGGGATACGCACGACTGGGGTCAATCCCGGTCTCGATGCACCTTCGGCCTCCATTTCATTGAGGAATGACTCGAATTCATCGAGCTGGAAGGGGTTGTGCTCAAGGTCATTGAGCTGCCAATGCTCGCTCACCAGGGATGGTTCGCCGTTCTCGAACTGCTCGATTATTTTATTCAAGCGGCCACTCGATCCCTGCTGCGCGAAGGACAGCGGCGCGAACACAGTGCCTACGGCAGCTGCAATAGCGATCGCCGAGAAGATATTGCGTCCTAATGTCTTCCTGCGCGTCTTATCTCTCATGACTGTTCCCCCGTCAAAATCCGAAAATAGTGCTGAGTACCAGCAAGGAATCCAAGTAACGTCAGGCGAAGAGTTGCAGTTATAAATGAGCTCTTATTTTGTTGCATAGTATTACCTTTGTTAGTGTGCGATTAACTAGCTTTATGCCTCCATAAGGAATCTCGGGCTATAGAGTCCTGTTTTTATCTGAACATCTACTCCTATTAAAAGTGACTTAATTCGACCACTTAGATAGCTAGCGACGCCACATTAATTTATACAATTGAATAATACACGTCAAGGCGAAAGCCGATCGATTTTCAAATATTATCCATTGAGAAGTTAAGAAGTGCCGTAAAAGAATAAATAATCACAGCCTGCTGGCGCAGCCATGCCTTGGCTCCAAACTTGACGGACACTCATTCATTCTCGAGTTCCAATACCAGCTCATTAAGCAGCCCTTCAATTCCCCGGGGATTATTAAGATAAAGAGCTTTATACACAGGATCTCGCATATCATTTTTCATTGATGCAACTTGTTTTACCCAAAAAGATTCATCAAACATGTCCTTCTTATATTGGTAATACAAGTTGTCCATGTGCAGCACACGAATACGCGCTGAAATCAGAAGATACGTAATATCTGCATTGGTGAAATTCTTACTCTGAGAATATTCCTCCAGATCTTCACTCCAGTAGGAAGGACGCTGCCCCAATTCCCAAACCCGGATACTCGAAGCGATGAATCCATCACTTTCCATCTGTGTACGCAGGTCCTGCCTGAGAGATTCGGATCTGGCAGCGTATTGCGCAGCAAGTGCAACATTACGATCTAGCTTTAACTGCATACCCACAAAAACGAGTGAGGCCACAATTGCTGCAGCACCTATGCCTTCAACAATTTGCCTGCTACTTATACGCAATTTGTAATTCCTATTAAATAAAGAACTTTTGTCTAATAATAATAATGTTACGAACTAAAAAGCCGCCATTAATCTTTCATTTCGGCAATGCATAAACAATAAGTTCTGGTGCAGACTGTCCGCTAACAGCCACTGCGATGTATTGCCTACCATCAGCAGAGAAACTCATCGGCGCTGCATTGGGATTACCTGGAAGACCAATTGCCGCAATTTCCTGTCCAGTCAATTTATTTCGCGCGATCAATTTTGTCCCGTCAATTGTATTTTGCGCATGCACTAAGAGTGTGGATGTCACCAACACCGGATGTCTGCCTCCGCCACCTAGCGGGGGTAAGTCGATCCCTTTTAAGGCAGGATTGTTCTCAACTTGAGCCATCCCATCGCCATTCGCTACCTGCCAGAGAATCTCTCCACGATTCATATCATACGCAGTAATAGTGGAATACGGCGGCTTCAATAAGGGTAAGCGTCGCGGCCCCAAGACTCCTCGATTCTGCAAACGATAATAGCGAAGATCTGATTCATCTTCCGGCAGAGTGCCCATGTAAGGTGTTAGGGCATTATTAGACCCAGGAACAAACAAAATATTATTTTCAGGATCTACTCCTGCACCTTCCCAATTAGCACCGCCGCCAGCACCCGGGACCATAATGGTACCTCGATGACCATCGTCGTCGGGTAAACTCGTTGGAGTAAATAAAGGACCGTAGGTGTAATCCTCTAAGATTTCTAGAGCCTCGGCTCGTAACTGCGGGGTGAAATCGATGAGGTCATCTTCTGTCAAACCTTGCACAACGAAGGGCGGGGGCTTAGTCGGAAAAGGTTGAGTAGGTGATGTTCGCTCCCCTGGGATTAATCCTTGAGGAACTGCACGCTCAATAATTGGCCACACTGGAACCCCGGTCGCCCGGTCGAATACATAAGTAAAACCCTGCTTAGTAACTTGAGCAAGGGCCTTAATTTCTCTTCCATCAACATTAATATCAATCAAGTTCGGTGCCGCTGGAGTATCGTAATCCCAAATACCATGGTGAATCATCTGGAAATGCCAAACTCGATCACCAGTGCTGGCATCTAGGGCAACAACACTTTGAGTAAACAAATTGTCGCCTGGACGATGGCCTCCATAAAAATCATTCGTTGGTGCTTCAGTTGGCAGATAGACATAGCCCAGTTCGAGATCGGCACTCATCTGAGTCCAAACGCCTCCGTTACCGGTATAACGCCACGACTCTTCCTGCCAGGTTTCAACGCCGAACTCACCACCCTGAGGAATCGTGTGAAATGTCCAAACCATTTCACCTGAATGGATGTTATAACCTCGCACCCAAGTAGGAGGCCGCTCTTTATAGTGGGGCCGGTTTGAAGTGATTTGCTGAACCACTAATATATCTCCGACTACTATAGGAGGAGACACTGCACCTACTGGTTGTGCACCTGAATAGTCGAGGGAATCCCGATCGGCTCTAGGAATACCGTCTGTCATATCCACGCGGCCGCCAGCAAAGGCGAGGTCGACTTCACCGGTCTCTGCCACCAATGAAATAATGTAGCCATCGTTGGTTGTGACTAATACTCTAGATTTCTCGGCATCACTCCACCAAGCCACACCCCGATGATGGAAACCCAATGGGCTGATTGGCTCACCGGACATGTATACTTCTGGGTCATGTGACCACAACATTTCGCCGCTGGCCGCATCCAATGCAGCAACTTGATTCAAAGCGGTAAGCATATAGATCACACCACCAATCATCAGTGGAGTTGCCTGCAACCGACCGAAGCTAATATCTGCATCAGGACCCAACAGTGCTTCAAAGTCCAATTCAGCATCGATGGAAGACCAACGCCAGGCAATATCAAGCTCAGCGAAGTTGTCGGCATTGATTTGACTGAGACTCGTGTACTTAGTGGAGCCAGCATCGGCAGCATAACTAGGCCACTCGCCATCACTACTCCCGTTCTGTGCGAGAGCCAGCAAGGAAGTAGAGAAAAATAGCCCCCCTACTGTCCGCGCGTTAAACGCGGCCGAACTTACCGTTTCTAAAAAGCGTTTATGAGAATTTTGTTGCATGGCAATCATTCTAATAGCTCCATCTTTTGCTTCGTCCATCTTAATTAATTTACTTGCCGCGAGGGTAGATCTCTTTATGAATTGAACAACACTGGGGCAAATTGAAAAAAATAGCATTCTGCTTTCTAGCCAACAGAATGGAGAAAATCATTTAGCAAGGCTTATCAGGGAATTCCGTTAATGTCAGACGTGACAGCTCCAAATTCCAAAAGCACTTCGCTTGGTTTTGGCCCGGGCTTAGGTCTTGCATCAAAGTTAAAAAATTCGGTACTCTTTTCCATAGCCGAGGCTAAATCGAGCGGAGTTTGACCTCTGCTATTCACCGCATTGATGTCAGCACCTCGTTCGGCTAATTCTCGAATCACTGTAGGAAGATTGCGTGCTGCAGCGTAATGAAGCGCTGTCGATTCGGTGAAGTCAGAGTGATTTAAGTTAACGCCGTGCTCCGCCGCTATTATTACCGCTTCGAGTGCCAAATATTCTTCGCCAACTGGATCCGGGTTTTCCTGAATATAGAAGCGACTCCGAGTACTATCACCTAGTATTGCTGCCTGTATCGCACTAGCAAACCCACCCACCGCTTTCGGTACTGGCGGAATCAGTCGATCTGCACGAGTTCTGCCTTTTTCCCTGAAAACTTCTTCTGAAGTGAGCAGAGTGTTTGCCCCACCTTGTTCTAGAACGCTCATTATTTTTGCTTCGCGATAGTAAGCGGCTAACCAGTATGGCGTCGCGCTGATCAGAGGGCTCTTCAGAGTCCAATCTTCACTAGCTCTTTGTATTGGAGTAGCTCGTTGGAGCCTGACATCGGGATCAGCTCCATTTGAGAGAAGAGCTTCTACGGTTTCAAGATCGCCGCGCAACACCGCCGCATGCATCGCGTTGTAGCCTGCATCGATTGCATCGGGGTCGGCGCCAGCCTCGAGCAAGAGGCGTGCAAATTCCGGGTGACCACTATGAGTTGCGACAACTAGAGGGCTAGCTCCATTACCAGCGACGCCATTCACGTTCACTTCCGCACGTATAAGCAATTGACCTATTTCGACATTGTCTTGCGCTGCTGCGAAAAGCAAAGGGGAATAACCACCTAGTTGCTCAACTACACCTTTGTCGAATGCAGCCCCATTAGAGCTTTCAGCATACATAAGCCTAGGGCGCACTTTCGATCTGGCTTCCAAATTTGCACCTGCATTGATCAATACTCTAACAACGTCAACATGCCCTTGAACTACAGCCCACATAAGCGCGGTTTGCTCTCGAGATTTTTCATACGCGTTGACGTCCGCTCCTGCCGCAATCATTTGCTGTATACCTTTTACGGTACCGGATCGTGCAGCGGTCATGAGAGGTGTTTCACCAATTTGCAAAGCAAGATTAGGATCGGCACCGGCATTAAGCAGTAGCTCAATTAGCTCAGCATTACCACTCTTCGATGCTAGGTAAAGCGGCGAGGCTCCTAGGCGGTTGGTGATATTGACGTTGGCTCCGGCTTGTATTAGCGCGGCTAGCATGTCGGCATCTTCTTGATACGCTGCCCAATGTAAAGCAGTCGCGCCATCAGGTTGAGGTACGTCAGGGTTCGTTCCTGAAGCTAGTAGTAGGCGCACCGCTTCTGCATCTTGATGTCTTGCAGCTTCGATTAAAGGAGGATTCTCGGACCATGCTAGAGAAGATGAGCATGTTATTATTAATGCTGCCAACACTTGTATCATAATCCACCGATTCAATAAACCCGAATTAGTAAGCTCAATCATCGTAGATCTCACTCTACACATCACTTAACAGATTTAGTGCACCGGTACTGTTAGCAATCTTTTCAAGAGGTAAACCCATCTTGTCGAGCATGGTCAAATGCAGATTACTAATGGGTGTGCCCTCCTCATAGCGAAGATGCCTCCCACCCTTAACAGAGCCGGAACCACCACCAAGCAGCACTAAAGGCAGCCCGGTGTTGTCGTGTCGATTACTGTCCGACATGCCAGCGCCATAAAGCATTAGCATATTATCGAGTAGCGAACCATTACCATCAGGGGTAGCGTCAAGCTTATCGAGATAGTAGGCGAAAAGACTGGCGTGGAATTCGTTGATCTTGGTGACCTTCTCATACAGCCCAGGATCGTCACGGTGATGGGAAGTTGGGTGGTGAGAATCAGGCACGCCAATCTCGGCGTAGGTGCGACCACTTAACTCACGCCCCATCATGAATGTTATGACGCGGGTAAGATCTGTTTGATAGGCAAGCACCTGCATGTCGAACATAAGTTTAGCATGTTCCTCGTACGTAGCAGGTACGCCCGCAGGTTGCTCTACTACGGGTAGCTCACGATTGCTTTGCGCCTCTGCCATCTGAATCCGTCGCTCCACGTCACGAACCGCATCCAGATACTGGTCAAGTTTGGCACGATCACCAGCACCAACTTTGCGGTTTAACTCAGACACACGGTCTGACACCGCATCCAATAGACTTTGATCTTTATGTATTCGTTGTAAGCGGACCGCTGGATCGGTTGTGCCAGTGTCGCCAAATAATCGTTCAAACACTGCGCGAGGATTGGTCTCCATTGGCAATGGTGTATTGGCATCACGCCAGGCGATTGTACTGGTGTATTGGCAACTGAAACCGATATCGCAGGACCCAAACACATCACTTTGATCCAGAGCCAGCTCTAGAGAACCAAGTTGAGTTTGTCGACCCAGATCTCTAGCTACAATCTGATCAACTGAAACTGCTGCCCGCAAATCCGACTCGGTGCGCGCAGGAATTGTTCCCGTTAAAAAACGAGTGGACGCACTCGCATGCACTCCAGCATTACTGTTGGTGCCGTTAAGTCCAGTTAATACCAACATTCGATCCTGATAGGCCTCCATCGGTTTTAGGATGCGAGTAATTTCAAAACCCGTGCCGTGCGTGGCTGGAGTCCATGACTTCATCGCCATACCGTTTGGTACATAAACCACGCCAAGTCGTTTCGCCGGTTGCGCTGTTTGTGCAGAAGCAGATGAGAGTGCCGGCACCATGCTGTCAAGCAGAGGCAATGCTAGGCTCGCACCGAGTCCACGTAGCACCGTGCGTCTGGGAAGTGTCTTTTTGAAAATATTCATAGCTCAGTTCTCCGCATTTGAAATGGCGCACTTTCAATTACGCCGAGAATTACTGACGTCCATCGATAGTCGTCTTCCGCGGCGCCGCGAACAATCGCGCGCACCTCTGGCATATCGTAGTATTCGAGACTACGCCCAAGGGCGAATCGCATTAGCTTTTCTGTAATAGTGCCAACAAAATCATCAGGTCGTTCGAGCAATAAATTCCGTAAACCATCAGGGCCATCAAACGTATTGCCATCGGGAAGTAGCCCAGACGCATCGATCGCTTGACCGGCAAATTGAGTACGCCATTTACCCACCGCATCATAATTCTCTAATGAGAAACCGATCGGATCCATTGCCGCATGACAAACACGACAGGCCGGGTTTTCCCGATGCATAGCCATGGCTTCACGCATAGTAAGCTGTTTGCCATCACTACTTGTTTCTAGCGCTGGTACATTGGGAGGTGGCTCAGGAGGGGGACCACCGAGCAAATTCTCAAGTACAAACTTACCCCGCAAAACTGGTGAAGTGCGATTGGGATAGGAGGTCACCATCATCAAGCTACCGTGACCAAAAAGGCCACCACGTTCCTCGCCTGTCAGCGTCACCTTCCGATAGCGACTGCCATAAATTTTAGGGATACCATAATGCTCAGCAAGACGTTCGTTGACATAGGTATAATCTGCGCTCAACAATTCGCGAAGACTGCGGTCGGAACGTATTTGGTCGTCAATGAACAGCTCTGTTTCTCGCTGAAAAGCTTCCCGTAAATTTTCATCGAATTCAGGAAAAGCAGCAGGGTCGGGATAAATACCATCGAGATTACGTAGGTAAAGCCACTGACCGACGAAGTTTTCGATGAAGCCTGACGAGCGTGAATCACTCATCATTCTAGTCACCTGTGCCTCGAGCACGCCTGGATTCCTTAATGCACCGCGCTCTACCAGATCTAATAATTCGTCGTCCGGCAGACTGCTCCAAAGAAAGAAGGAGAGCCGCGAAGCTAGCTCAGTGTCGGTGATCGAGTACATGGAACCAGGCTGCGCATCAAGTGGATCTTGCTCGATACGAAATAGAAAGTCTGGTGAAACTAACAATCGTTCTAATGCAAACTGAATACCTGCATCAAAGCCGCCTTCAACATAGCCCTGGTTGTAAAAATCCATCAATCCCTGCACATCGCCATCGACTACGGGTCGGCGATAGGCGCGTCGAGCTAACGAGTTAAGTATTTGGCGTGCGCAGGAAGCTTCCTCATCAGCGCTCGTCGGTTGGCAGCTGAAAATTTGTCGCCGGCTAGGAGTATCACCAGGGCCCTCTACTGATAAGGGTCCTTCTATTTCTATGCTACCAATACCAGGATTAGCATCTGGCAATTCTGTCACTGCCAATTGATAGCCGAAAAGTCTGGGTTGCTGCACACCCTCGGTTTCCCACATCTCCCGCGGAAAGGTCGCTCCGATTACTCGTGGGCCAGCCTTAACGGGCAGCACTAATTCGAAGCCCTGATCAGCAAAGGCCATCATAAACTCTTCCCAGTCGTCGCTGCCGCGAATATTTCCTGCATAACTGTAGGGTGCGGGCATGCCCGGAGCATCGCCACCGAATGCGTAGGTCTGGAGATACTCACCGTCGAGACTAAGTTCCATCTCGTGGGCTTCATCAAATCCACGGACGAAGTCTACATAGTTGGTCTGCAGTTTCACTGTAATGCGGTACTCACCGTCAACAGGAAACAGGTGCTCAATTGCGGTTCCACCTCGAGAGCCAAAAGGTAAATTCTCACTGAGTCGATCGTCTTGAATCAGATTTAATGGAACCTCGTAAGTCTTGATGGAAGCCCCACGCGGTGATGCGCCAACCGCGAGTTCCGCTATCTTATGTGCAGCATTAACATAGCGCTCCACGCTCAGTGGCGACAGAGCCAATACTTCAGCATTGTTATCAAAGCCGTACTGGTCTGGGGCGTCTGCCGGAATCAGATCCGATACATCGATGTCCAGATCAAGCAGGTCACGGATGGAGTTTCTATATTCAGTTTGGTTAAGCCGATGAAATGCCTGTGTACGCCCTGGATTGACTCGATTTGCGCCAATGCGGTCGAGTTCATTCTCAAGCCAGCCACGAAAACCGTCATAGCTTGCTTTGTCTGGACGGGGATAGTTGGGAGGGGGCATTACACCCACCCGAAGCTTCTTGATGACCTTCTCCCACACCTCGGGGTTTGCCGCCAAATCCGACACATCCTCCGTGTCCAAAGTCAGGCCGAGATTTCGCAGCTGCGTGGTTTGAAGACCTTCATTGACGCTTACAGCGGAACTGACCACTGCCTGGTTGTGACAGATGACGCAGTATTGATCCAGTAATGCACGGTTGCTCGCCGAGACATTCTGATGCGCCGATTCAGCCGCAAAGAGCTGACTTGGAATCGCCATGCAGACGACTAATAGAAGTGTTCTTTTCATGTTGTGCACCTGTCCAATCTGGGCATTAGTTGTTACGTCCAGTGGGCTTTCCCACTGAGCCGCACTCGTTCCCTAAGTAACCGTTTCCACCGCAGTAAGACACGTCCTGCAGCTGAATAAGAATACCGTCTGGGTCGGTAAAATAGAGTTCCGGAGTACCCTCGGCCGCTCCACCCCTATTTTCGCCCCGCAGTGTTACGTAGGCTTGTAGCGGACCATTCGCACCCCTTGCCTCCCCCAGTATCGTCAATCCATAGCTTTCCAATAAAGAGAATATGCGATCAACATCAAAATCTTCTACTGCTATAGACGCATGATGTATCTGACTTGTTAGAGTGGGTTGGTTTGACAGAGCTAAAAATTGTTTGCCGTTACCAATTCTCAGCACCGGCAAAGCACCCTGGTAAGTATCAATAGGCATCCCGAAAAGGCTTTGATAAAACTGAATTGAGCGAGATTGATCTGAGACAAATAAAGTAAAGTGGTTGAACTCTCGAATTGATAACAGGCCATTCGTAGCTGCAGGTTCTGCTGTGAGCAAACAATCTTCACCCAACAAGCCAGCGCCTCCACAGTAACTTGAGTCTTGCAGTTGCACGACGATGCCATCAGGGTCACCAAAGTAAAGCTCCGGTGTGCCGTTAACTGCGCCACCAAATTCCTCTCCTCGCATTCTTACTCGCGACTGCATTACAGCAGATGCATTAGCTGCATCAACGCCGTTTTCGGCGAGAATTTGCACAGCTTTGCTGTGGTCGAAATTGTCCACAGCTAGGCAATAATGAGTGATCCGAGGATTGTCACTGGCGTTGCCACCTAAAGCGATGAACTGCGGTCCGTCACCTACTTGCAGGACTACTGTGCCACCTTGACGCGCTACGATAGGCAACCCAAATAAACCTTGATACCAGGCAAGTGATGCCGTGGGGTCAGACACCGCGAGAGTCATGTGGTTGATAGCGCTTACCGCCATGGGAAGCGATTTTTGCGCTGCAAATACACTCTGAGCGCTCATACCACTCGCTGCCGCAAGTGTGGCCATCGAACTGACAAAAGCGCGACGACTAATGCTTGTTTCAACGTTATTTTTTTTATCCTTATTGGTCACTGCCGCCCTCTCTTAACTAGTTTCGAAGATGAAGTTTCTTATTCTTTATTTTGCTAAAGGGTCAGGTCTAATCTGAAACTTAACCATCTTGCTTGTTGTGCCTTTGCCACCTTCTGTGTGCCAGTTGAAATTGGTGCCATAGTTA
The DNA here is from genome assembly GCA_963854625.1 of Gammaproteobacteria bacterium. Lineage (GTDB taxonomy): Bacteria > Pseudomonadota > Gammaproteobacteria > Pseudomonadales > Pseudohongiellaceae > UBA9145. The sequence continues at coordinate 9,467 of CAWKZY010000011.1, read as the reverse complement.
GCCCATACACCCCGACCCTTCCAGCCAGCATCAGGATCATCGATGCGACCATCCAGTCCGCGGGAGTAAAAGCCCAATGGATAGGGAACACGCATGTGTACAAATTCCTCAGTTTCCGGCACGAGAGCTATAAGAGAATCGGAGCCGGACCCGTTGGCGATAGGCACATTTTCACCCAAGCCAAGAGTGTCAAAGATGTCCACCCAGTTGTAATAGTGAAAGTCAGCTTTGCGATCAGTGCCCTTCATGTTTGGGCCGGGTATTTCATGCAGCGTCCAGCCTTGCTGGCAGTGTTGGGAGTTAATCACAGAGGGGCCGTTCAACACATCGCATTTGCTGCGATCGAAACTGGCCATGTGACTGCTGCCAGACAGGGCTGACCAGATAATTCCATTGCTGTCCATATCGATGCCGCGCGGCCCAAAACCCATGGGCTTGCCATCTACCACAGGCAGTTCATACATCTCAGTGATGCAGGTCTCGGGCGGATTGTCGCCGATGTCGAGACGATATATGCGGCCCGGAAATTCAGTACCCACACCCCAGGTCACACCTTCTTCTTGAGTGTCTGCGATAATGCCGTAACTTCCGGGACTCATGCGAGTATCCAGTGCTAAATCCACATCAACGAGGCGACCGCCACCACCGCCTTCGCCCTGGTCTCGCATTGGTCCAACCGGTTGATTCCAGGGTTTACTAATGCGGCCATCGCCATTGGTATCTACCACCATGGGACACCAACCTTGGGATAGCTGCTCGTCCTGTGTTCGATCCCAGGTGCGGGTATTGATAAAACCAATCACGTCTCCCCCGCCGCTAAAATAAAGCATGCGGTTTTCACCCCAGCCGAACTGCAAATGGTGGGTACCGAAACAAGTGGCGATAAGGCCGAACTCTTCGGTGGCAGGATCGTAGTAAGACGCCTGACGTGAACTGCCGCGAGATTGATGGTATTGAGCGAATTTGTTATCAAACTCAGGTCCGCACCATTCAGGCACTTTGTTACCCTGCACCTTGGTAGTCATCCACACTCTACCCAGTTCGTCAAACATGGGATTGTGAGGATCAGCCGGTCGTTGCCATAGGGCCTCATTACCGTAATAGGCAGAAGGTACTGCGAACTTTTGAGCGAATCGGGTAACTGCCGGATTGTCAGGATTGTCCTTTACGGCGATTACTATTTCTTTCCACTCATGGGTATCAGGATCTAGCTCCAACAGGGCCCCGTGTCCACCATCGACACCGTACACTTTGCCCCCGGCATTCAAATTGGGATTGCGCTTATCGGTGGTGATCTCGTCATGAATATACGAAGACTCGATACCCCAGTCCCACTGGGTAATCACCACATTACGCTCGGTTCCACTGGGACGTGGAGGTTTAGGGGGAAGTTCGCCTGCCGCAATTCGATCGGTCCAATCGGCATACACTTCCAGTCCCCGAGGACCAAAGCGATTGGCATAACGTGTCATAAAAGGACCCCGGATACCCATCGCAGTTCTGTATTGCCAAGCTTGTACACTTGAATCGAAGTCAATGTGGCTCAGGTGATCCAGAGTACGAGTCGCTTTGTTACCTAATTGATGACACAGCTGACAACCTTGTTTGGTCAAATCAAGCCAACGGTCCTGGCTGTTCATAATTTCACCAATACCGTTGCCATCACGCCCGGTGCCAGGAAAATCACTTTCAGCAGGAACCTCCATCAGAGAGTACCAATAGTTGGCTGGATAGACCTGCGCTGCAAGCAAGGGATCTTCTGCAATGAAACCTCGAAGCTTCACATCCTCGGCACCGATTCTTAGCTGAACTGGGTCGGAATCCACCAGACCATATCCGCGCACCCAAACCTTAAACAGAGCATCAGGCAGTTCAGGTAATACGAAGCGGCCTTGATCGTCAGTCACCACAATTTTCGTGAAATGTGTCGGCAAATCATCAGTTTCAGCGATGACCCACACCCCAGCCTCAGAGCCATGACCACTTATCACGCTCCCGGAAATCACTCCAGCATTGAGATTCTGTTGGGCATAAGCCGGTAGCGTCAGGAAAACTATCAAAGCGGCGGACAACAATGACACTGAGTTTTGAACTGATAAGCTCAGACGGGCAATCTGATGGAAAATAGTGCGAATTCGAAGGAACATAAAATCAACCCTTTGATTTAAAAAATTTTTATTCCTCATCGAATCTCCAGATTATCCGGTTTGTCTACCGGTGTTTTCGAAAAGGGGCATTTACTATTGTTCAACACAATAAAATACATCTGGTGATGTTCATGCTACTAGCTATGTTCAGCTAACCAGCTTACGAAGATAGGACGTAAAGTTGCTTAAAGCTTCTCAGTTTCGAAATTCGAACTAAAAATTCCAAAAAATTGAAAAAACAATGAGATCTGCGCACTGTGAGGGGCTAACTTCGAGGACACTACACTGAGGTGCGGTAAATCAGGACGTAGAACTGTGCTGTGCGCGATACTCTTTAGGAGTCACGTCATGTATGGCTTTGAATGCCTTATAAAACGAGGAAAGAGATGTGTAGCCCACATTCAAGCCTATTGTAGTAATCGGCTCTTTGGTGCCTACCAATAACTGTGATGTCTCACTGATACGGTAGTGATTAAGGAATTCACTGAAGTTTCTATAGCCCAAATGATTATTGATAGCTTTACGCACCAGATACTCTTGACTAGCCACATATTTGGCCAGAGCGCGAACGGTCAGGCTCGATTCATGATAAAGCTTCTCTTCTTCCATGACTGCCTTGATTTGGATGCTTAACTCCCTCTCTCGTGCAAATTGCTCATCATTTACTTTATCAAGGGCAGGAACGACTGGCCTGCGGATTACAGATAAATTCACTACACGGAACGCCCACAGGAACAAGGCCGATGTCACAAAATAGGCGTAAATTGAATACGCAATTGCCGGCAGTGGCATAGCGCGGAACCCAGCGCCTTCGGCAATGGCATTAAACACCCAAAAACTCCGATTACCCACCATTAATAATAATAAAGTCACTACGCAAATGACGAAGATTACACGTTCAATGCGACGCTCAATAACGAGATCGCTTCTCCATCCTTCGATTGCCACGTAAATCGCTGCCAGTGAAAAAACCAATAAAACAAGCTGTGAATAAACCCAGGTAACAGCATCGGCGATAACACTCAGTTCAATGGCGTAGTGAGCATAATAGCTACCAATCGAGCGCATAATGAGCGAAGTAACAACCAATACCCAAATACCTGTATGCACTTTGGTTATCTCGAAGGTGTCATCGAATAGTTTCAGCGACAACATCCATATTAAAAACATCGAGACATTGCCGATGCGATTGAGCGCCATAGTAAAGTAAATCAAGAACGTAGGGCTTAGGGGATTGACTATAGAGTTCAGCCCTTCCCCAAGCAGACCGGACATTAATGTGAGTACTAGACCGCCAGACAAAAGGCCCAGAGGTGATCGCCTGTGATACAGGAAGATGTAAATGCCCAGCACCAGCAATTGCGAAACTGCGAGGCTTAGAAAAACGATATATAAGGTCGGCATCGATCTTCCAAAATTCTTACGTTAGACTTGTTATCCATAAATCACGTTCAGAAAAAGCAGGTATCCAGGGAAAAAAAGATCAGAATTGATACGCAGGTTTTCGCTGTGCGTATAATTTATCAGCAATTTACTAAATTTGAAGTCTTATTCGCGAATTTTCATCTAGATCCGATTGAGCGATGCAAGATAAGTGAAAGGTTTGAGTTTTTGAGGGAATCTTTGTTATTTATATATGCCTGCATTCAATATCTTATATCAACGGCACTTCCAGCGGAGATCACACCATTCTATTTGCGTGATCTCGCTGAGAAGCTCAGCAAAATCGGTAAAGTTAGACTTCCGTTAGCCATCCACGTGTATCTTCGATAACACCATTGACCAGATCAAAATATTTATTTTGCAGTTTCCTGGTTAATTCACCTGGCTTACCTTCTCCAATGGGTGAACCGTCAATGTCATTAATTGGCGTAACTTCCCAGCCCGTCCCACAGAAAAATGCTTCACTCGCATCGTAGAACTCACTTCGATCCATATCGCGCTCTTGCACTTCGATACCCATTTCCTTGAGTAGAATAATTATCGTATCACGCGTAATACTCTCGAGAATATCACTAGTAACCGACGGTGTAATAGCAACGCCATTACGAATCATAAACACGCACATCCCCTGTCCTTCAGATATCTTACCTCTACTATTTAACATGATGGCAGCATCGTAACCATCGATTTTGGCCTGAATGCCAGCATAGCGAGAGTTATTATAATTAGCATTTGATTTTGCCCGTGCTGGCATAGAGCGATCTGAAATTCGCTCCCAGGATGAAACTTGTGCGCGCACACCATCCTCGACTTTCTGCGGCGTACCGCGTTCAATAGCGGTGATAAATTGACCAATGGGCCCGCGTGCAGATGACTCACCGTATTCATCCAAATAAACCGTTGGACGAATGTGCACCGACGCTTTGAAATTATTGCGCCGCATCAATTCTACCGTTGCGTCACACAGCGGGCCTGCAGGGGCAATTTCACCGAAACGCATTATCCGTTGTGATAGTTCGATACGCTCCATATGATCTTGTAGCCGGAACAAAAACAGTTTCCCTTTATCGGCATTCCAGTAACCACGAATACCTTCAAACACCGATGCACCATATTTAACCGCCGGTGAGAACACATGTATGTTGGCCTGATCCCAAGGTACGTATTCGCCATTAAAGTAGACGATCAAATCTTTAAATTTATCTGTACTCATTGCTTTTAAGCCTTTTCAAGAATGTCATCGGGGATTTCAACGTTGTAATTCAAACCTGAGCGACCACCATCAACGAAAATCGTTTCACCTGTCATATACGATGAATCATCACTGGCTAGGAAGAATACCGGGCCGGCAACGTCACGTACTTGGCCTAAACGACGCATCGGTATACGAGTCAGAATTTTTCGACGCGCTTCTTTGTCATTAAGCAGTCCTTCACGACTTAGATCAGTCACAATCGTTCCAGGGCCAACAGCATTCACGCGAATACCATGTGGTGCTAATGACAATGCCATCGCATTCGTCAGTGCCGACACTCCTCCTTTCGAGGTAGCATAAGGTGAAATTCCCGGCATCGTCATACGCACACTGGTTGAAGACATATTAACTATTGCGCCTCCTTTACCCCTTGCAACCATGTGCTTGCCAACTTTTTGACCAAACAAGTACATTGATTTCAAGTTAGTTCGAATGACGTCATCAAACTGTTCTTCGGTAATATCAAGAAAATCACCGCGACGTTGAATACCTGCATTCGAAACTAATACGTCAATGTGACCAAAATCTTCAACCACCTGATCGATGGTCGTATCTACTTCTACCTTAAAGCCTACATCACACTTATAGAATGAGGTTTTAACTCCATATTTCTCAGCGATCTCAGCTACGGTTTTTTGTCCCACCTCTTCGAGCATATCGACAATCGCAATATTACAGCCCTCTTCTGCAAAGCGTTCTGCACAGGCACGCCCAATTGAACGGGCAGCACCGGTTACTAAAATATTCTTACCTTTCATACCCATGATTATTTCCCCCTACACTTCACGAAGCGCGTTGAATTGATCGATATAACCCGAACCATCTATACGGGCAGCGATTAAGGTTGTGCGTCCTGTTTTAAGTGCTGCCGTTAAGGCATCGCCGAGCTTATGCGCCGTATCAACGACAACACCATCGGCACCAAAACCTTGTGCCAGTGCTTCCCAATTCAAACCACCGATACTAACGCCATGCCTTGGAATACCTTTGAGGGCCTGCTTAATTCGGATTAATGCAATTTCTTCATCATCGAAAACGACAACGATAATAGGTAGGTTTTCTTTGACTGAGGTTTGTAATTCGGCAACGGCCATCAGGAATCCGCCATCACCAGCAAAAGCGACAACCGGGCTTTTAGGTCGCGCCAAACGAGCCGCCAATGCACCTGGTATAGCGTAACCCATGGTGCCCAGTCCATTTGAGGTAAGGAAGTTGCGCTCACCATGAGATTTCCACTTCTGTACAACGAGTAATCGGCTTGCACCCGCATCACAGGTGGCCACGGTATCCCGCGGTAACACATCGCAGGCTGCTTCCATCGCCGCCTGAGGTGACAGGCCTTTACAAGGCGTATTCAATGCATTGGAAACAGCGATTCGAAAATCACTCGCCGCTTTTAATCCCCAGCCCTGGCCCGCTTCACAAAAGTCAGTCAGACCGTGAACTATCAATTTGATATCGCCGACCATTTCCATATCGAAAGGGATTAAGCAACCCAGCGATGGAACATTCGCCAGTGATAACACTGGAATGGTGTAAGGCCATGGCTTGGGCTGAAGTTCAACTATGTCTAGCCCGATGGTGATAATTAAATCGGACTGATTCACCAGCTCGCGCTCGATAGTGCCACCAATTATGCAACCTGCACTCAATTCGTGATCTTCAGGAATCGCGCCTTTGCATTTAGAAGTGGTTAGTATAGGTGCGCCCAATTTTTCGGCCAATGCAACCAGCTCTGCAGAAGCCTTATCCCAATAAACGCCAAGGCCAGCCAGTATGATCGGCTTACGTGCCTTCGAGATCATATCCAGTGGCTTACGCAATGCTTTTCTATCCGGCTCAATGGATACACGCTCGGGTAGTAATAGTTTTGGCTCACCCACCAAAGGAGGTGCTTGTTTGGTGATTTCTGGCGAAGGAATATCAATATGCACAGGGCCAGGTGTCCCTGATGTGGCGACCTGGAACGCATGGCGAATTTGTAAACTCGCTGTATTTGCTTGTAAGGTAGTATTCCATTTCGTGATGGGTGCAAAAATCTTCTGATGGTCAATCGTCTGACGCAATCTTGTTTCGTAAATATCTGTTGGGTATTGATCGGTAAGTGCAATCAAAGGCGCACGATCTAGCCAAGCATAGGCAACCCCGTTCACCATGTTCGTTGCACCTGGTCCACGAGTTGACGTACAGAGGCCCGGGCTACCGGTCATTTCGCCCCATGTAGCAGCCAGTATTGCCCCAGCTACCTCCTGCTTCATTAAGATGTAGCGCATATCACGTTCACGAGCGGCATCCATTAAATGAACAGTATCACCTCCTGGGTGACCGACGATAAAAGGCGTTCCTACATCACGAAAAGCCTCGGCTAGTACTTCTACAGTATTACTCATGGGTCATTCCTAATCGGTAATTTGGGTGTAGTGGATATCGATAATCAGATTCAAGTGGTTATCAACTGTTATAGTCGTATCCGGTCCTGCGACAACAGTTGATTCACGTTCTTCTATCACCGCGGGCCCAGAAAAACTGGTACCTGCGGCAAGGCCATATCGATTGTAAATTTTGCAGGGTGCGTAACCCGTCTCTGGGAAGTAAACCTGACGCTCACCCTTGTCGGCTGCGCCCCGGTCAATTTGCTGACCTTCGAAATTCAGTTGAATATTCGGCGTAGGACCAGAAGCATTAATACGCCATGCCACTGTTTCGATGGCAACGTCAGAAATGCTACGGCCAAACAATTCGGTATAACGCTTCAGGAAATCAGCCTTAAGCAATTGGGGTAGGTTAACGCCTGTTAAATCATCTGGTAGATCGACTGAAATCTCAAAACCCTGGCCCTTGTATCGCATTTCAACACGCTGCTTAATAGTGATCGTTTTTACATCACCGCCCGCTTCAACCAGCGATTGAATCGCAGTTTCTGACAAATCCTGGTAAATCTTAAGTACTTTTTCTAGATCGAGTTGATCTAGAAGCGACACATAACTGTGAACACCTTCGGTAGCAGGAGCGGCAATTAAAAAACCAAGCGCTGAAGAAACACCGGCACCCAGCGGGCAGATAAAACGATTCAATTTGAGTTGCTTGGCTACACCATAGGCATGTACGGGACCGGCACCGCCGGTGGCAACTAGAGTATAACGACGTGGATCGCGCCCTTTTTCTGAAATATGTGAGCGAGTTGCTGCGGCCATATTATTATTCACAATGGCATGAATTCCCGCAGCAACGGCAGTCACATCCAACCCAGAAGGCCCCGCTAGCTTTACATCAATCGCGTCGCGTACTCCATCAACGTTGAGCGACATTTCACCACCAAGAAAATAGTCTGGTGACAAATAACCCAACAATAAATCAGCGTCGGTAACTGTGGGATCTTCACCACCTAAACCATAACAAACAGGACCAGGTTCCGACGCAGCGCTATCAGGACCTACTTTTAACAACCCCATGGCATCAAGACGAGAAATCGAACCGCCTCCAGCACCAATTTCGATTAAGTCAATAACCGGAACCTTAAGTGGAATACCTGATCCTTTTCTAAAGCGACATACTCTACCTGCTTCGAACGTATTCGCATGCTCTGGTTCGAAATTTTCAATGAGGCACATTTTTGCTGTCGTGCCTCCCATATCAAACGCTATCACAGATTTAGTATCAGTCAGTCTACCGTAGTAAGCACCTGAGATTGCACCTGCAGCGGGACCCGATTCAATCATTTGAATTGGTGCCTCCTGCGCTACGCGAAGTGCCGCTATACCACCGCCGGAAAGCATCACATTTAAAGGCCCTTTGAGCCCTAATGCAGTTAACTTCTCCTGTAGATCAGTAATGTAACGACGCATTAGCGGCAATACATAAGCATTTGCAACAGCCGTACAGGTACGCTCGTATTCCCGTATTTCGGGAGCTACTGCCGTTGATATTGTCACGGGTAAATTAGGGTGGTCGGAAAGAATAATGTCACTTGCACGTTTCTCGTGCTCTGCATTAATATAGGCATTAATGAAACAAATCGCTATAGCATCGACGCCTTGGGTCACCAGTTCATCACTAGCCGCCTTCAGTCCAGCCTCATCCAGTTCTACTAGGATTTCACCATCAGAACTAATACGCTCGTTAACCGTGAGGCGTAGATAACGAGGCACTAAAGGCTCAGGCTTTTCGAGGAATAAATCGTACAGGTCGTAACGCATTTCATGTCCCACTTCCAATACGTCACGAAAACCGCCGGTAGTAATTAATCCAACCTTTGCACCTAGACGCTCGATAACCGCGTTGGTAACCAAGGTCGTACCATGTACGATGCCATCGAGCTGCGACATTTTGACACCTGCCTCAAGTGCTATGCGTTCAACCCCTTCACAGATCGCTTTACCAGGATCAGTTGGCGTCGTTAGCTGCTTACCGGTGAATATCATATCCCGGTGCTCATCGACTAATACGAAGTCTGTAAAAGTGCCACCAACATCAACACCTATTCTAATTCTTTTCTGCATTTCGGATTTTCTCTTAAACGATCGTTCAGGTTATTACTTAGATGTTGATACTTTTTACGTCTCATATCCATATTCTGCTTTCGCTGCTGCTGTTGAGACATAGCCATTATCAATATCTCGTTG
>CAWKZY010000010.1:0-75938 GCA_963854625.1 Gammaproteobacteria bacterium | reverse complement strand
CCTTTCCGGCATTACAACCCGCCCGCGCAATCCGGGATACGGCGATAAAGGCGATCGTCTATATCGATAGCCAGATCGATCATACGACTGGCTTGCTAATGCTTCGCGAAGGTTGCCCTCACGAAGTTTATTGCACCGACATGGTTTATGAAGACCTAACTACCGGTTTCCCTCTATTCAGCATGCTGAAACACTGGAACGGTGGAATTAATCGACACCCTATTCCACTCAATGGCAGTAGTTTCAATATCGCCGGCATTAATGGCTTGAGCTTCACTGCTATCCCAGTTACCGGTAAAGCGCCACCTTATTCGCCGCATCGAAACAACGCCCACATAGGCGACAACATAGGCATCAAGGTAACCGATGAGAGTAGTGGTAAAAACCTTTTCTATTCGCCAGGCCTCGGAGATCTTACCGATCAGACACGGCAACTTATGAGCGAAGCCGATTGCCTTTTAGTCGACGGCACATTTTGGCAAGAAGATGAGATGCAGGCCGTAGGCGTTGGCGATAAAAGAGCTGAGGACATGGGCCACTTACCACAATCCGGCAAAAACGGCATGATCAATGTGTTGAAGCCCATGAACAAACCTAGAAAAATCTTAATTCACATAAACAATACCAACCCAATACTCGATGAAGATTCCGAACAACGGAAAATTTTGGCAAGTGAAGGAATTGAGGTCTCGTTTGATGGCATGGACGTAGAATTGTAGGCCGCCGATCAATAGACCGACTGGCCGAATAGACTTTAACTAACGAGAAGCATTTATTTCCTATGAGTGAATTTAATCTTGAGACTGCGACATTCAAACTGAATCCTAGATATCAATTCCAATGGGAAGAGGCGCAGCAGTGCCATGTACTACTTTATCCTGAGGGTTTAATTAAATTAAGTGGCAGCGCAGCTGAAATTTTGCAACGCTGCGTGGCACCAACCACCACTCTCAAACTCATAGATGAACTCAATAACCAATTCCCCGGAGCGGAGGGCTTGGCAAATGATGTTAGAGAGTTTCTAACCGATGCTCAAAATCAATTATGGATAGTTCCGGCAGGTGAATAAAGAAATGGACAAAACCAATTCCCATATCCCAATGTGGTTACTAGCAGAACTGACCTTTGCATGCCCCGTGCAGTGCTCCTATTGCTCCAACCCACTCGAGCTTTCGGCTTCTCGTAAAAACGAGTTAAGCACCGAGGAATGGATCAGTGTCATGCGCCAGGCGCGCAAGTTAGGCGCCGTGCAATTAGGCTTCTCCGGCGGCGAACCATTGGTGCGAAACGATCTCGAGGAACTAGTCGTCGAGGCAAAGTCATTGGGTTTCTACATTAATTTGATTACGTCCTCAATAGGCTTAACTGCCGAAAAAATAACCACGTTAAAAGAAGCCGGGCTTGGCCACATACAAATCAGCTTTCAAGGCAGTAACCGCGAGTCAAATAAACTTTTAGGCGGCACCGATAGTTTCGACCACAAAGTAGCGATGACCAAAGAGGTCATTAAACAAGACCTCGCGCTGGGTCTCAATTTTGTGCTGCACCGGCAGAACCTGCACCAAGTCGAAGAATTCTTAAATATGGCGCAATCCGTAGGTGCAGAGTTTGTAGAATTAGCTAACTGCCAATATTATGGCTGGGGCTTACACAACAGAGAGCACCTGCTGCCCAGCCAAGACCAGTTAATCGAAGCTGAGCGGGTAACCAACGAATTTAGAGAAAAGTATAAGGGTGACATGGATGTTTTTTTTGTCGCACCTGATTACTACGACGATAGACCTAAAAAATGCAGCAACGGTTGGGGGACAACCTTTATGACGGTTAACCCCGACGGCGAGGTACTACCCTGTCAAGCTGCCAAAGTAATCCCAGGCCTGGAATTCCCGAATGTTCGCGATCATGAGCTAAAGGAAATCTGGGAAAACTCAGATCTCTTCAACCGCTTTCGTGGCACGCACTGGATGAAAGAGCCCTGTAAAAGCTGCCCGGAAAAAGAAATTGATCTGGGCGGATGTCGCTGCCAGGCGCTTATGCTTACTGGCGATGCGACCAATGCCGACCCAGTTTGCAGCCTCTCGCCACATCATGACGAGGTGTTGAAAATCACCGAGAAGGCGCAGAGACCCTTCCGAGAAGATGAAACCAGACAGCTGATATTTCGAAACCCCGGAAACTCAAAAAAAATACAGAAAGAAAAGTCCGAATTGGCCAGTGCAACGGATCTTCCCAATAGCAGCACACAACTAAATTGAGATCGACATGACTGTAGCTTGGAGTAGAGAAGAGTTCGAGAAAAAACTCAAAGACAAGGGCCGGCTATATCACATTCACCACCCCTTTCAACTGAACATGAATTCGGGCAAGAGTAGCAAAGCGCAAATTCAGGGATGGGTGGCTAATCGCTTCTATTACCAGACCACAATCCCCATGAAAGATGCCGCTATCATGGCTAACTGCACCGAGCGCGATGTGCGCAGGCATTGGGTCCAAAGAATTCTAGATCACGACGGTGCCGATGGCGAGGACGGAGGCATAGAGGCGTGGCTGCGGTTGAGCGAAGCGGTGGGCATGAACCGTCAAGAAATAATCTCTCATGAACACGTGTTACCTGGCGTCCGGTTCGCCTGTGATGCCTATTTAAATTTTGCTCGCACGGCGAGTTGGCAGGAAGCAGCCTGCTCATCACTAACCGAACTCTTCGCCCCGGAAATTCACCAAAAAAGATTGAATACCTGGCCAGATCACTATGACTGGATTGATATTCAGGGCTACCAATATTTCAGGAAACGCCTCTCGGAAGCCCGACGCGACGTTCAACATGGGTTAAATATCACCCTAGACTATTTTAAAACTAGAGAACAACAGGAACATGCATTGGGTATCCTTCAATTTAAGTTGGACGTACTTTGGTCTATGCTCGATGCGATGCAAATTGCTTATGTTTATGCCGAACCTCCCTTTCATAGCTGCCCAGAAGTCTGACCGATAGGGACTAGAGTAAAATGGAGTAACGCCGACGAGGCTTTAGATAAAAAGCTTCAAGCTTTGAGAAACACCGCCTAATTTACTTCCGTCACTACTGCCTGCTCTCAAATACAAGAGTACGAGTTCTGAAATACCTATGCTTTACTGCTGAAGTTAAACAGTGCTCGGAAGTGGGTGCCTATTAGGAGTGGGTTGAACACGCAGAAACCATTGCCATGCTTTGTTGGTTATTATTTCTATTTCAGCTTCCACATGGCCTTGCCCTTAGATTGCTTCTTAGACTTCAGTGCTCAGCAAGAAAGATTGCCAATCGGTCTATCACGAACGCGGCTCTCAGGTTCACTGCGTCATAAATCTGCTGATTCAAAGTTTGATTCATCGTCGGGGCTCCTTGTTCTCTGTGTTTATTTTGCTTTTTTACGTTTGTTTTACCCATTACTAGGCATAACCGACCTTCAAATTATTTGAGGCCATTACTCAGAATCTCTTTAGCCGCTAAGGAAAATTTCGCATTCCTTCTGAAGAGATGTCAACATAGAAGCGATTCACACAAACACCTTAACCGTTTCGTCTTTTGTTTATTCATTTTTACTAGAGAAGTACAGTAGTGGCAAAGCAAAAGTATTACGTCGTGTGGCAAGGGAGAAAGACTGGGATCTTTACGGACTGGCCTTCTGCGCAGGCATCAGTCGCTGGCTTTTCTGGAGCCTCCCATAAGAGCTTCTTAACTCGGGCGGAAGCAGAAGCTGCTTTTCAGGCAAAACCTGCACCGGCACGAAGGCTTTCATCGCCACCAGCTAAGGCCACACAATCAACTACTTCAACACCCTCATCTTCATACATTTTCGATCCAACTTTTGAAATCCATATTTTCTGCGATGGGGGCTGCGATCCCAATCCCGGAAAATCAGGTTCTGGCGTCGCTGTCTATGAATCAGGAAAACTCAGTAAGATGTACCATGGCCTGCACGCAGTTAAAGGCACTAACAATACTGCTGAGCTAAATGCCTTGCATCAGGCCATGCTGATTGCAACAGAGAAACTTAAAGAGTGCAAAAAGGTTCAGATTTTGTCAGATTCAACCTATTCAATTAAAGCGATGACGCAGTGGGGACAAAGCTGGAAGCGAACTGGTCGAATGGATGGCAAAGGAAAACCTTTGGCTAACGCTGAGCTTATCAAGGAGATGTTTGATGTCTACTGCATGATAGGTTCAAAAATCGACATAACACACGTGTCAGCTCACATCGGTATTGAGGGTAATGAGCTTGCAGATCGATTATCTACGCTGGCGATCCGAGGAAAAATAACAGCCTTTGTAGAATATGATGATTTGAGCGTGAGCGAGTTGCTGGCAATTTAAAAGCCCAGTGGCCAAACTAGAACTGCCAGCTGGTTTACCAAAGACTCGGGATCGTAATTTATCTATTCAAACACAGATTCGCTCTGAATTTGTGAAGCCGATACTTTTCCCATAGCATTTTTAACCTTCCCCGACTGTCTATTGCGATTACCTATTGCCATTACATTTAGCCCAGCAGGCTTAAAACATTAATAGTATTTAATAATGCCTTAGGCTAAATAGGAAACTTTCGTCTGGATAAAATCATCAAAAGCCTTGTCAACATGGTCATCGCTGAGCGCGTATTCCCAAACCTGCAAATAAATACCTCTTACAAATAGGTACTCGTATCCTCGAACGATAGGGAGTCGGCACGTCTATCAGTGTCCTTCTTTGCCCACTAGCTGTTGCGCGAGGGCAAGTGATCTATTTCGGGAACCGAGTCATATTTCATCTACACCAAGACCGAAAGCGTCACGGGCCGTGCTAGGGCCCAGAAAAAGATCAGCACATAAGAATGCTCGATTTTAAAAACAACTAGGACATGTGTGCAGAAGATAATAAGCTAAACCTATTCGTCATTCGCAGGTGGGTTTTAGAGAGCGTTGAAGTAACTCCTAAATTCTACCAACGAAACCTTCTACACCTCACAGCATTGATTTTATTGAGTTTATCAAGCCAACACACTGCTCCAAGCTTCTGAATAATGACGCGATTTTCATTATCAAACACATTGTCATCAACAAAATAGTTTGTCATTGACAAAGGAGGGGTTATTATGGCGCTGTGAAATTATATAAATCAAAAATACTCGCGCTATTTTTACTGGTCGCCATGTGCGGCCAAATTGCCGCGTACCCTTTATTATTATGCCCTGACATGGAGTCCAACCCTGTCACGACTGACCCTGCGCATGCTTCAAGCATGGATCATCACGCCGGTCATATTGCGGACAATACGTCTCAAAATGAAGAAGTAGAAAACCATATTTGCAAACTATGCGTCAGCTGTAGCTCCCTTTCAGGTACTGAATATGGGACAGCTAACGATCAATTAGCCGCCAACATCTCAGTTACAGGCTACACAAACCCCCTTCCCAACTCAAACCTTGAAATTCCATTTAGACCACCAATCGCGGCCTAACATAGGATTAGTGCGCCTGCACTTTCTCTATAGGCATTCCTATTAAGAATAGCTTTTCGCTCTAATCCAGTGCTGATTCTCCGTTAGTCAGAAGTTTTTTATGCTGTGGATTTTTTAAGCGAAGAGTATTTCAATGAATATTTCGAAATTACGACTATTTTTAACTGCCTATTTTTCACTTTTTTTCTACCTTGAACCAAATATTAGCTGGGCTCAAAATGAACTGTCGCTGGAGCAAGCGGTCTTGCGAGCGGTGACAGATGATGATTGGATAATAGCAAATGAGTTAATTGAACTCTCGTTATCGCAGGAGTCAATATCGGCAGGCCAGCTTCCCGACCCTAGGATGTCTATTGGCTTATCAAACATGCCTCTTGATACCTTTAACTTGAGCCAAGAGCCGATGACTCAACTTCGTATTGGCATCAATCAGACATTCCCTCGTGGCGACACGCTCGCATTGCAACAACGCCAAAAAATGCAGCAAAGCGAAATAAATCCTTACTTACGGGATGACCGCAAAGCCAATGTAGCTGTTCAGGTTTCTATTTTGTGGCTTAATACTTTCTTGGCTCAACAGTCGATTAAGCTAATACAAAATGACAGAGAATTGTTCGAGCAGTTGGTTGATTTAACCGGCGTCAGATACACCTCCGCAGCAGGATTAGCGCGACAGCAAGATTTAGTAAGATCTGAGTTAGAGCTGACCCGATTAGATGATCGGCTCGCTATGCTTCGTCAACGGCAGAACACTAATAAACAAAAACTATCACAGTGGCTGCCCTATCAACTGCTGGGCAACTCGCTTTCTTCAGTAACACCAGACATCGAACCTCCCGCAACTCGCCTAACTAGTTTAGGCCAAGCAACCGATTTTTTTGCCAATCACCCCACAGTTCGTGCCCACGACAAACGAATACAAATTGCTCAGACAAAAGTTTCGTTAACACAACAAAGCTTAAAGCCAGCGTACAGTGTAGGGGCGTCTTATGGCTACCGAGAGAACGCTCCAATAGGCATACATCGAGCAGACTTTATCAGTCTCGATTTGAGCTTTGATATCCCATATTTCACTGAAAAGCGACAGAAACCAAAGATCAGAGCTAGCCGCTATACCGCTTCAGCCAGGCAAACCGAGCGAATACTTCTGTTTAAGGAACTTTTCTCTAACTACCAGCAAGCAAACGCCCAACTCGACGTACTCGATGAACGAAAAACACTTTTCGAAGACGTTTTGTTAGATCAAATGAGCGACTTAACCGAGACGACATTATCAGCATACACTGCGGATGAAGGGGATTTTGAAGAAGTAATGCGAGCTTATATCGGCGAGCTAAACATCAAAATCGAACTTCTTGAGATCGATGTAGAGCGCCAAAAGGTAATCTCTAGGCTTAACTATCTAACAGCAACTTCAGAAAATTAAGGAGCTTGGAAAATGACTAAGACAATAACATTGGTGATTTTAGCTGGAGTTACAGGCGCAATTTTAGGTGGCGGCGGAAGTTTCCTTTTGACAGGCTCTAGCAACACAGCCGAACCGCAAGAGGCAAAACCTGTTTATTGGGTTGCACCCATGGACCCTACTTATCGCCGAGACCAACCGGGGAAGTCACCTATGGGCATGGAACTTGTCGCTGTTTTTGACAGTGGGCAAGAGGATTCAAGTGGCAAGGGCATAGTTTCTATCTCTTCTGTGGTTGAAAACAACCTTGGGGTTCGCACTGGAGAAGTTGAACTCGGGCCTTTCAAGAGCAGCATCAGAACAGTGGGGTACGTCCGCTTTGATGAAGACAAGCTTATACACATGCACCCAAGAATAGAGGGCTGGATAGAGGAGTTAAATGTTAAAACAGAGGGAGAGTTTATTGATAACGGCCAGCCAATCTACTCAATATACTCACCAGAACTTGTCAGTGCTCAAGAAGAATTATTGCTAGTCATGGATCGTCAAAATCAGCGATTGCGCCTTGTACAATCTGCCGAGGAGCGCTTATTAGCATTACAGGTACCTCAAAGCCTTATCGATCGAGTAAAAAGCGAGAAAAAAGTGTTTAGAAACGTCACCGTATATGCACCTCAAGGCGGCCTTGTCGCTGAGCTGGGCGTGCGCGAAGGACAGTTTGTTCAACCTGGCAATCCTATACTCTCAATTGGTGTTCTTGATGAGGTATGGGTCATAGCGGAGGTATTTGAGCGTCAGGTGTCTCTTGTATCCGAAGGAGACCCAGTGACGATGACATTAGATTATTTGCCGGGTCGAACTTGGCAAGGGGTAGTGGACTTTATCTACCCCACGCTGGATGCAGACACGCGCACTGTAGCGGTGAGATTACGATTTAGCAACCCAGATCAGAAACTAAAGCCTAACATGTTTGCACAGATCACTATTCAACACAACGAAGGAAATGAGCTAGCCCTGCTTGTGCCAAATGAATCGATAATTAGAACCGGCATTCAAGACAAGGTCGTGATTGCTATGGGCGAGGGGAAGTTCAAATCTGTCAACGTTGCATCAGGCCGACGAGGGGATTCTAAAACTGAAATTCTACAAGGACTTAGGGCTGGCGACCGCGTTGTGACATCTGCACATTTCCTTATTGATTCTGAATCAAGTATCACCTCTGACTTTCTGCGCATGGCGCCTAGGGAGGAACTCCCTGTGAACCATTCCGAACATGAAGGAATGAATTCCATGGATGACTCAGAGCAAGAAAAAATGAACGCAATTGATCACTCAGAGCATCAGCAAATAAATGCCGATGAAAGTGCTATGGCCACGGCACCCGCCCCCGCTGCATAACCATTAAGGCTAAGGAGGCTGAAAAAATGATTGCAAATATTATCCATTGGTCGATTAACAACCGATCTTTTGTGTTGCTACTGACCGCAATACTGATAGCCCTGGGCGCTTACTCTATTCGCCAAACTCCGATAGACGCCATTCCGGACCTGTCAGATGTCCAAGTGATTATTAAGACATCTTACCCTGGCCAAGCCCCCCAAGTGGTTGAAGATCAAGTAACTTATCCGCTGACCACTGCAATGTTATCAGTTCCAGGCGCTGTCACCGTTCGCGGCTACTCGTTTTTCGGCGACTCTTATGTGTACGTAATTTTTGAAGATGATACCGATTTGTACTGGGCTCGCAGCCGCGTACTGGAATATCTCAATCAGGTCTCTGCTGACCTTCCGGCAACCGCAAAGCCGCAACTTGGACCGGATGCGACAGGTGTTGGCTGGGTATATCTCTATGCCTTGATTGATCGTACTGGCAAGCATGATCTAAGCGAACTCCGAAGCATCCAAGACTGGTTCTTAAAGTATGAGTTACAAACCGTCTCAGGGGTATCCGAGGTTTCTACTATCGGCGGGATGGTCAAGCAGTATCAAATCCAAGTGGACCCAGAAAAGCTTAGAGCATTCGATATCCCGCTAAGCCATATCCAAAGCGCGATACGCCAAGGCAACCAAGAGGCAGGCGCTTCGGTGGTTGAGATGGCTGAGGCGGAATACATGGTGGTAGCCGATGGCTATTTATCGAGTATCGAAGATCTTCAAAGCATACCTCTTGGGATGAACAAGAACGGCACTCCGATCCTTTTGAAAGACATCGCTGACATTAACTTAGGTCCGCAAATGCGAAGAGGTATAGCAGAACTTAACGGCGAGGGGGAAGCCGTGGGTGGCGTGATTGTCATGCGCTCAGGTGAAAATGCAGCCGAGGTCATTCAGACAGTTAAAGACAAACTCGAAGAACTAAAAGGAGGCCTGCCGCCGGGGGTCGAAATAGTAACGGTTTACGATAGATCAGGGCTTATTAACCGCGCTGTTAATAATATTTGGGAGAAGTTAGTAGAAGAGTTTATTGTCGTTGCCCTGGTTTGCATAATCTTCTTATTTCACTTTCGCTCCTCACTTGTTGCAATTATTAGCCTGCCAATCGGCATACTGGCAGCCTTTTCCGTCATGTACTGGCAAGGTATCAATGCCAATATTATGTCCCTAGGCGGAATTGCCATAGCAATAGGCGCAATGATTGACGGCGCCATTGTGATGATTGAAAATATGCACAAGCAGATAGAAAAGACTCCACTCACTACCGAAAACCGTTGGGAGATTGTTGCAAAATCTGCAACAGAAGTCGGACCAGCCCTATTTTTTAGCTTGCTCATAATTGCACTTAGTTTCCTGCCAGTGTTTGCTCTTGAAGCACAGGAGGGGCGTATGTTTTCTCCACTTGCCTACACAAAAACCTATGCAATGGCCGCATCTGCATTCTTGGCTATCACCCTGGTTCCGGTTTTAATGGGGTATTTTATTCGTGGCAATATCCGCGCAGAAAATGAAAACCCGCTTAACCGCATGATCATGGCAATCTACCGACCTGCGATACGAGGGGTGTTGAAGTTCCCGAAGCTAATTCTGGTGTTGGCCTTGCTGATAACGGTTGCTGGATTTTGGCCTGTATCCCAAATAGGAAGTGAATTTATACCGCCTTTGGATGAAGGCGATCTTATGTACATGCCAACCACGTATCCCGGGATTTCAATAGGTAAAGCAAGAGAGTTACTACAGCAAACAGACAAGCTAATAAAGACTGTGCCGGAAGTTGACACTGTTTTTGGTAAAATGGGCCGAGCTGAAAGTGCCACCGACCCCGCTCCACTCACTATGATTGAAACGTTTATACAATTGAAACCCCAAGAGCAATGGCGGGAAGGATTAACAACAGCTAGCTTAATTCAAGAGTTGAATTCCCTAGTACAGATACCCGGCCTGACAAATGCTTTTGTGATGCCTATCAAGACGCGGATAGATATGCTGGCCACGGGAATCAAAACACCTGTAGGTATAAAGATTGCTGGCCCGGACCTGTCGATCATTCAGTCAATCGGCCAGGAGTTAGAGCTGGCTTTAGAAAATGTACCTGGCACTGCCTCCGTGTATTCTGAGCGAGTTGCTGGCGGTCGCTACATTAAAGTCGACATACAGCGAGATCAAGCGGCGCGCTACGGATTAAACATTGCTGACATCCAGCAGATCGTATCCACAGCTATTGGCGGAATGAATATCAGTGAGTCAGTCGAAGGGCTTGAACGCTATCCCATTCGGCTTCGCTACCCTCAAGCCTACCGAGATTCTGTAGAATCTATAGCTATGCTCCCACTTGTAACGGCTAACGGCCAACGACTTGCTTTAGCCGATGTTGCAGAGGTCTATGTTGAAGATGGCCCGCCAGGAATCAAAAGCGAGAATGCACGCCTGAATGGCTGGACGTTTGTCGATATACAAAATGTAGATGTTGGCTCCTATGTTGAGAATGCCCAAAAAATAGTAAGAGATCAGGTTGAATTACCACCAGGTTATTCGCTGAATTGGTCGGGCCAATATGAGTATATGTTACGGGCAAAGGAAAAACTGACCTACGTTATCCCTTTAACACTGGCGATCATCATTATTCTTCTTTACGCGAATTTTAAAAGTTTTATAGAAGTCGCGCTTATTATAGGGACACTCCCCCTTGCGCTCATTGGCGGAATTTGGCTGATATATTTAAGTGACTTTAATTTTTCTGTTGCTGTTGGGGTTGGATTTATTGCGTTGGCGGGAGTGTCAGTGGAAATTGGCATGATCATGCTTATTTACCTCAACCAGTCCTATCACGCCATGCTGGATGACTGCAGGACTCATTCGAAAACTCCAAACAAAGAAATGCTTAGTGAGAGCGTCATCCATGGCGCGGTCATGCGTGTACGCCCGGTTATGATGACATCAGTGGCAACAATCGCAGGCTTACTGCCAATCTTTTTTGGCACTGGAACAGGCTCAGAAGTCATGAGCCGCATCGCCGCCCCGATGGTTGGAGGAATGATTTCGGCTGTTATTCTCACTCTACTAGTGCTGCCCGGCGTTTATTTTTTCTGGCGCAGCTATGATTTAAAAAACTTTACCTCTAACTCTCTTAAGTAGAATACGAAATAATAAAACATCCCTAATTGGTTTACTCATCACCCTAACAGTTAACGCATTTGCTGCAAGCTCGGTGATAGCTCACACGGCAGTAGCAATAGCCGAACCAAAGGATCGTGCAATTGCTATGGAAGCCCCTAAGCAGCTTGACTTAACATTCACTAAATCAGTACGGCTATCAAAAGTGAGAATACAGAGGGATAAGACAGAGTTAGACATCGGATTTAACCTGTTTGCAGCTGCAACTAATGTTTTTGCAGTTTCGTTGCCTGAACTTAACAACGCAAGTTATGAGATCAATTAGACTGTAACGGATGGCGATAGCCATCAAGTTCAGGGGAAGCATTCGTTTACTGTTGGAATGTATAGCGACCTAGCAATCATGCCTGTCATGAAGGATTTTCCACGAGACTTGTGAAAGCTACTCTACAAGAACCCCAGCCCCCAAGTCCAACTGAGCGGGATATCAAAGCTCTATGCTCTTACAGGGCCACAGAGCAGCAGGCGCTATTAACGTCCAACCTTGCCTCTTTTAGCCTATTTGTTGGGCTCGCTGACCTGCCTCAAAATTCTCACAAAACTAGACTAAAACCCAAGCTACCCATTCAGAACATCTTACTGGACCATTTATTCTTTTAGCCTGTTTTCGACAGCTCTCTTTACCCGCTTAAATAACGAGCACTTCCTATTAATTTTAGGTGACCCTGTGACGATGAATACAAAAGGGATAAGACGAGGAGTCAAAAAAACTGAATTGATACGTTACTAGATCCGCCTAACTGTCTCTGCCTAAAAGCGATCACACCAAGAACAAGCTTGGTAAACAATTTTTTTAAATGAATTTTTATTAATTAAATTCTTAAGGAGACCTATTTTCCACGCCTAATGAGGACCCTTTCAAGAGGCTACTAGTATCAATCTTTCTTTCATTTATTACACTCATCTAACATAACGAACTGTGACTTTCAGGAGTCCATTAAAGAGTTAATAATGGAAAAACTATGGGCCAATAAAATGATTGCCATTACGGCACTAATGACCGTCGCACTCATATCTACCCTCGTGCTTCTTTGGTGGCATGCATTCACGCTATTGAGCACTAAAAGATAGGTGCCAGAGGGTTGACGGGACTGTAATATTCCAACTAAAAAACGCAATCCTCCAGCGCTACTGATATTGTAGTAACAGTGATCCCATCGCTCGCTTTATAGATGAAATCAATAACCACACCCATTTTCAAAAAAGACAGGTTATCGTCCAATTTGCATGCATTGCTGACTATTCCTGCGCTAACTTGCTGCAAAAACGAGGTTTCTTCGATCTCAACAGATGAACGAGATAATAACGTATAGTTGTATTGAAACCTGTCGGCTGAGGCAACAGCGCTGTTTAGGCGAATATTTGAATCCGTCATCATAGGCAATGTAGAATTGATACGGTCTGCGGCTGCGTTGAGCACATCAAGTTTACTTGGCGAGACCGCCATCGATCGTTGAGATTCTAAGGCGATAAAAGCACTAGATTCTTGCGAATCGTACCTTTCTTCAGATAGTGATCCTAGATTTACGTATACACTCGCCACTGCCACAACTGTTAACACAGCCCCAACTTGCTTGAATCTCAAAAATTTAAAATAATATCCATAAAATAGAGCCCAAGTGCCGCAAAAAATTGCGCCCACCTCAACACCCGGACCAGGCCCATAATCTATGGTTAAGAGGATATACAAAAGACCGCTCGCAATCACTAATGCAGGCAATAGCAGCGCAATTGATACTCCAATTTTTTTTCCAGTATTAGTCAATTTTTTACTCTCAATTCTATTTCGACGGGATACACGCAGCGTCTAGTTAATGGATGCACAAAACGGATACGTTAAAAGGCTTATGACAGATTAAAAAAGAGAGCACTAGCTAGTTATTAATTTAGGACTCTAACCCTTGACGATGATAACAATAAGGACGTGTATGTTCAGTTATTAACTTACCATTAACGGATTAGTCGCCTCTTAACACCGCGCGTTCCCAAAAACACCGTTACGGGCGCGCATGCCAACACACTGGAGAACTACTGATAATCAATTTTTGATGAGTGCTCAGCGGGGTTGACCGGTGACCTGCACGCAGCTAAGCTGTAAGATAAGTCCTTATAGTTATCATCATTCACAAGGTAAAATGGCGTGTTAGAATTTGACCTTGCTTACTACTTAATCTCCTCCACCTTTATAGTCACCTTAAACTTGGTGGTTTTCGCCAGCCTCAGAGCAAGCTACTCAAGCAACAAAAAAGCCTACTTAGCACTTTCAAGCTGGGCCTTGATTGTTGAAGCCCTGCGGCAACTCCCTGAAAATTATATTGGACTCTACCCAGATTCGAATATTCTCTACTTTTTTTGCGCTCTATTTCAGTTTGCTGCAACACTGATTTTCCTTTGCGCAATCAACCTTGTTAAGGGTCGACTCACCGGACAGATTAGGATTCAAACCTTCAGCTATATCGGTTTTTTTGCACTTTGTTCTTCAGTGCATCTGATAAATGGGCTCCCTACAAATATGGCGATGTGGTACTTGATTAGTGCGCCTACCATACTTATTAGCGCAGCTATTACTTTGAAAATCATTACTATCGCGACGAGAGACTCTGCAAGCCGAGGTCTTTTAATCCTTAGCAGCATGTTGCTTTTACTAGCACGCATCTTGATTCCAGCGATTGATTCGATTGCTCTAATCGATCTCATTTATTACATAGAAGTTCTTTTGTTTCCCGTTATGTTAATGGCTCTTAACCTGGTCGATGTTGAAAAAAAACAGAAAACGGTTTCTGAGTTACTTACTGAAAAAACACAATCAGAAGAAGATCTTCAGTTCATACTTGATAATTCAATCGACATAATACTAACCGCCAATAACGTAGGCTTACTCATTTCTTGGAATAAGCGAGCCCAAGGAATGTTTGGCTACAGCAGACTCCAAGCGATCGGCAAAGTGCATATAGACGAATTGTTTTATGACAACTACTGGCATAAAAACGCCGACGAATTTAGTGACTTCGACTCAACAATGGAAAACATTGAAGGCGTAAGTTTTCCCGTCAATGTGCGGATGAAAACTGTAAGCAAAGAAGGCAAAGCTTATAGTCTCTATGTAATCCATCAGGCTTCAATAGGAACGCCGAATCAGAATACTTCGGCTAATTCTATGATGAGCGCAATGAAAAAAGCGACTTTAGATTAGGAAGGAAACTTGAAAAAACAGTCAAACTTACAACGATGGATGGACTGGCTAACAACCGATCATTCGGCTGAAGGCCTAGAAGCGCTTCTATCAGACGATGTGACTTTCTTTAGCCCGGTTGTTCATACACCGCAAGTTGGAAAAAAAATCACAATGGCATACTTGCTTGCAGCAGGAAACACTATAGGCAACGATACGTTTCGCTACATGCAAGAACTGGACTGCGATGAACATGCGGTTTTAGAGTTTGAAACAGAGATGGCTGGTATCCATGTTAACGGTGTTGACATAATCGAATGGAATTCCGATGGAAAAATCATTAAATTCAAAGTTATGCTCCGGCCTCTGAAAGCCGTACAAATGGTCCACTCCCAGATGGGACAAATGCTCGAGACCATGAAATAGCAAGCACCTTGAAATACTCTATAACCTGAGGTGTTCGGCTCCGCCCTTGCAACACTTGAATCTTAAAAGCACGGTCCTTCGATTAGCTTGAAGCATTCATCCACTTGAAAGCACTTGTAAATTTGAGAGCAAGCAACTACAAGGCTGCCAACAAACCGGCCAAATAAAATACCAGATAAACCGTAGCTTATTTGCTATGTGCCACTCAAAGCAGCACTGCAACGCCAACAAAAACTGGATCGCGGTTTCGCAGCGCTCTGATTTTTAGGCTCTACTCCAGCCAGAGTAACCTTGAGGCCAAAGCTAGCTTGCTTGCAACTTTTCCTGCTATCGTATTTAGATTTTCAGCCTTAAGACCCTTATGAATTGACCCGCAGGTTAGCGGATGGAAACATACGTCTAGGGTAAACGGTAAGCTACTAATGATCCCGGAAAATCAGTTCGTGAACTGCCAATTTGCACAACGATGTACTGCTTGCCTTCGTGCAAATAAGTCATCATTCCATATTGAGCCGGCGCCGGCAGCGCAACGCTTGCCAAAAGCTCACCTGACACCTTATCTCTGGCATTTAGGGTAAGCGGCTCGTCTGGAATGAACTGCACTCCCCCTTCGCTCATTGCTCTGGCTTGCACTAACACATCACCGGTCACCATTTGAATGGACCAACCCAAGCCACCACTTTCAGGCACATCTACTTCCGCTAGCAAAGGATGATTTGTAATCTGCTCTAAGGTGGGGCCAATAGGTAGTGACCATGTTTTTTCCCCGGTATTCATTTGGTAGGCTGTAAGCTGGCTATCCATAGGTTTAAACAATCGCAGACCATCGATTGTAGGCATGCCACCACCGCCACGAGGTAACCATGCCGCTACTGTTCGACCAGTTGTTGGCGTGCTGTTTGGCGTCACGCCTCCTGCTCCGGGCTTAGGATAGTTAGGATTATCTCTGTCCGTGCCATTGGTCGGCTCCATAAATCCTGGAGCAAAACAGCTGCGACTATGAGAGCTGTACATCATGCCAGTGCTGGGGTCGGCAACCGGCGGATGAGGAATAACATTACCTGCACCGAGGCAACCTATATTGTTAGTAAAATCATTACCGTGATTTCTAGGCAACGCGGGAACGTACAGACCACCAATCCGAAAGTCATCAAGTAATGCTAGGGCCTGCTGTTTTAATTCTGGCGTATAGTCGATCACGAACTCTTCCGTCAACCCGTCGATCACAATCGGATCGACAGGTTGGGGCCATGTTGGATAGGGCTGAGTAGCAGCGGTCCAATTTCCGGGGACTTCTGTCTGCATAACCGACCGTTCTTCAATCGGCCAAATAGGCTCTCCGGTTTCGCGGTTAAATGCAAAAACTAAACCCTGCTTTGTATTTTGAATAAGAGCAGGGATCTTCTGACCGTTCACAGTTAAATCCATTAGCATCGGCGGAGTCGGCAGGTCATAGTTCCATTGATCGCTGCGATGTATTTGATAGTGCCACCTGCGCTCACCGGTTTTTACATCCAGCGCCAATACACTGCCGCCAAATAGATTATTCCCGGGGCGATGGCCTGAGTAGGCCTGCACCGTTGATGCATTAGTTACCATGTACACAAGCCCAAGTTCTGGGTCTGCCGACGCCGGTGCCCAAGTAGAAATATCGCCTGAAAAACGCCACGCATCATTGAGCCAAGTTTCATGCCCAACTTCCCCTGGCCTCGGGATGGAATGAAATTTCCAAAGGAATTCCCCAGTTTCAGCGTCAAAGCCCATAATATCCCCCGGCACATTCTCAATTCGGGTTTGACCGTAGCTAGGCTGATGACCGACAAGGACAACAACCACACCATTCACGACAATAGGCGGTGCCGAAGCGGTGACCATGCCTAGCTCGCGCGGAATACCATAATCTGGATCGTACTGACCTCCTGCTACCACATAGTCCTGCCATGGCCCCCAGTCTTCGACCAGCTTTGGAATCAGATCTATCACGCCAGTTTCAGGAAACTGACCAACGGGAAATTCAGACCCCCAATTCTCTAGAGGACGTCCTGTCTTGGCATCAAGCGCCCACAGAAAAAAGCCGGGGCTGGTGACATAGATAACACCTCGACCATTTACTTCAGCATAGGCAACACCTTTTCCGTAGGCCTGGCGTGGCGAGCGCTGATGGCGAATAGTTTCCGGCTCGCGAAAAGTCCAAAGGTTTTCCCCTGTCTTCGGATCAATAGCCACAACCTGCCGACGTGGGGTGGCCACTGTATACAGAATGCCATCAACATAAATTGGGGTAGAGCGAGAGAAGAAGTCTAAATTCGAGCCGAAATTATCGCCGCGCCATATCCAAGCCTGTTCCAGATCCGCGAAATTACTGCGATTTATTTGATCTAGAGGCGAGGAGCGAGTATGGCCAGCATCGCCTCCTAAATAGCGCCATTCACCATTTTCAGTTCCAGGCAAGCCTTGCCCAAAACTAACGCTGCCAACAAGGCAGCAAATAGCACCGGCAATTAGTTTAGTATAGCGACTAGTGATTTCAAGCCTGCGAGTAATCGTCATGGAACTATCCTCTGCTTTTACATTATTATAGCAATAGAGTAAAAGCTTGAGATTAGGAAGTCCACTCGAACAAGCGCTTATAACTGCTCGCGCTCAGCTTTGGCAAACAAGCCAATACCTGCTTATTCAAGCCCAGACTTAAACTAGGCTAGGCGAAAAGACAGAGCTTATGCACGGTGATGAAGTTCGGCTAAGTGATTAATAAGGTAAGGTGATATTGTCGGATTACTGGGCCACATAACGGGCCCTTACGTAATTGAAATACTCGGCTTTATAGAACTTTTTATCGCTACGAAAAAAAAGGGCTGGCAATTTAAGACATATCAATCGGTCACCCCGTTGACGCTGCGTGCCGAAGAAATGGAAGTGGGTTACGCTTTTTTAGTCGGTAATGGGCGCAACGATATGAAGG
This sequence comes from Gammaproteobacteria bacterium, assembly GCA_963854625.1. Taxonomy (GTDB): domain Bacteria; phylum Pseudomonadota; class Gammaproteobacteria; order Pseudomonadales; family Pseudohongiellaceae; genus UBA9145. The sequence goes on along the minus strand of CAWKZY010000010.1, from coordinate 57,893 downwards.
ATTTTTATGTGCCCTTAATTGGCTTTCCAACAACAATTTTGGTCAATCGGGATAGCAACATCTACAACTCCCATTCTGGCGATACCCCAACGGCAAAATTTGAAGCTAAAATACTATCCTTGTTATAGCTAAATGCTTAAACCTTAGGTTATTAGACGCTTAAGTCCAATCCTACTCAAGCAGTTGAAGCCAGTGGCATCGCGTTAAACGATTAGTGATTGGAGTAAATTTCTGCTGAGCTGCAGTAAGGTAAGGTAAAATAATATAAAGCGCAGAACTAAATTGACTTTCACTCCGATCGCCACATCACAAAACTATCAACTGCCTTGGCACTTTGTAGCATTTTCATAAGCGGGACAGCACGAGCATTCAGGGGCAGCAGCGGCTCAATTTCTTCATCTTGAGGCAAAACTTCCTTTTTCACTTCATTTGACATCGACACTTCAGCTTCTGATTGTTGCGCCAGCGCTTCTTTGAGATTGGAAATTGCTTCTAAAATAGCTGGGCCGCTAATCGACCCATCAATTTTTGTTCCCTGACCCATCATTGACACAAGCTGCTGGGCAATCCCGCTCTGCATGATGAAGGGGGCTGACCCGTTACTTTCAAATTTAATAAACATGACTTTCTCTTTGCCTTTTGCAGTTGAATGAATAACACCCGACCCCAGCACCTGAGAAGCTGCACTCTTTCTCACGGTCTAGCTGACCATGGCTGTCCTCACCTTGAAAGCCGTTTTACGTTTTAGCCTCACAATTAGCCAAGTCCCCCACCCAGAAACCAATAAGGTCAGTGCTTTTACAGGTGAGCATACATTCCAGCTCAGCGACGATCACATTAGAAGCTGGCCACCAACTATGCAAGCGCATCGCTGCGGTGTTTTCAAAAAGCTCTTCAAAGCATTCATTAACAAACTCTCCATCATCCAACCATTAGTCAGCTTGACCGACAGCTCAATAAAGACCCGGTCAGCAACAAACAACGCACTAGAAATACCCCGCCCACTGCATTAAGCTCAGAGAATGTCAGCACTTATCCATCCAACCACTAATCTCAAACACTCTGACCACCTGAATGTGGTGCGCGGCGAAGGTATTTATGTCTTCGACGACAAAGGTAACCGTTACCTGGAAGGCCTTGCAGGCCTCTGGTGTTCGGCCCTAGGCTACGGCAACGATGAACTAATCGACGCCATTACTGCGCAGCTCAAAACTCTGCCATATAGTCATATGTTCGGCGGGCGCACCCATCAAATGGGCATTGACCTAGCAGATAAGCTTGCTGAAATGGTCCCTATTTCTGACGCTAAGGTATTTTTTGCCAATTCAGGCAGTGAGGCAAATGATTCCCAGCTCAAGATGTTGCATTACTATTTCAATGTTATTGGCAAACCGAAGAAGAAAAAAGTCATCAGCCTTGAGCGCTCTTATCATGGAGTCACTATGGCCTCCGCAGCCCTTACAGGCCTGCCGGCCATGCACACTCACTTCGATATCCCTGTCGACGCGCTCGGCATATTAAGAGCTGCGACTCCTTCTTATTATCACGGCCAGCAAAATAACGAGACAGAAGAGGGATTCGTGGCTCGTCTAGCCAGCGACTTAGAAGCAATGATTGAACGGGAAGGCAGCGATAACATCGCCGCCTTTGTGGCGGAACCCGTAGGCGGCGCGGCCGGTGTTATTGTCCCTCCTGACAGCTATTTCCCAGTAATACAGGAAATATTGGAACGCCACGATATCTTGTTTTGGGCCGATGAAGTTATTTGCGGCTTTGGCCGCACTGGCAATGACTTTGGCTCGACCACAATGCACGCAAAGCCGCAACTTATGAGCCTAGCCAAACAACTGTCATCTGCTTATATCCCCATTAGCGCAGCCATCATTCCTAGTTTTATGTATGAGGCTATGCGCGAACCCAGCGCAAAAGTGGGGGTCTTTGGCCATGGCTATACCTACACAGGCCATCCTACCGCCTGCGCTGCAGCCTTAAAAACCATTGAGATTTATCAGCGTGACAGGCTTTTCGAACACGCGGCCATTGTCGGCGCTTACATGCAGTCTCGCCTCCACGAGTTTGAAGATCACCCCTTAGTCGGTAATGTGCGCGGAAAAGGACTGATCGGCGCCATTGAGCTAGTCGCAGACAAGAAAACCCGAACACCATTTGCAGACGCCAGTATCGGTGCATTTCTGAAGCAAACCTGCCAAGACCATGGCTTGTTAATCAGGGCCGTTGGCGGCAACTGCATCGCTTTCTGTCCACCTCTTATTATCACCGAATTACAGATTGACGAAATGATGGGCCTGTTTAACACCGCATTGGATGAAGCACTGATTTACGCAAACGCACAGGGCCTATTAACCCTTCGCTAAAACGCAGCTCGCAAATCAATTGCTGCGGACCTGCTGCAAAAATAATAATAAATGGAGCCAAGTATGGCAACTAACCCTCTAAACCTGACATTGGCTCAATCGTTTTCAAAAACCAGAATTGCCCTGCTTTTATGTGCCACCTTCTTTCTCGGCGCATGCGATCAAGCTGCCAGACCAGCACAGCCCAGTTCAAGCCAAGGCTCTCCTGTAAAAACCGTAGATATGATTCTCACCAACGGAAAGGTTCTCACCGTTGATAATCAGTTCTCCATTCACAACACTGTCATAGTCGATGCTGGCCTGATCGTTGAAACAGGCACAGCGGCGTTACTGGAGAACTATCAAAGTGACAATAAAATAAACCTTGCAGGCAAAACCTTGATGCCGGGTTTTATCGATTCTCACACCCATATACGGGGCCGGCCTCAACGCTATATTGAATTATCAGAGGTAACATCTATTACTGAAATTCAGGATCTTATCCGCGCAAAAGTTAAAGAGATAGGTGAGGGGGAATGGATCACAGGCTATGGCTGGTCAGAGGATGAATTGGACGAAGGCCGTCGTCCTCTTAAAAGTGATTTAGATTTAGCCGCACCACTTAATCCAGTGACCTTTACCCGGGCTGGTGGTCACAGCGCAGTGGTCAATACGCTAGCGCTGCAGCAAGCGGAAATCAGCCTCGAGACTGAGCAACCGGAAGGGGGGGTTATTGAGCGAGGAGAAGATGGGGAGCTCAATGGTGTTATTCGCGAGCGTCAGGAAATCGTGGGCAAATTGGTTCCAGATTCCACTTATGAAGAACTTATCGCAAGCTTAGAAATCAATTTGAACGCCTTGCTTGAAAAGGGAATCACCAGCATTACAGACGCGTCGAAAAGGCCCGATGAATACCTGATGTTTGAGGAATTGTATGAAAACCCTGAGCTACCCCTTCCGCGGGCAACTATTCAGTTTCAATGGAGCGACCCCGATGCCATTAACAACCTAAAGGCTCGTGTTGGGGGTGGCACCGACATGCTCAAGATTGGCCCTATAAAGGTGTTTGCTGATGGCGGCTTTACCGGGCCGGCCGCTTATACTTTGGAGCCTTATGTCAATCAGGGTGAATACCGTGGTTATTTGAATATGCCTGAGGCAGAGCTGGTGGCTTTGTTGAATGAAATCCATGACGCCGGCTGGCAAATGGGAATTCACGCAATCGGTGATGCCGCCATTGTATTGGTGGTGAACACACTAGCCGACACCCTAGAGCGCAACCCTCGCGTTGATCACCGCCACTACCTCAACCATTTTTCTATGCGGCCCCCTGAGCTGACTATGGAATTGATGGCCGAACATGCTATTCATATTACTCAACAGCCTAACTTCACCTATACCCTTGAAGGTCGCTATTTGGAGAACCTTGACGGCTGGCGCTTACAGCACAACAACCCTATTCGCTCCCCAATGGCTCATGGCATTACTGTAGCCATTTCAAGCGATATCCTCCCTATAGGCCCTTTAGTAGGCTTATATGCAGCCGTGACCCGCAAGGGCATGACAGGAACTGTTTACGGTCCAGACGAAGCCATCTCTATGGCTGAAGCTATCCGCGGTTACACCCTACTCGGCGCATATTTAAATTTCGAAGAGGACACCAAGGGCTCCTTAGAGCCAGGCAAGTTCGCCGATATGATTGTACTTTCTGATGACTTGCTAACTATCGATCCGGAGCAAATCATGGACGTTTTGATAGAGCAAACCTTTGTTCATGGCAAGCTGGTGTATTCAAATGACTGACCCTACTAATCAAACCAGTTTCCTGCGTGTTCTTGGGCGCGCCGATGTTGTAGCTCTCGCGTTTGGCGCCATGATCGGCTGGAGTTGGGTGGTGCTTACCGGCGTATGGATCACGTCTGCCGGCACTTTGGGCGCGATCACAGCTTTTCTGGCCGGCGGTGCCGCCATCACCCTTGTAGGTCTTACTTACGCTGAGCTGGCCTCGGCCCTACCTTTTGCGGGCGGCGAACACGTTTACAGCGATCGGGCGCTAGGCGCAAAAGCTTCTTTCATCTGCACATGGGCAATTATTTTGGGCTATATGTCGGTTATCGCTTTTGAAGCAGTAGCATTACCGACTGTAGCTAGCTCCTTAGTGCCCGGTCTAAACAAAATTTATCTGTGGACTATCGCCGGCTGGGATGTCCACCTCACTTGGGTGCTTACCGGAATAGCGGGAGCCGTTCTGATGACAACTCTAAACATACTTGGTGTTAAGACGGTCGCTGTTGTTCAAACTACGGTAGTCGTGCTCATTCTTGTGGTGGGAGCGATCTTTCTTTTGGGCGCAGGCCTTACTGGATCAGTTTCAAGTATAGAGCCGCTTTTTGTCGATGGCGTTAGCGGCATTGCAATAGTGTTGGTCATGGTTCCTTTTATGTTTGTTGGCTTCGATATTATCCCCCAAGCCGCAGAAGAAATTGACTTACCCTTTAAAGACATCGGTTCGGCCCTCGTGCTCTCCGTACTTATGGCTATCGTGTGGTATGCGCTGATTATTTTTGGAGTCGGTTTGCTAGCATCCGATAGCGCCATGCTTGAAGCAGAGGTGCCAACTGCAACAGCTATGGGCATGATTTATGGCGGAATAGGTGAAACTACCTTACTGCTTACCGGCCTAGCGGGAATCATTACCAGCTGGAACGCACTAATAGTTGGTGCTAGTCGCGCCGTTTACGCCCTGGCCAATGCGGGCATGTTGCCCCCTGCACTGGGAAAACTCCACAGCAAATATCGCACACCTGCCAACGCCATTTTACTGATTGGCGCTCTCTCTATCATCAGCCCCTTCTTTGGCCGCCCAGCACTAGTTTGGTTAGTCAATGCAGGAGGATTAGGCATAGTGGTTGCCTATATATTTGTAGCAGCATCTTTCCTTGTATTACGCCAAAAAGAGCCAGAATTAGAGCGTCCATACAAAGTGCCCTTTGGGTCTGCTACCGGAATCACCGCTCTGATTCTCTCAATTGGCCTAGTGTTTTTGTATTTGCCAGGAAGTCCCTCTGCGCTAATTTGGCCCCAAGAGTGGGGAATAATAATTTTTTGGATAGTTTTGGGCGCGCTGCTTTATGCGTTAGCGCGACTGAAAAATACGACTTGAAGCACCATCTTTGGAGATATTTGGGCGCTTTTGTCGATCAGTTCAAACTTCACTAAGAGGTTATAGAAAAACTTTAACTTTACTGATATAACCAAGATTCAGTTTTAACACCACTAAGCCAAAACGGAAACATATTCAAATGAATGCTCGACACCCTTTAATTTCAAAACTCATCCTTTTATTGTGTGCCACTTTTCTTATTGAAACGTCCTTTGCACAAAGGGCAACTCTTGAAGGTACTGTGATCAAGATGCCGGTTGTTGTAGTCGGCACTTCCCAATTCTCAGTAGACTTGAGTTTAGTGCTAGGCAGCGATCCGGTAACGTTTAGTTTAGCTGCGGCAAGTGAAACAAGTGGAGGAGATACCACCAACGCACCTTTTCTTGAAGGAGCAGTCTTAAAGATCCCAACTTTGATTATCAATGGTGTCGATTTTTTTGTGGACTTAACACTAACCAGTAACGACCCAGTGTTATTCCAACTCAGCAACTTGGGTCCTAATCCAGTTATTGCAACAAGCGCCGAGCTCAGAGCCCAATCCTTGGCTCTTTTTAAGCAGAATATTGAACAGCCTATTATCAACAGTCGCTGCATTTCGTGCCATGAACAAGGTGGTAATGCCGGCAATACCGGCCTGGTCTATCAGCGCCAAAGCGCCTCTTCTGCCGTTAATAATTTTGGCGTATTTGAAACTTTTATCCAATCTAGAACAAACGCTGTTGAGTATATTTTATCAAAGAGCTCTGGCACTACCGGTCACGGTGGAGGAACTCAATTAAGTAGCAGCTCATCTGACTTTGCTAATTTCAGTGAATTTTTGACCTTGCTGGCAAACTCTCTAGGCAGTAACTAAATAAATAACTCAAGACAGATTTCTGGGGAAATGCCTAACTCGGGGCAATCAGTCAACAGGCTTGCGTTTAAAAGCACGCCTGTTGATACTCCTTGGTGACGACTTCTTGCTCATTCTTAATCTCCCTCAGCACCCCCCTAATAACCGCTTTTATTCCTCTTGTCTTTTACTCCCCCATACGCCTGTTTATTACCCCTAATGCCTCCGCCTTCATTCTTAATAGGTTTAGCCCATTCCAAAACTTTTACAAATTTCATATACATAGCACTAGCTTATAATTGTCAGATAACGCCAAGAATGTCACAGCCTAAGATCAATGCAACAACAGCATTTTTTGAAACTTCGTTATTAAAATGATCGTTATTAAAACCAGCATTTTTAGAGCACACATCTTTAACGTGCTCGCATCTAAAGCAAATGTTCTTGAAGCCACCACCTTAAGTTAAGTTTTTCATACCTTCAAATTGCAACTAATTGTCTCTAAGTAAGATGTTTGCATAACAATAGACTATATTAATTCGCAGCTTAACTTCCCTATAACAATAAGTGCTAAACGATCATTCCGGGTTTTAGTAATATGAAATAGCACTGGGAGCCCATATGACAAAAGCGTTGAATATAAGATTTCTGACCATATTGTTGATTTTGGGAAGCCCCCCAGCTTTTACTCAACTACCTCAAATCACCCAACTCACTGAAGAAACCTCTGATTTTCGCCTAGACGGCAGTCTCGATGAAGATGTGTGGAAAAACCTTCCCATAATCGATGGAATGAAGGTTGTCGATCCGGACACCATCGCAGACGCTCCTTATGAGACACAGGTGCGCATGTTCTCCACCGAGCGTGGCATGTATATTGGCGCTATGAATTTTCAGCCTTCAGGGTCGTTAGTGGCGCGCATGACCACGAGGGACACACGTCTTGCCCGAGACGGCTTTGTGGTTGGCATCGATCCTTCAGGAGAAGGCTTGTATGGCTACTTTATCCGGCTAAATTTAGGCGAGTCCATGACCGACGGAACCATCCTTCCCGAGAGACAGTTGAACATGCAGTGGGATGGGTCTTGGAATGGTCGAACTCAGGAGCTTGAAAATGGCTGGAGCGCGGAAATCTATATCCCTTGGGCTATGATGGCTTTGCCTCAGGCGAATGCAAAACGTGTGTTTGGCATGTACTTTGAAAGGCAAGTCGGCCATTTAAATGGAGACACTTGGTCCAATCCGGCGCTTCCGCGAACAGTAAATGAATATCTATCAGCATTCACCAAATACGAGCTAGCTAATGTTGAGCCGAGAAAACAGCTTACTTATTTCCCTTTTATTGGGGGAGTCTTCGATGGCATTCGTAATGAGCAAAAGGTCAAAATCGGTGCTGATATCTATTGGCGCCCCACAACTAGCACTCAAGTAAGCGCCACCATAAATCCTGATTTTGGCAGTGTGCAAGCAGATAATGTGGTGGTAAATTTGACCGCGTTCGAACAATTCTTCGCTGAGCAACGGGACTTTTTTCTTGAAGGTCAGGATATCTTTGTTACTCACCCAAGACACACTACCCCTGGAGGACCTGGCGGACCAATTCAGCTAGTCAATACACGTCGCATAGGCGGCGCCGCAATATTTAACGTGCCTGACGGGGTAGCCGTCGCACCAACAGATTTAAGCGCACCAACTGATCTTCTTGGCGCGGCAAAGTTTACCGGCCAAAGAGGCAAACTGCGTTACGGCACGTTGATAGCTTCGGAGAATGATCTTGCAATTCGAGGCATAAGGGAAAATGGTGAAGAAGTCCGAATAGACTCCGCGGGTCGGGACTTCATCGTTGGGCGATTGCTATATGAAGACACCGGAGCGGGAGGCCGGCGCAGCATAGGGTGGATGGGAACTCACGTTGACCACCCCGATGTAGATGACACAGTAAATGCCATCGATGGTCACTATTTCTCTGCCGATAATCGGTTGATTTTTGACTCTAGCCTCATGCGCAGTGATGTAAATAGCGAAACCGGCTACGGCGGCATCGCCGATATCAGGTTTCGCCCGGCCAGAGGCAGGCAGCACACTCTCCGAGCAACTTACTTTGACGAGGAACTGAACATCAACGAATTGGGTTTTTTATCTCGCAACGATCAGCAAAACCTTGATTACAACTACAATGTATTCGAATCCGGCATTGAAGGTCTGCGCTCCCGCAGTACGACCTTTGTCTCAGTCAATCAATGGAACGCTGACGGCAGGCCGGTTCGCTTTGGGATATTTGCAAGCCAGGATTACAATTTTTTAAACAACGATACTTTTTCTGTTTCAGCGAGAGTATTTCCTCAGCGCGTTGATGATCGTCTCGGCCGAGGCACCGGCTCATTCCGAGTGCCCACTCGGGAAGCCCTAATACTTAATTACAAAAGCGACCCTACCAAATCGCTCGCGTTAAATTTTGGAATACAGTGGGATACTGATGACCTAGGCCCGGCTCAAATCAATAGCAGTGCCGGCATTACTTGGAGACCTACTGACCGCTTCTCATCGCAGCTGAACCTAGCTTATACCGATCAAGAGGCACTGCTGGTTTACAAAGAAAACGGGGCTTACACAAGCTTTGAAGCTCACCAATGGGCTCCAAATATGGAGGTCAACTACTTTTTAGGTCCTCGCCAACAAATTCGGCTTACTATGCAGTACAACGGCCTAAAGGCTTATGAAGATCGATTCTGGCAAGCAAACAGCGACTCTGTTGAATTTCTAGCCCCCGTCGAAAAGCCCACCAACACTAGCGACAGCTTCGTCGTGAGTCGAATGACTTTTCAGGCTCGCTATCGTTGGGAGATAGCGCCGCTTTCTGATTTATTTTTGGTGTATACCCGCGGCAGCAATCTACCCAGAGACTCTTTTGACAGCTATGCAGATTTGTTTGCGCAGACTTGGAATCAGCCTATCGTTGATTTCTTCGCGTTTCGTTTAAGGTATCGGCTAGGCTCGTAAATCTAAGCACTTAAATCTTCAGATTAGACCAAGTAGTCGTCCAACATAGACACGGCACCGGCAACAACATTTTTCGCTTACTCGAATTCATGGGCGATAAAACACGAATACCTTGAGTGCTATGACGCAGGAATTGCGCAGGCGCCTACTGTAATTCGAGCTAGTGCGATCTCTTGATACAGTGCACTTTCATAATCATTTTTCAGTCACGCTGCAAGCAGTAGCGATACTCAGCCTAACCTCCTTATCGCCCTACTGCCAGACGGTGGCGGCTGAAATTATGTAACCACTAGCTCACGGCTTGTCTGCGGCGAAACAGGCAATCGCCTCCCAATATTCCCGCAGACTCTGCAAAGGAGATTCGTTTTCATAGATATTTTTTGCGTATAGTCAGATGACCCTAACGATATTTTCAAGGCAAACAGGTAAACTTCGCTACTGCTTTCAAAAGAATTACAGAGGGACCCGTCTTACAAGCTCACGCTTTTCGCTAAACCCCTTGTCTTGGCAGTGTTGTATCTTTGCCTCCAAAACACTTCGTGCATGTTGTCCAAAGCGCAGTCGAAGTTAGAGCGAAAGATGCCTGCCTTTTTTTGGTTTTTCAGGCAGCTAGCTTACTAAATGTCATTGGGGTAGTAAATTTAAGGCTGGCTCTAGAAATAATGACAATAACGACCGCCTCTACAAGAGCGAGGTTACAGGCAAAAAAAGATTAGGTGAAACTGGGGAATTAGTAAACTTTGCCTAAGCTAAATCCTATTGGTTTCGCGGCCTTTTACGTTAAGTTTTCAGTATAGGGTACGCAATGTAATGATTTTGGGGTAACCCACGATCGTTTGAAATCAATTTTTTCATCGCAGGTAATACAATCGCCATATACCCCTTGGCGAATCCTGACTAGGGGCATATCTAACATCTTCAAGGGCTGCCTCAGGCTCTCCCCTTAATTCTTCGAGAACCCGGTCTTTCACCCACTATTGACCATACTCGCTGTCTACAGAGATACTCTTGGTCATATAAATTTCAATCATTAATAGTCATTTTACCAAGCCTCTCCGCTTTTGATTAAGTTTTGCACCAAAGGAGTGTAAGCCTATGCCGTCTTCGCAATAACCTGCGTGTGTGAATTTATAAATTTAACTGCAAAAAGAAGAGGCGCTTGTTATGAATTAGAACGGTTAGTTAGCATATTAATCTTTTTTGATCACAGTGTATGCAAACCCCAGGATGCAGGCTTCGAGTAAGCCTGTTCTGATATGAATCAGAATTTTGTCGATGGGAGTGGTCTAATACGGCATTCACAGCTGCCAAGATGAATTAGAAATACAGAAACAGGAAATAAGAAAAGAACGAACAACGACCGCACTCTCTCATTTACTTACATCCCTCGCTTAATCTAGCCTGGCATCTAACGCGCTCCCAACTGTTAGTCTAGTGTCGGCTCTAGTCGCAACAGCATTCCATCCGCTTCATCCGTTAGAACATACAAATAGCCATCTGGGCCCTGCTGGACATCACGTATTCGATGACGAAGATTACGCAGCAGACCCTCTCTTCTTATTTCTTCACCACGGCTATTAAAAACAATACGTTCCAAGTGCCCGGTATGAGGAATTCTGCCTTCAAGCAGCGATGCAACAAACAAATTCCCCTTCCACTTAGGAAAGTGCTCGCCATCGTAAAAAGTAATGCCCGCCGGCGCTATTGACGGCCACCACATCACAGTGGGGGATTCAAATTCAGCACGCCATGGCGCCGGGGAAACCCAGTCTCCCCGATACTGGCGACTAAACGACACCAGCGGCCAGCCATAGTTTGCACCTGCCTGAATAATATTTGCCTCATCGCCACCCTGAGGCCCATTTTCACTTGCCCATAGATCGCCGGTCTCAGGATGAACCGCAAGACCTAGTTGGTTGCGATGTCCAATTGAGTAGACCTCAGGCAAGTATTCTCCACTGCTAAAATAGGGATTATCATCCGCCGCGCTGCCATCGTCATTTAAGCGCAGCAGCTTCCCATAGTGGACGTCTGGATCTTGAGCGTATTCGCCTGTTGCCGCAAAAACATAGGCTCCACCCACGCTCATTATCAGCTTTTTATCCGCTGTAAATAACAAGGCCGATGCTGCGATAGCACTATCAACGCCCTTTGCAACAAATATTTCCTCGACATCGGTGAGGCTACCTTCCACCAGGCGCGCTCTGGTTAGGGCGACCGATTGGTTAGGCTCATCCTCATGAATTATTGCTTTTGTGTAGGTCAGATAAACAATTTGATCATCATCAGGGTGCACTGCCACTGCCATTAAACCGGCCCGAAAAACATCGGAATAAACTTCTGGGACACCGCTAACTTCGTCAGCCAATAGCTGACCTTCTCGAACTACAAGGAGTTTGCCGGTGTAGCGCTCAGTGATTAAAATGTCACCATTTTGACGAAAAGCCATTCCCCAAGGGTTAGCAAGTCCGGTAACAATTGGGACGACTTTTACTCGGTCCATTTCGAAGGTATTAATTATAAAAGGCTCAGTGGGGGAAGGTGGCAAACCAAGAAACCCTTGCTTTTGCGAGTTGGAAGTCTCAACTTGAGTCAGGCCTGCATCTGCAGGCGTAGAAAGCGGTTCTGGCTGACAGCTGAGTATCAGTAAAATAGTCACAGGCAAGAATAGGGTTCGAAGACATCGGCTAGCATTTACGCTTATTAACATCGCGGGATTCCTTGTTTTTATTTTAGTTATTCCCAGCCTCCTCAATCTCGAGGTCGGCCTAGTAAAAACCTTCACAGATCGGTTTCAATCTATGAATGCCGGGCTCCGGAAATTTTTTGATCTCCACATTCAAACGGGCGAATCCAGTGTAATTCGAGGGCCATGAGAAATACAAGGTTTTCAGCTCGGCTCGCTCTCCACATAGCCCCATCGTTGCTACCTTCAGCGATCACTCCAAACAAAGGAGGCACATCGAACCCGAGAAAGATCGATGCCAGGCGGGGCTAGAGCCATTGCTTACCTGCCAATATCCACTGCAAATCTCATTGTTACTTTCGCCATCGGCATTTCCGCTGCGCAACCGTTCCTCGGATGCATCAAATAAAATGAGCTTGTTTATTTCCCACATGGCCTTGTGAGAAGAGCATGCTAAATCCAAAAGTACTTTACTGCTAGAACCTTAACCTTCATAACGCTCGCGAAGGCGCCTCGGCGGTACTTCCCTATTATGAGCCGGTGCCATTAACAGTATTGGGTGACCGGTTACACCGTTAACATCTTTACCCCCAACCCCAGACTGTAGTTCGCGGTGCTCGACGTCCGTCCGCCCAGCAAGTTGCTCAGACAGGGTCTGATTCAAGCATAGCGCTCCAAACTGCATTTGCTATAGAAGCGCCGTATTGATTCCCGCACTCGATTTGCCAATTCCAGTGATCATCAAAATCTTTTCTTGATTGCTTGCTGAAAGCGGGCCCAGGCACAGCCAGCTGTGAAGGTACCGCTGACGCCTGACTACGACCGTAGGCTACCGCCAAAAAAAACTAATCGATCAGCTTTCTCTGAATGCAAGGCCCCATAGCCAACCGCATAAGGGAAAAAGAGGAGAGAGTTAATGAGTAGGATGAAGACAGCAATATATTCACCCCAAAGATGAAAAATAAAGCTGTCTCATTTGTTAGCCAATAGGCTTATACTAAAATTGCATGTGTCTTTGGGCGAAGTTCTGAAGTACCCAACCTATATAACAATTTGTAGGGGGTCGAAGATGGTTACGCTTTCTAAATACGTCTGTTATTTTTTTGCTTTAGTCCTGCCCATATCTCTCAGTGCCCAACAATACCCAGAAATGACCGGTGTCTGGAAAGGCCAAATTCGCATAGTTGAGTCACCTAACCTCGATAAAATTCGGTTGCAAGTTGGGGGAGTGATAATCCGAGAAGTAGACATCACACTGACCATTGTGGCGCAAGATGGAGAGGTGTTCATAGGCTCCTCGCGGCTTTCAAATATGGCCAGTAATGCCAAACCCATTCATGTCTATGGCTCTATTCGCTCCACAGGAACGCAGGGCCTTTTTATCGATTCATTAGGCGGCCATGGCCAGCTTTGGTTCAAAGATGAAAATAGTTTTGAGTACTGCTATACGTCGATGGTCGATGGCACCATTACTTCTTACTGTGCGAGATTACAGAAAGAATAATGTAAAGAAGCACGCTAAATGATGTGTATTGAGAGCGGGGGTTTCTTCAACATTTCCCAACGAAAATGCCCCCTTTTTGCCAAGGGCTTATCTGCAAAAAAAAACCAAGAGAAATCAAATCCCCTTGGCCTTTTTGGGTTTTAAAACTACCCTTAAATAAACACTACTTCTGCGGGCAGATTAAGAATTTCTTACCTGTAGCCTTAGAGTTGTACTCACCAACCACGTCCGCCTGCAAGGCTTGGCCCAATGAAATTTCATTGGTGTAATGGCTCGCAAAGGTAGTTTTTAACTCATTAGCCACACGGGTGCGCAGACGAGTCGCCACTTCTAAGCCTACCTTAGCTAGGAAGTTAGGCAACAACCACCCACCGACGCCCCAAGCCATACCATAGCCACGATTTAGAGTGGTAGCTGAAGTATCAAGGCCACCATAAAGATACACTTGCTTATGCTTAACAGAGCCATAGATGCTGTAAGCGCCAGGAGTTCGAGCGGCAGCGGCTTCCATGCAGGAAAGAATGTTGGATGCCAACATTCCACCACCGGTTGCGTCAAACGCAAGAGTCGCACCCGTCGCATGTATTGCGTCAGTTAAATCTGCCATAAAAGTCTCAGCGCTGCTATTGACCACATACTTTGCACCCATACCTTTTAGGAGAGCGACTTGCTCTTCCTTACGCACGATGTTCACCAAATCCACATCTCCATCTTTGCAAATACGGTTCAACATCTGGCCAAGGTTCGATGCAGCTGCAGTGTGAATAAGCGCTGTGTGGCCTTCCATATTCATAGTTTCGATCATAGAAAGTGCAGTCAGCGGATTAACGAAGCAAGATGCCCCATCTTTCGCTGTATCGCCTGCTAAAAGTGGCAAACAGGCCGAAGCATCGATACAGCGATATTGTGCGTACATGCCTCCACCCATTACCGCGACAACTTTCCCATTCAGACTTTTAGCCAAGTCGCTGTCGCCAGTGGCAACTACCGTTCCTGCACCTTCATTACCAACCGCTAGCGACTGTCCTACCCTTGCCTTCATTACACGAAGACCTTGCTCAGAAACAGGCGCCGTCAGCACTGTGTCTTTTCCCGTTCCTGTTGATTTTGCATTAGGCATATCAGACCAGCCGAACATCACACCATGATCAGAGGGGTTGATTGGAGTCGCTTCTATTTTAACTAAAACCTGATTTTCTTTAGGAACAGGCATTTCCTGTTCTTTCAGCTCCATTCGCAGTTCTCCGGTATCGGAAACAGTTGAGAACATTTGAAGATAGGTGGAATTTTGTGACATTGTGTACCTCTCTGATATTGCTATAGTTTTTTCCTTACCGAAGCCAGCTGTTGACAAGTAAGCAGTGAAGGGGTCTTCAAGGGTATTAGATCACACTTTTGAAAGGAGACCAGTTTAGATCGGAAAATCTTGACCCAGCGTGGATTCTGTTCAGCTTCTTTAGCGCCACTGCGATCTAAGTCTATCCTTGTTATTGGAACAAGGATGGCTCGCCTAACGAGAACGCTGAAGATTGATCACTGGCAGTTGAGGAGGTGGCTTAATAAATGCAGCCATTCCATCGGGACACTTACTACGAAACAGATGTCACGCCTTTAGATGATCAGCACTGAAAGCCTGACGATCTAATCAAAGAACTTGGTAATGCGAAAGCCAAAACGACAGCAAACCAAAATATCTGTAAGCAATCATCGGACGTTTAGCTGACTATGCCAAATAACATTTTGCCGGCGAAGAGGCATTGGTGGAATCTAGAGGGATTCACTTTGGGCACATCTCCACTCATAAAGAGACCGCAATCATTTCTTCGAAGGAATTGGAAATACCACCAATAATGCTGAAGAAGGCAAAGTTGCAAAAATCCGTTTGTTGCTTAAATATTTTCTGAATTGGCTAGATTTTCATATCCTTGGCAGCGAGGAAAGTATGACTCATCACAGTAGGAATAAGCCAATAGATGGCATTAGATAAACGCATCCATGGAAAAAATGGTCCATTAGATCAATGTTTATAGCAGCCCAATACCTCACTAATCAAATCACCTCCTCAAACTAGAAATTGCGACAGTTAAACCTGTCGTTAGAGCAAAGAGTCGAATCACAGACCCTATACTTGATGATCAGCTGACCGGCTTACCGAATCGGCGTTTGACGTTAGGCCATGCTGCAGTTGACAGATATTTGGCATGATTGGTTTAAAGATCAGGCTCCTACAATAGTTACTATGATTGATTTAGACGATTTTAAAGAGGTCAACGATGAGTTTGGTCACGCTGCCGAAGACTATGTATTGAAAAGTTGACACACCGCCTAAAAGAGACCGTCAAAACCGACGATCTTATTTGTAGGTTAGGTGGAGATTTGTTTCTTGTACTGCGCCCAAGACAGAATTTAAGGGCGGCCTACTATTGGCAGAAAAAATGCGAGTTGCTGTGAAAGCCTACCCGTTTCAATAGGCGAAGGTAGAATTAGGAACAGCTGCATCTCTCTTGGCGTGGCAAGCCCGGATGAGTCTATGTATGCTATGGAAGATCTACTTAAGAAATCTGATGAAAGGATTTATGAGGAAGAAATTAAGGTGAAAGCTGTGTTATGTATTTATAGGCAGACACACCCTCGGCAAAGCAGCTTCAGGGTAAAGCGAATTCTCCACCAGCTTAAAGCTCTATAGCCGCTGATTAATCACACTCGATGGGGTAGTCTTTTTTCTTCTATATCAATAGAAAATTTTTAGATCCTAAAACTCCTATAGATCCACAACAGCGACGAGACTTTGACTATAGCGCAGAACATTCAGCACAAAAAAAACGGCAGCATCTTTGATGCCGCCGCTTTTTTATTGTGAAAATTGGATCAGTTATCGAAAGGCTCTTAAAAAGCCTCTCAATGACATTAACTAATTACAGATCGAAGCGATCAAGTTCCATCACTTTAGTCCAAGCCGCTGCGAAATCTTGAACAAACTTCTCGTCCGAATCGCTTGTTCCATAGACTTCAGCAATGGCACGCAGTTCACTGTTGGACCCAAAGATTAGGTCAACTGGAGTTGCAGTCCACTTAACCCGACCGGTAGTACTATTGCGTCCTTCGTAAATCTCCTCAGAGCCGCTAGCCTTGGTCCACTGAGTGGAAATATCCAACAAATTCACAAAGAAATCATTGCTCAAAGTGCCGGCGCGGTCAGTGAAAACACCGTGGGCAGATTGACCTATGTTTGCATCAAGCACTCGCATGCCGCCAACCAACACTGTCATCTCTGGCACAGTTAAGTTCAATATATCGGCGGAATCTATAAGTGATTCTACCGGCGGCCGGCTGTTGCCACTGGAAATGTAGTTGCGAAAACCATCTGTACTCGGCTCTAACACGGCAAAAGAATTCACGTCGGTTTGCTCTTGAGTTGCATCGGCGCGACCAGGCGTAAATGGAACTTCAAGATCGTAACCTGCTTGCTCAGCGGCCTGCTCAATAGCTGCAGAACCGGCTAAAACAATTAGGTCTGCCATCGAGACTTTTCGACTTGAACGACCGCTGTTGAATTCACTTTGGATACCGTCTAATACCGCCAGTACCTGAGCGAGTTCAGCTGGTTGATTAACATCCCAATCTTTCTGAGGCGCCAAACGAATCCGCGCGCCATTTGCACCGCCGCGAGAATCTGTTGAGCGGAAAGTAGACGCAGATGCCCAGGCAGTATTGACCAGTTGAGGGATACTTAAACCTGACTCCAAAATTGCAGATTTCAAGCGCCTGATGTCACGTGCGTTAACTAACGCATAGTCAATCTCAGGAACTGGGTCCTGCCAAACTAATTTGTCTTCAGGAACCATTGAGCCTAAGTATCTTGTGCTGGGACCCATGTCTCTGTGAGTCAGCTTAAACCATGCCTTCGCAAAGGCTACTTCAAACTGCTCAGGATTCTCTAACCAGCGAGAAGTAATCTCCCTATAGGCAGGATCCAATTTGAGGGCGATGTCAGTAGTGAACATAATAGGCGCATGCCGTTTTGCTGAATCGTGTGCATCTGGCACTAAGTTCGATGCAGCACCATTGGCAGGAATCCATTGGGTCGCTCCAGCTGGACTTTTTGTTTGCACCCAATCGTAAGCGTAAAGGTTTTCTAAATAGTTGTTGGTCCAAGTAGCTGGACTCATTGTCCAAGCCCCTTCAAGACCACTAGTGATAGTGTCAGCACCATTGCCGCTCCCGTAGCTATTTTTCCAGCCTTGGCCTTGCGCTTCGATGCCTGCAGCTTCAGGCTCCACACCGACGTGCTCAGATGGATCTGCTGCGCCGTGAGCCTTGCCAAAGGTATGTCCACCGGCAATTAATGCAGCTGTTTCCTCATCATTCATCGCCATGCGGCCAAATGTTTCGCGAATGTCGTTAGCCGCCAATAGTGGGTCTGGAACTCCGTTTGGACCTTCAGGATTTACATAGATCAAACCCATTTGTACGGCAGCAAGAGTCTGCTCTAAGTCTCGGTCTCCGCTGTATCGCTCATCAGCAAGCCATTCACCTTCTGGGCCCCAATAAACTTCTTCGGCTTCCCATGCATCAACCCGTCCACCTGCAAAACCATAGGTTTCGAAACCCATAGAGTCCATAGCAACAGTGCCTGCTAGAACCATTAAATCACCCCAAGAAATTTTGCTGCCGTATTGTTGCTTGATAGGCCATAGCAATCGGCGTGCCTTGTCTAAGTTCGCGTTGTCCGGCCAGCTGTTAAGTGGCGCAAATCGCTGCATCCCACCATAGGCACCACCGCGGCCATCACTGACCCGATAAGTCCCGGCGCTGTGCCAAGCCATGCGAATGAAAAAAGGGCCGTAGTGACCGTAATCCGCTGGCCACCAATCTTGAGATGTCGTCATTACTTCCTCAAGATCTGCGACTAGCTTGTCCAAGTCGAGACTCAAAAACTCGGCCGCATAGTCAAATTCCTCGCCCATAGGGTCAGAAGCGGGAGAATTATTTCGTAGCGGCTCAAGGCTAAGGCGGTTCGGCCACCAATAGTCGTTTGACGCCACTCCATCTTGGGCAAACACGGGACTGATTGACGCCAATGGGGATAAGCCAATAGTCAGCGCTGTCAGTACAGATAGGGTTTTTTTAAGCATTTAAAATGCCTCCTTTAAGGTTTCGGGTAAAAACACGTTCGTTCCTATTCATGGCTGAAATAGCCACTCAATTTAACTTAAGAGCTTATTAATACCGATATAGAATCATTTACAATAGAGTTTTGATATCAAACAGTACAATGAATTATACCGATGGCTGTGATCGCCTTTTCCGAACGAAACCCCTTTTTTTACAGAGAACACCGATAACTGATCTGAAAACCCATCTAAAAATATCTCCCGGGCTAGGGCTCTAGACTTTTCTGTGACTTCGACTATTAACGCTCACAGCCTCGTTAGATATCATGACATAGGTGAGATTGAATGACCCGTACAGGAGAAATCGTTGAGCTGGACGTTATCGGCCTTACTTCTTTAATCCGATTGTCTTTAGTGCAGCCGCATCCTTCTAGCACAACCACTCATTATGACTTCTCGAAGCGTTTGAGCTCATCTAAGACTCCGGCATTGAACAACTGAGTTCTGGACCTTAATTTTGTCAGACCCACGAGTCTTAGGCTTTGATCTTAACTTTCCGCTTTATCATTAGCAGAACTCTTCCTATACCTCTATAATGCGCTCCCCCCAAACGTCGCAGTTCACATCAATTGTCACTCCGCTTAGCCTTTCATCGGTAACTAAAGCGCAGCCTTATCTATTTATGGTCGGCAAATATCAATTGCAACGTTCGGATTATCTGTTCAATTAAAAGAGACCATCCTTTACTGAGGTTCCCTATGTTGTTGTCTTCTACCCGGCGAGATTGGCTCGGGAATGTTCGTGGCGATTCCCTAGCGGGCATTGTTGTTGCCCTCGCGTTAATTCCAGAAGCTATCGCCTTTTCTATTATTGCAGGGGTCGACCCAAAGGTTGGCTTATACGCATCTTTTTGTATTGCCGTGCTGACCTCGATACTCGGTGGCAGGCCTGGCATGATTTCCGCTGCAACCGGCGCCATGGCACTGCTAATGGTAACGTTAGTAAAAGACCATGGACTGCAGTACCTGCTTGCCGCGACGATGCTTACCGGTGTCTTGCAGATAATAGCGGGCTATATGAAACTTGGCGAGCTCATGCGCTTTGTTTCTCGCTCGGTAGTAACCGGCTTCGTGAATGCACTAGCCATCCTGATCTTTCTTGCCCAACTGCCTGAGCTGACGGATGTCAGCTGGCATACCTATGCCGTCACAGCTGCGGGTTTGGGCATCATTTATCTGTTTCCGCTTATCAACAAAACCCTACCGTCTCCCCTACTCGCAATTTTAGCGCTTACTGCCGCGAGCACATACTTGGGTTTAGATATCCGCACTGTCGGCGATCTTGGGGCGCTGCCTGATACGCTACCAATATTCCTCTGGCCAGATGTACCGCTTACCCTGGAAACCCTGAAGATTGTTTTCCCTTATTCCGCAGGTCTGGCGGTTGTAGGCCTATTAGAATCACTAATGACAGCGACCATCGTCGACGATCTAACGGATACACCCAGTGATAAAAGCCGTGAGTGCAAGGCACAAGGCATAGCCAATATAGGCGCCGGACTGCTGGGCGGAATGGCAGGCTGTGCAATGATTGGTCAATCGGTCATCAATATTAAATCAGGAGGCCGAGGCCGCTTATCCACTTTAGTCGCCGGCACCGTATTACTTTTAATGGTTGTCTTCTTCGAAGAGCAAGTATCGATGATTCCTATGGGAGTGCTAGTATCTGTAATGATAATGGTGTCTATTGGTACCTTTAACTGGGCATCGATTCGAGATTTAAAGAAGTACCCTTTATCTTCTAACTTAGTCATGCTGACGACTGTGACCGTTGTCGTATGGACTCATAACTTAGCCTATGGTGTGTTGGCTGGAGTATTGCTGGCGGCCTTGTTTTTTGCCAATCGCGTCGGCCATTTTATGTATGTTGCCAGTAAGTATGATGAGACTCAAGATAAGCGCAGCTACCAAGTAGTGGGGCAGGTGTTTTTTGCCTCCGCTGAAAAAATGCTCGGCGCGTTCGATTTTAAAGAAGCCGTTAGCACAGTGGTTATTGACTTAAATCGAGCCCACTTTTGGGATATAACTGCGGTCAGCGCACTAGACAAAGCAGTTATAAAATTCCGAAGAGAAGGCGCTGAAATAGAAGTGAGAGGCCTGAATGAAGCGAGCGAAACTATCATTGACAGGTTTGGTGTCCACGACAAACCCGAAGAAATAGATAAAGTATTAGGTGAACACTAATGAGCAATGAAACTGAAAATACAGTGATTACAGAAGTGCTAGCCTGCATCGACGGCTCTAGATATAGCTCTGCGGTTTGTGACTATGCTGCCTGGTTCAGCTTAAGCATGTCGGCTCCCTTGGCATTGCTCCATAACCTTGAGCACTCTGAGAATGCAGCATCCTCGGATCTATCTGGCACTATTGGCCTGGACAGTCGTGAGAACTTGTTAGAAGAGCTGACCTTAATTGAGGCCCAACGAAACAAATTGTTGATCGAACAAGGCAAGCTCATGCTGGATGCTGCAAAGGCACGTGTTATCGCAGCGGGAATAGCCGCGCCCACGCTAAAGCAGCGACATGACGGCCTAACAGAATCTTTGATCGCCATGGAAAACGATATCCGCCTTTTAGTTCTCGGTGTTCGAGGCGAAGAACATGCCCAGGATGAGCATCATTTAGGCAGCCATCTAGAAGCGAGCATCCGCGCGTTACATCGCCCTATTCTGGTGGTGAACTGCGATTTCAAAGAACCTAAAAAAATAATGCTGGCATACGACGGCAGCGAAGCCTCCGGCAAGGCCTTAGAGTTACTGGTCAACAGCCAGCGATTCACTCATTTGCCGGTGCACCTCGTGACAGTAGGCGAATCACCAAGTACGACCTCGGCGCTACAAGATGCTGCTACAAGTAAATTGCAAAATGCCGGTCACACCGTCACCGCGGTGACACTAGAAGGTGAACCCAGCAAAACCTTGCGCAGCTATCAGGATGAACACGATATAGACTTAACATTGATGGGTGCTTTTAGCCATACTCGACTTAGAGAATGGGTATTAGGCAGCATGACAGTGAAAATGCTGTTGAGTTCTAGCCGGCCGCTTTTGCTCCTTCGCTAACTTACTACTACCTCACTAGCCTAGCGCCCCATCGCCAACCCAGTGCCGCTGCCAGCATAGTTAATACCGCTAAGCTGGCAGCGACTGAAAGAACTCATTACTAAACTAACTAGTGATAGCCTCTAGTTTTCGAGCGCAAAGATAATTGCCTTCATGGCAGGCGAATAGGAACACTTTTTGGTTCGCAGGGTTTCTCGTCAAGGTTCGCTCGCCAGAAAACGGCTCCGTTTAAGCCCGCTGATCGACCGCTATAAAAGAGTCGTTGATGGCCCTGCGCCAACTATTGTGTAAAATACTCTAACTCAAAACCTCCAGAAATCACTACCGACCTTGCCGACGATTGTTCAGACCGAAAGTTAAGCGTCAGCAAGATAAAGTATTACCCTCCCAATGGTCGACCTATTCTCTCATCCAACTTTTGTGACATGAAAGAAAATGAAATGGATTTCAAGGAATCAGTGAAAGCGGGTCCCGGTCAAACGGTGAAGTTTGTCATGCGCTTTGAAAATTTTTCTAACGCCCGAACCCTTTGAATGAATCACTGCCAAATTCTAGCGCATGAGGACGGTGGCATGATGGGCCTGTTCGTTGTTGTTTAGCTTATTTCTAGAATGCAATAAAGTTTGCTGAAATCGAAATCTATTATAGGGCCTAAAAACAACATAAGTGAATCACATTAGCACAGCTAATGAGTTAATATCACACCATCTGGGCAGACGAGGTGTTCCTGTTTCAAACACAATTTACGCCCTTTCAAAACAGGCCAATTTACACGCCTTATCGATCAGGAGATAAAAAATGAGCACTAAATCTATGGATAGCAAAGCACGGCGTCGGTTTCTTTCTGGAGTAGGCGTAGTTGCAACTGGCGCCACTTTAGCCTCGACAGCAAGGGCTGCAGATAACAGTGAAACGCGTTTCACGCCTGTCAGACATGCGCAAGACGCTTGGTTGGATGTCCCCTCTGAGCATAGGGCATTTATAGATTCCTCTACCACCTTAGGCGGCATAACCGCACTTAACTATGCGAATAATATCTTGTTTGCTCATGCCGAAGACTATGCTGGTAACGAGTCTGACTACGGATTAGTTGTATGCTTTCGCCACCAGTCAACGCCCTTTGGATACAATGATTCAATATGGGCTAAGTATGGCAATTTTTTCAGCACTTTCCTGGATTTCAAAGACCCTCGCAGCGACGAAAGCTTTACAAGTAATCCATTAAATCAGGCCCGCAGTGACTTTTTTAATAAGGGCAATACTATCGACTCTCTAATCGCCAGAGGCGTTAGCTTCGTCATATGCAACAAGGCGACTCGAGCCATGGCCGGGAGACTGGCAGGCGTTAGCAGCAATTCTGTGGAAGAGGTTTATCAAGACTTAAGAGCAAACAACATAACCAACAGCCGGTATGTAGCGGCGGGCGTCATAGCGACTACTCGCTCTCAAGAGTATGGGTACAGCTTACTTTATGCCGGCTAGTAATTGAGAGTCAGACAAAGTTTCTATTTATCTGAAAGCAAAAATAACCCCCTGACTTGATGGAAAGCGTGAATCCTTGCGCGCTTACTTAAACTAAAGTTTGCTGAGATTTTCATAGTATTCACGAATAGGCTTAAATGGACCCAAGCGGTGCTGTTCAATTGGGAAGTCGTCAGCATAAGGAGGGTATGGGCTATCTATCCTTTTCTTGGTTAGATCAGGATAGTCCAATTCCAAATTGGCGCGCTGGGACCTTTCATGAGAGTTCACAAACGCGGCAACGTCGTAGGCTTCATCGTCAGTCAAATCTTCTTGCCCTAAAGGCATCCGCGCTTTTATGAATCGAGCGGCGGTGAGGATTCGAGTCATGCCCGCGCCATTGTTGAAGCTGTCAAAACCCCAAAGCGGCGGGAACAAATAACCCTCACTCTTTGCAGTTGCAGCGGCTAATCCTTGACCGTCACTCCCATGGCAGACCTCACAGCGCTGCTGATAAACGATTTGACCTGCACTAATGTCGGCGCCTCGATCAGGCTCAACGAACGCAGGAGGCTCGTTAGGCTCGCGCTTGGACTGTCCCATCACCGCGTATTGTGCATTCAGATTGTTAATGTACATTACAATGGAACGCATTTCTGTACTGTCCCGGGATAGCTCTGTACCGTTCATGCTCCGCGTCATACAGCCGTTTACTCGATCCCTCAGGTCACGCTCGTTGCCATCTCTTCCAGAAAATCGCGGGTAGCGACTCGTAGCTTGCAATAGCGATAAAGTCCCCGGCCGCGCGCCAGCATCAAGGTGACAGGACGCACAATCCATATAGGTGCCTGAGAAGCGCATTTCCGGATCTTCATGACCAGGCCCCATAAGGGCTGCAGTTTCACGAATCAAGCGCCGACCGTACTCAATGCTGGGTTCAATTTGGGGTCCAATAGTAAAACTTTTTATAGGAGACAGCCAAACAGCCAAAAGTACAACCGCTATGCCCGCAATAGAACCCATTGACACTGCCAACCAAAGGCTAAAACCCTTTTGCTTATTTAGCATTATCAATCTCTCCTCGGACTCTCACTTTTCTCTCAATTGACCGATTATGCCGTACCAATTGTTCCATAAATACATGCTTAGGCTCTTCGACTTTTTTTCTTAGTTTAGGCGAGAGCCAGTATGCCAGAACAAATATCAATCCCAAGCCAAGGCTGCACAATACGATCAATGTGCTAATCATCAGCGGATTCTCCCGCTGGCGATTTATACAAAGACCTAAGGTAATGACTGACAGCTTCCATATCAGCCGACGTCAATCTATCGCCCCAAGGAGCCATTGC
Source organism: Gammaproteobacteria bacterium (assembly GCA_963854625.1). Taxonomy (GTDB): domain Bacteria; phylum Pseudomonadota; class Gammaproteobacteria; order Pseudomonadales; family Pseudohongiellaceae; genus UBA9145. The sequence goes on along the minus strand of CAWKZY010000010.1, from coordinate 33,309 downwards.
CGAACCTGCTACACCTGATCGAAGCACCCGCAAACTTTCTGCATGAGTCAAACGCTCTCGAGTAAAGTCTGATGGTCTAATGGGTATTGGCAAACTATCAGCCGCAAAGCCATTCCCGTCGCCTTCATCACCGTGACACTCAGCGCAGTGAGTCATAAACACCGTCTGACCGGAGTGCAATATTTTACTGTTGGCTATTGAGGACTCAACCTCGCTAAACCTACTCACTTGAGCAGCCAATTCAGCCAACTGAGAAGGACTTAAGTCTCGCCATGCCGGCATGGAAGAGCCATGAACTCCATTCCAAAGAATGTCGGCGATTAAATCTGGCGAATACTCATGTTGACTCAAATTAATCGGCTTAGGGGCGAGCCAAGCTGCCGCCGGACCGTCACCTTTTCCTTGACTGCCGTGACACCCGCTACAGTTTAACGTCCAAAGCTCACTCGCCAACACGGGGTTGCTTGCCTCTGGCAATTCTGGCGTTCCTTCAAAGGGTCTTGTGCGATTTGGGTGGGCATTAAGTTTAGGGGCGTTGAGAGACATTAGCGCCATCGCATCTTCTGTCTTTTCTACTGCCAACGTATCTCCCTCTGGCCAAGCAAGCTCTCTTTCGCGGCCTAAAGTTTCAAGGTAAGAGACTAGATCTAAGGCTTTTTGCTTAGGCTTCAGCGGACTGCCCTCAAAGAACTCTGGATAAGACGGCATAATCGATTCCGGCACCACACTGCGAGGCGCAAATAAATGAGCTAAATGCCATTGAGCCGGCCTAGAGTAAGCAGCCCTCGCTAGGTCTGGCCCAATCCTTCGCGTGCCTAGCATATGGGGGTAATCCATTCGCCCTTCCCATGCCAAAATCGGCGCGCCAAAGCGCTTCATATCGGCATCGGTATAGCGAATCTGTTGAGTATGGCAGTAAGCGCAACCTTCGCTGGCGTAGATAGCTTTACCGCGCACCTCACTTGGAGAAAGGAGCAAAGCTTGAGCCGGCGCCAACGCTGCGCTTTGATTTTCAAGTTCTTGAAAAGGCAGCACGCCTAAAAGAGTTACTGAGAGAACGAAAAATCCGACACCTGCAACCGACGCAACAAGATAGGACATTCGTAGAGCCTGCAGCGGGTGTGATGCTGGACTAAACGAATTTCGATCTGAAGCTTCATCTAAATCCTCGGAAAAAATATCACTTTCTTCAATCGATAAAGACGTCGCAGCCGAATTTATAGCATAGCGGTCTATTCCTGTGACCAGCCCGGCAATCAAAAAAATAAACCCCAAGCTAATTGGCACTGCGCAGAGTGATCTTATCAGCCAGTAAGGGCCAGCGGCTCGGATGGATTCGATCCACGGTGCACCTTCCTGCCATAGCCGTCCCTGAACCAGACCCGCCAGAGCTAAATCGACGACCATCAGAGTGATGCCGACGGTGAGAAGCCAATAGGACCAGTTCAAAAACCTTAAGTTGTAGATCGCATCAGGCAACCGCTGCCAAGCATGAACGATTCCAGCGATGCCGGCAAAAGTAGCAAAACCCAACATGGCTAAATGAGAATGGCCGATGACCCAATCGGTAAAGTGGGTAAGCTGATTTAAACTCATGTCCGCTTGCAACGACCCTTGCAAGCTTACCAGCAAATAGAAAACTATCCCTGTCGAGGCGAAACGAAGGCTTATTTCCCTCGGAAAAAACCCAAACCCGCGCATTGAAAGCATCAGATTTGATACAACAATAATTACGATCACACCCAATAAGAAAGACGCTAATATTGCGGCCGTCTGCGCGGCCATAGGTATGGCCGAATAGATATAGTGATGGATACCATTTAACGGATAAATGAAAAACAAACCCCAGAATCCAATCATTGAGAGGAAATGACTGTATATGGGCTTTCCGGTCGCTGCTGGAACAACAAAATACAAAACTGCCAAAGCCAAAGGAGTCACGAAAAGCCCTACTGCGTCGTGAATCCAAAGGCCGCTAAAAGCGGCCCCCGCCGCGCCGGGCACTAGCTCAGGAACGAAGTTTCCCATCGGATAAGACAGCAGGGTAAACACCAGCGCACCGATGATGTACCAACTTGAAACATAAAGATTGTCAAAGCTGCGACTGAAAAACGGCGGCAAAAATTGACTAGCCGCTAATACAAAAGTGACTATAACTACGAAGTCCACAACCAGCGGAAACTCCGCCCATTCCAATGGCTGGCTAACGCCCATCAGCACCAAGGTGATCCCTGGCACCATCACCGCCAAGTTCCACAGGGAAAAAAGAATTAGCCCTAAATTTCGGCTGAAAACTGGGCGGCCACTGAGGATAGGCACAGCGTAATAAAGAAAAGCCAGAAACGCGTTTCCTAGCCAACCCAACATAATGCCCTGGGTATGAACATAGCGCAGTCGACCCCAGCTTGGCAGCAAACCACCAAAAAGATCAGGTGCCACAAATTGCAGAGACACCAGTATTCCGAAAACAACGGCCAGCATAAGATTAACAAAAGCCGCCAGACTATGAGCTCTAACCAAGACTGATTCTATCTCTGTCGTCTTAGCCGCGAGATGGTTATTTGTAGAGAAATGCATAAATTTATCTAAAAACTAATAATCAGATGCCGAAGGTCAATAACCACAGCAATGGGCAATCCATTAGCATGTCTCAAAGCAGCTCATGTGGCAAGTCAGGTAATGTTGATAGTCACATCACTAAACATAACGCCGCAAAAAGAAATAAGGCCAAATTGTTCACATGCCAAATCTAAAGCCCCTTGTTTAGCCGCATCATTTCAACGACCTATTCAATTGCATCATAAGCTTAACAGCTTAATATAGGTCATAGCTTAAGCTATAGATTCAGCAACAGACACACCAGCAGAGAGCAGGGCCAAGTATTCGCAGGAAGCTCGGTAAAATCCAACGAATTAGTTCTCCCTTGTCCAGTCACTTGGATCCAAGTGATAAAAGTTAACCAGTTCTTGAATCAGTTCCGGGTAGCCTTTTCACATCTTTGCCGGTCGCTCAAAAAATTTTCAGTGGTGACAACAAAGAATTCAGCTGGATTAGTTACCCCAGGATGATCCAACACTCCCTTTTACCTTTCGCCGCATCTTTTTGTAGCTCTTCAAACTCACTTGAAACACATGCGCCCAACTATAGTAAGCACCAAAAGTTTTTAGGGACGGGGCACCATTATGTCCTCCAGATTCACTGTCTAACTGATGAGCAAGATCATACAGGACAACATTTTGACCACCATATAGATTGCGAACTACTGCTTCGGCATTATCCCGTACCAGAATGACTTTGCTCTAACTACAAGACTCACCCAGCATAGCGATCTGATTGGTTGACACTAAACCCAGTTCATCACGCACTCCACGGATGACGACAAAAGTAGAGTGATAAACCAATATCGAGTGTAGTTTTTAATAGGGGTTTTTGGTTCGATTAATGATGAGAAGGCAGGCTTGAGCGGTGATTTTCACTCTAACCTCATCGTTGATTTCCTGGTCAGCGCAGCCAACGAAAACCTTATCGGCAAGAAATACCTTAATCAGGTTCTCAAGGCGCTTTTGCATAGACGCCGGCATCGATGGAAAAATGGCGTGCGTCTAGCGAAAATTCTTTGCCCGCTTAAAGAAAACTCTCTGACCACAATGACTTTAAGCCGGATGTTTGGCCAAAAAATACATAAAAATGGTAACAACTACAATCAAGAACAATACTGTCAATGGGATTACAGAACTCGTCGTCAATTGCTTGCCTCACCTTTAAGTTAGACTATTTTTATTGAGGCCCCATGGTGGCCGACCTCAACAGCCTATTGACTGCTAATCCACTGAAACTCAATCAGCTAGGCTGCGTTTTCCCCGCAGAAGCTGAGCTAATCTCCGAGCGGGATATTTTTAGTAACTCCTTAGCAGCCAATAGTCACTTTACGCAGTTTTGCTAATTGTTTGATGAATTGAATATTTGCCTTCTCTGGTCATACCCCTTCGGCATTGGCAGAACATTATTTTCTAGAACAAAAATTTCGTAGTCGCGGAGCATCTCTTTGAAACGTATCGGCTCGTCAGCGGCCAAATCATTAGTTTCGCCTGGGTCAGTTCTAATATTAAAAAGGTGCCAGGTTTGATCATTTATAGCAGTGCGATTAAAGACAACTTTATAGTCACCCTTAAATAGGGCTCGATTGCCTCCCAGCTCATAGCCGATTGGGGTAGAAGCATCGTGAATATCGTTTTCTGTGTTGGCCAAGAAACCTGAAAAATCTTTGCCAATGATTTCCTCAACAGGCTTCCCACTCCAGCTTCCGCTGTGGGCTTCGATGCCAGCCAAGCTCAATATAGTAGGCGTTAGGTCTGTGACGAAAACGAAGTCATCCGCTTTTTGATCTCGCTTGTTTATCCCTGGCCCAGCCATCACAAGCGGCACCCGCAGTCCTCCCTCACTGGCATAGAATTTGTAGAAGGCTAATGGGGATGCCGCGATAGTTGCGTTGTTAGGTCCTATGGCGTTAAAAGATCCCCTCTCCCCCAAAGTGTCATAATTTGTGTTATAGCCCACCTGGTTGAACCAGTTACTAAGCAGTGATTTCTCATCGACGCGAACTAAGTTTGAACCCTCAGCGCCGTTATCTGACGTAAAAATGAAGACCGTGTTTTCGAATTCACCGATGGCCTTCAAGTGGTCCATCAGTCGACCTATATGCATGTCCATCGCCTCGACCATGCCCGCATAAACTTCCATTCTTCTGGCGTGATGACGTCTCTGCTCGTCGGTCAGACCATCCCATTCCAATGTGCCCGGCGTTACCACCATCTTGGTATCTTCTGGAATAACACCGGCAATCTCTGCCGCCTTACGCCTTTTTTCCCGCATAACGGTCCAGCCTTCATCATACATGCCAGAATATTTGTCGGAGAATTCTCGGGGTGCCTGCACCGGCATATGGACAGCTTGAAAAGGAATGTAAGCAAAAAAGGGCTGACCATCTCCTGCATTGCTATCAACGAATTCGATAGTTTTATCTACAAAATATTTAGACGAATAAAAATCATCTGGTAGGGTATGAGCTTGCCCATCAGCATACCAATTGGCTTTATCGTAAATAGGCAAATAAGGCCGCTGTTCCCAATTATCGGCGCCTGTATCGGCCATGGCAATTGTCCTCTCGAACCCCTTAGCTGAAGGCAGCTGGTTCGGAGTGTGTCCCAAATGCCATTTACCGGTCATGTAGGTATGGTAGCCCTCGTCATTCAGAAGGGTTGCCAAAGTGACTACCTTGTCGCTGAGCACACCAAGATAATTATCAAACCCGAGCTGTTCAGCCGGCAATGCCTCTGGAATATTTGGCACGCCATTTCTGTGACTGTCCACGCCAGTCAGCAGCATCGCTCTTGCCGGCGCACAGCTTCCGGCGGTGTGATAATTAGTAAAAGATACACCTGCTCTGGCAAGCGACGCAATATTGGGTGTGCTGATTTCACTTCCAAACGGAGAGATGTCAGTGAACCCCAAGTCATCAGCCAAAATAAGCACAATATTTGGATGATCGGCTGTCAACGATTCGGTCTGAGCCTGAACTGCGCTGGCGGATGCTAGGCTACTCGCAAGGAGCAGCTTAAATATTATTGTTTTGGAATACATTTAGGACCCTGGGCTATGTTAATAACGGGGGTGAAACAATGGAGTACAGTAAGGGAGTTGCAGGCGAATGTCTATGCAGCAATTGGCCCTAACGCTAGTACAAAGCCCCAAAAAAAAAGCTAAAGACAGGGAATAAATCTCAATCTCACCGATAAAGAACGAAGGCTTGCAACCAATGAGGCAAGCCTGCGTTCCTGAAATTTATTATTCAGCGCCCCAACCCAGACCAATTGATTTCGTCCCTAGAAACCGACTTCTAAAGCCGCCTAGGACGTCTGCCAAATTATCCATGGCAGCATTTATTTAGCAAATCTACTTGGCAAAGCTGCTATCTAATCCATTAGTTAAGCGCTTTTCTAACTCGACCTTAAAGCCTGAGTTGCTGTAGGGGGTACCTATCTAAATACCTAAATACCTAAATACAACCGCATTCAAGATTTTTGCAATAAGATCCTACGTAAGCAGAGGCCGAGTCCGGTGGTAACTGAGCTAACTAATAACTACTGTCCGCCTCGTCAGGTCTACTTTAGCGGCTTAATAAATTTCAACGTCATGCGGTCACTCTCGCCGATCGCCGCAAACTGAGCCTTGTTTTCATCACCCATTCGATAAGTCGGCGGTAGTGTCCATACGCCCCGAGGATAAATAGTCTGATCTTTGGCGTTTGCATTGATTTCAGACGACCCCGTAAACTCAAAGCCAGCTGCTGCCGCAATTTCTTTGACGTAAGCCTCTGTAACATAGCCTGACGTTTCCATAACTTCTAAACTTGAGCCTGGCTTAGCCCTATGCTCAACAATCCCTAATATGCCGCCAGGCTTAAGTGCCGTATAAAAAGCTTCAAAAAATTCAGCCTGCTGTCCCGCCATAATCCAATTGTGGACATTCCTAAAAGTCATTGCCATGTCAGCGCTTCCCGGAGGCGCAATAGCCATCTCATGAGGAGGGTTTAAATGACGAACGATAGTTTTCCCATAGAGATCTGGACTAGCCGTAAGTTTCTCTTCAAACCGACCTAGCGAAGGCGCCATATAGGAAAGACCTGCATTGGGAGAAAAATGTGCAGCATATAGCTTGCCCTCATCTCTTAAAAAGGGCGCTAGAATTTCCGTGTACCAACCTCCGCCTGGTAATATTTCAATAGCCGTCATATCTGGCTTTAGACCAAAGAAATCTAGCGTTTGCGCAGGATGCCTAGCATTGTTCCGAGAAATATTAGCTTCGCTGCGATGGCTGCCTTGGACAAGCTGGCCAAGTTGACTCGCCTCGTCATGATGATCGGCAAAAGCAGCACCGGGCAGTAAACAAACTATGCACAGCAGCGCCGCAAAGCCCTGCCAAAATGTTTCTAAAATTAGGTTTGCAACTTTCATATTAGGTGCTCCGCGGGACTGTTAGTTTTTCAACCAGAATGTCAGGATTATAATTGTGTAAGCAGGCTCTAGCCTTAGGTTTGCTCTAGACTATCTTAAAAGTAATCGCCTTAGAGAATTGTGGCTAATTGAGGAGAAACAAGCAACAAGATTGGCAATGCATCTGGGGCAGCGATCTTCGTCGATTTGCCAGTAAGAATCCAAGGCCTAGAAGCAATTCGCTAACTGTGAGCTCCGGACTGGCCAGCTATGACTTTGTGGGTAGGTATAGTTCGCACCAGCAAGCCTGTTTTCCTGCCTGAATTTGCATCGGGCTAAAATTGCTCTACAAATGAGAGAGGGGTGAGGCAAGTGTTACTGAACCAACAATAGCGACCTCATGGGCAGCTTGTGCTTTTTCATACCCATAACAAATTTACATAGCTAGGGTTTAGGTCCACAGGTTGGCCGAGCCGTCTACATGACCATTACGTGAGAGCCATATGAGGCCCGTAGATGAATTCCATAGCCGTGCCTGGTCCACGTTCACCCCGGCAAAGTAGTTTGAGCGATATCATATTGGTGAAGCCGTTTGACCGACCGCTACAGAAAAACATAAATTAATTCAATGTTGCAAAGATAAAAGCCAATTCTTGACTACTATTAGTTAGAAAATGAATTCAAACTTTTAGGGTCCAATAATGCAATATATACGCACTAATACGGCCTTCTATGACGCGATGTTTTCACATTGCGCTCACAACATGAACAACCTAGAAATATCCGCCAAGAGTGCCATACAGCGCTCGCTGTCGGACACCAACGAACTAAACAAAAGAATCAGACCCCTGCCCGCACTTCAGATGAAACTTCTAAACCTTCTTCAAAAGCCAGATACCCACTACCATCAAGTTACCAGCCTCATAAACCAAGATCCTAGCCTAGCTTTGCGCGTGCTCAAGGTCGTAAACAGTGCCCAATATATGGCAGGTTTTGAAATCCGAGACCTAGGAACCGCTGTAGCAAGGCTAGGCATAAATGGGATTTCAGATATAACCAGCGCACTACTGATAAAATCCCTTCACCCCCCGAAACCAATTTACTACAAGCTTTATGGTAAGCAGATATGGGATCACTCATTACACTGTGCCTATCTTTGCAAAGGGTTTGCAAGCATCCTCGGTCAAGATGGGTTTACTGGGCACTTCTTGGAGCTCATTCATGACGTCGGCAAGATACTCGTATTTGAGTGCTTGGTTGAAGCGCTGGTTAACTGTGACACCAACGACGAGCCTGGGAGCATTGAATTTAGAGAGTTCATTACCGAAATCTCAATGGACGTCTCTTATTTTATCGCGAGGGAATGGAAACTCCCAAGCGACATTTGCGATGCATTACAGCAACAGCGTACCGGCGCCAAATCCCCTTTAGCCATAGCTCTGCACTGCGCAAACTCTTGCGCTGAACAGTATCTAATCGAAAAGCCTAGCAATGGTGAGGCCTACAGCTTGCCAGCTCTTGCTGGCCAAAATCAAGAGTTTGCCAGCGTTTGGGCTCGCTTTCTTAAAGATGTAGACAAACTCGATGGCTTTGGCTAGGGTCTGACTTTTAGGCAAGCGATTTTTTGAGCACGAGGCTTTGAACTTTAGGTTTTAAGCTAAGAGATTTGAAATAGAGGTTTAGACGGGTCTGTTCCCGTTCCCGAGCTTAAATCAGCGGAGCCTCAGCTAAGTCAGAGCGCGTAAATATCTTCTCAACCCCCATGTACTCAGCCCATTTTCAAGTAGAACGCCCATAGCATGCGCTCTCGTAAAGCGATTACTTGTACTTAAAAAATGAATCAAAACACATTGAGAGCCAAGGTTTAGCACTTTGGCAGCGTCAGACAATTCGACATATTGCTCGCCACTTAGCTCTCCATTACAAAGTTTTTCGAACTTCCGGAAAACAATCAAGTAATGTTCATCAAGACCCCGCGCAAAAGCGACGACTAAGCTCAACATAAGGCGGAATAGGGTTTTACTAACGACATGAATTATCACTGCCACAATAGAGTAATACCTATGACCATCTCACTGGACGACATTAAACTTGCCGCCAATCGTATAAACGGCTCTGTCATCAATACCCCTTTTCAGAAATCGAGAACACTGTCTGACATCCTCGGCACCGAGATTTTCCTAAAGTTTGAAAACCTCCAATTCACTTCCTCGTTCAAAGAGCGCGGCGCGCTGAACAAACTGCTTCAACTCACCGATGCTGAGAAAAAATCTGGGGTAATTGCAATGTCAGCTGGCAATCATGCGAAGGCAGTGGCTTATCACGCTCAGCGCTTAGGCATACCCACCACTATCGTTATGCCAAAGAACACGCCACACGTAAAGGTCGAAGATACACGGAACTTCAAGGCCAATGTGATACTTGAAGGAGCCGGGTTGTCAGAGTCCGCTGTGCATGCTCTTCAGCTTGCGGATGAACAAAAATTGGTATTTGTTCATCCTTATAACGACGAGAAGATAATCGCCGGCGCGGGCACAGCTGGACTTGAGATGATGGAAAAGATCCCCGAATTACAAACTATAGTAGTACCCATTGGAGGCGGCGGTTTAGTTTCTGGTGTGGCGATAGCCGCGAAAGCAATCAATCCAAGTATTAGAATAATTGGAGTCGAAGTTGAAGGATATCCTAGCGTCTACAATTCGATTAAGGGCATAGAATCTCCTCTAGGAGGTTCGACCATAGCCGAGGGCATTGCGGTTAAGCAACCTGGTGCATTAAACCTGGAGATCATCAACCGACTGGTTGATGACATTGTCATCGTTACCGAGGACCAAATTGAAGAGGCCATAAACTTATTGCTCACGATTGAGAAAACAGTCACCGAAGGCGCCGGAGCGGCCGGATTGGCGGCAGTGATGGGTAACCCTAAATTATTCACAAATCAGAAGACTGCGGTCATCCTTTGCGGCGCCAATATCGACCCAAGAATTCTGGCCTCGGTGCTTATGCGGCAGCTAGCACGAAGGGGGAGTATTGTTCGCTACCTAATCAAGATAAATGACCTGCCCGGGGTGCTGTCTGATATCTCAGCGGAGATTGGCGATTTAGGCGGGAATATTCTCGAAGTTTCTCATCAGCGAATGTTTGCCAGCATTCGAACCAAGGATGCTGATTTATATGTCACGGTAGAAACCCGGGATCGCCAGCAGAGCAATGATATTTTGCAAAGGCTCATTGCTCTCGGGTACAAAGCGCAGCTTCTTGACAACTGAGTTAGAAAATCTACTCTGAGGCACCCACTTTACAAAAATTAATTGGGGTGCCTCTAATCTAAGTGCAGTGGATTAGCAGGTGACGTGTTTTGCCTCTTAAGCCATTGTACAAAAGGTTCACGGTAATTTGTCTCCATATCAAAACCGTTTGGATCGAATTCAGCAACCATGCCAAAGTCATCACCACCGTCATACATAAAGCTATTGATGAGAACACGATAGAGCCCATCATCAGCTAAGGCCATGCCGGTGCGTCTAACAATCCATTCCCCCTCTGCTTTAGTCAAGCCAGCAAACACTGGCCGTCCTCCCTGTTCGAGAGCTCTTTGCAAAACTCTCCCACTTAATTGTGTCGCGATTATTGTGTTTGAAAACGGCAACATGGAAACAACGCTCCCAAGGCTGATTTCACCAGCGTCAATAGATGACCGAATACCACCAGCATTGGTGATGGCAACATCTGCAGTGACATCATACTCAAGCCAAGAGTTAATAATTGTCTGCCGCAGTTCCGAGCCGGATCTGTCCCATTCCCTCTCACTAAAACCAAGATACTCCGCCAAAGTCTCCTTAGAAAGAGATCGCCACTGACCTACGATTTGCGCAATAACAGCATCTTCCGACCCAGCGCTATTTTGATGCGTTGTAAAAGATGAACCTATGACAGAGGCCGACCTTACATCGTAATCAATAACCGCCTTGGCGTAGCTTGAAAAATGATAACCACCACCGAGCATAATCGTATCGCCAATTTTCTCGGCCACTAATTCATTGCAGTGGCCAGAACCCATCATAGCAATGTCTAAATCTGCAACTGCGCTCGCCAGCTCGCGCAGCTCATCCATACACACATGGCTAATAACAATAATAAGGTCAGGACCAAGCTGTTTTACGCTAGGCATGACCTTACGAAGAGCTTCTGCATAATCAGTAAAAACCAAAGGCGCAACAACGCTAGGCATGGTAGTTGTAGCGGTATCGGTAGTTGATAGTCCGATGATCGCCACATTCAAACCCATCACGTCTTTCACCGCGAAAGGCAGTATGCCTAGATCCAAAGGATAGTTGCCGGAATCTTCCCAAGCAGTGTTGGCACTCAAGTAGGGGAAGTTAGCCTCACTGGTTCTCATAGCTAAAGCCTCTAAACCAAAATCAAATTCATGATTACCTATGGCGGACGCATCATAGTCCATAGCATTCATGACCTCGACCATACTCTCGCCTTCAACCCATGTTGAGATCGCAGGTCCTGTCCAGTTATCGCCACCGCTCAAAACTATAAAAGGGCCATCTTTGGTAAATCCTTCTTGCCTTCGCCATTGCTCAAAAAGACTAGCAGCACCTCGCCCTTCCTCCACACCCTCCATCCAACCATGTTCATCGTTGGTATAAAGGATAGTCAACTTAATGCTCTCTAACTCATGGGCCGCGCCGACCAAATTAGCATTTTGGCAGCCAAAGAGAAGGGTAAGCAATACTGAAAAAATGATCTGCTTGAAGTTGGGGAAACTGCAGAAATGTGCCACAAAAAAACCTTCGTAACTAACTTAAGGGAAATTGAAATTTATTCACCACCACATACTACTAAAAACTCTAGCCATTAATCGAGCACGAATGAGATAAGTTTTCTCACAGTGGCCGGCAAGCTCCTAGGAAGCCCACAGCAAGACCAAAATACTCGACCCTATTAGAGCTATGTCCATCAGTTCACGCCCTGAGATTTTCTCGGAAAAATAGAAAGTGGCTATCGCTATTGTCACTAGAAATTCAGTTTGCCCAAGGGTTTTAACGCATGCGGCATTTTGTAAACTCATCGCTGTAAACCAGCCAATAGAACCTGCAAGAGATGTAATGCCGATAAATATTGATGCTGGCAAGTTCTTGACGATTAGTGCAATTTGTAGATATTCAAAAATCACAATCCACAGCAGGCACAACACTGTCTGCAGAGTGACCATAAAAACTAAGACAGTGGCTGCGCTGACGACACCATCTATCCCTAATGAAAGTGATGCATCTCGAATCCATAGAGAGGCAAAAGCGAAATCTAGGCCGGCCCCAACACCAAACTTTATACTCCTATTGCTTGCTAGGTCAGCCCAGCTGACGCGCCAGTTGCTAGCCACTAGGACCCCTGCCACCCCGAGAAAAACAGACAAATACCCAAGTAAATTTAGCGCTGCGGAAAAAAAAAGTGATCCAATAACCGCCGTTAATATAGCTTCAGTTTCTGCTAGAGCAGTACCCACGGCGATATTTTTGATGTGAGGGCTTTTATTAGCAGAACCGTTGCGGCTATTTGAGAGACTGCAGCCAAGCTAGCCGACATGAAAAAAGTAGGGTTCAAAGATTCAATAATAGAGTAATCGCCTGAAGCCAGCAGAAGTATATGAGCGCAAACGGCATTCCAAAACATACCTTACTAAGGTGGCCGCTTGGGGGGATGTCTTTTTGGCAATTTGCTTTTGTCCGGCGGTTCACACCGATTGCATAACCACAGCAAGCAAGGTAAAACTAATCTAGGTGTCCATTACTACACTAGGCCCCTATGGAAATCTGCGACATAGACTCGACCGAGTTCATCCGCACCCCTCTTTTATTCAGGTTAAGCTCTGCTATCGCTATAAGGAGACCGTCATGAAAAAGCCACCCCTTTCAACCCTCGCCCATTATCTTGGTCATCAATTCGCTCGAGCCAGTCCAAGCAAATCAAAAGCAATGGCTTTAGTGCTCATTTTAATAAGCCCACTCACTGCAAGCAGCTCTCAAGCTCAACAAGATTTAACACCATTGGACATCGGCCATGGCACGTTAATGGCTAACATTTCGACCCCGCAATCCCTGCCCTATGAAACGATTATCGCGCTGCCAGGTGCCGGCGCCGACGTCACCCGCTTTCGGTTGATCGCTCCCTTGCTAGCAGAGGCGGGTTTTCAGGTAGTGGCTTTGAATCAGCGTGGAATTATGGGCAGCACAGGCCCGTTGGAGGAGCTCACTCTGTACGACCTCGCCGCTGACGTTATTGCTGTGGCCAATGTCCTTAAGCTAGAGAAATTCCATATACTTGGCTGGGCCTTGGGGAATAGAACCGCTAGAGCAGCAGCGCTTAAATATCCAAATAGAATAGCTACAGTTTCACTGCTTGCCGCTGGAGGCCTGGTAACACCACTCACAATTCCAGGCGAGCTTGGCCAGCTTCTGGGAAACAACACCCTCGAATTAGATGAGAAGGTGGCGCTAGCCAGACGAACCCTTTTCTCCCCGGCCAGCCCAAAAGGGCTTATTAGTGAATATGCTGCTTCCCTTAACTATTGGCCCCAAGCCAGACAAGCACAAATTCAGGCTAACCGCGCCACTCCGCTAGAACAGTGGTGGGCCGGCGGTACTGGCCCAATGTTGGTTGTTCAAGGCCTAGATGACAAAACTGCGCCACCTGAAAACGGAGAGCTCTTGAAAAAGGAGCTAGGGCAGCGCATCACACTCGTCAACTTGGCCGATACTGGCCACCTAATGGGCTTGGAAAAACCCGAAGAGACCTCACTCGCGATTACAGCCTTCTTAAAGCAACATTCAATTGCCAAATAAACTTGTCAGATAAACCATCCTAGCTCGCAAAATTTAGCGGCCCTGGCGGCAAAGCAACATCTATTCCGGACAATTACCTCGGCGCGCATCAGTCTGACAGGGACCGCCACTGATTTTTAGTCTAAACTAGTCCTCTGATATAACAGCATCGCAGGCCTTCGGTGTTTGGAACACCATAGGCCAGGCAAGGGAGAAAAATATTGAGCGTAGTGAATTTTAAACAGCCCGTAGGATCAACCCCACAGCAAGCTGAGCAAAGAACGTGGCTGCGTTTTGTCACTGCAGCCAGCCTATTTGATGGCCACGATGCCGCTATCAACATCATGCGCCGTATTCTTCAAGCCAACGGGGCTGAAGTTATTCATCTCGCTCACAATCGCTCTGTGCAAGAAATAGTAGAAGCGGCCATTCAAGAAGACGCCGATGCCATTGCAATAAGCTCCTACCAAGGCGGTCACATCGAATATTTTAAATATTTGATCGATAGACTGCGAGAGCTTGGCGCCGGGCATATCAAGGTCTTTGGCGGCGGTGGCGGAGTCATCATCCCTGCAGAGATTGATGAATTGCATATCTATGGCGTGACTCGAATCTATTCACCTGCTGACGGCCAAAACATAGGCCTGCAAGGTATGATCGATGACATGTTAGAGCGCTGTCACAACGGCGAACAACGCCCCGACGCGCCATCAATTGAAGACGTAAGCAATGGCGACAGGCTTATTTTAACCAGGACAATCACCGCCTTGGAAAACGGCAGGTATTCTAGCGCCGATATAGAAAAGCTAAAGATACTTGCTGGAAAAACAATGACTTCAGCGGTTCTGGGCATCACCGGCACAGGAGGCGCAGGCAAGTCGTCTACAACAGATGAAATAATTCGGCGGTTCAGGCAAGACAGCCGTGATGAGCTAACCATTGCGGTGCTGGCAATTGACCCCACCCGAAAGAAGACAGGTGGCGCTCTACTCGGTGACCGTATTCGAATGAATGCAATAAGCCACCCTAATATATTTATGCGCTCTATAGCCACCAGAGACGCGTCAGTGGAAATCCCTGAACATCTCACTGAAATAATTCAAGCGATGAAGCTTTCCGGTTTCGATTTAATCATCATAGAAACTCCGGGTATTGGCCAAGGAGACGCTGGCATTGTTCCTTTTGTTGATACCTCCCTTTATGTGATGACTCCAGAATTTGGTGCGGCCAGCCAGCTAGAAAAGATTGACATGCTTGACTACGCTGATGTCTTTGCGATCAATAAATTTGACCGCAAAGGAAGTGAAGATGCCTTGCGCGATGTCTCTAAACAAGTGCAGCGAAATAGAGAGGCGTTTACGGTAATGCCTGACGCGATGCCAGTTTTTGGAACAATTGCCTCAAAATTTAATGACGATGGTATCACCGCTCTTTATCAAGCACTGATTCCAGAACTTCAGAAACAAGGCCTTAAAAAATTCAAACACCATTTAGAAAAGGTCACTACCAAGGTATCTACTGCGCGGACCCTTATAATCCCAGCTCAGCGGCAACGGTATTTGGCTGAGATCACAGAAATTATTCGGGACTATCATGACCAAGTGGCTGAGCAGTCAAAACTAGCTCGTGAGCGCCAGCAGCTGACCGCGGCTAAGTCCATGCTTGAAACTTCAGGAGAAGATGGAAGCAACCTCAATGACCTAATTGCGAAAAAAGACAGCACCTTAGACGGGCGAGCCAAGCGTTTACTAGAAGGCTGGCCACAGCTTAAAGAAGATTATTCTGGCGATGAGCTCATCGTAAAAGTACGGGACCGTGAAATACGCACAGAATTGACTAGGACCTCCTTGTCAGGCACCAAAATCCCCAGGGTGTCTTTGCCTCGATTTGAAGATCATGGCGAGCTACTACGCTGGCTATTATTGGAAAACGTCCCAGGCCGATTCCCATTTACCGCCGGGGTTTTTCCTTTCAAACGAGAATCAGAAGACCCAACTAGAATGTTTGCTGGCGAAGGAGATGCGTTTAGAACCAACCGCCGGTTTAAGCAGCTATCCAAACACTCCGACGCAAAGCGCCTGTCCACAGCATTTGATTCGGTTACTCTTTATGGTTTCGACCCTGACGTCCAGCCAGACATTTACGGAAAAGTCGGCAATTCGGGAGTATCTATAGCAACCTTGGACGACATGAAAGCCCTTTACGACGGCTTTGACCTATGTAACCCGAGCACTTCTGTATCAATGACCATCAACGGCCCTGCACCCACTCTACTCGCTATGTTCCTGAATACCGCTATTGATCAGCAACTACACGAGTTCAGCGAAGCGAACTCAAGAGAGCCAAGCCCTGCCGAGTTCGAGAAACTCAAGGCACAGACCTTAGAGAGTGTCCGTGGCACAGTTCAAGCGGACATTCTTAAAGAAGACCAAGGCCAGAATACTTGCATTTTTTCGACGGAATTTAGTCTTAAACTTATGGGCGATATTCAGGAATATTTTACCGCCAACAAAGTCAGAAATTTTTACTCTGTTTCCATATCTGGGTATCACATTGCCGAAGCTGGCGCTAACCCGATTTCACAATTGGCGTTCACTTTATCTAACGGCTTTACGTTTGTTGAAGCCTACCTGGCCAGAGGAATGAAAGTAGATGACTTTGCTCACAACCTTTCGTTCTTTTTTTCCAACGGCATGGACCCTGAATATACTGTAATGGGCCGTGTTGCTAGAAGGATTTGGGCGACCGCTATGCGCTTCCGTTATGGTGCTAACGAGAGAAGCCAAAAACTTAAGTACCATATCCAAACTTCGGGCCGGTCGCTGCATGCTCAGGAAATGTCATTCAATGATATTCGCACAACATTGCAGGCGCTGATCGCTGTTTATGACAACTGTAACAGCCTCCACACCAATGCTTATGATGAAGCAGTAACAACACCGACCGAGGAGTCCGTCCGCCGAGCGATGGCTATTCAGCTCATTATTAATAAGGAATGGGGATTGGCGCTTAACGAAAATTCGAATCAGGGGGCCTTTATTATCGAAGAACTCACTGAACTTGTGGAAGAAGCCGTATTGCAAGAATTCGAGCGCATCTCGGAGCGCGGGGGAGTTTTAGGCGCCATGGAAACCGGTTATCAGAGAGGCAAGATACAAGACGAATCGATGCTCTATGAACATCGCAAGCATGACGGCAGCCTTCCTTTGGTGGGTGTTAACACCTTTCTCAATCCGGAACCAGAACCGGAACACGAGATCGAGCTAGCGAGATCAACAGTGGAGGAAAAACAAAGCCAAATTAACCGTCTTGCAAAATTTCATCAAGCACACGAAGAAAAAGCAAACGACGCTCTGGAACGCCTTCGAGACGCTGCGATCAAAGATGGCAATGTATTTGAAGAACTTATGAATGCCGTTCGATACTGCTCATTAGGGCAGATAACGGATACATTTTTTGAAGTTGGCGGTCAGTACCGTCGTAATATGTGATTCGTTGATATTAGCGCAGAAGCCAGCAGCGTAGAGGTCTTTACTAATGGCTTATAGCCAGCTGCCAGAGGCCTCTGCGGCAACTTTTGTTTACGTAGAAGGTTCGCGGAATAAATAAACAACCCGGTCAATTTTACCTCTATTCCCTGGATCACTCATCGCTGTAATACGTCCGTCTTCTGGATTCCTCAGAACGTCAGACTCACCCTTAAAAACGAAGCCCACTTGAGCCAAATCATGGTGAATTACCGAAGGGTAAACACGATGTAATGCATAGCAACCTCAACGCTACGCCCAACGTAGCCGCGTGATCGACAATACCGATAGCATCGCTTGGCTTAACACTGTCAAAATAGCAGACATAAAACTGTTAGCATCAATCGCAGGCCAACCTTCACTGGCATAATAAAGATCGTGAAAATCCAACACAAAAACAGCCGCGTCATAGGTTACTGGCCATGAAAGTCGTTGCATCAGGCGCAGCAACTACAAACTCAACGTTTGGCAAACAATTAACTGCGAGTCGCTCCGCCACTAGCACCTACAGTATGGCTTAAGATCTCGGAGTAATAGCCACCACCAGCAAAAATGTCCAACACCTTCATGCCAAGGTTGATATTAAAAAACTCCAAGACTTCAACAGGCTTGCGGTCAGCATCACGGACAGTATCCGCTTCAGGCCTATCACTATTGGCAACAGCGCCTTCGATAGCCAAATGTACATCGGCCCAACTAAATCCTAAAATAGTCAATGAAATGAATGCCAAGACTAACTTTTGCATACGACTCACCTCTTAATACAGTAAGACGCTTACTCAATAGTTAATTTCTGGAGTTTATTACAAAACTTCAAATGCCAAAATATCATTGAGATGACGGAGTAATAACACGGCCCTTAAATCGATTTATCTTACCCATAAAAAAGGGCGGTAGGTACCGCCCTTGAATCACTATTTTGAGTAAAGAATAGTCTTTAGCTATTACTTAGTTGCGTTCACTTACTCAGTTACGTTCACTGTCACATAGCCATCGTGATAAAGGCCGCCATCATCCGCGCGCCCCCATAGAACATAAGTGCCAGGATCTTCGAACGTTATAGTTTGTTCATACATTCCATCGGCAGGAACTGGTGGCGGCACCCACAGTGCACCCCATGGTGAATTTGCACTGGTGCGCGTGTCTTCCCAAGGCTTTGGCAATTGCGGATCAAAGGAAACTTTGCCAGCGCCTCTATAAACGTTCCAAGACAAGAATAATCCATTCACTTTGTTAACAGTCACTCTTGTTGGTGGTGAAGAAAGACGGCGCTTGGATACAGCTTCAGGTGTGACAAACGCAACCGCTAATGGCCCGCCTACAAATTGTGCAAACCTTTTAGCTTCTGCAACCACGTCAGTCGGGGTTGGCAAGCCATCATCTTCAACTAGAGTATCTAGTTTCATAGCCTGACCAGCTCTGACTGTGCGAATAGCATCGCCGCGAACTGTCACAATTGGCGCAATGTTTGATCGTGACTCAGGACTACTGGTGCCAGCACCTAAAGAGCCAGTCTCTGAAGCAATAACCATGTTATCGACGAGGTAATCCGACTTCAGAGTTGCGTAGGCTTTTCGCTCTACTCCATTGACGCTCAATGTCCAAACCAGCTCACGATCACCCCAATCTGCAGGCACATTTACCTCGAACGTGAATCGATTACGGCGCGGTAAAAAGTGGGTTGGCTGACCTCGGTCAGGGTCGCCCGGTGCAAATGAATTATTCTCACCTATATCTACATTTGGCTGTTCTTCCCAGTTCTCGTTCATGTAACCGAACATGAAGTTAAAGCTACCATCAGGAAGTGGACGCCAACCTTCATAGGCCGGCTCAATATGCTGACCTTTAGTATACGACTGGGCCATTAGTCCCTGTGAAAAAAGAGCAAGCAAGGCTGACAAGACGACAAAACGCATTGTTGATACTGCGCCATTTGTTAAACTATAAATCATGATCAATTACTCTCCTGGAGTGCGACTTCGTTACCAGTTGTTACTGGTTCTTCTTTTACTAATGGGGCTACCAAAGGTGCTAAACATAAAGGGCATCCTATCACATGATCGTTTGGCCCCAAATCAAGCACCGTCCTTCTTTTTTCCATTTCTTCCAAAAACTGTTCATCACTGAGCTTTACCCGCATTCCCAAATCAATGAACATATTAGTTACTGATCGATTACCTGAGCCCTGCCAGTTACGTGGGTCAGGAACGTTGGGGTTAGTGCTGGTATTATTCATATACCCGACAATATGCAGGATAGTCCCCTTAGGAAGTAATGGCGCCGCATCATCTTCATAGGCATAGCCACGTACCCAGTTATGGTCATAGCCAACACAAGATAAAGTTTCTACTGTATATCCCCAAATGGCCTCTAAACACATGCGCTCACCGGGAGCATGAAGGTGCGGCTCAAAGGTAATAACCTTGATATTGTCTGTCAAAACCTTGTAAGCATGCAGCTCTTGTTCGTTTTCATTGCCGGCAATACTGATATCAACGCCGTTGCCCAAGCCTAATACCGCTCGCTCATACTTTGGCTCATAGCCTATCGGGTGGAATTTAAAACCAATTTCTAAGTGGCCCGACGTGTCTTTACCATTAGAATGGAGATGAACCGAGTCTGAGACGACAAAACTATTTGCTCTAAGAAGCCGACCACCGTCTGGGTCAAAGATATCAGGATTACGTCCGACCTCATGCACTGGCCAGCTGGTATTGGTGCCCTCAACTCGCTCTCCGTTTTCATCGAGCTCTGACGTGCCCCAAATCATGTGATGGAAAATATAGCGGCCACCAACTGTGTCTCGGCCGGTACCCGCTTGATTATTGACGTCGTTAACTTCGACTATCTCCACCGACCTAACCCAGCGATCTTCAACTAAGCCCGTAGGCACTCTGTCAATTTCACCCCACCAGTCAGGAGTGCCAGCTAGCTTGGTCACTGAATTAGTTTTAATGACCAAGTCCGGCTGGCCTGCTGTCCATTTTTGACTGTCATCAAATACCAAGGCTCTCGGCGCATCGCCCTCGTCGCCTTTGGCCGCGCCGGAACGTGCCCAAACCGAGATAGCTGATATCTCCTCATCAGTTAGAGAGGGGTCATTCTTATAATTCTGAATGCCAATGTTCTTTTCCATATACCAGGGCGGCATTGCTCCAGCGCGGTCACGCAGGCCTGTCTTGTACTCAATAAGCCCTGCATAAGGGGCAACTTCTTCATAGCTTACAAGAGGCATTGGCCCAACACCGCCGGCTCGATGGCAGTTTTGACAGCTGCGCTGCAATATAGGCTCAATATCTTTATGAAAGGTGATCATCTCAGATTGCGCAGCCACTGCGCCAGGCAGCAAAAAGAACAAAATTGAGACAGCTCCGACTAATTTAGTCGTTGTTTCTGACGTAAAGTGTAAAAGCCTAGATAAGATCATGGTTTACTTCTCCCCCAGCTATTTTGAGCTCTATGGCGCTATTTCATGTCAACATACTGCGCTGACATCGTTGTTTTTGAACGTCTTAAGCATTTCCCTATTCGATTGAACCAAAATAAACCTGCTCTGTCTGCCAAATTTTGACAAATTGCTGATGAACTTCAGCGAATAAATGCTGAACCGAGCGGCACAGCAGCTGTTTTCCTACCCGTGGTAGAAAAAACAAAAAAATAGAAATAAAGCGTCTTAGGGTAAGGCCTTCATCCCTGATAAAACAGCCCCCAAAACCCACACAAAAAAAAGCCCGCTGTGTATCACACAGCGGGCTTTTTAATCGTCCTTTAATGGATTAGTTACTCAGGAACAAACCCATCTTTTTCTTCGTCTGTGATTTCTTTGATGCTCAGCTTAATTCGGCCACGAGCATCTAAATCAGTCACTTTAACTAAAACTTCTTCACCTTCGCTCAAATACTCAGTTACGCTTTCAACACGCTCTTGAGATATTTGAGAAATATGAACAAGCCCATCTTTACCAGGAAGAATCGTCACGAAAGCACCGAAGTCTACGATACGGGCAACTTTACCCATGTAGAGTTTGCCTACTTCAGCTTCGGCTGTAATGGCGTTAACCATGTCTAATGCAGCATCTCTTGATGTCGCATCTTCGCCGTAGATTCGAACGTTGCCGTCATCATCGATATCAATCGATGCACCGGTTTGCTCAGTAATGCCACGAATAACCGCACCACCTTTACCGATCACGTCACGAATCTTGTCAGGATCAATTTTGATCATGGCCATAGCCGGCGCATTCTCTGACACTGACTCACGGGACACAGAAATAACCTTATTCATCTCACCAAGGATATGAACTCTCGCTGTGTTAGCTTGCTCCAGCGCGACCTCCATGATCTCTTCAGTGATTCCTTGAATCTTGATATCCATTTGCAGCGCAGTAATACCGTCTGATGTACCCGCGACCTTAAAGTCCATATCGCCAAGATGATCTTCATCACCAAGAATGTCAGTCAACACAGCAAAGCGCTCACCTTCCTTGATAAGACCCATCGCAATTCCGGCCACAGGCGCCTTAATTGGTACACCAGCATCCATTAACGCGAGACTACTACCACAAACACTAGCC
This sequence comes from Gammaproteobacteria bacterium, assembly GCA_963854625.1. Lineage (GTDB taxonomy): Bacteria > Pseudomonadota > Gammaproteobacteria > Pseudomonadales > Pseudohongiellaceae > UBA9145. The sequence goes on along the minus strand of CAWKZY010000010.1, from coordinate 11,381 downwards.
ATTGAACTTGAACCGTTTGACTCAGTAATCTCAGACACTATCCGCATAGCATAAGGAAAGTCTTCCTCAGCAGGTAATACAGCGGCAATGCCACGACGAGCAAGCTTGCCATGACCGATTTCACGGCGCTTAGGTCCGCCCATAAAACCTGCCTCACCTACTGAGTAAGGAGGGAAGTTGTAATGCAACATAAAAGGATCTTTGCGTGAACCACTTAGGTCTTCTACGATTTGAGAATCTCTAAGCGCACCCAAGGTTGTAACAACCAATGCTTGAGTTTCGCCGCGAGTGAATAAGGCCGAACCGTGAGCTTTTGGCAAAACGCCAGTTTCAACTTCAATTGCACGAACAGTTTTGGTGTCACGACCATCGATACGAGGCTCGCCGTCGAGGATACGATTTCGTACTGTGCTTTTCTCTAGCTTACCAAAAACGCCTTTAACATCGCTGGCGCTAATACTGGCTACTTCATCAGCTATCTGCTCCACCGCCTCAGTTTTAAGCTGACCAAGACGCTCATAGCGCTCCATTTTGTCAGAAATCTGATATGCCTCAGTAACACCAGCAGCGAATTTTTCAGCAACTGCAGACTTTAATGATTCGTTTTCTGCCTCAGGCTCCCAGTTCCACATTGGCTTGCCTGCTTCAGCTTTCAACTCGTTAATCGCTTTGATTACGACCTGCATTTCCTGATGAGCGAAAAGAACGCCACCTAGCATTTGATCTTCTGTCAGTTCTTTTGCTTCTGACTCAACCATTAAGATCGCTGACTCGGTTCCGGCAACAACCATATCTAGTAAAGATGATTCCAAGGCTGAATGAGTTGGATTTAAAGAATAACCATTTTCATGATCGTAACCTACACGAGCGCATCCAATGGGTTCCGCAAATGGAATGCCAGAGATCGCCAATGCTGCTGATGCGCCAATCATCGCAGGCACGTCCGGGTCGATATCCTTGTCCGCTGAAATCACAGTACAAATAACTTGTACTTCATTCATGAACCCTTTTGGGAACAAAGGACGAATAGGTCTATCGATCAGTCTTGATGTAAGAGTTTCTTTTTCTGATGGACGACCTTCACGCTTGAAAAATCCGCCTGGAATTTTGCCAACAGCGTAAGTTTTTTCTTGGTAGTTAACTGTTAATGGAAAAAAGGCTGCATGAGGGTTGGCTTCTTTTTTACCAACAACTGTCGCTAATACCTGAGTGTTGCCCATTTTTACCACAACCGAACCGGTGGCTTGTCTAGCAACTTTTCCGGTTTCCAGGGTGATAGTGTTTTCACCATACTGAAACGTTTTGCTTACTGGGTTGAACATAATTATTTCCTAATTGATTACATTGAATCAGCGCCAACTCATCAGGCGCTGATTCAATTTTTAAATGTGATTACTTTTTTAGCGACGCAGACCTAAACGCTTAATTAGCGACATATAACGCTCTGCATTTTTACGCTTCAGATAATCTAGAAGTTTACGACGGCTATTCACCATGCGAATCAATCCGCGGCGTGAGTGATGGTCGTGAATGTGCTCTTTAAAATGAGATTGAAGCTCATTGATATTGGCAGTGAGTAAAGCGACCTGAACCTCAGGAGATCCTGTATCGCCTTCACTCTGCGCGTATTCCTTAACGATTGTATCTTTTCTTTCAGCTGATAAAGCCATTTCTGTTTCTCCATAATATGCGGTTAATAACCAGTTTGCTTTTGAGCCAAGAACTTAATTGTTTGTCTTGAGGCTTTTACAAAAGCAGCTAAACATCCGTTTAACATCAGAATAACCACGCATATTGATAGTTATCTGAACTTTCCTTTTACTAAAAAGTGGCTGCATACTCAGGTATGAGTAACAACCAATCGCTTTGGAGCCACCTTACCATCGTTATCAATACAGCCGATACCAAGGAATTGCTCTTCGTCGTACATCCTCACCAAGCCTTCAGCAGGTAGGTGACTTACTAATACAGCCTGACCGTTTTTTACAAAGTCGGCGGTAATACTGGGCAAAACAACTGCTGGAAAATCTTCAATCGCCTTATCCATCGGGATAAGTAGGTCATCCAAAGAAGAGAGTCCAGAAGTCTCTTTTTGTTCTGTCAAAAAATCTAACGAGTAGCAGTCCTGTTCCAAAAAAACGCCAGCCTTCATCCGGTGCAGCGCCGTAATATGGCCACCGCAACCTAATAACTCGCCCAAATCATCTGCAATTGTGCGAATGTAGGTTCCTTTGCTAGAAAAAATTTCCAAAATCAACTCAGTTTCTGAAAATTTTGTAAGCTCTATCGAATAAACCACAATAGACCGTGGCTTTCTTTCAATAACCTCGCCTTTATGGGCTCGCTTATAAAGTGGTATGCCGTCTACTTTTAAGGCAGAGTGCATCGGTGGGATTTGTTGAATCTCACCTTTAAAATTCTCTAGCGCCGCAACCACGTCTTTTTTTGTGACTGTAAAATCATCGCAAGTCGCAATTACATTTCCTTCAGAATCAGCGCTGTCTGTGCGGACCCCGAGCTTTATTGTTGCTCGATATTTCTTATCAGAATCCAATAAGAACTGTGAAACCTTGGTGGCCTCCCCCAAACACAGTGGCAAAACACCTGTAGCTAAAGGGTCTAGACTTCCTGTGTGGCCAGCCTTATTGGCCTCGTAGAGGCGCTTAACACGCTGCAAGGCGCCGTTTGAACTTAATCCGGTAGGCTTGTCCAACAGGACTATGCCGTTAATATTTCTGCCTTTGTTTCGGTACTGTGCTGGCAAGAATTTTTCCTTAGATAACTGTTATTTTAGCTATCAGAATGCTGGCCTTCGTCTGCCGCAAGCGCACTATCGATCAAACTTGATAGTTTATGTCCACGCTGGACACTCCCGTCATAATGAAACTGAAGTTTTGGTACTGATCTAGTTTTAAGTCTTTTGGAAAGCAATGTCCTAAGAAAGCCGGAAGCCTTGCTCAAGGCTTTCATATTCTCGTCGATTTCTAGCTGATCCAAATCACCGGGCTCTGTTAGGGTAGACGCATTCAAATCACTGTTACTGGTAAGTGAATTCAAAATAGTCACGTACACCCTAGCGTGAGCCAGATCCTTACTGACAGTCACGCTGGTGACCGAAACCATGCCAACTCGAGGGTCATTAACTTCCAACTGAATCAGCGTTGCTAATTCTCGTTGTATTTGATCAGCTACGCGCTGCATCCTAGGCGACATTCCAGACACTTTTTGACCTAACCCTCGGCTTTCAAATTAAAGACTTCGCGCAACTTCTGTGGTCTCGTAAACTTCTATTTTGTCGCCAACTTTGACGTCATTGTAGTTCTTAACGCCGATACCACACTCAATACCATTGCGCACTTCACTGGCATCGTCTTTAAAGCGACGAAGGGATTCAAGCTCACCTTCATAAATTACAACATTGTCCCGAAGTACACGGATAGGCTTGCTTCTATAAACAGTGCCTTCGACCACCATGCTACCGGCAATAAAACCGAACTTCGGCGAGTTGAATACATCTCTCACTTCAGCTATTCCAACGATAGTCTCGCGAATCTCAGGTGACAACATGCCTCCCATGATTGCTTTCACGTCGTCAATTACATCGTAAATAACATTATAATATCGCAGCTGTAAACCTTCATTATCAACAATATCTCTCGCCGATTTATCAGCCCGAGTATTGAATCCAATGATCATAGCTTTTGAGGTTGCGGCTAAGTGAACATCTGTTTCAGAAATTCCGCCAACACCTGACCCAACTACATTCACCGCCACTTCGTCAGTACCAAGCTTTTGCAGTGAACCCACTATTGCTTCTAAGGAACCGCGCACATCAGTTTTGATGATCACGTTTAAGATTCCTTTCTCAGCCATGCCCAGTCCTGCGAACATGTTTTCTACCATGCTGGATTGCTGCTTCGCTTGAAGTGTACCTTTGTGACGTGTTCGTCTGAATTCTGCAACTTCGCGGGCTTTTTTGTCATCAGCCACAACAACAAAGTCGTCACCGGCTTCAGGAACGCCGTTTAGTCCTAAGACTTCAACCGGCACTGATGGGCCAGCGAATTTGATATTCTGGCCTCTCTCATCAACCAAGGCTCGAACTCGTCCGTATTGATGTCCGGCAAGGATAATATCACCCGTGTTTAGGGTTCCGTTCTGAACCAATACTGAGGCAACAGATCCGCGACCTTTATCCAATCGAGATTCAATAACCACACCATGTCCAGGAACATCGGTGTAAGCCTTAAGCTCTAGTAATTCAGATTGCAGTAGAACAGCTTCTAGTAGCTTTTCGACGCCGGTGCCTTTAAGAGCAGAGACTCCGATAAACTGTGTTTCACCACCCCATTCCTCTGGAATGACTTCCATTGCAGCAAGTTCGTTTTTAACTCTGTCTAGATCAACACCTTCTTTATCAATCTTGTTGATCGCTACAACCAAGGGCACACCGGCAGCTTTCGCATGCTGAACAGCTTCTTCGGTCTGTGGCTTAACGCCGTCATCTGCCGCAACAACTAAGATAATGACATCTGTAGCTTTCGCACCACGTGAGCGCATCGCGGTGAAAGCCGCGTGCCCTGGCGTATCAAGAAAAGTAATCATGCCGTGATCGGTAGTCACATGATAAGCACCAATGTGCTGCGTGATACCGCCGGCCTCACCGGAAGCAACTGTGGACTTTCTAATATAGTCGAGCAAAGACGTTTTACCATGGTCAACGTGACCCATAACCGTAACAACCGGCGCCCTTTCAATTTCAACTTCACCGATATCCGCGGCTAATGTCTCTGCCAACTCTTCTTCAATAACGTCTTCAGATACAAACTTTGCTTTATGGCCAAGTTCCTCAACCACAAGTGTCGCCGTATCTTGATCTAGGACTTGGCTGGTAGTGGCCATGACCCCCATTTTAAAGAGGATCTTAACAATCTCGCCAGTTTTAACCGACATTTGTTGAGCAAGATCAGCTAAGGCATTTCCTTCGCCAATGATTACATCGCGAATTTTAGTTTCTGTAGGCATAGCAAACGCGTGCTGCTGGGCAGCCATCTTGGCTTTTGATTTACGGCCACCTCGGCCACGTCTACCACCCATTGCATCAAAGTCATCGCCTTCTAAAACGAAGTCATCATTTACATGGATAGTTTTAGCTTGCCGCTTGCCTGGCTGAACCTTGCCTTTACTTCTTGGATTACTCTTTTTCTTCTCTTCAGCGGTTTCAGGTGGCTTGGCTGGCGCTTTCCGCTTGGCACCAGGTTTCGCGTCTGAAGGATCAGCAGGCGGGGTTGCAGCTGGCGCTGCGGCAGCGCCTTTAACTTCTGCTGCAACTTTTTCAACAGCCGCAGCCTTTTCTGCTTCGGCGGCTGCAGCTACAGCGGCAACTTCTGCTGCCTCTGCGGCTGCTGCTTCTTCAGCTGCGGCTTCGGCGGCTGCAGCTTCAGCGGCTGCGGCTTCTTCAGCTGCGGCTTCTTCTGGAATTTCACTGCGCTTAACGTAAGTGCGTTTTTTGCGCACTTCCACAGCGACGGTTTTGCCTCTGCCATGAGTAGAAGCCGACTTCAAAGTCGCAATAGTCTTGCGCTTCAGCGTTATTTTCTTGGGGGCAGCATCGGCCGACTCGCGACCGCTATGACCACGACGCAAAAACACCAACAAGGTATTTTTATCCTCATTGGATATAACATCTCCTGCCTTTTTGTGCGGCAATCCAGCCTCTTTAACCTGAGACAGCAGCTTGTCCACCGAAACCCCTACGACGCCGGCGAGCTCACTTATTGTTACATCTGCCATTCAAACAACTCCCATTCTTCAACCCAAGGTTGAATTACTCGAACCAAGGTGCGCGCGCAGTCATAATTAATTGACCGGCTCTTTCTTCTGTCATGCCTTCAATGTCCATAAGTTCATCGATTGCCTGTTCAGCCAAACCTTCCATATCTAAGATTTCTCTTTTAGACAGAGCCAGAGCTAAAACGTCGTCCATGCCTTCCATGTTAAGAAGGTCGTCAGCAATATTTGCCGATGAAAGACCTTCCTCAGATGCGATTGCTTGCGTCAGCAACGCGTCTTTGGCTCGATTTCTAAGTTCATTAGCGATTTCTTCGTCGAAACCATCGATGGCCAAAATTTCGTCCAGAGGCACATAAGCTATTTCTTCAAGCGAAGTGAAACCCTCTTGTACTAATACTTCTGCGACATCTTCGTCAACGCCTAGCTTTTCAACAAACATTTCTATGAAGCCGCTAGCTTCTTGCTGTTGCTTAGCCGCGGCATCTTGTTCGGACATAACGTTGATTGTCCAGCCTGTTAACTCACTTGCAAGTCTTACGTTTTGTCCATTGCGCCCGATAGCCTGAGCCAGGTTGTCTTCCTCAACCGCAATATCCATAGTGTTACTGTCTTCATCGACAATGATTGAAGCTACTTCTGCCGGAGACATGGAATTGATAACCAATTGCGCAGGGTTATCATCCCAAAGGATAATATCGATTCTCTCGTTAGACAATTCGTTAGAAACAACTTGGACGCGGGATCCGCGCATACCAACACAAGCGCCAACGGGGTCAATGCGACCGTCGTTTGTACTAACAACAATCTTAGCTCGAGAGCCGGGATCACGCGCAGCAGCTTTGATCTCAATGATTTCTTCCGAGATCTCTGGAACTTCGATTTTAAACAGTTCGATCAACATCGCCGGTGAAGTACGACTTAGAAATAACTGCGGACCACGCTGCTCCGATCGAACATCGATCAACAATGCGCGCATTCTATCGCCCATGCGAAACGTTTCACGAGGAATCATTTGGTCTCGCGGCAACATTGCCTCGGCATTGCCCCCCAAGTCTACGATGATATTATCTCGGGTTACTTTTTTAACTGTGCCGGCGACTAGTTCACCAATCTTGTCTTGGTACTGAGATATGACAATTTCTCTCTCAGCTTCTCTGACCTTTTGCACAATGACCTGTTTCGCGGTTTGTGCTGCAATTCGGCCAAATTCTACGTTATCTATTTTCTCTTCGTAAGTATCGCCGACGATCAGAGTGGGCGCTTTTTCAATTAGCTGTTCAAGTATTAGCTGAGTTTCCTCAATCATGTACTCTTCATTGGCGACAACGGCCCACATGCGAAATGTTTCATATTCGCCCGTTTCTCGGTCTACCGAGACGCGACAATCAATTTCTTCATTGTCGTTAAGCTTTTTTGTTGCTGATGCTAGCGCTGATTCAATCGCTTCAAAAATCACACCACGAGACACACCCTTCTCATTCGAGACAGCGTCTGCAACCATTAATATTTCTTTGCTCATCATAATTCGGTCACCTTACTCAAATATTGCAGCAGATCTAAAGGCTCTAGCTGCTGAGCAGTATTCATCGAAATACTACGCTCGCCTTATCAATATCACTGTGGTCTAAATCGTACTCAGTCCCGTCAACATCGATGCGAATCGCACTTCCATCAATTTTAGTAATACGCCCTTTAAATTTCCGACGTCCATCTATAGGACTTCGCATTTTAATATCCACTTCGCTATCAGCGAATTCTTCAAACTGTGACAATTTAAACAACGGTCTATCTAATCCTGGAGATGAAACCTCTAACGTATATTCACCGCTAATAGGGTCTTCTACATCCAAAATCGCACTAACCTGACGACTGACTTTTTCACAATCATCGACGGTGATACCTTCATCGCTTTCGATGTAAATTCGTAGCATGGTAAATTTACCCTGCTGAAGAAGGTCTACTCCCCAAAGGTCCAAGCCCAAAGCCTCAACCGTCGGTTCAATTAGGTCTGCTACTTTTTGAGCACCACTATTCAATTTAATTTGCTACAGATTGCCAACCTGCACTCCAGATTTAAATGTCTAGATACAAAAAATGGGCCGAAGGCCCACTCTCAAATGCTTCTGTTCGCGGGCCATAAACTCACGTGAAGCGATATTTCAACTAATAAAAACATTGATGAATCGGCAAGATTCACACCTTGGATCTTCATCGGCAACGCCGTGTGAAGATCCAGCCCCTTTGATGGGCTGCCAACTTCTGATCAATTCTAAATTGGCAGTGGAGGGTAGATTTACACCTTCGACTCTCATCGGCTACGCCGCGTTTCTTCAACGGCCGGTCCGTTTAGAAAGTCGAACCTGAACTGCAGGCTGCCTTAAACTGAACAACTTAAAATGGTAGCGGGGGCAGGATTTGAACCTACGACCTTCGGGTTATGAGCCCGACGAGCTGCCAGACTGCTCCACCCCGCATCAACTCTTCTTTAGCACCTTGATTTGACTAAACTTGTCGCCGCTTTCGCGTCCCGAAGTTCTCTCTTTCAAGGGGGACGTATTATACGGAGCACAGAGGACTAAGGTCAAGGGTTGGTATGGGTTTCGCTAGAATGAATTCAAAACCCTTGAAAAATAGGGCCTGTGTTTGCACACAGGCCCACGTAATTGGTGCCGAAGGCCGGACTTGAACCGGCACGACCAAAGGTCACTACCCCCTCAAGGTAGCGTGTCTACCAATTTCACCACTTCGGCATAAACTTCTAGTTATCCACGCCCGGAAGGCTTGGAACATCTTGATTGTCGCCCGATACTGGAGCGACCTCCAACTGAGGAACATCTGACGCAGGGGCTGAAGGGAGCTCTTGCAGCAAATCTTGATTAATAATCGGAATGCCGTCTGGAGAGGCAAAACCTGAGTTACTTTTCGCAAATATGGCTAATGACAAGCTAGTAGCAAAGAAAATTGCCGCTGCGACTGTAGTAGCACGCACCAAAAAATTCCCACCGCCAGAGGCTCCAAAAACCGTCTGAGAAGACCCAGACCCAAACGAGGCACCGGCGTCTGCGCCTTTGCCCTGCTGGAGCAACACCAAACCGACAATCGCCACAGCGACTATTACATGAACAACAACTATTACCGTTTCCATTACTTAGAATCCGCACTTTTACAAATAACTATAAATTCTTCGGCGCTTAAAGAAGCACCACCCACTAGACCGCCATCAATGTCGGCCTGGCCAAACAAATCTGCGGCATTACTACTTTTAACACTGCCACCGTAAATAATTCTTAAATTCTTCGCTACACTGACATCACGCGCCGCTACATGCTGACGAATCAGTTCATGAACAGCCTGAGCCTGGGAAGGCGTAGCAGTCTTCCCCGTACCAATAGCCCAGATAGGCTCGTATGCCAGCACCGCATTGGCAAATGCCTGAACCCCGACTTTATCTAAAACAGCATCGACCTGAGCCAATATGACTTGCTCGGTGGATTCCTGCTCACGCTGAGCCAAAGATTCTCCGACACAAAGCACAGGGGTTAACCCTGCCTTTTGCACCGCAGCAAATTTCTCCGCGACCTGCGCATCTCCTTCCAAAAACATTCCGCGCCGCTCAGAATGTCCTACTAAACAGTAGCTTACACCGTATTCGAGCAGCATTGCAGCAGCCACCTCTCCGGTGAACGCGCCACTGGTCTGAGCATTGGCGTTTTGCGCGCCTAGCTTAATCTGACTGCCAACCAATGTCTCCGACGCTGATGCTAAATGCAGTGTAGTTGGGCAAACACCCACCTCAACATTATCTGCATCATCAAGGCCAATTTTCAAGCTGCCCAACAAATCCTGAACCTGTGAATTGGAGCCATGCATTTTCCAATTACCGATTACCAGTTTGCGACGCATTGAGATTTGAACCTCGGAATTCCAATTAATAATGTTGAAGCCAGATCAAAACGGGCGCCAAGTCTAACCAAGTCTTCAAATCGTTGCAATAAATGGCTGAGCAGAAACTTCCTCGGCAACAACTTCTGCTAACTCTTTAGCCAATTTAACAACCGTGTTCTGGTCTTCACCCTCTACCATGACTCTAACCAAAGGCTCCGTACCTGAAGGCCTCAGCAGGACACGTCCTTTATCACCTAATTGCGACTCCACCTCTGTTACGGCCAAGTTCACCGCCTTATTGGCAGAGAGGTCAAACTTATTGCCGATCTTCACATTGATCATGGATTGGGGCATCTTGCACATATTACTTTTAAGCTCAGCTAATGGCTGATCGCTATGAGAGATCGCGGCAAGGGCTTGTAAGGCCGAAACGATGCCGTCACCAGTAGTCGTTTTATCAAGACATATAATATGGCCGGAGGACTCTCCACCTAGATTCCAGCCGCGATTAAGCATGTCGGCCATCACATAGCGGTCACCTACTGCTGTTCGCGCAAATGGGACATCTAGAGCGTCTAACGCTAACTCCAGACCTAGATTGCTCATTGCGGTTCCAACCACCCCGCCAAAGTTGATATTTTGGCGACACCTGTCGCGAGCAATAATATAAAGAATTTCATCGCCGTCAACCACTTCACCATTATGATCGACCATCGCCACTCTGTCGCCATCGCCATCGAACGCAATTCCGATATCTGCTTTTTCTGCCAGCACCGCTTTCACTAGCTCTTCCGTTGATGTCGACCCACTGTTGGCGTTAATGTTCAAACCATCTGGAGAAGCTCCGATAGCGGTGACTGTCGCGCCAAGCTCTTCGAATACCGAAGGCGCAATGTGGTAAGTCGAGCCGTGAGCACAATCAACAACTATTTTAAGTCCGTTAAATTTAAGCTCTGAGCCAACTGTACTTTTGCAAAATTCAATGTAGCGACCCGCCGCGTCAGTTATGCGCGACGCTTTACCCAGCAATTGAGGCGCGACCGTGGTTAGGTTTTTACCTAACTGTTCCTCAATGGCATATTCGACGTCATCAGGCAGCTTTGTGCCATCGCCTGCAAAAAGTTTTATTCCGTTATCTTCAAAAGAGTTGTGGGATGCGCTTATTACTACACCAGCCTGAGCTCGAAGTGTCCGAGTTAGATAGGCGACTGCTGGCGTAGGCATAGGGCCTGTCAGCTGGATATCAACACCGGCTGCTGTGATACCGGCCTCGAGCGCGGCTTCAAACATGTAGCCGGAGATTCGGGTATCTTTGCCAATTAATATTTTGTTGCGAGCACTGGTGCCTTTGGCGAAAACACGGCCTACCGCCCATCCTAGCTTTAACATAAAGTCCGGAGTGATAGGCGCGGTGCCTACAGTTCCACGAATGCCATCGGTACCGAAATACTGCTTTGGTTTCTTTTGCATCTACCCTACTCGTTATGCATTTTGTAAGGCGCAGTGTACTCTAATTGCATCCATGGTGGCAGCGACATCATGGGTCCTCACAATTTTTGCACCTCCCGATAAAGCCACCATGGTTGCCGCGATAGAACCCGGTAAGCGTTGGTCCACAGGTCTGTTAGTAACTCCTCCGATCATGGACTTCCTAGAAATACCAACCAAGACAGGCAAACCGAGATGGCAGAATTTCGTCAGAT
>CAWKZY010000009.1:0-90228 GCA_963854625.1 Gammaproteobacteria bacterium | reverse complement strand
GAGGCTGATTGAGGCCACTGAAAAAATAAAAGTTGGGTCTGACGATAGTTGTTTTATCGGACCGGTAGTATCAAACGCGGCGGCAGATGGCGCCATGGCATTTCAAGCTGAGCTTTTGTCAGCAGGCGCTAAATCTTTGTTGGCTATGAGTCGAGATGACGCTAGTAGACCATTTATTCAGCCAGGGCTTATCGATGTTACCGGCACTAGTGGGATTGTTGATGAAGAGTGTTTTGGTCCCTTATTGCAAATACAGTGGGTAGATGACCTGCAAGCAGCTGTTGAGGTCGCAAACAGCACTCGCTATGGATTGTCAGCAGGACTACTCAGCGACAATGACACCGCTTGGGACTATTTTTATCCTCGGATCAATGCGGGGATTGTTAATTTTAACAGGCCATTGACCGGGGCCAGTGGTTCGGCGCCGTTCGGTGGAATAGGGGCAAGCGGAAACTTTAGACCTGGTGCTTACTATGCCGCTGACTATTGCGCGTATCCAATTGCCAGTATGTCGAGCCATGTAGTTGAACTTCCTAGTTCTCTAGCACCAGGAATTACACTTTGATGGAATTGCAAAATAAAGGCAGCGTGGAAGTAAACTTTGATGGTCTAGTTGGGCCTACCCATAACTTTGCTGGCCTTTCTTTTGGTAACGTTGCGAGTAGCCAGCACGGCGGGCGAACCTCCTCTCCGAGACAGGCGGCATTGCAAGGGCTGGAAAAAATGAAAGCCTTAGTCGCTATGGGAATGAAGCAAGGCATATTGCCGCCCCATGAGCGGCCGCATTTGCCGACCTTGAAAAAGCTCGGTTTTCAGGGCAAAGATGAACCTGCAATTCTGGCTTCTACCGCTGATTTGGCGCCAAACCTCTTGGCCTCTGTGTCTTCAGCTTCCAATATGTGGGTAGCTAATGCAGCAACGGTCTCTCCGTTTGCCGATGCGGCTGACGGCAGAACTCACTTTACCCCGGCTAACCTAATAAGCATGACACATCGCTCCATTGAGGCTCCCATCACGTCCAAGATATTAAAGGCGATATTTAAAGGTGATAGCTATGCCCATCATTCTGCGTTGCCTGGGACTCCGGCTTTTTCTGATGAGGGGGCAGCTAACCACACCCGGTTCTGCAGTCAATACGGAGAGAGGGGGGTAGAGTTTTTTGTTTACGGTGTCTCTGCTAAATCTATTAGTTCAGGGCCTAAAAAGTTTCCTGCTCGGCAAACTCGAGAAGCCTTTGAGGCTATTGCCCGCAGTCATCAGCTCGACACTAAAAATAGCGTTTTTGCGCAACAAAATCCTGATGCAATCGACGCCGGTGTTTTTCACAATGATGTGATCTCAGTAGGTAATCGTGATCTATTGTTCTTTCATGAAAAGGCATTTTTAGATACTGATAAGGTTAAAAGTGACTTAGACACTGCCATGGGAGCTCATGAAATGACCTACATCGAGGTTCCATCTACATCGGTTAGCCTTGATGATGCGGTGACTTCGTATCTTTTTAATTCGCAGCTTTTGTCAGTTCCAAATACCGAAGGGTCGATTATGGTGGTGCCTTCTGAGTGCGCTGCCAACGTGGCGGTCAAAAGCTACTTAGATGAATTAGAGAGAAGCCAGATAGGTGTCAATAAAGTAGTCTACTACGATCTTGGGCAAAGTATGAGTAATGGCGGCGGCCCAGCCTGTTTAAGGCTTCGCGTGGTGATGAGTCCCGAACAAATTAAAACTATGCAAGCAAGAGTGCTTTTGGATGATGAGCTGATTGCGGATCTTGAGGCATGGATTAATTCTAATTATAGAGATGAATTACTTCCTGATGATTTATCTGATCCAAGCTTGCTAGCTGAATCGCGAAAAGCATTAGATGAGCTTACTTCTATTTTAAAGTTAGGCCCAATCTACGAGTTTCAATCTGCCTGAGCTTAACGAGGGAAAAGTCGGCTCATACGCTACCGACTACCACATACTTTGTTTTTTTGCCGATGCGGTTGTTTTTGAGCAACACTAAAAATTCAGCAATTGACATACTTTTAACGGAGTCCGTAGGTTCCCCTTCCCAGGTTGCTTGAAAAGTAAATCCGCCGTTGGATACCACAAAAAGCTTTTCGATTTTTTTTGCAAACAACTTTAAGCCTTCCGGTTTTAGGAGCCAGTGGTCCGACTCCTTGTTAGGACTGCCGTTGAGAAGCTTCTGCAGCTCGTCCTCGGATATGAAAAATTCTGAAGAAGGATTGCCAAACATTCCTATTATTGTTTGAACGCTCATCGTGATTCACTTACGCAATTTTTCAGTTTGCGTCTCAAAACTTCAAGATTTAATTTAACGTGATTCAAGTTGGCTAGCTTCCATCATTACGTGAAAGATAACATGTTGTTCCATAACTCCTCTCACTAAGTCAGCTCCAGCGCCAATAGCGAATATGGCAACGTCTTCGCCACCATGAGTCTCGCTGGACATTGGAACTAAGGTTTCGGGGTGAAAGCCTAAAGAGGTTGTGTCAACGTCGGTTAAATCGACTCTTCCACTCATGTGAACATCTTCATCATAAACATCGTCAGCTGAGCTACTGTCTTCAATCAAGTGAAATCCTGGACCATTGCTGTAGCCTAAAGTCGTGTAGGGAAGACCGTCTACTGCTAGGCTTAAATCTGTTCTCGTTTCACCGGCACTGTCAACACCAACAACTTTACCTAAAATAGGATTACCTCGAACTGGATAGCCAGCGATTGTAAAGACATGGCTATGGTCCGCTGTGACTATGATTAACGTTTCGCTTAGATCAACCATTTCTACAGCAGCTTTTACAGCTTCCGCGAGCTCAATAGTATCCGTGAGCGCTCGATTAGGGTTGGTCGCGTGATGTGCGTGATCGATGCGCCCTGCTTCGACATTTAAGTAATATCCTTTGGGGTTCTTCGCAAGAACCTGAATCGCTTTCGCAGTCATTTCACTCAGGCTAGGTTCGCCTGCGGTATCGCTCAAGCGATCCACGGTGTATTCCATATGCGAAGAATCAAACAAGCCTAATAAGTGATCGGTAGTTGCAGGGTCAATGTCATTAAACTGTTCACGGTTCCATACATAGGCGGCGTTGTCATGGCTATCAACCCATTCTTGACTTAAGTCGCGACCGTCTAAGCGCTCGCCTCGGCCTCCAGTTTCTGGATCGGCTCCACTGGTGCTTGGAAGGAAACTGCGGCGGCCGCCTCCAAGTGCTACCTCAATGCCGTTGGAATTAGGTACATTGCTTGAAAACTCAACTAACTGCCTTGCGATATCGACACAATCACCTGCATTAGATAATACGGTGGCATCTCGGTCATCTTCAAAATTACGGTCCATAGAATGTGCGTAGTTCGCTGCAGGTGTGGCGTGGGTTAGTCGAGCAGTAGAAACCACTCCGGTGGCGAGCCCGCGCATCTCGGCTCTTTCAAGAAAAGTCAGGGTTCGATTCCCCAACATAGAGCTGCAGTCACCACGAACCACATTTTGATTCACGCTGATTAGTCCTACATCGGTTTTAATGCCAGTGGCCATGGCGGACATGGTGCCTGCGGAATCAGGAACCTGACCGTTAGTGTTGTAGGTTTTTGATAGAGCTACATTTGGGAAGCTTTCAAAAAATAGTTCGTTCTCCTCGCCACTTTCGCCACGTAGCTGGCCTTCAAGGATCCGAGCAGCTGTGATTGTGGAGATTCCCATTCCATCCCCCACAAATAAAATGACGTTCTTTGCAACGGCATCAACCGGGACCTGATTGCGCAAGGCTAGGTTGCGGCGAACCGCGGCTTGGCCTTCTTGATACCAAGACTCTGGTGTTTCCTGAGCATTGGTGGTGGGTAAGCTGCAAGCTGAGCATAGTGCGAGAAGGCTAAGGAGAGTTGATGTAGGAAAGTATTTAGTGCTTTTGTTCATTGTCTATGACCCAAATATTATTCAGTAATGACATGGTATGTTGGCTAGTTTACAGGAAATTATGAATAAAATTACTTGAAAGTTTCTGGGTATAAAAGCTTATTGCAACAAATGAGGGGTGTTTATATCTATGCCTGCGGGCTCTTCCGATGCATTAACTAGAAAGGTTGGGCATAATAGGGAAAAATACCAACGAGAATTCGGTGAGAAAACGCCGCTGAGACTGAAATGAAGATTAGAATTACTTACTGTACCTCTTGAAACTATAAGCCAGAGGCGGATCGTGTATCTGCTGAGATCAAGTCTGTAAATGGTGTTGCGGTGCAACTCGAAGCGGGCTCAGGTGGCGTATTTGATGTTTTTCTTGACAATGATCTGGTTTTTTCAAAGTTTAGATGCCATCGTTTTCCAGACAACGGAGAAATCACCGGTAAGATTAAATCTTTGACTCGAACCCCCAAAACATTAAATAATTACAATAACGACTAATCCCTTAAGACTTAATCCATAAGCCTTATTCACTTTATCTAACAGGAAGACTCTTGGCTGCACGGATTATTGCTATTACTGGCGCCTCTGGGTCTGGGAAAACATACCTTACCAACGGATTATTTGAATTCCTGCAAAGCCACGGTACAAACTTGGCGATTATTCGGGAAGATTCCTATTACCGAGACCAATCTCATTTGCCAATGAGACAGAGGTTGGGAGTCAATTATGATCATCCTGATAGCCTAGAACACGAGTTGCTAATAGAGCATCTCCAAAGGCTCAAATCCGGTCAAGCTATTGAAGTGCCCGAATACGACTATGCAGTGCACAATCGAAAGCCGCAAACCAGTAATGTTTCCTCGGATCAGCTGATTTTAGTAGAAGGTATTTTGCTACTTAGCAACCCGCTGCTGAGAGAGCAATTTGATGATACATTGTTTGTTGATACTCCACTCGATGTCTGTTTCGCGCGGCGTCTAGCCCGTGACACAGTCGAGCGAGGTCGCACTCACGAATCAGTAGTGGCCCAATTCGAGACCACAGTAAAACCTATGTTTCACAAATTTATAGAGCCAAATAAGTGTCATGCGAAACTCCTTATCAGTGGTGAGAAAAAGCGAAGTGTCATGTTAGTCGAGCTGTTTGGACATTTGGAATCTCTAATAAGTGACATTCCATCTGCAACAGGCTCACTATCAGCAAGTTCAACTTTTCCAGAGGCTAAGTCATGACTGCGTTTATTTGTTTACTTGGCATTGCAGTAATTTTTGGTATTGGTTATGTCTCTTCCGTTCACAGAGCTCAGGTGAATTGGAGGACTGTCGGTTTTGCTCTTGCGTTGCAGTTCACCCTTGGAGGGATCGCTCTGTATCTTCCTTGGGGTGTTGTCGCCTTACAGGCAGTGTCCGCGGGAATGTCTGGAATACTGACTAACGCCCAAGACGGAATTGAATTTGTATTTGGCACTATAGGAACGCAAGAGTTTGGGTTTATTTTTGCGTTTCACGTGCTGCCTGTAATCGTATTTTTCTCATCATTGGTGGCGGTGCTTTATCACTTAGGTATTATGGGCTGGCTGATCAAACTAATTGGTGGTGCATTGCAATGGTTGTTAAAAACTAGCAAGGCGGAGTCGATGTCGGCGACTGCGAATATTTTTGTCGGCCAGACCGAGGCGCCTCTTGTCGTGCGTCCTTACATTGCGACGATGACTCGGTCAGAGCTTTTTGCAATTATGGTTGGTGGTATGGCCACTGTTGCAGGTTCCGTCCTCGCTGGATATGTCTTGTTAGGAGTAGAGATTCGGTTTTTAATCGCTGCTAGTTTTATGGCCGCCCCGGGTGGTTTTTTAATGGCGAAGTTGATATTGCCCGAGACTCAAAAAATCACCAACGAAGCTGATGAATTCGAATTAGAATTTGAAGAATATGTAAATGTTATAGATGCTGCCGCCTCAGGTGCAAGCAATGGCATGAGCTTGGCGCTGAACGTTGGTGCGATGATTTTAGCTTTTGTTGGACTCATTGCACTGCTTAATGCTTTGTTAGGATGGGCGGGTGGTTTAGTTGGATTTGACCAGCTATCCATGCAGCTAGTTCTTGGTTATTGTTTTCGGCCATTGGCGTTTTTATTAGGTGTTCCTTGGGGCGAAACGCTAACAGCAGGCAGCCTGATTGGGCAGAAACTCGTGTTTAATGAGTTTGTGGCTTTCGTAGCATTCACCGATCAAATGGAAGTGTTGAGCGATCACACTCGCGCGGTAGTTACTTTTGCCTTATGTGGATTCGCCAACTTTTCTTCTATAGGAATCATGCTCGGCGGAATAGGTGTTATGGCACCCAATCGACGGAGCGATATTGCGTCATTAGGATTACGTGCCGTTTTTGCCGGGTTTTTAGCTAACTTAATGAGCGCAGCGATTGCCGGTTTCTTTATATCGCTGAGCTAATCTGGTTTGATGCGCGATTTGAGAGAAGGAATGGTGATCAAAAAATCTTCAACATTTTTTTCTCACTCTCTACTGCTTAACCAAACCTATTTCTTCTAAGCGCTGTTGTAAAAATTCTCCGGCTGTAATCGGAGGATATTTGGCCTTCCCCTCGCCTAGACACTGGGGCAAGCAGCTAAGATCCGCTCTGCTGTGGGGATGTAGGAAGAATGGCATAGAGTATCGGGACTTATCTTGACTATGAGGGTTAACGACGCGATGGACGGTCGATGGCAATAACTCGTTAGTAAGTCGTGACATCATATCGCCAGTATCAAGCACTATCTCGTTAGGCCCACTTTCTACAGCCAACCAATTGCCATCACTGTCTAATAATTCCAGCCCTGAATCAGTGGCACCCAAAAGCAGTGTAAGTAAATTTATATCCGCATGAGGTGCCGCTCGCATAGCGCGGCCAGTGTCCAGACCTTCCACTTTAGGGTAGTGAAGCAGCCTGTAAATAGAATTGCCATCACTCACCATCTCATCGAAGAAAGATTTTTCCAGACCCAGCGCATCTCCTAAAACCTCCAATAAGATTTTGCTCAGATTTTCTAACTCGCGGTACATGCCGCCGAGAACAGCTTCAAAATCCGGTAGTTCTTTAGGCCAAACATTGTCCGCATAGTTTCCGATGTATTGACTGTTAGCATCTAGCGTCTGTCCTACATGCCAAAATTCTTTTAGGTCTGCGTGGGGGTTCCCGGCCGCATTTTCCCGACCAAATGCTGTGTATCCTCTCGCGCCGCCACTGCCACTGTCGTATTGAAGTTTTGTTTTAACCGGTAATTCAAATAGGCGTTCAACTAATGAGTAGGTTTTAGCCGTTTCTTCGACAGATATGCCGTGGTCGCGAATAACGACGAACCCATATTCTTTTAGCCCTTCAAACAATTCTTGGGTGAACTTCTCTCGGTCCGTTTGGAGATCGAGTAGGCTTAAATTTTTTATTGTGTGGGACTTCATTAGCTCAGGTGCTGCTCTTTATTTAATGGATTGGGCTGTAGATCGTTGATTGTCGACTCTATTCTATTTACTGAATCGCACGCAGAAAATACTATGGCATTGGACGCGAATTCTCTTATAACTTGGCGGCAAGCGCCACAGGAGGTTGTCGGCTTTTCCGTTGGAGTGCAGATTGATATGGCTGTTACTGGTTTAGCTCCTTTGGAGACGGCTGAAAAAATAGCATCTTTTTCGGCAGATTGGGTCATGCTATAGGAGACATTTTGTATGTTGACCCCGATATGGATTTTGCCTGCATCGTCTAAAATATAAGCTGCGATTCTAAATTGGCTGAAGTGTGCATAGCAATGCTGTATTGCGCCTTTGGCTTGTTCGATTAATACCTGCATGAGCGTATTTTGCCTAATCGTGACCATGATTGCCATGCTATATGAGGTTTTCTTAAAAGGATGTCTTCCTTAAAGCTTAGCCGTATGTTTGCTCAGGTATTTTCTTATAGTCTTTCAAGCTGCTGTTTATAGCTGCGCTTAGCTTTTTGTAGCGGAATGGATTATAAATAAAGCCATTAATTTCAGCGCTTAGCACCACAGAGCGTTTTTTTCGCGAGATTTGCTGTGAGAGCTATTATTGAAATATTTTGGTTTTGGCTCGCGCCGGCACGAATAACCAGTTAGCTGTTAGTCTATCCATTTCAGGCATGTGAATTTCCACATAAATAAGATCTAGTGCTTGTCCATAGGTATATTCGACAGCGTCAAGGCTGTTCGTTGTCGAAACCACGCTGTGATTATCTTTTTTCAGGATTTGGCCAAAACCATTCGGCTGTTAGCATTATCTTTAACTACGAGTATATTGTGTTTGGGTAGTAATTCACCCTTACTTTTTACTGGCTCAGAGAGGACTTGACTGAGGGAAGACTCAGGGTAAAGCAGGTTCTTTTGTCTAATCTTGATTAAAACGAAATATTTTCCGACATGGCCTCACTTAGTCGCTTGACGATAGCCAGACCAGACCAGACCAGACCAGGTCCGGACGGCCACACTTACGGGTAGTTTCCACATCTGTTTTAACATAGGGTTCGAATATTTTGCTTGCGCTTTCTCGGGTATGGCAATGGCCCGATGATGACCCTTATTTGTAAATAGTTTGATGTTTCGCCGAGAATAGTGGGGCAAATTCAGTAGGAGTAAATTTAATAGCGTTACCGGCTAAGTTGTTTATGATCTGGCGCTACCGAGTAGGGATGCCAAGAATAGTTTTAGTTAAGTCGTCTGCAATATCGCGGTGGAATACTATATTCTTGGAATAAGAGTGGAGCACAAAGAATGAGAGGGTTTGTTCTATAAAGCTGGTTAAGTGGATAGGGCGGCTTTTCAGTACAACCTGCGTGAATTCAAAGACGAATTATCCATTACGTTGTTGATGAGTTGCCATAATGGGTAACCGCTTTACAGGATTATGTTACCAAATTCTTGAGGTACTTTTTCGTCTCCTGCCATCTAGAGAGTCCAAGAATCGCTTATTATACCATTTAAAAAGGCTTCCAAACTCATGGCGGCCGAGTGCGGTTTTTTCTCTAAAGCCATAGCAGTTTTCTGCCAAGCATCGAGTGATAACTTCCCTGCGCTGGGATGCTACGGTTTTCTCAAGCTCAAGTTCTGCGGCAGTTTTAGCGTGTTTAAAAAAAACTTTTGCCGCCGTTGAAAAAAGAATGATTACGCTATCATCGCCAGCAAAAATAAAACCGCTGCCCATTTCTGTTATGGTATTGACCGGCACTCTAAAGCTATTATCTAGAAATAGAATGCGGTTGCTTCTTAATACCCAAACACTGAACAGAGTTAATACATAATTCAGACACCAGAGCACTCCGGCGGGTATCCTGCAAAGCAAAATAGCGATAGGTGCTAGTGGAATAGCCAGAAAACAGGAGTCCCGATTAGTCCGTATTTTGAAGATAGGGAGTCCCCACCTAATAAACGAAAAGGGTCAGATTGGGAGTCCAGAACCTCTTATTAAAAAGGTCTACACATACGGACTCATATTGACTGCTAAGAGTCCGGTTGCAATAGGAGGATTGTAGGCGTGTGAATTTAAATACAGGTTAGTTATCATTAATAGGCTGGCGACAGGACTAATGCTCAAGAAGAATAGGCAAAAAGCTGTCTTTTTCGAAGCTCAATAGGGTCTGCGTGAAATGGGTTAATCCCGCTGTTGTATAAAAATAGAATATGACTTTTTAAATACACAAAGAGCCAGTAAAAGATTGTTTTCCAAAAGCTTGTTCGGAATGTAAGAATAATTTCATATTATTTGCTTTAGATGCTTTGTGCTGATTTTACTGCTTGAACGCAGTCTCGGTTAAAGCATCTAAAATATTGATATAAATAGAGATAATTAGATTAAAAATGAATAAAAATTTAGTAGCTAACTTGGGAATAACAATTTTAGTCTCTTTGAGTCACTGCGCCCCAGCAACAAAGTCTGCGGACGGGGCTATGGACGGGTCTATGAATGCTGCGATAAATCAGCAAGTCCAAGGCAGCATAGAAGATAAGAATGACTGGTGGGATGTCTTGCCACGAGCAGCCTGGTCTCCTTTCGAAAAAATTCCAGTGCAGCAAAATCAAGATTGGTTTCAGGTGTATAGGATTAAGGAAGGGGTGTATGGCATCTATGAAGATGGCCAGTATGAGGAAGTCATTTCTTACCTTATAACCGGTAGTGAGGCTGCTTTACTTTTCGATACAGGAATTGGAGTTGGTAATATTTCTTCAATCGTTAAACAGCTAACTGATTTGCCCGTGTCGATTCTTAATTCTCATACCCACTATGATCACGTAGGTGGTAATCACTTTTTTGAAAAGCTTTACGGCGTGGCTTCGCTTTATGCTGCCAATCATATGGTAGGCAGGACTAATGCCGAGGTGAAGGAATTCGTCAGGCCTGACAGGATTTGGAAGTCTTTACCGGACAACACGACCGAGGAGAATTACTCCAGTGCCGCTTTTACTGTTACTGACTATGTGACTGATGGTTATCAAATAGATTTAGGTGAGCGAGTGTTGGAAGTGATTTTAGTCCCAGGACATACCCCTGATTCATTGGTGCTGTTAGATCGAGATAATCGATTGATGTTTACAGGAGATACATTTTACCCAGCATCATTGTATGCGCATAGTGGCGACGCTGATTTTTTTGAGTATGCGAAGTCTGCTGAGAAATTGGCGGGCTATAGGAATGACGTAGATTATTTGCTGCCTGGGCACAATGAACCATTGGTTGCTGATTATTACCTGACAGCAATGCGTGATGCCTTCAACGCAATTCAGGCACCAAACGCTAAATTTAAATTGACCGATGGTGATCGAGAATACCGATTTGATGGCTTTACTATTATGGTAAGCGAGCCGCCACCATGGGATTTTTAGGTGTCAACTCGGAGCATAGTAAAGTTAGTGGAGATGACTAAGATCAATAAAGCCGTCCTTGTTAGGCATTTGGATTTCCATTAAAGACTCTTTGTTCAATACTGTCTCCTCATCAATGATGTCGTTAAGAAATAACACATAGGCTGTTACCTGATAGACTTCTTTACCGCTCAATGACTTGGGTGCGTTGGCCGGCATGGCGCGGCGAATAAAGTCGAACACCGTGCTGGCGTGGGGCCAGTAGCTGCCGACCGTGCGCAGTGGGTTGCCTTCAGAGTGAATGTCTCCGCCGACCAATATTGTATTCCCTGAAACGCCTTCACCGGTTGCAGCATGGCAGGCAGCACATTTGCTATCGAATACTGCTTTTCCAGCCTTTGCTGTGCCGCTCCCGGCGGGAAAGCCGCTACCATCGGGGCCTGCCACTAAGTCAAAGTTACTAAGCTGAGATTCACTAATGGCTTGGCCTAATCTCACAGTCTGAGCTTGGCTATTAAATAGTGAAAGAAAAACTGCGCTTATTAATGCAAAACTAAATTTTAAAGTTTTAAGTGTAAACATTTTTAATTTCTCCCGCAGTATTTATTCCCCAGCTTTGAATGCCGTGATAATGATAGAAGCTAATTAAGCCGCGTTCAGCCAGAAGTGTATCTCGACTAGGCTGAATGTTACCCGCACTGTCTGTGGCTCGACTTTGTAATATGCCGTCGCCTCCATCCCACTGCCAAGGAATACTGAATCTGGCGAGAGCTTTTTCGGACTGGTGAGATTCGATCATGGCATCTGCCCAGCTACGGCCACCATCTGCACTAACTTCAACTCTTCTGATGCTTCCCGCACCTGACCATGCGATACCCGTTACTTTGTACACGCCTTTGTGTGGCAGCAACATTTGCCCGGAGGGCGATGTAATTAGAGACTTTGTTCCCATAGGAAAAGTGAATTGTAAGCTTCGTCTGTCGGTCATCGTATCTGTGTACTTACTAGTCTCGTCTCGAAAGTGGCTCGCTTCTTGAGTTAGTTTTAATTGAGTTAGCCATTTGACGCTGATGTTTCCCTCCCAGCCGGGCACAAATAGGCGCATCGGATAGCCTTGTTCTGGACGAATAGGTTCACCATTTTGATAAAGGGCAACCATCACATCATCTAGTGCTTTAGCCAATGGTACTGATCGACCCATACTCGCGCCATCTGCTCCGACAGCGGCAATCCATTTGGCCTCAGTTTTTACGCCAGCTTCATCAAGTAAGGTTGATAAGGGGATTCCGGTCCACTCAGCGCCTGAAACCAAGCCATGTATGCTTTGAGCTGAGCCGTCGGTGGGAGTTTTGCCATATAAAGTGCCGCTGTTTCCTGAGCATTCCAGAAAATAGATCTTGCTAACCATTGGATATTTTAAAAGGTCTTCATAAGAGAACACCAAGGGCTGATCAACAAGACCATTGATGACGAGCTTATGCTGTGCAGGATCTATAGCCGGCACTCCAGAGTGATGGCGTTCAAAATGAAGGCTGTTCGGCGTGATAGTGCCTTGTAGGTGTTGGAGGGGAGAGCGAGATGCGCCGCCGCCGGGATAAATAGGGTTTGGGGTTCCTGCGCTCCTTTGAAGGTGCCCAGTAAAAGGCGAGGGGCTGCCATAATTGCTGGTTCCGGGGCCGGGCCGCTGTGACCATTGTGGAATTTGTAGCTTGAGGCCAGCATCTGCACCAAACGCATTAGTCGTTAGTGCCGTGCCAATGCCGCCTAATCCTACTTTAAGTAAATGACGTCGGTTTATCAGGCCTTTGCCTGCCACCCTATCCAATTCATCGCTCATAAATCCGCCGTTTTTTGTTGGTCATTGCGCCACTATAGATTAGAAATAATGATAAGTGCGCAATAAAGAGCGCTATTTGAGATGTTAAGTGGATTAAGGGTGCCAAGAGAATAACAACAATGCAATACTTATTTAGGGCTTAGATACTTAGGTTTAAGTTGTTGCTTAGAAACGGTTCAGCGGCAATTGAATCAGTCGCTTACTAGAACTTGTTATAACTGAATTTAGCAGCTGAACTTCGGTCAGCCACTTGAATAATTGTAATAAAAAGTCAATTTAACTAAGGGTAGATTAGCGGGCGCAAAATGAAAGCACAGTCAGTCATGACCCTATCAAGATTAAGGTTAGCTACGTTCCTGTCTATTGGTCAACATTACATCTCGTTCACGGCAGAACCGGTCGGACCGTCTAGCTATGTGCTGCCGTTGGTTTTTGAAAACCAAGAAGTGCTCATTCTAGATGCGGATTAGGCTTCCGGCTAAGCCTCTGCGGCCCATCGAAATAACGTCCATGTTTCTGTTTACTTGGTTGAGGGGGGTATCGAAATTTAGGTTATTGGGGGCCGTTGACGTGACTAGGACAAGGGGGATATGTTCCATGAATAACCCGAAGCTATTCATCAGGTATCTCTCAATGCAAGTGATGTCGACCCTGCTGAGGTTTTGGTACATGTTCTAGAAACAGTCGGGCAAGCAGTCGGTGTGCCGCTAGAATAACTGAGGTTTTGCGTTGCTGGATAAGGTGTTGGTCTATGTCTTGGGGGAACACTCATTTGTAAGGCGGCAGATTTTTTGATCTGATGCTAGATCTCGACCTTTGATATTGCTTAATTTTTTTCGGCGCTCACCGAGCATCAAACGGGTCTCAATTTAATAGATTTCGAAAAATTACCACCACAGGGCTTTTCTATCTCAGTACTTCAGCGAGTGAGGATATGCCAGATCACATAAAACCAAGAAAGAAAGCCATGTAATATCGCCCAAAGCACGGAGTGGTTTACACTCCATGAGATTGTTATTGCAAGTGCACTTCCGAAAGTGATTCCATATCTTGCTGCCTCTTTACCTGAACCAATCATAATCCCTCTCTTGTTGACCAACGAATGATTTCTGATGTTGAAACTGAAACCTTTAAGCGGCTGTTCCTACTAACTGTTTGCCAGCACCGATGGGTTATACCTTATAAATGCTGATGATTCGCTTAACAGCCTCTCTGTCACGCATCCGTATTTCAAAATCGCTGAGGATTGGAAATTTGCTAAGGGCTACACCATCGCCTTTCAGCCACTGAGCTATGGTGAAAAGATAGGCGTCGCATATAGAGTATTCATCTCCCAACACCCAAGGGCCCACGAATAGCTCTGATTCTATTAATTCAACGTAATCGCTCATATTTTGTGCGACTTTATCTTTCATGGCGAGAATGGATTTTTCATCTTCTGCCCATCTATTGCCTCTTACTCGGTGGGCGTGTGCTACATGCACGGTAGAGCAGAGATAAAGATTAAATTCCTGACATTTTGCAAACAAGTAAGGATTGTTTATGGGCGCTAAATTGGAGGCTGGGTTTGTTTGGGCAACGTAAGCAAGAATTGCTGGGGTTTCAGTGATGATGCCACTATCCGTCGCTAGAGCGGGTACTCGGCCTTTTGGGTTTATTCCCAGATATTTGTCTGAGCGCTGTTCGGTGACAGCAAAATCGATTTCTTTTGTTTCATAAGTAGCGCCAGATTCTTCAAGTACGATATGCGCTGCAAGAGATACAGACTTTTTAGCGAAGTAAAATATCATGATTATTATTTTTATCCCTTAGTGTATCGATATTGTCGTTGCTATTTGTCGTTGCTATTTGTAGTTCTATTGTTAGTGCCGTCAATGGCTGAGAAAGTACGTTATCCGATACGGCCCCGGCGCACAACAGCTGCTGTCTGCCGGTGTAGGTCAAGTTTAGTTAGTGACAATCTCGAATGTCATTGCTGCGTTTCTACGTTGACCATATTCGTCTAGGGTATCAACTTTTATTGAATGTAACCCTGGATTTAGGTTTTCTGGTAGGTTTATTTCCCAGATATGAGAAGATCGACTTACTCCGCTGTAAGCGTTCTCTGTGTCTTTATACTTGGATAAATTTTCAATAAAGGGATCGGTTCGAATTGTATAGTTCATAGCTGTTCTTTCGTTATCATCTATTGATGCCCAGACACTGTCACGGGCGCCACCATCAAAAAGATTAACTACAACCTTAGTGTTTGGCTGGGGTGAGCCTCGATTAAGGCTGCTCTCGTTCATCTGGGTTAAAGCGGGGTCGAGAGTGATTCTCAGTCGCGCATTTGCATCACCGCCAAATGGGAATGGGATAAAGTCGGGGGTAAGTGATGTGTCGCTGAATCTTAGAACATAGAATCCGTTGGGATTGCCATCATCCATTATTGAATCTTTCACCCCTCTTGCATCTTTAAGACCGCTGGTCCAGCCGCTGCCTCGCACTTCAGCTAGGGTATGTGCTATCCAAGTTTGGCCTTGCCAGCCATGGCTGTGATTGACTTCAACCTTCCAGCTATTACTGGTGTCGTGACCGGCTAGGCCATAGAGTTTTGAAAAAGGTTCTAATACTTTTAGCAATCTAGAAAAATTCTCGGTGCTAGGTCCGCTAATACTCTGAGATTGCCCATCATCGGCTTCACTAATCAAAGGGATATGGGTCGCGATCACAATAAGTTTGTCTGGGGATACATTGGCGAGATCTTGCTCAAGCCAGTTGAGTTGGTTTTCGGGAATTAATCCACGGTAGCCTGAATCACCAAATTTCTTGCCATCGCCAGCATATTCGACATTGTTGAGGGCAACGAAATGCACATTGCCATGATTGAAGGAATAGTAGGTTGGCCCAAAATGGCTTTTAAATGTTTCGTTCGCAAAAACGGCATTAGGAGAGCTGAAGTTAATGTCATGGTTGCCGGGGAGATACCATTGGGGTATGCCCATTAATCCCATCATAGCCTTGTGCCGGCCGTATAAGTCTAAATTGTCATACACAACATCGCCAACGGTGATTCCAAAATCGACACCATAGGGGTTGGCTATTAGAGGGTTTATAAGTTCTTCTCGGAGCATGTCCTGGCTGAGTTCGAACTTAGCTTGGGTGTCTGCAAAGGCATGGGCTGTAAATTCAGTATCAGAACCTTCTCTCATGATAAGGCCAAAGTTAATGAAGCTTGGCAGTGGACCTGTAGCTTCGATAACAGGCCAGTCCCATTGCACCGAGGTTCCGGCGATCTGGGTTGGAGTGCCTTCGGGATAGTGTTTATAAAAAAACTGAGGCACGCTGTATTCGTCTACCGGCACATCAAATTTAGCTGGCTTTGATATGAACAGTATTTGAGTTGGATGGATTGCTATTTGGTAATTTCCGTCAGAATCAGTTTGGACAACATCACAGCCGTTGCTAACGCTGACTCCTGCGATTCCGGCTTCAATTCTATCTTGGCGACTGTTGTTATTAGTTTCGATGTAAACACTGCCGCGAATAATTTCGGCAGTCTCTGCAGGATAGTCGCAATTTGCCCAGCTGAGAGTGGCTAGGGGTAGGCAGCACATGCAGATTAAAAAGCGGGACTGCTTAAGGTGGTCTGTAGTGACAATTAATTTCATGAACTACTCTCTAACCGAAGTAAGGGGATATGATCTGTCAAAGTAAAAAATAGGCTGTTATAAGACGTCATCAATCAACTTTAGTGAAAACACAGCAGGCTTTAAAGTGTCACTTGTCCGGCTATCCGTCAACCGCATAGTGGGAAGGTTCTCAAACATTCTTGATTTGGGTTAAACCTGCTGGAATTGTTTTAGTTATAACGAAGGAATAACCTATCCTTGGTAATTTAAGGCTTGTGATAAAAAGAGTAAGACCCCTTGGTTTTCAATCCAGCCGGACAAGTAGGAAGGCAATGAAGCCAAGAATAAGCATGATAACGCTCGGCGTAGATGAGGCAGAAAAATCAGTGGCTTTCTATCGAGACGGTTCATGGTTTTCTCAGCTCAATAGTTCTTCCAGAATTGCATTCTTTAGCCTTAGCTTTGCGGCCGTATGGCCGTATGGCCGTATGGCCGTATGGCCGTAGCCGAGGACGTTCAACTGTCTGGGCAGTAGAGTGGTTTTAACAGTTTTACCTTAGCTCATAATCTAGATCCTGAAGCCGAGGTAGAGGCGCTTATGAGCGAAGTCATAACCGTAGGTGCCGAATTAGTTAAATCACCTCAAAAGATGTTCTGGGGCGGTTACTCCGGCTATTTTAAAGATCCTGATGGCCATCTTTGGGAATTGGCATACAATCCCCTTGAATGGATTGGTTCAAAAGACGAATCTGCCAATTATTGATCAGTAACACTAAACAGTGAGAACTCTTTTGGAAGACTATACACCTGTGCTAATTGGTGCTGGGCAATTCACCGAACAAGGAGTGGCGCCAGAGCGTGCCCAGTCCCCCATGGGAATTGCAGCACAAGCGGCCAAGGCTGCGTTAATGGATACTGGCTGTGCTGAAAATCTGGCTAAGCAATTAGACACGATTGCTGTTATCCGCATATTTCCCGACTCCTATAAAAATCCTCGCGTTCCTAATCCCTTTGGTCGGGCGGAAAATCCGCCGCGAGCTGTTGCAAGGCGAATTGGTGCGAATCCTGAGCGAGCGATTTACGGGCCGGTGGGAGGGAATACTCCGCAGAAGATGATAAACGAGATGGCGCAGCGTATTAGCGACGGAGAAATGGAAGCGGTTTTGATTACAGGTTCTGAGGCGATCAATACAGCTCAACTCGCTCGGCGCAGTGGCATCGAATTAGATTGGGCCGAACAAGATGCAGGAACCTTGGAAGATCGCGGACTTGGCGAGCCGTTGTCGACTCAACACGAGCAGGATCACGGGATTGCTGCCCCTATCTTTGCATACCCGCTGTTTGAAAATGCGATTAGAGGCAATTTGGGTCGCTCTATAGATACCCATATGCTCGAGATGGGAAAGTTGTTTGCGCCATTTACCCGGGTTGCTGCAAATAATCCTTTTTCATTTTACGGAACTATAAGGACAGCGCAAGAACTTGCTGCTGTAACAGCTGAAAATCGCCTAATCAGTTTTCCTTACCCAAAATGGATGAATGCCCGGGACAGCGTTAATCAGGGTGCAGCAGTGATAATGACCTCGGTTGCTAAAGCACGAGAGCTTGGAGTCGACCCATCAAAATGGGTCTTCCTTCACGGTTGTGGTGAAGCTAGTGATAAAATAATGCTAACTGAAAGAGTGAATTATCATACGTCTCCGGCGATGAAACTGAATTCAGAGAAGGCGTTCGAGATGGCTGGTAAATCTATTGATGAGATGGATTTTATTGATATCTACTCTTGTTTTCCATCGGCGGTAGAAGTTGCCTGTGATGCTTATGGTCTGGCCACCGACGATGTTCGCGGTCTCACCGTAACCGGAGGGTTGCCTTTTTTTGGAGGGCCCGGCAATAATTATTCAATGCATGCTATAGCGACGATGGTTCCAATGCTTAGGGCCGCCCCTGAGAAATTTGGGTTTGTTTCGACCAATGGCGGGAGGCTCACTAAGCATGCGACTGGAATTTATTCAGCGACGCCAGTAACAGGTAAGTGGGCTAGAGAAAACCCTGCTAATTATCAAACTGAAATAGACATCGCCATAAGTCCCAGCTTTACCGAGAAGCCGTTTGGTCGAGCGCAAATAGAAACCTATACCGTTGCCTGTGACCGAACTGGCCCGGTGTCCGGTATTCTAATAGGCAGGTTAGAAGACGGTACGCGTTTTCTTGCCAATACAAGTTCCGACCCTGTTTTTCTGCAACGCTTTATTAATCACGATCAACTCAAGACTACCGGGGTTGTTGAATCGGTAGATGGTAAGAATTTATTTAACCCAAACTAGCACGCTAACTAACAGAATATGAGAGGCAAAGATGTCAAATCGCAATCAGAAGAAGCTGGAATCAGGATTTGGGATGAAAACAGAACCATCGGACATTCTGTTGGGTAAAGATCTAAGTGGAAAAGTAGCCGTTGTTACTGGCGGCTACTCCGGTATCGGACTTGAGACAACCAAAGCGTTAGTTGCCGCGGGTGCAAAGGTGTATGTTCCTGTGCGTACTTCAGAAAAAGCGACGCAAGCGTTAGCAGGTGTTACTGGTGTGACGGTTGATGCCATGGATTTAGCAGATTTGAATACTGTGAAGCGCTATGCGGCTTCTGTTAAGGAGCGCGAGTCTCGGCTTGATTTACTCATCAACAACGCAGGGATTATGGCTTGCCCTGAAACGCGAGTCGGTAATAACTGGGAGGCCCAATTCGCAGTTAATCACCTAGGGCATTTCGTTTTAACAACGCAGCTACTGCCCCTGTTACTCGAGGCAGGGAATGCTCGTGTCGTGTGTTTGTCGTCGATTGCCCATCGCCGGTCGGATGTTTTGTGGGATGACATTAATTTTGAATCTACCGCTTATGAAAAGTGGACTTCCTATGCCAGCGCGAAAACAGCTAACGCATTATTCGCTAGAGGTTTAGACATTAAATATAGTGATCAAGGCCTAAAAGCGATTTCAGTGCATCCTGGAGGTATATTGACTCCACTGCAGCGCCACTTAGGCAACGAAGAGATGCAGGCGCTTGGTTGGACGGATGCAGATGGCAATCTTACTGAGCAGGCTGCTGGAAGGTTTAAGAGCACAACTCAAGGCTGTAGTACTTCTCTCTGGGCTGCGACCAGCGATCATTTCGACGGTATCGGCGGGGTCTATTGTGAAGACTGTGACGTCTCCAATTTGGCGACTGATGAATCCCCTCGATTTTTTGATGTGGCGCCATGGGCTGCAAGCGACGAGGGGGCAGACCGGCTGTGGGAGGTTAGTGAGAAAATGTTGATTAGCTAGCTTAGCGAAGACCCAGTGGCGCTTGCTTTTTAGCATAGTGAAACTATATCGAATCGTTTGTGGAGAATATTATGGCAGTTCCTAAAATAGCAATAAATGGCTTTGGGCGAATTGGACGGACTATCATGCGCGTTGCAAAAATGCGCGGCCACTATGACGTGGTGGCAGTGAATGACTTAGCGAGTGCTGATCAATTGGCTTACGCATTCAAATACGACAGCATTCATGGCGTATACCCAGGTGATGTGTCGGTGGATGGCGATCAAATGACAATAGATGGAGATCCCTTTCAAGTACTTTGCGAAAAGGATCCGGCACGGCTGCCTTGGAAGGAGCTCGGGGTGGACTACGTGGTGGAAAGCTCAGGCGTGTTTAGAACCTTGGTGGATTTAAATAAACATTTGGAAGCCGGTGCCAAGCGAGTTGTATTGACAGTCCCATGTAAAGACCCGCTGGATGCAACGTTGGTTACCGGTGTTAATGATCACGTAGTAACAGGGTCAGCGCAGATAATCAGTAATGCGAGCTGTACAACAAACTGCGCGGCGCCATTGGCTAAAGTTTTACACGAGAATTTCGGTATAAAAAGAGGTCTGCTGACGACGGTTCATGCTTATACCTCAGATCAGCGTTTGATTGATTCTCCACATAAAGACAAGCGGCGTTCGCGCAATGCAGCTACCAACATCGTGCCCACATCAACCGGCGCAGCTCGCGCTATTGGATTGGTGCTGCCAGAGTTGGCTGGCAAGCTGGATGGTTTGGCAATGCGGGTGCCAGTGCCTGACGGAAGTTTGGTTGATATGACTGTTGAGTTGATTACCCCGGTTACGGTGGAGTCGGTTAATCTAGCTTTTGCTGAAGCGGCAGCCGGGCCTCTTAAAAACATTTTGGCTTATTCAACCGAAGCGATCGTAAGTAGCGACATCATCGGTGATTCTCACTCCAGCATTTTTGATTCACTGCTTACTCAAGTCATGGGCGAGACTATGGTTAAAGTTGTTAGTTGGTATGATAACGAATGGGGTTACAGTACTCGTGTTGAGGAGCTTATCGGTAGACTGGCAAGAATCGATGGTATGTCGTCCAGTTAAATCGCGATATGAAACCAAAGGAATTTGAGATGGATTTCAGCAATAAAAAAGTACTGGTAACGGGCGGTAGTCGCGGGATTGGCAGAGCAGTGTCACAAGCCTTTGCAGAGCGAGGCGCTCAACTGGCAATTATTTACAATAGCAATGCTGCTGCAGCCGAGACTGTATTAAAGGAGTTGCCTGGAGAGGGCCACATAGCCCTGCAGTGCGATATTGCTGATCCGCTACAGGTCGCAAGTGCGGTCGAGAAAGTGGTTCGACAGCTGGGAAGCATCGATGTTCTTGTTAATAATGCCGGTATTGGCATTTATCATCCAATAGAATCTACGTCTTATGAAGGTTGGCAAAAAGCATGGCAGGCAACAATATCGACAAATCTGATAGGTCCTGCAAACCTTTGCTATTGCGTGGCTAAAAACATGATTGCCGGCGAGGGAGGTAGGATAGTTAATATCAGTTCTCGCGGGGCGTTTAGAGGCGAACCAATTAAACCCGCCTATGGTGCCAGCAAAGCCGCAATTAATTCTCTGACCCAATCCTTGGCAATCGCTCTTGCTGAACATCGTATTTTTGTGGGAGCTGTAGCGCCTGGCTTTGTAAATACCGACTTGACTTCTGCTAGGCTAGCAAGCTCAGAGGGTGATGAGATCAGAGCGCAGAGCCCATTTAATCGCGTGGCAGAGCCGGAGGAAGTTGCCTATGCGGTTTTGTTCTTAGCCTCAGAGGGGGCTGAATTTTCCACCGGTACGATCATTGACGTGAACGGCGCTTCTCATATGCGTAGCTAATTTCTCTATTCCACAACGATTACGTGCAGGCTAATGAGTTAAGGCATGGGTTTTTTGTTATCTCTAATGATTGGATTTTTGTGCGGGATCTCTAAGGCTGGTTGAAAAATTTCTGTTAGTATCAGTAGTCAAAAGCCCTTGCATTGACTTTTTCTTATTAGATATGAAAATGATTATTGCTTAGCATGTCATGATCGCTAACAATCATTCTATTAGTTTTCTGTAAACCTAGAAGTCAGTCAAATAAAAATCTTCATAAAAGGAGAAACGGTTAATGAAAAGTCTAACTAATGGGATTGTTGCAGCGACGGTTTTTTGTGCGACTATGAGTATCGCCGCCGCTGAAGATCAGGTGGTTGTAATTGAAGATCTAAGCCGCTCTGAGCTACGTAAGGAAATCGTTCTGATTGAACAAGAGCTGTACCAAATGTTCAATGACAATAACAGTGCGGTTGAGTTCGAGATAAAATGTGAAGTGTTAATGCGCACCGGTACTCATATTCCCGTACAGGCTTGCGAGCCAAAGTTTATGCGAGATGCCCGGGCTCAAAATGCGGCTGATTCGCAGTTTGGAATTCAAACGTTGATTCAAGATTCGGAGCTGAGGCAATACTATGCTGGCGATTATGAAAAACTTACCCTCGCAATGGAGGGCTTGGCTAAAAAAAGCGGCAATTTTTCTCAGTTGGTGATGATCCTGAATAAGTTGAATGCCCGTCTGGCTCAGTTAGAGCGCTAGTTGATTGGATTGGATTGGATGAGGGATGCTTACTGGGTTTTACTTGAGCGGCTCTATCATTTTTGCTGTAATCAATTCGCCTGTATTTCCCCAGGAGTTACGGACATAGTTAACAATCTTTGCCATGTCCTCATCGGATATGGACCCAGCAAACGAGGGCATTTCCCCTCGGCCAATAATCAAAACCAGCGCTACATCTATCCCGCTTCCTTTTACAACCTCACTGCCTGCTAAAGATGGGTAAATATTGGTTATTCCTTTGCCGTTGGTTTGGTGACACTCCGCGCAATTCTGGGCAAATAGCTTTTCGCCCCTAATATACTCAGTAGCTTGAGCTGATTGAGCAATAGCGATCAATGACAACAACGTAAAGTAGAATCGGTATTTTTTCATTAAATATGGTGGAGGTGTATTACAGCTTTGATGTTCAATATAGCACTAGGATGCCTAGCGGCGAAATGCTTATAAGGAAGGCTTTGCAAAAAAATGCTATAAAACACAATCATCCAACATCAAGTAATAACATCGGGCTGGGTATGCATCGTTCGTCTAAGTGGTTTGTTTTTTTTGTTTTTCTAACGCCGTTATGGCCGGGTATCGCGCAAGAGCAGTTAACTCTCGAGGCAGTATCAGCTCCCATTCCTGAAGGGCTAGAGACTGTAGAGTTTTATAGTTCTGCGGTTGACAGAGACATGAAGTTTGATGTTGTGCTGCCCGCGTCCTATGCGGCAAGTGGCGACATGAACTACCCGGTGCTCTATCTACTCCATGGTTTCATGCAGAATTATACGGTGTGGGGCCGTAATTTAGCTGCTGCATATTACTCTCGGCTTATGGGTGATGTGATTTTGGTTCTTCCCGATGGAGGTAATAGCTGGTACGTGAACTATGCAAAAAGCGAAAGTGGTGAGACTAATAATTGGGAAAATCATATCGTCGAAGATGTTATAGGCTATGTAGACAGCCACTATCGTACTGAAGCTAGGCGGGAGGGGCGAGCTATCTCAGGGCTATCGATGGGGGGCTTTGGAGCATTTGCGCTTGGTCTTCGGCGGCCCCACTTATTTGTCTCAATAGGAAGTACCAGCGGCGCTCTAAGCTATGCCCGCACAGCTGCGCAGGCCATACGGGCAGGTGTAGACCGTCAATCAAACCAGCAAGATGCGCAGCGTGATGGCCGCATAGCGCAAGCCGACGCCTTAATTTCTCAGATTATCGATATTCCTGGGTTTAGCACTCAAATCGAGCGTGCCCCTACTGGGGTCGATTTTGAAACGGCAGAACAAGCTGATGCCTATGATCCTTTTGCGATTATTTATAAGGTCCCTAAGAGCCAAATGCCCCACATTTATCTGGACTCAGGAACAGAGGATGGGCTGATCAATGAAGCACGTGAAATCATGCAAATATTGATACTCAATAATGTGTCGTTTAATTACATGCAGTCCGCCGGTAAACACAACTCGGAATACTGGAGGCGTTCAATAGGCCACATGATTTCAATACAGCGTGAAGTAATGCATAGGGCCTTGGGAAACCGTCCTTAACGAGATTATTTTAATGAATTACGTTTATCAGGATGGGAATAAGGTTTGACGATGATGGATAGCAAGCTTGTCGTTGTTAAGAGCGCTAACTGTAGGCTTGGTCGTGACAAGGCGCTGCGCATAGACGATTTTTCTATTAGCCTTGGCCAGCAGTGGTGCATCTATGGAGGCAATGGTGCTGGAAAGTCTATACTGGCAGAATTGATCTCTGGGCGTCGACGTGAGTCGGCTAGCTATGTCTATTACCCAACCGGTTTAGATCCGCGATTGGATATTCACCTAGTATCTTTTGAGGAACAACAGCGTCTGTGGCAGATAGATAATCGCTTAGACATGAGTGAGTTCAGCGAATCAGCAGAAGATAAAGGCACGACGGTGGCTATGCTTATTTGTTCGGCGCGAGTGTCCGAGAACGTTGATGAAGAGTTGTTTCGGAGCCTAGTAGACACGCTTGATCTAGTTCAATTTGTGAACCAAGGGATTCGTTTTCTATCATCAGGCCAGGTACGAAAAGCACTTATAGCCAGAGCCCTTTACGCGTCTAGAAGTGGCTATGGGCAACTAATCATTCTAGATGATCCCCTGGAGACCGTAGATCTTGCTTCTAAAAAGAAGATAGAAGATTGCATTGAATCTCATCAAAGCTCGGATAATTGCATTGTGCAGCTATGCCGCCGTGAGCAGGATGTCTTTGCCGGTTGTACTCATTTGGCAGTAATGGAATCACTGACTATGTTGGCGCAAGGGGAATGCTCGATTATTAAAAAAGGGAAAGAATACGCCCGCGTGCGAGCAATACCTAAGCCAGTTTTTTGGCCAGCATTGTCTCCACCGGCATTTGCCATAGAAGATAATTCAGACGTACCACTTATTGAACTGCGTAATGTAGATGCCGGATATGGCGATAATCGGATATTACACAAATTTAGCTGGCGGATGATGCAGGGTGATCATGTCTTGATAGAGGGCCCCAATGGCTGCGGAAAGTCGACGCTGCTTAGCCTAATCAATGGTGAAAACCATAAGGCATACGGCCAGGATGTTTTGCTCTTTGGTAAACGTAGAGGCAGTGGAGAAACTATTTGGGATGTAAAGGCTAAGTTTGGTGTGGTCTCGAATGAGTTGCACAACAGGTATCAAAAAGGATGGCGCTTGCTTGATGTTGTGGTCTCTGGCTTCTTTGATTCTGTTGGTTTGTATGACGACAGCGGAGGACAACAGGTAGCGCAGGGAAGGCGTTGGTTATCCATGGTGGGTCTCGAAAATCTCGAGCATAGTTATTATCATGAACTTTCTTTTGGGCAACAACGCTTGGCACTTTTAGCAAGGGCTATGGTTAAAATTCCTCGGATTCTAATATTGGATGAACCTTGTGTGGGCCTTGATGATTATCATCGGGCTCACATTTTGCAGCTATTAGATGA
The DNA here is from genome assembly GCA_963854625.1 of Gammaproteobacteria bacterium. Taxonomy (GTDB): domain Bacteria; phylum Pseudomonadota; class Gammaproteobacteria; order Pseudomonadales; family Pseudohongiellaceae; genus UBA9145. The sequence continues at coordinate 65,093 of CAWKZY010000009.1, read as the reverse complement.
AATTGCGAAGGTGACAGCCACACAGCTAATTTATGTTAGCCATGTGGCGGCGCGCAGGCCACTGTGTCTAAATACTCGCCTTAGCTTTGTGCCAAAGCGCACAGGGGCCTTTGAGATTGAGTCTGGTTTAATTAGTTCTCTTTAGTGCGATGTTCGCATAGCCGATATTATTGCCGTAAAAGCCATAGCTGTCGTTTACAAATAGAGTCAAGTTACCGTTACAACTGGCAGTAAAGTTGTAGTTGTCAGTGGCATCGTCATAACTTAGTTCGCTTACACCAGTTCGGCTTTGTTTGCTGCAGCTTGGCTGTTCAAGCATTAATTCAAACCACTGGTTGTCTCTGGAACGTCTGGTTAGCCCAATCAGTTCAAGAGGCATCAGAGCGTTGCTGAAGCCTAGTTCGTTTAATGCTTCTCCGTCGTCGTTCAAGGCGGTAGAGCTGTCTATCCAATTGCTTAAGATAGTCACTCCCAAAGTGTAGTCTGCCCCAGCTTGTAAACGGATGCCCGTGTCGTGGTTCATCTCCTTGGTAAAGAAGTGAACACTACTCATGTCCCCAGCACTTAAAAGGGTGCCGCTGTCACTATTTTTAAACAGGGAAATGTCAGGAAGGGAACAGCTGGCTAATGTGATGAGGCTGGCGAAGCCAAGTAGGTTGTTTCTAGTATTCTTGGCTGTGAATTGCATAGTGCACTCCTTAGATGTGCTGAAGGCTTGGATAGAGACTCGATTTTTTGCCATCAATAGCGAGGAGTAGAGTTTAACGCTGTCCAGCTCTGTCTTCAATGGAATGCTGTGGTGACCGGTTTAGAGAGCTAAGTCCTGAGGACAGTAGTGAAAAGAAGGCGTCGAATGTTCCTTTATCAGCGGCCTGTGAATGTTTTGATTATTAGAAATCTTTTATATGCCTAGACAGGTTTTGATTGTCCGCACCCCTCTGTTGCGGGTTATCAACCGTTAGATCGCTACAGTTATTCAGCGATAATCATATCGTTAAAAAAGGTCACTAAAACTTTTGCTGTTCAGATCTTTCAATCTTTGGCAGACGTGGCATGAATCCTACATCTGGACTAAACTATACTAGCGACCGCTGAAACGTGACCTGAATAATGACCGTTAAGAACGCCCCATATGAATTTCTCACTTCCCCAGAACAAGGGCTTCCTGGGTTAGGTCTTAATTGGCTTACACTAGCCTATGAGGGTAAAAACGCCAACCTAGAGCAGCGCTATTTAGACAGTTCTTCGACAGGGACACTACAATTACAGCGTATAGCCGTGTTTTTTGGCGCGTTGCTGGTGGCAGCATTTGGTTTTATGGACGTCATAGTTTTAGAGGGGTCCTTAGATACAATTATGTCTGTGAGATACGGTATTTTAGTGCCGGGGACACTGGCATTTCTTGTCTACACACTTTCTTCCCATTTTATTCGACATACACAAGTTGCTGTCACCATTATGGTTATTTGTATGGGAATTGGCTTGTCTGCCATTGTCTTTCTAGTCCCTGAGGATGCTTCTCCTTTATATTTTGCTGGCAATATGCTCGTTATATTCTTTGCTTATGCTTTCTTACGTCTACGATTTGTTTGGGCAAATTTGGCTGGCTGGTCGATTTTCATTGGTTTTACAGGGGCAGACTATCTATTCGGTAGAACTGAGTTTGAAGAACAATTTATGCGTGCTTACTTCACTGCATCTACCTGTTTGCTGGGCATGTTTGTGGCGTACAGTTCTGAGTTTTTCTCGCGCCGTGATTTCTATTTAAGAAATGCGCTAGAGTTAAGGAGAGAAGAGCTAGAGGGCAGTCGGAGTGATTTAGAGCAGCGAGTTAGTGAGAGAACCGAGCAAGCATTAGCTGCTGTTAAGGCAAAGACAGACTTTCTCGCTAATATGAGTCATGAAATTCGCACGCCCATGAACGGGGTGCTTGGTATGTTGGAATTGGTCCAAAATTCAGAGCTCTCCGTCGATCAGAAAGAAAAAATAGACACTGCATTTAAATCTGCTGAAGGTCTGCTGGACATAATAAACGACGTCCTTGATCTGTCTAAAATTGAAGCAGGAAAAATGCAGATTAAGATAGGGTCGGTGTCTCCTGCGTTAGTGATAGAAGATATAACGAGTCTCCTAGCGCCGCAGTTTCGAGCAAAAAATTTACCTTTGGTAAATGAACTGTCCCCAGAATCCTACGATTTATACTTGATAGATGGCACGAGGCTGCGACAGATTATTCTTAATTTGGTCGGTAATGCGCTGAAGTTTACCGATCAAGGGATGGTTAAGATTAGTTGTCAGATAGTAGACAACACACTAGCAATCGAGATCAAAGACACGGGTATTGGGATACTTGATAAGCAGCGAAAGCACCTATTCGATGCATTTAGTCAAGCAGACAACTCTTCTGCACGAGAGGTCGGTGGCACCGGTCTTGGACTAAGTATTTCTAAGCAGCTAACTGAATTAATGGGCGGCTCAATTACCGTCGATAGTAAGTTTTCCGTAGGTACGCAGTTCAGCTTGAAATTTGAAGTGAAGCCTTGCACCGCGAAGAACGAGCTAATTAGCTATCCAAATTTATTTAAAAATGTTTTCTTGGTTGTTGAGTCTGATCTCTACAGTCGATCAGTTCGGCTAATGCTCAAGCGGCTAGGTTGTACTATTAGCCGGTTGGACGATGCCGAGGTAGCGCTTTCAGACATCGCATCAATAGACTGTGGTGGTCTGCCTGTGGTCTTTTTGGCTGAGTCGAACAAGCCCGCTGTGCCCCAAGATGAAGGACATAGCTTGTGTTTTCCTTTTACCCTTGGGGCGTTAGCCTCCGCGCTCAGGGGCAGTGACTATAAACCTTATATAGATGAATTGCAGAATTCAGAGAAGAAATTTCCCAACAAACGAGTGCTGCTAGTTGAAGATAATTTCATTAATCAAAAAGTTGCTTCCTCGATGATGGAAAGACTCGAGGTGAGTGTTGATACGGCGATGAGCGGACAAGAGGCTATTGAAAAATTTGATTCAGGACATTACGATCTGATATTTATGGATTGTCAGATGCCAGGTATGGATGGGTTTGAAACAACTTTAGCTATTAGAGCTCAAGAGCAAGAAAAGCGCTTAAGTAAAACCGTGATAGTTGCATTGACCGCCAATGCGATGGAAGGAGATCGAAAGCGATGTCTAGATTCCGGCATGGATGATTATATATCTAAGCCCATCAGCTTATATGGAATAAGCCAAGTGCTGGATCGCTGGATTTTATGAGCTGACCGAAGAAAGGCTAGCTATTAGGTTTAAATTTCAGCCTTAGCCGGGAAGCTTCATTAGGATTATTCTTGGACCCCTCGCGGGCCTAAGCACTATGCCGCAAGGGCTAGGCTGGAAAGTGCCTTGTCTGACTAACCTTGGCTTTAGGCGCTGTCAAAGTCGTAATTCGCTGAAGGCAGCTTGGGAGCCTTCTTTGGGTTGACCGCTTGGATGGCTGTCTCTGGGCTATCTACTTCTAGGATTTCTGCCTCTCGACTATCTACCCCCCTCTAAATCATTAGCTTCTGAAGCAGTGTCACCGGGTGGTCAGCTGCAAGATCAAGCCGGTAGAAAGGCTATACTCGGCTTTCGATAAATTCATCATCGCTAGCAGTTCTCAGCCTTGCCGAAAACCAGAGTTGGTTTATAGTAGCAATACACAGCTACCGGTTTAGGCCTGATTGTTTTGCGAATGCCCCCCCCTCAAGTTGATGAGTCCGCTTAAATCGACAGGGCTGGGATTTCAGCGTATAAAACCAATAGCTCGAGAATTGAATACAAAAGTTTTATAGTCATTAAGGGTTTGTAGAAGAAGGTTGTTTTAAAAGCCGAGCAGAAGGTACAGATGCCAGCTTTAAGTGCGAGATGCTGCTGGCTTGGGCTAGAGCGTCTTAATGGATAAAAAGGATCAATTGGTTTGAAGCTTTCAGATGTTCACAAACAAACTTCAAAGATAATTAAATGGGTGGTGATTCTGTTGGGGGTGCTTCTATCGATTATTTTTTTGTTACTAATCAGTGATGTAATCAAGGCCGATTTATCGTGGGATGACGGCACTAGGTTAAGCCCAGTTTTGGCGCTTTTTTTATTAGGCACTGGAATTTTAGTGAGTGCCTATTGTGTTGTTTTTACTTGTGTAGCTGTAATAAAATTAATTTTTCTGAGTAACAAAAAGATCGAAGAAGGCTAACATAATATGCTTTTTAAAGGAGCAAATTGCTTGACTCGGCAAGATTTAGATTTTTTTTATTTACAGATATATGTCAGGGTTTAGCATTAGACTGCTTTCCAAACGTGGCTAGTATGTAATCACGGCGCACCGCCGGATAAGGAGTTAAGAATTGAGTGGAGAATTAGATTTAGAAAATCTTTTGGCCTTTTTACAGCCGAAGTTATTGAAAAGTGAATATGTTTTTTGTTCTAGTAACACAATGAGTTTTATCGATGCCTTAGAGTTGGAGCCAGTTGCTACCTATAGAGAAGAGGAAGGCCTTAGTTTAATTTTAACTAAGGCAGTCGCGATGCAAGCGGGGTTAGATTATTCATCAGTTTTTAAATGCATTACGCTGACAGTGCATTCCAGTCTTAATTCTGTGGGTTTAACTGCAGCGGTTGCCAATCGCTTATCAAATCACAGTATTAGTGCCAATGTTGTGGCTGCGTATTATCATGATCACGTTTATGTTCCGTTAGCCAAGGCTGAACAAGCTTTTGAGCTACTCATTGATTTGCAAAGCTAATTACGCGCTATATTCACTTAGATATTCTAATGGTTTAATTTCCTGTGGTGCTAGACCCATCAATAATTTTTTGCCTATACAGACGTTGATTCTCAGGTGACGAGCCAGCATCTTAGGCAGTATTTTCTATATGTGTAGTTCATGGAAAACCTAGTAAAAGGTCTGCTATAGTAGCCTTAAGTCAGTCTAAGTAGGCTTAATCAAAATTTCGAAATTACCAATAGGGAATACGCATGAAGAAAACACTTTTGGGGCTAGCCACAGCGGCTATGCTGATAAATAACGCTTGGGCTGTTGAAGATGTTGACCCTTCGCTGGAAGGTATAGTGAATTTTCGCCAGTATAGCGATAAATTTGCAAGCTCAGGCCAGCCTAGCGCAGAGCAGTTTGCAGCTATTGCTGAGCAAGGTTTTGAAAGGATTGTTTACATAGCCTTCACTAACAATCAGAATGCTTTGCCGGATGCTGATCAGGTTGTAAAAGGATTGGGAATGGAATACATGCACGTACCTGTGACGTTTGATAATCCTCTCCCAGATGACTTTTATGCTTTTGCAGATTCTATGCAACGAAACACAGATAAGAAAACTTTACTGCATTGCCAAGTTAACGCTAGGGCGACTGCGTTTAGTTTTTTGTACAGAGTGATTCATGAAAACGTACCTATTTCAGAGGCTAAGGCGGACATGAACACCGTCTGGCAGCCGAATGAAGTATGGAGAGACTTTGTCTTTGAGGTGCTTGCTCAAAATGATATTTCACCTGATTGTGAAGACTGCGATTGGACACCTCCACCGCCGCGTCAATAGCTAGTAATTAACTATTAGCCTCAGTAGTAGGTGTGGATCAATTGTGTGAGGTGCAATTGAATGGGAAGTGCTTGCCGAAGATGTCTAAGTTAGCAACACAGACCAGCATCATAGATTCAGCAGGGTGGGTTTAAAAGCAGTTCAAAAAAAAGGCGAGTTCATTGAACTCGCCTTTTTTGTTTTGCTAAGGACTAATCAGTTCTTACTCTGATCCACCCTCTTCAACGTTCTGCCAAGTATAGAAACCCATGAACATCTCTTCCCAGCTTTGCTCACCCCAAACGATCTCGCTGCTGGGATCAGGGTTGTAAGGGTTCTGAGTAGAGTTGTCAAAAGCGCCTGTGGCCACAATCTTAGTGCCCGCTGGAACTCTTAGAGGCGTTTCAAGTTCATGTGCCAACTGCCAGTTGAATGAGTAAGCAGGTACGGAAAGAAGCATCTCTTCGCTGCCGTCTGGATACTGAGCGACAAACTTCATCCGCTTACCGCGAAAATGCATGTGTGGCATTAGGCTGCGAATCTCAGCTTCGTCGTTCACATAAGTAACCAGTTCCATCTCATGGTCTTTTGCATTCGCTGGAATTTCAAGGCTGAAGGCATTGCCGACACCGCCTGACATTCTCTTTTCCGGGACCATGCCTTCTTCATAGAAGTAGATGCCAATTTCAGTAGCGTCAGTCATTTCCTTGCCTGCTGTTGTGTAATGCATCTGCAAGTTAAGCTGTGTGCCTGCTTTCAGTAAGCCCCCTACACCCTCTGGGTTTAGCTGGACGGCATTGCCGGGAGCGTAGCCGGTAACAGAGCCTTGGTCAGGATCGCCGCCGCCAAGTAGAGCGCTTATATCAATTTCAGGATTTTCGCGGAATATCTTGTCGATGTCAGGGCGCCCGCCACCAGCTACTGAAGCAAACAGCTCAGCTCTTACAGCCGCAGCGCGTTCCTCGGGTAAGCTGTTGATAACAGCGAAAAGTGCTTCCTGCATGTTGGCGGCACCACCCGGTGGAATTACTGTCGTAATGATATGGTGAAGAACCTCAGGAGATCCGGGAGACACCTCGCTGCCTCTAATCCAGACGTCTTTTTCAAGGCCTAGATCAATCGGAATATCCATATAATCAACCACCCCGGTAGCTGGGATAGTTTGTGGAGGTACTGTAACAATCAGGTCAGGTGTACCCAGTGACCATTTAGTATCAGGCCAGACGAGGTTTGCCAATGGATCTACGTCTCCCTCTACGACAGAGCCTGCGTTCACCCAGCGAACGAGTTTTTGCATTTCTTCGTCGCTAAGGTTCATTTCGTTCTTCATCTTATGGCCGACTTTATTATCGATTTGGCCTGGAGGCATGCGCTTAGTCATAACCACTTCGCGTATCATTGGTGACCAGCCTTGCACTGCTAAATTGCTGTCCATTGCAAAAGGGGCTATTCCGCCTTCGCGATGACATTCGGCGCAGTTCTCAGCAATGATTGGCGCGATATCTTGGGTGTAAGAAAGATTAGCGTGTAGCTCGGCATTGGTGAATTCAATCGCCGGTCCTGATGTAGCTACTTCTACTAATTCGTTTTTCTCGCCACTCAAGGCCGCTTGAATGCTTTCTTCAAGCTGATCGCTTGCAGGGCCACGGTAAAGAAGCTCGAAACTGCTAGGGTTGTAGAGCACTACTTGGTCCATGTGTTGAATGCCAAGCATTTCGGTAACCAACTGTGCGTCGTCCATGAGCACTGAGGCATCAACGCCTTTGGACTCTAACAAACTAGTCACGGCAGCCCGGTCTGTTTCAAGGCCCGGATTCATTAGGAAAAAAGCGATCCCTTGGTCAGCATAAGTAGCTTGCAAGGTGCTAAACTGAGTTAAGTCAGTAGCGGATGTGAACGGCATAATTACGGCGGCGCTGTGATCGTCGTACCAAGCCATATGCTGAAATGCGCCTTTGTGGTCAATTAGTGCAAAGTCACCAACGCGCTCACCAGCTTGCACTGATAGGGCGGCTGTTGTGACTACAACTGATAACGCTAGTCTAAGGGTTGATTTCACGAACTGCTCCTCTAAGTAATTTGTTTTATTTAACATCCTCAAGTGTACTCAATCTGACTAAGAAATCAGCCTTTTTCTGAAAATACGTTACAATCCTACCCAGACCTCTCTGCAGGCCAGTGATGGCATGGGATTGATGAAATCAGGAAGGTGAATTGCAATACTTAGGTAAGGAATTAAAAAGAAAGTGTTACTGCGAGGCCTGACTGCTATTTCGAGGATTAGTTACTATAAATTAAAAGTATCAGTGTTTTAATTAAGTCGGGATTAAAAGTAACATTTTTGTGAAGGTGAAGCCTCCTACACGGTAACAAACTCGATGTGAGTCTGAGCTCATCCTATGATAGCTTTACAGCCCGCTGACTTTTAGCTTTCCCAATTTGAGGTTGCAATGCAAGAAGAAAACTTCTTGGTCGATGCGCTCTATTACTTATGCGCAGCAGTTATCGCGGTTCCGCTTTTTAAGAAAATCGGACTTGGCTCAATCTTGGGTTACCTTTGCGCGGGTATAGTATTGGGCCCAAATGTTCTCGGTTTAATCAGTGACCCAGAGGAAGTTCTTCATTTCGCTGAGTACGGCGTTATCCTTTTACTTTTCATTATCGGTCTTGAGCTAGCGCCGCAAAAGCTCTGGACCATGCGTGGTCAGATTGGTCTGATAGGTGGCAGCCAGCTGTTTATTTCAGCGGTTGTTTTAACCGGCGCTTTCTCATTTATCGCACTGAGCTTCCAGCAATCCTTGGTGTTGGGTTTGGCTCTGGGACTTTCGTCAACGGCATTTGCGATTCAGCTTATGAGTGAAGAGAGGATTTTAGCTTCTCCTTTAGGTCGCAAAGGTTTTTCTATTCTCCTGCTGCAAGATTTAGCAGTTATTCCGATTTTGCTGCTAGTTAGCGTAGTAGCCCAAAATGGGGGATCGGGAGAGGACTCTTATCCTTGGTATTACTCGGTAGCTGCGGTCGTCGGGGTATTGGTCTTTGGCCGATTCGGTCTTAATCAGGTGCTAGCAGTGGTGGCTCAGACTAACAATAAAGAAGTTATGACAGCCGCCAGTTTGTTGATTGTAATTAGCGTTGCTGTATTAATGGATGCGGTGTCGCTCTCTATGGGTTTGGGCGCTTTTCTTGCTGGGATCATGTTGGCCAATTCTGATTATAGGTATCAGCTTGAATCAGATATAGAGCCTTTTAAGGGGATATTGCTAGGCCTATTTTTTATCGCTGTTGGCATGACACTCAATGTCTCTTTGTTTCTGGAAAATCCTTTTTTAATGCTGTTGGGGGCGATGTCATTGGTCGCCACTAAGACCCTTATAATCGTGGTGGTGTTAAGAAGAAACAACGTCTCCTACAAGGAAGGTTTTCAGCTCGGACTGATCCTGTCGCAAGGAGGAGAGTTTGCCTTTGTGATTTTGTCAGAAGCTTCTCAAGGGGGGTTGTTCAGTCCAGAACTGTCAGAGCAGTTTATTTTAATAGTCGGCTTGTCAATGGCGCTGACATCGCCTCTTGTCGTTTTGCATCGAAAAATTTGGCATGCGCGCAGTGAATCTCAACCCGATCAAGATGCTCATTGGGACACCCATCATCCTGAAGTGATCATCGCTGGTTTTGGCCGATTTGGGCAAATAATCGGCAGGATGCTATCAGCCCGCCATATTCCTTTTACGGCAATGGATAAGAACTCAACTCATGTTGAATTCGTTAAGCAATCTGGGAATAGAATCTTTTTTGGCAATATTACTCGTCTCGACCTGATGCGGTCGGCGGGCGTTAAGTACGCAAAAATAATGGTTGTCGCCGTAGATGACATAGAAAAATCTCTCGAAATTGTCGCTCTGGTGAAAGAGCAAAATCCAAGAATTCGCATTATAGCTCGGGCAATCGATCGTACTCATGCTAGGCGGTTGTTAGCTAGTGGCGTCGCACATGTAATTCGAGATACTTTTGCCAGCAGTTTGGAGGCGGCAACTCGAACTCTCGAGCAGCTTGGTTATCCAGAGGGTCGTGCTCTCGAAGTCACTGAGATGTTTCGTAATCACGATGAGACAATGCTGCAAAATTCTGTTGAGCATCTAGATGACATTGATAAACTTCAAAAGTTAGCGCGGGAGGGTCGGCAAGAGCTGCAAGAGCTATTTGAAAAAGATAGCCGCTGAGTTAGCGGCTAGCCGTTACGCTCATCTTTATTGAGTAAAGGCTCGTTCTTGCGGTCATGAACAGTGTTTTTCCATCCGGTCCGCCGAAGCCAACATTCGCTGGCATCTGGGGCGTTTGAATAAACTCTATTTCCTCGCCTTCTGGGTTTCTGACACTGACACCCCCAACCCAAGTTAGATAGACATTACCCAGCTGATCTAGGGTCATGCCGTCGGAGCCTTGGTCGGCAAATTCGATTTTATTAACCAGAGAACCGTCTGAGCTGATATCAAAGCGGAAAACCTTTCTAAGCTCAGTGCTGGCTATATAAAGATGTTTCCCATCTTCTGTGCCAACTACGCCGTTGGGTTTGGGAATATCAATAATTACTGGCTCTACATGGCTTCGATCTTGGCTTATGAGATATACATATTCACCATCTTGGGAAATTTCACCAGCGGGGAAAGTGTACCTTGGATCAGTAAAGTAAATGCTGCCATCGGGGTGAACCCATAAATCATTTGGGCTGTTAAAGGGTTTGCCAGCGTAGCTATCGACCAAAGTAGATACGCTTCCGTCTGCCGCTAATTTACTTATCCGCTGTCCGGACTGCTCGCAGATTAATAGGCTGCCGTCTAGGTCCAGTGAGAGTCCGTTAGCATAATTACTAGGCGAATAGAGTGATGATATTTGCCCACTAGCTGTCATCTTATGAACAGTATTATTGTTGATATCGGTAAAAAAAAGATTGCCCAATTGATCTGCTACAGGGCCTTCAAGAAAACCGAAGTTAGAGGCTACCTCAATGACTTTTGCATCTGCAGAGATAAGCTGGGGTTCTGCAGCATTGGCTGAGCTAGCAAATTGGGTAATGTAAATTAGTGTAAGTAATAATGCGCAAAATAGGCTGGCAACCGAGTATTTTGTTGGCAGCTGGACAGTAGCTGAGTAAGTGATCACAAAGATGCTCCTTAGGTCATAACGGGTAAGTTTAGCGCGAAAAGACTTTTATTGTAGAAGTTATCTAGCTCAAACAATGTAAGTGATCCCAACTGTCATCGCATAGCGTATAATCAAGATCTGTTACCCAAGTATTTAACTGCCCATGTTTGCTATCTCAGAGACAGGGTAAACTTGGTACAAACCTTCATAATATACGGCAGTGGACTCATGACTAAAGCAGTAATTCTTCTCAATCTAGGCACCCCCTCCGAGCCGACTGCAAAAGGCCTTCGAGATTTCTACAAATATTTTTTCTCAGATCCTTTTGTGTTCGATTTCAACCCTATTGGGCGGTGGTTACTTAGGAATTTGATTATCATTCCTTTCAGAGCGCCTAAAACAGCTAAAGATTACGCGGATATTTGGATGGAAGGCGGCTCGCCGCTGAAAGTTTACGCAGATCGTCTTCAGAGCAGTTTGCAGGAGATGTTTGACGAGGCAGGTGAAGATATCGCGGTGTTCAATGGCATGGGATACAGCAAGCCGTTTGTGTGGGATGCGATGGCAGAAATTAAAGAGAAAGGCATAACAGATATTCTCGTGTTGCCGATGTTTCCTCAGTTTTCAACTGCCACTACCGCTTCGGTATTTCACGAAGTTAAGGAGCAAGCCAAAAAGTGGGAGACTGCCCCCAATATCCATTTCGTTGATGACCTCTACAGCGAGCCGGCATTCATCCGAGCCTGGACCATCTTGATTACTAAGCACCTAGAAATTAATGACTACGATCATGTAATTTTTAGTTATCACGGCCTTCCAGAGCAGACTATCAAGAAATTTGATCCTGAGAACTATTGCCAATTTGGTGAATGCTGCAAAACTATCACCGATAAAAACCGTCTTTGTTACCGTGCCCAATGCGTTCAAACTACTATGGGAATCGTTGATGCCTTGGGGTGGAGTGAGGATAAATATTCTATCGCTTTTCAGTCTCGATTTGGCAAGCAACCATGGATAAAACCCTATCTTGATGAGCACATCATCGAGCTAGTCGAGAAAGGCCTCAAAAAAGTGGCTGTTGTGACTCCATCGTTTGTCTCGGATTGTCTAGAAACCATTCATGAGATTGGTATCGAGTACAATGAAGAGTTCATGGAAGCCGGTGGAGAAGTATTTCAGCTTGTGCCAAATTTGAATGATGACCCAGCATGGTTTCGCTCTGTTTATGAGATTTCTAACAAGCATTTGGCACTGATGCCCGATGAAAAGGCTCTATCTTGAGGTAGCTCCGAGCCTGCCACTTTTTGATCTGGCAGCGGCATGAGTCGTCGCTTGTCTTATGCCACTCGACGATGTTTCACGTCGGGGTAACGCAATTATTTACTTCATGCTTTAGCTTACGGGGCTAGCCTTTTAAGGCGGGCCGTTATTGCTATTATGAGAAATCTGGCAGCTCTCGGCTAGGCAGCGATCAAAACTCCTATAGTTGCTTTACTGCTAACGATTTTTTAGAAAGCCTAAACAAATCATGGAGGTTGGAAGAGCGATTATCTAAAAAAAACCGTTTTTGCGTTCAGAGCGACGTGAAGTGCTTAGCAAAGCTATAGCGGCCAACTCTGATGCAATCGTCTAGATTGCTTCGGTTACGCCTTATCTTATGATGTAAATCAAGAACTACAGTTAGCAGGCTTACCCCTGTTCTGAGGTTAATACGCAGTGGAGCTGGCAACTGGCGACACAAGTAAAAAAGACCCGTAAAATCAAAAAAGAGAGGCTAAGCTGCTGCAAATAAAGGGCAGCATTTTTCTCTGTGCATTTTTAATTATTGGCTTGTCATATTTTATTGGGAATCCTTTTTCTTTATCTTGAGCTGAGCTTGAATGAAAACTAAAAGAGCAGGTCAATTGAGCGCTGGCTACCAACTATTGCAGGCACAAAAAAGGGAGGCTTAGCCTCCCTTTTTTTTGGTCGGGTGTGGTCTTACAACATGTAGTTAAGCGCTAATTGCTCGTTTAACCAAACTTTGCATAAGTGGAACTTTAAACCCATTGTGTGCTAGTTCTCGTGCTCCGTCAGTTGCCATTTCTCCAACAGATTCAGCTGTTGCTGAATTCTTGGCTTGGCCTCTGATAGCGTTCTCTACGTCGGTCACACGCCGTGGAGTACATTGAACAGCTCCGCAGACTATTCTTGAGTCTTCGATGGTGTCGTCGCTTATTTTGAACGCTGCCGCCACGTTAACTAAAGAAAAATCCCAAACATTTCTATCGGCTACTTTCTCAAAGTAGAAAGTGGCATTTGCCCATGTAGTAGGAATCTTAACGGCGGTTAGAATTTCACCAGGCCTAAGCACTGTGACGTTTTCAATGTCGATGGCAGGACCTACAAAGTAGTCTGAAGCGGCGACTTCTCTGTCCCCCTCTAGACTGCGAATAACCATTGTTGCATCCAGTGCCACTAAAGCCGGCGCAGTGTCTGATGCGGACGCCGCTACACAGCGACTCGCTTCAAATAAAGAATGCTCTCTGTTCATACCTTGAGGGGTATCAGCGTAGCAAAGATTGCCGCCTGCCCTGTAGCAAGATAGTCCGCGGCGATAGTACCAGCAGCGCACATCTTGAGAGACGTTTCCGCCTATTGTGCCGATGTTTCGTATTTGTGGACTAGCGACAACCGCTGCAGCATCTGAAAGCACAGAGTAGCGCTCTTTGATAAGGGGGTTCTCTGAAATTTCAGTAAGCGTAGACAGTGCTCCAATTTCGATACCATCGCCGGTATCGCGTATTCCACGCATTGATTCTATAGCGCTCAAGTCGATCAAGGCATCGGTAGCCTTGGCGCGATCTTTGAGCCAGCCATAAGTATCCTGTCCGCCTCCGACCAGCCAACCTCGTTCTGCAAGTCGGTCAGCAATAGCCAGAGCGTCTTCTACCTGCACCGGTTGGTACAGTTCCATATTTGGCATAACGTCATGTGATGGCATTTTTAACTAACCTCAGAATGTATTGGTTTTGAGAGACTTGGAGCTGTAAGACTTACCAGCCAAGTGGTTAATGATCATATCCGTCGTTGTCGGCGCGGTATTAAACAGATGACCATCCAGCGCATCTGAAATGGCGCTAGCCAGTGCTGCGGCAGCGGCACCTTGAGTTGGTTCGCCTATGCCTCGCCCCCCCGTTGGGTTCTGCGGGTCCGGAATATTCACTGCGCCCATCTTTGTCTCAACCGGTACATCCATATTGGTTGGCGGTTTGCTTTGATATAGGCCAGTATTCGCCGGTAAACCATTTTGTGGGTCGTAGACGTGGCGCTCTAATGCCGCCATTCCTATGCCCCAAACCATACCTCCACGCATAGCGTTGTCGAAATTCTTTGGATGAACAACAGTGCCACAATCAGCGACTGCGGCGTAATCCAAGATTTGGAATTTACCTGTTCCGGTATCCATTTCAATTTCGCAAAAGCCTACTAGAATTCCAGGTGGTTGCCCTTGACCTGGAATCTTGTCTTTGGATACGCCAATCAAACCCGTTCCAGCTAGCCCTTGTACCGCGCGCTGGGTGATCGGGTTGATATCGTCTGGGTACTCCAGCCCGCTGAATTTGCCGCCTAGGTCAATAGCTCTTTGAGCCGCTTGCGCATAGGTCATTCCCTGTTGAGGGTTTGAGCTCAAATAGACTCGCTCGTCGCCAATCATATAATCATCAGCTAGACCGCCAAGATCATTGGCCGCGATTTCTTTTAGCTTGCTAATAGCATCATGCGCCGCCACCCAGTTAGTTCGGGTGTGGGTGAAGATTGTATTAGATCCGCCTTGTCCTGAGCTGTGAGGAAGGTGATTGTCGGTGCGACCTCGAAGGATTTCGCAGCGCTCCCAAGGTACTTGCAGGGCCTCAGCCGCAGCGCGGCAAGTTCCTGCGTAGGAGTATGTGCCTAAGTTACCCACTCCACTATGGATATAGAGTTTGCCGTCGGTTCCAATGCGCAACAGACCGTCATAACCGCGACCGCCAGCTCCGTGATAGCCAATACCAACCCCAATGCCACGGACTTTATTGCCATTGCGTTTAGGTTGCGCAAGCTTTTCATCCCAGCCAAACATTCTCTGGCCTTGTTCCAGCGCTTCTTTTACAAAAGCGCTGGTTACTGGGCCTTGGCTGCTGCCTTGAAATCCGTCACTGTTGATGGCGTTAACTTTTCTGAATGCTACCCGGTCCATGCCTATAGCATTGGCCGCCTTGTCGGCCATAGGTGCAAGCACCGCAGCCATTTCATTCTGCCCTGGTCCGCGTTGAGCGCCCCGTGGTGTGGTATTGGTGTAGACAGAAATGTGTCTGAAGCGCATTGATTCTGGCTGATAAGCAACGGTTACGTGTTGAGCGGATGAATTGCCACTGCCGCCACCGGTCATGCCACCATCGTTAACGATAATCAGGTCTACGGCTGACACTTTACCGTTTGCTTTGACTCCCATTTTCATCCAGCCTTGCATGCCTGAACGAGCAGAACCTATATAGAATTCTTGTTCACGAGTAATGCGTAGCTGAACGGGACGGTTTAAAATCCGAGCAAAGTTTCCGGTAATCGCCATATAGGGATAAGGCCCGATTTTGGATCCGAAGCCACCGCCGGTCGCTTCGTTGATAAACACCAAATCACCTGGATCGATGTTCAACATACGGGCAAGGCCGTTGTCATTGGCACTTTGGCTTTGTGACGAACCATGGAAATAACATTTCCCATTTTCCCAATAGGCCATACCAGTGCGCGCTTCTAGTGAGTGGTGGGGGTAGCCCATTGTCACGAAAGGTTCTTCAATGATAGTTGCTGCATCAGCGAAGCCTGCTTCTAAATCTCCGAATTCCCATTCGCGAGTAAACTCTGCGCCGACTGGCTCTTTACCTGCTTTAAACGCATCAATAGCGGCTTGTGGCCACTTAATATCTCTTATTTCTGCGCCCACTATCGGGGTGCCTTCGGGGCCCTCTTCACGAGTACGAACTAGAGTATTGCCCTCTGGATAAGCATTCGGGCCGCCCGGTGCTAGACTTTCTAAGGGGTCTACGCAAAATGCCCGTCGCTCATATTCAATCTTAATTTTGGAAATGGCCGTCTCGGCGATTTCTTCTGTGGTTGCTGCTACCGCAAGTATCGGCTGGCCAACGTAAGTGATGTATTCAGATGCTAGCGCAGGGTTCGCCGGCGGCGGCACTGGCGGTAGGTCATCGGCAGTAAAAATTCCCACCACACCATCCATGCGAAGCGCGTCAGAGGCATCTATGCTGGCCACTCGTCCACTGGGCATTGGGCTTGTTAGTAATCGAGCAAAGACCATTCCTTCCTTTTTATAGTCTTCGGCGTATTTAATCTCTCCAGTGACTTTTCCAGGGACGTCTGGTGGTATGAAATCAAAACCTATGTGAGTACTCATGCTAATTGCCCCGAGGCGCGCAGGACGCCATTTAGATAATGTTCATAAGCGCCGCAGCGGCACAGATTACCTGACAGTGCCTGCCTAGCTTCCTCTTTGGTGGGTCTTGGATTGTTGTTCAATAGGGCAACTGCCGACATCACCTGGCCAGGCGTGCAAAATCCACACTGAGGCGCGTTTTCGGCGATAAAAGCCTGTTGGACTGCATGCAGAGTGCCGTCGGAAGATTTGACGCCCTCTATCGACAGTATCGCTTTGCCTTTAACGTTATGCGTTAGAACAGAGCAAGAATAATTTGGGACGCCATCAAGAAGCACTGTACAGGCACCACATTCGCCTCTATTACAGCCTATTTTGGTTCCTGTTAAATCCAGCTTGTAGCGAAGTGTATAGGCAAGGGTTTCAGATGGCAGCACATCGACGGGTCGATTACGTCCATTAACATTCAGTGTTATCAAGCGTTCGGCTGCAGTTTGTCCGGGTTGGGCATTCGCAGCGAGGTAGAATCCAGTGGCCGTAGTTGCAGCAGCTCCGGAGAAAATAACCCCCTTGATAAAACGTCGGCGAGTAAGTTTTGAATTCACTGGCTTTGCTCCGTTTTATTATTGTTGGAATGCACCCGATAGACAGAAAACGTGCATCGTTTATTACAGTAATTAGATCTACTTTTGAGGCTAGTTGTTTTTCGTCCAAAAATCAACCATGTGAAGGCTTGTTCATTCAGATTTTATAGTTATAAAACAGCTGCTTATAGGTGTAGGGGTGAAAAGTAACACACTGTCACGAATTCGCTAATGTGAAGGCGGCAGCGGTGGCTGAGAAGCAGGTTTTGGTTACTATGAGGACGTGCCTTTCATGCTAATCTAACTGCGCTAGATGAGTTTTTAACGCTAGGCTCTGGGAAGCCATTGGCTGACGTTTATTCTGTTAATAATTTTGGAGTTTGCATGCGTTTCATTTTGTTCATGGCGATTAGTTTTAGTTTTTCAGCTGTTCGGGCGCAGCCCTCATCCTTCGGCTCAGCCATGTTCAGCGAGTCGATGATAAGCATGGCAGAACGCTCTAATTTTGAAAGGACCTCGACGTTTCAAGAGGTGGTTAATGTTATTGATGCGCTGGATGCCAACACAGATCTGATGCATCAAGAGATTCTAGTCACAACTGAAGAGGGGCGCTCAGTTCCAATTGTCGTATTGGCAAACCCAGCTATCGATTCCCCAACGGCGGCGCAGGCCAGCGGCAAGCCAGTTATTTATCTGCAAGGAAATATTCATGGCGGTGAGGTTGAGGGCAAAGAAGCCTCACTGATTTTGATGAGAGATATCCTGTATGGCGATAAAAAGCATCTGCTGGACAATCAAATCATTGTTTTTGTTCCAATCTATAACGCTGATGGCAACGACGGTATGACTGTGGACTCCAGACCTAATCAAGAGATGAGTCCAATGCTGGCCGGGCAGCGACATGCCCATGGCTATGATCTCAATAGGGATGGGATTGCATTAGAGGCTCCGGAAAGCGCCGCTTTGATGGAAAGAGTTATTTTGAGGTGGGACCCAGACTTGCTGGTAGATCTGCATACGACCAATGGCACTTGGCATGGCTATTCACTTACCTATGCGCCGTCCTATCAAACCGCCGGCGACGGGGCGACATCTAACTTTACAGCGGACATAATGTTACCGGCAATTAAAGAGTCAGTGAAAAGTAAGTTCAACTTAGACTTCAGCTGGTACGGTGGTTTTGATTACCGAGATTGGCCTCCTAAGGAGCTACGCACCTATCATCACGCGCCTCGGTATCTGACTAATCAGATGGGCCTACGCAATCGCATGGCTATCTTAAGTGAAACGTTTTCCCATGATCGTTTTTACAAGCGTGTTCATGCCGCTAACGTTTTTATTGAAGAAATTTTGGAGTACACCGCTGTTCACGGTGAAGAAATTCGGCGCATCAACCGAACGGCGGATGAGCGTGTGGCAGCAACCGGTTTCGGCCAAGAGCAGGGGGTCGTGTTTGAAATGCGGCCTTTAGACGAGCCGCTGGACTTGCTTAGCTATAAATACATTCCCTATCAAAAAGACAATGGTGAAACTGATTTTGTTAGAAGTTCGGAACTAGTAGTTATAAAAGGGGTTCTCAACTACAACCGTTTCGAGGCAGTCGTTACAGCTAAAAAGCCATTGGCTTATGTTTTCTCGGGTCGATTTAAAGAGGTTGCGCAAAAGCTTCGCCAGCATGGAATTCCTGTGGAGGTCCTTAGCAGCGATAGACTATTCCTCGGTGAGGCGTACATGGTGGATGAGGTGACAAAACAATCCTTCGTTCAAAACAACCACCGCAACTCATTGCTCATCGGCAAATTTTTCGCGACAGAGCGGACTTTTGGCACAGGTGATTTTTATGTGCCGATGAATCACCGGCTAGCGAATCTAGCCTTCTATTTGCTAGAACCGCAAGCCGATGACGGGCTGGCCTATTGGAATTTCTTCGACTCGGCTTTTGAGAGGGAATTGGAAAGTGGGTCGAGAGCTGAGTTAGAAAACTCGAATCCCCTCGAATACCCTGTATTTAAAGTTTTTCCTTAGTTCTGTTACTTTAGTATATTGATGCTGTAATTGCCTCGGTCAGCTATTCGCTGGCTGAGGCACTGGGTCTTACGTTCTCATCACCGCTCAAGGTTTTAAAAGCCTCATGAAAACGGTTATACCAGTACTAGATTAGTGCAGGCTCAATTCAATAATCGCTATCTGCCTGCGTAAAGGGTTGGGTCAAACCTTCTTCAGCGAAAGCTGGCAAATATTATTCTACCTCACACTTCCATGTGAGCTGCTCCACCTGAACGCGATTTCCATGTCCTTTTATGTACTTCTCGACCCTTTTATGTCCCGAAAATGCCCCGAAAAAAATCAAGAGCAAGCACCGGAATAACATCGTAAGAAAAACACAGCTAAAGCAGAAACCAATACGTAGAAAATCATATCGCTTAGGGGCTTCTTCACTTTTTTCATGTCTTACCCCTGCAAAGTTCTGTTACTGTTCAGAAAGGGGGATCTATATTTCTAGTAACAACATCACAATTTAGCCTCCACAGAAGTGCAGCAGTGACTGGGAAGAGTGCTATTTAGAGGTATTGAAAAGTGTCTTTTGCAAGGGCTGACTGAGGCACGTAGGGCGGAGGCGGTTATTATGAAAAAGTAGAAGCAGAAAAGGAAAAAGAACGTAAGTACAAAAATTAGAACAAAAAAAAAGGAGCCACAAGGCTCCTTTCTATTTTTAGTAGCGCTTATCTAGAAACCGCCAAACTCGTAACGAACACCGGCTTGGATTCTCCAAACACTATCGTCTACGTCAGTTGTAAACGGAATGCCTGTGTTTCTGCCGGCACCCGGATTGAAGTTTGAGTACACAAACTGAGTTCGGTCTGCGCTTAAGGCTGCATCCAAAATTGGAACAGCTTCATCCACGTCACCTACGTCAACAAAACGCTGAACATTTTCGCCGTCATCAAACAAGTTAAGAAGATTTTCGATATCAAAGAATAGCTTCAACTTGTGGTTAAAGTTTCCTGGTAGGCGAATATCTTGCTGAATGCGGATATCGACGTCTGTGCTCCAGTCTTGTTCAAACTGGTTTCTGCCAGCAATGCCACCGGCATAGCTGTTTAAACCAGATTCTTCTAAGAATCTGAAGAAATCACCAGATTGACCAGAGTCAACGAGTGCGCTCATGTCGACCAATGGATCGTTAGGTCCAGTAGGCACGTAGAACAGGTTGCGTTCTTCATTGTCTGAATCGCCAAACAAAGTTGATGGCGTATTGTTGTCATACGCGTAGCTGAAAGGACGGCCAGAGCGACGACGTACGAACATTCCAACTTGCAATGGTGTGCCTTCAGTCCAGTAGTGTTCAAAGTTGAGTGACAAAACAAAGTTGTGCTCGTTGGCATACTGCGCCGGAGCTAAACGGTTTTGATTGATAATAGCTGTAGCAACTTCCTCAAAGCCAGAAGTCGCTGTTGAGCTTGTAATCGGATTACCAATAGATGCGTCTGTGTAGGCATAACCAAAACGAACATCTAGTGCGCTGTTAGCAGAAAAATCAAATGAACGATTTAATTGTAGCGAGAAAGAGTGAGTCTCACCGCTTACACCGTTGGTCAATAAGATGTCTTGATCGTCACGACCTGCGTTACATGCAACTGATACATTGCTGAAGCCTTGTCCTGGGGCGATAAATTGCGCATCACAGCCGGTAAGTAGCGGGTCAACAGCAAAGAACACCGGTCGGGCATCAGGTAAAAACTGCGGATTGCCGCCGCTGTCAACTCGCTGAGTTAATGTCAAGTCAAGAAACTCTGACGCGTCTTGTGCATCACTGTAAATGTAATCCGCCTCAACCTGCCAGCCATCTAGGAAGCTGTTGTTAGACTCAACGAACCAGTTGAAGCCTAGGTTCCAGCGCTGCTGGTGGGGAAGGTTGAAGCTAGGATCAACTGCGTCAGCACGCCCGGTATTCAGGCCGGCCTGTGCACGTTGTGCCTGGCCGATACACGCTGGAATACCAGTAAACGTGCCGCCTTGAAGAACTTGAAGGTCTGCAGCTGCACAGTTTCTTTCACTTGCGGAGCCGATTGCGCCGCCGAAGTTTTGGAAAGCGTTGGCAAAGTGAACTGTTGGATCGCCGCCGGAGAACAAGCCAAAGCCAGCAGACATTTGAATAGGGCCAAGCTGATTAAAAGGCAGGTCGTAAGTCAAGCCAAGGCGAGGCATCAATAGATCAAGGCCATCGAAGCTAGTGTCGTTGCGAAAACCATAACGCTGTTCGTAAACAGGGTTATTGATTGGGCGATCGTCTGACTGGTACGAGTCATAACGCACGCCAGCAACTACTTGTAGCGAGTCAGTTGGCTGCCAAGTGTCTTGGACATAGAACGAGTGAATGTCTCTTTGGAATGCTGCAGCAGCATCATTAATGTCGCCGGTAAAAGAGCCGTTTCCGTCGATTCCTTGAGCGGTACCAGCTTGAAGAGCGGCAATGTCAGCAAACTCGATAGTGCCCGTGCCATTGGCAACAAACAGATTAAAAACGTTCAGTGAGTCAAGCTCGTAACCTAGAGTGAAACGGTGATCGTTCCAAGTATAGTGGCCAGCAATTTTTAGCTGGTCTAGGTCATACTGGAGGTCGTTGGCGCTGCGGAATGTACCAGGGCCTGACGTTAGTGCCACGCTGCCTGCGCCGTCAAAGACTTCAATACGTGGGATGTTGCCGTCCTGAGCTTCTCCGCCGCCAAACGGGCCTTGGTTGTCGATCACTTCAAGCTGTGAATAACGGAACTCGGTAGAAAAGCTGTCATTCCAGTCAGAGAATAGACGGAAAGACATCGCTTGTTGGTCAGTACCTTCAGCTTCAAAGTTATCGCTGAAAGTGAAACCGTTAAAACCGAAATCGTCACCTTCTAAATTTGATTCTGTCAGATCTGTGTAGGTAAATTCAGCACGATGGAAGTCATTAATATTCCAGTCTAGACGTGCAAAATAGCGCTCTGAAGTCTGAGGTAGAGTGCGAACAATGGCGCCTGGGTCCCGGCCATATTGATTGATCAATATGTCACGGACTTGGTTAGCGTCGTCTACTGTAATAAAGCGCTCATTGGCAAAACCGCCGCCTATCGGGCCATCGTTCTGAGCAGCGCCTTCGTCGGTTTCTTCATATGAGCCATAAAAGAAAAGTTTGTCTTTTATGATTGGGCCGCCAATTTCAGCGCCCCAGTTTAGGTCTTTGAAAGGCTCAGTAATAACAGTGTTGCCGTTGATCGTGTCACCGGTGCTGCTATCGTCGTTGAAAAGATAGAAAGTCGAACCTTGCCACTCATTAGTGCCAGACTTAGTTACGACATTGACGTTACAGCCAGTGAAACGGCCGTACTGTACGTCGATCGGAGCGAATTCCACAGAGGCGTTTGCCATGCTGTCAAAAGGAATTGGGAAAGTATTTCGGGCTGAATTACCGGAAGCATTTAGGCCAAATCCGTCGGCAGAAGCAACGCCGTCGATAGTGAACGAGTTGGAGCGGTTGCTGCCACCAAGACATGACACGCCGAATCCGTTACCGCCATCTGCACGGCCTACACCTACGCGTGGGTCGAGCCGGATAATGTCGCGAACTTGTCGGCTGATAGAAGGTAGGGCGCTTATCTGACCTAGGTCAAAAGAACTGCTTGGCCCAATTGCTAAATTTGCTGTGCGCACTGCTGATGCGATAACAACGATTTCTTCGATGCCCGCTGTAATAGCTTCAAGCGCAATATTAAAGTTTACAGCACCAGAGAGGGTCGTGAAGACATCAGTAATGGTAGTGCTCTGATAGCTAGCAGATGAAACTCTGATTGTGTAAGGCCCGCCAACTGTTAGGTTGCGGACGTTAAAATTGCCGCTATCGTTGGTGGAAACACTTCGGTTTGATCCTGTTCTGGTATCGCTCACAACGACTGTGGCGCCTACTTCGGCATTACCAGATGGGTCTAGTACTGTTCCTCTAACGGAACCTGTGATTTCCTGCGCATTAAGTGCGACAGGGAGCGTTAGCAGCAGCATTACCGCTAACAGTGTTTTGCTAAAAAAGGCAAACACATTCCCTGAGGAATGTGGGGATAAAAATGCGCTTTGCATTGTCTATCTCCGGTGTTTTATAAAAGCGCATATTATCATCAAGAAATGTGACAAAGATATTTCAATTGCGCAGATCAAAGGGCCTATACCCATTGATTTTCCTCGATTACGCCGCAAGTTAATGAAATAAATGAAATAATGCTGACATCTTATTTCTTCATTATTTTGATGCAAAAAAAACAGTAGAGACCTGCTGCGGGCCGCAAAATTTTTCAACTATGGGCAAGTCATCTCCTCTTAGTAGCATCGCTTTAGTTAGTCGCTTCGACTTTGCCCAGTGACTTTTGAGGGGGCGCACCGCCAAAAACGCCATAGGCAGTCCTGTCAGGAGTGTCAGGTTCTATTTATGGAGGGGCAAAAGTGGATGAAAGTGAATGTGAGTAGGTGTAGGTAGGTGCTGTTAATTGGCGACGTATTTACTCCAACACACTAAGGCCAAACTGTTGCTAAGCAGGCTGAATTATCGTGAGTAAAATTTTTCGGCGATCGGGTGATTGTGCGATTGAGAAGGGGTATTACAGTCACAAAATTGAGCAGCTGTAGGATTCAATCATCTGCATAGATTATGGGTACTGCAGAGGTGCTAGCAATCAGGTGGAATTAAACAGCTGCCTGAGTATTGGCGCAGGCAGCTGTTTTGAACTTACTTGATCCCCGCAAGGATCTTTTTGATATAGGTGCCAGTGTGCGATTTCTTAGACCGTGCTACGTCCTCAGGGGTGCCTTGGGCGATGATTTTGCCGCCGCCACTGCCGCCTTCAGGGCCTAGATCGACGATCCAGTCAGCCGTTTTGATAACATCTAAGTTGTGTTCTATGACGACTATCGTATTGCCTTGATCGCGCAAATGATGAAGCACCGCAAGCAGTTGTTTAATGTCATGAAAGTGTAAACCGGTGGTAGGTTCGTCTAGGATATAGAGAGTTTTACCGGTGTCACGTTTCGACAACTCGCGAGATAGTTTGACACGCTGAGCCTCGCCACCAGAGAGTGTGGTTGCCGCTTGTCCTAAGCGGATATAAGAAAGACCCACTTCCATCAAGGTTTGCAGCTTTCTAGCAATGGCAGGAACAGGATCAAAGAACTGTCTGGCGTCTTCAATAGTCATATCTAACACTTCGTTAATATTTTTACCTTTGTAGCGAACCTCTAAAGTTTCTCGGTTATACCGTTTGCCACGACAGACATCACATGAAACATAAACATCTGGTAGAAAGTGCATTTCTACTTTTACCATGCCATCGCCCTGACAAGCTTCGCAGCGGCCGCCTTTCACGTTGAAGCTAAAGCGCCCCGGCTTATAACCCCGGCTGCGTGCTTCCTGAGTGCCGGCAAAAAGCTCTCTGACAGGGGTGAAAATGCCTGTGTACGTAGCTGGATTCGATCTAGGGGTGCGCCCGATCGGGCTCTGATCTATATCCACTACTTTGTCCAACGCCTCCATGCCTTTGATTTCTTCATAAGGAGAGGGTGTAAGGGTGGTTGCGTTGTTTAACTTTGTAGCGGCAATAGGGTAGAGGGTGCCGTTAATTAGGGTGGATTTTCCTGAGCCTGAAACACCGGTGATGCAGGTGAACAGTCCGATAGGAATGCTTAAGCTGACGTTTTGAAGATTATTGCCATTGGCGCCAATGAGCTCTAAGGTCTTACCATCGTCATTAACCGTTCGCACAGCTGGAATCGCGATCGATTCAACACCTGAGAGATACTTTCCTGTTAACGAGCGTTCTGACTTCATGATGTCCTCAACGGTGCCTTCTGCAACAACTTCACCGCCGTGGACGCCTGCGCCGGGACCAATATCGATGACGTGATCAGCATTGCAAATTGCTTCTTCATCGTGTTCTACGACAATTACCGTGTTACCTAAATCGCGCAAATGAAACAGGGTTTTTAGAAGACGGTCATTATCCCGCTGGTGAAGACCGATAGAAGGTTCATCAAGGATGTACATCACGCCAACCAGACCGGCGCCAATTTGGCTAGCGAGTCGAATACGCTGCGCTTCTCCGCCTGAAAGCGTGTCGGCGCTACGGCTTAGGGTAAGATAATTAAGGCCAACATCCACTAAAAACTGCAACCTGTCCTGTAGCTCTTTTAGAATCTTGTCAGCAATCTTCGCCTTGGTGCCGGTCAGTTTTAGCGTGCTGAAATACTCAGATGACTGAGCAACGGTCATAGAGGTGATGCCGGGCAGGTTCAATCCTTTTAGTAGGACAAAGCGGGCATCCCGCTTTAGTCGGGTGCCTGCACAGTCCGGGCATGACTGAGAACTAAGATATTTAGCCAGTTCTTCTCGTACATGATTCGACTCGGTCTCCCGATACCTGCGATCCATGCTGGGTAAGATTCCCTCAAAAGGGTAGCTTCTGGTGACGGTATCACCACGGTCATTAACATAGTGAAAATCGATTACTTCCTTGCCGCTGCCGTTGAGAATAAAGTCGCGGTGTTTCTTGGAGAGCTTGTCAAAGGGGGTGTCAACACTAAAGTCATAGTGCTTAGCTAGGGAGGTAAGCATCTGGAAATAATAGATATTGCGTCGATCCCAGCCACGAATAGCGCCTTCAGCAAGGGCTAGGGCTTCGTCTACCACTATCCGAGACTCATCAAAATACTGTTTTACACCAAGTCCATCACAGCCCGTACAAGCGCCAGCTGGATTGTTAAAAGAAAACAATCTTGGCTCTAATTCCGAGATGCTGTGGCCACATTGGGGGCAGGCAAACAGAGAAGAGAAGACTAAGTCTTCAGTCTTATCGTCTTCTTCCATGAAACTTACTACGGCTAAGCCGTCGGCCAGCTGAATTGCTGTCTCGAAACTCTCAGCTAAGCGTTGTTCTAAGCCTGGCTTAATTTTGATTCGATCAATGACAACGTCTATGGAATGTTTCTTATTTTTTTCGAGTTCAGGTGGATACTCAATCTCGCAAACTAAACCGTCAACCCGTGCGCGAATAAATCCGCTTGTGCGCAGTTCGCTAAACACATGTAAATGCTCGCCTTTTCTTTCTCTTATCATAGGTGCTAGCACCATGATTCTAGAGTCGGCTGGCAGGGCCATGACTTTGTCGACCATCTGGCTGACAGTTTGTGCTTCCAGTTTTACGTTGTGATCTGGGCAGTGAGGGTCGCCAACTCTGGCAAATAGAAGCCGGAGATAGTCATAGATTTCGGTAATAGTTCCAACGGTTGACCTTGGATTATGAGATGTGGACTTCTGCTCTATGGAAATTGCGGGCGAAAGCCCCTCAATATGATCAATATCGGGTTTCTCCATCATCGACAAGAATTGCCGAGCATAGGTAGATAGTGACTCTACATAGCGCCGCTGACCTTCCGCATAAAGCGTGTCGAATGCCAGAGAGGATTTCCCCGAACCTGACAGGCCGGTAATAACCACTAGCTTGTCTCGCGGAATAGTAACGTTGATATTTTTCAGATTATGGGTGCGTGCACCACGTACAACAATCTTATCCATGCAGGTCTCGGTTGGAATAGGGGAAACCGGGCATTATCTTACAAGTAGTACACATAGAGCAAAGGTCATGACCCTTAGTTGCTACATTAAGTTAATTTAGAGGAATATTTCTCATGCCAGCGGCCATAGTATAAACTGGCTGATATAACTGAAACAAATTTTGAGGGAGTCAATGTGGCAAGTCGAGGCGTAAATAAAGTAATTCTGGTAGGCAATGTAGGCAATGATCCTGAAGTTAGGTACATGCCTAATGGTAATGCTGTCGCCAATGTCTCTATTGCGACCAGCGAAACCTGGAAGGACAAGGGCAACGGTGAGCAGCAAGAGAAGACTGAATGGCACCGAGTTGTGTTTTTCAATCGCCTTGCCGAAATCGTTGAGCAATATGTAAAAAAAGGCAGCAAGCTCTACCTAGAAGGGCGTTTGCAGACTCGCCAGTGGGAACAAGAGGGCGTTAAGCGCTATTCAACGGAAGTCGTGGCTAGTGAAATGCAAATGTTAGATTCTCGTGGTGGTGGGGCAATGGAGCAGGGCGACGGTAATTCTTTTGGCCAGTCCCAGCCTCAAAGATCACAGCAAGGGGCTCCGCAATCCGCGCCTCAATCGGCCCCCCAGTCTGCGCCGAGTCAGGCTGCTCCATCAAACTTTGATAATTTTGATGACGACATACCCTTCTAGCAGAGCCTAGCAGAGCCTAGCAGAGCCTAGCAGAGCCTAGCAGAGCCTAGCAGAGCCTAGAAGAGAAACGGTGTTGCGTTCCATCGATGGCGCTTCTTCGTTAGGGTTTACTCTGTCCTGTGAAAAACACGACTCTTCTCTGATCAACGCTTGACTTACACTTCTTATTGACCGAAGTTATTAGCCCGTATTAATAGCCTATGTTGTTAATCGGCTTAGATAAATAGGAATTTTTTGTGAAGCTGTTTCTGGTTGGTGCGAATAGCCCGACAGGAAAAGAATTGGTTGAGATCTTACGCCGGCGTAAGGTCGGATTTCTGGCGCCTGCGGATAAGCATTTCGAGCCAGGCAACGAGGTTGCCCTAGCCAAAATGATCACCGAATACAATCCTGATCAGCTTATCAATATGGCAGATTTTATCTCAGGTAATCACAGTGCCTTGAATAGAGCCGAGAAAGTTCAACAGCGTTGCTACTTAATAAACACCTACCTACCTTCTGCGCTCTCTGAAATTTGTAATCACTTGAACATTCCAATGATTCATCTATCTAATCCTTATGTTTTCGACGGTGAAAAACGCCTCGGTTATAACGAAAATGATGAGCCAAATCCGATTGGTATTTATGGTATTGCCTCGCTAGAGGGTGAGTTAGCTGTTCAGGCACACTCCTCCCATGTGATTGTTAGATCTGGGTGGTTATTTGGTAAGCATAAGAAAGGGCTTATTAAGTCTTGGATTCGTTCAGCCATTAAAAATGACGGCTTGCTACAAGTCGCGCGGCGAAGATTTAGTCCCACCCATACCGGTGATTTAGCTTCTGCGATTTTAGCAATTTCACAGCAAATTGACTGTGACGCGAATGTTTGGGGGATCTACCATTACAGCGGTTTGGAGACCAAAACTGAAAGTGAGTTTGCTGAGCAGACGTTAAAATATGCGGCTAATAATGACGAAAAAATTTATCAGTTGTTGGATAATAAAAAAGTCATTGAGCGGGATGTGCGTTCACCGGAAATTCACAGCGCTACACTTTCAAGCAAGAAAATATCCGATACGTTTGGCATTAAGCAAAGGTCATGGCACGGGAATCTTCAGGATACTGTAAAATCCCTGTACGCTGGCAAAAAGAAATCCTCGAATTAGCGCATACCCGCGTCACCCGTTTTGTCCGATAATACGGCCTAATCCTAGTTAGAATATCAACAGCAGATAACGCGATCATGAGTTCAACACTTACACCTATAGACATAGCCTTTCAGCACTTGCTAGCGACGCTAAAGCCCGTTGTCGAAGACGAAGATATTCCTGTCGAAGAAGCATTGGGCCGAGTGTTGGCTTGCGATAGCATTGCGCAGATGAATGTTCCACCCCATGCTTGCAGCGCAATGGACGGCTATGCCGTTATCGCTAAGGACACTGTTAGCACGCCCCGCCAATTAGCGGTAACCCAGCGCATTGCAGCGGGGCAGGTGGGTACAGATTTGTCCCCCGGACAGGCCGCTAGAATATTTACCGGTGCACCGGTGCCTCCCGGCGCAGATGCAGTTGTAATGCAGGAGAACTGCAGTGCCGAGGATAATGTTGTCACAATTTTGCAATCCGCAAGATCAGGTGAGAATCAGCGTCTAGCCGGAGAGGATGTTGAGATAGGTGCAACATTATTTTTTCAAGGGCATAGACTTCGCGCTCAAGATTTAGGGTTGTTAGCGTCGGCTGGCAAAGCAGAAATACGAGTTCGCCGAAAACTTAAAGTTGCCTTGCTAACCACTGGCGATGAAATCGTTCAGCCTGGACAAACACTCCTTCCTGGGCAAATTTATAATTCAAACTATTTCACTTTGCGAGCATTGCTTGAGTCCTTGCAAGTAGATGTCTTAGATATGGGAGTTCTTAAAGACGATTTAGAATCCACCCAGTCAATGCTTGAAGTCGCGTCGAAATCGGTTGATTGTGTAGTGACCACCGGGGGTGTCTCGGTAGGTGAGGAAGATCATGTTCGCGCCGCTGTCGAGGCGTTAGGAAAAATTGAGCTTTGGAAGTTGGCTATTAAACCGGGTAAGCCTTTTGCTAGTGGAAAAATAGGCGATGCACAATTCTTTGGTCTGCCGGGGAACCCGGTATCTGCGTTTGTGACTTTTGCACTTTTGGTAAAGCCTTCTTTGTTGAAAATGCTAGGGTGCAAAGATACCGGTTTTCAATCGTTTTTTATCAAGGCGGGATTCGCGGCGCCAGAGTCGGGTTCGCGACAAGAATATCTTCGTGTGTCTTTGGGTGAGGCCGACGGCGAGACAACCTTGCGGCCCTATGCGAATCAAAGCTCGGGGGTCAGCGCGTCGCTTAGCCACGGTGATGGTTTAGCTGTTGTGCCGCCACATACCGAAGTAAAAACAGGCGACCGGCTTCGATTTATTTATTTTTCTGAACTTCTCAATTAATGGTTACCCTATGCTTAGTTTGAGATTTTGTCTACTGTCTATCCTGTTTGGGGCGCTACTACTTAGTTGTAGCAGTCCTGCAGGGTTAGCCAAGGGTGAACCTAAAAGGCCGAGCAAGAGAATCAAAGACCCCCAAATTAGGGTGATTTCGGAAGCCGAAGTATTTGTTGGAAGAGGCCGCAAAAGAGAGATATCAACGCCGGACTTACTTTACTCAGCACTGCAGGCATTAGACGCAGACAGATTGCTGACCCCTGCAGATGATAGTGCCCATGCTAAGTTTATGCGGGTTCTTGCCAGTGAACCCAATAACCAAATTGCTCTTGATGGTATTCAAAGTATTGCTCTGCGTTATTTGCAGCTTGCCGAAGAAGCGATGCGGCGCGGATTCTTTGAAGAGTCAGAGACGATGCTAGACCGTGCTAGATTTGTAGATCAAGATCACCCTGACATAGCTGGCGTAGAGCTAGCATTAGCAGCAGAGATGAAGTCTACTGACCTATTCTTCAGTTTTGATGCGGCTGAAATGAGCGCTCGAAGTGAACAGGTGCAACAGCGGCTTCATGAAATCGCTGTTCAAGCGAAACAAGCCCAAGCGTTTTTTCTTATTACTGCCCCTAACGATGAGCTGGCGCGTTGGATGTTCAGTGTAATGAGAGAGGCCGTATCGGGCTATCGATTACGTGGCAATATCGCACTTGCTGGGCGGACCAGCATTCGTTTACGAATGCCTATTGAGGCGGAGTAATAAATGATAATTGATCAAGTGTCGGCAAGCCGTTGGCAGCGTTTTAAAGAGAAAGTGAGTCCTAGTAAAGGCGGCTATAAAAAGTTGATCTTATTGGTCCTTATTCTTGTTACGGTTTGGGTATTATTCATTGGGTTTTATTGGAGCGCTGAACCTGAGCCGTTTTCGGTCAGCGACAATGTCTCAAAAAAGCTAGAAGTATCTGGTAACGCAATCGTAACTGGCAGCACAGTCACCGCCACTTTGATTATGGTGTCGGAGACCATGCTGGATAAGTCCGGTGGTTACTTAAGCAACGATGTTATTCCTCCAGGATTATATCTCGACAATATACCTAATTGGGAACTAGGCGTTTTAAAACAGGTGCGCGATCTCTCTAGGGCGCTTCGGGAGGGATTTAGTCGTTCTCAATCTCAGTCGACAGAAGATCCTGATTTACAAATTGCCTATCCTAAATTTAATGTTGATAGCAAAAGCTGGCTACTCCCCGCAGCTGAATCGGAGTATAGGGTTGCAATATCCAGCCTCTATTCTTATCTTGCTAGAATTTCAGATCCTAGCAATGCAGATGCTCAGTTTTATGCCAGGGCAGATAATTTAGCAGGTTGGCTATTGTACGTTGAATTGCGACTGGGTAGCCTGTCGCAAAACCTAAGCGCCAGTGTTGGGCAACAGAGAATCAACACAAATACCTCCGGCGAAACTGGGGCTATGCAATCAACACCTACACCATCTGAGCAGGAAATAAAAACACCCTGGTTAAAAATTGATGATGTTTTTTACGAATCCCGCGGGGCAACTTGGGCGTTAATGCATTTTCTTAAAGCAGTTGAACTGGATTTTCAAGATGTGCTTGCTGACAAAAATGCTACTGCCAGTCTTCGCCAGATAATAAGAGAGATGGAAGAAAGTCAGCGCCCGCTTTTTGTTCCTATTATTTTAAATGGCTCGGGTTTTGGAGTCTTTGCGAACCATTCTTTAACTATGGCAAATTATATATCCAGAGCAAATGCAGCAATCATAGATTTGCGTCGCTTGCTGGAGCGAGGATAAAACCCTTTCTGCGCGGTGACGTTTGCTTAATTGCCAATTCAACGAAGGTCAGCAGAAATAAGAGCTATACGTTAGTGAGGCAGGACTACTGATTAACTCGGTTCTAGTTATGTTATCTATATCGGTAGTGCCTCTAAACTGGCGGTAGTGCGCGCTAAAAACCTAATTCAGATAAGAGAATAAATTGGCAAAAAGATCCCTTATAGAGCGTTACATTCCTATAAGTCGCTGGGGGCGTCTCTATACCCGTGCTAATTTGATGGATGACTCTGTCGCTGCATTAATTGTGGCGATTATGCTGATACCGCAATCCTTGGGTCTTTCATTGGTGGCCGGACTGCCGCCAGAAACCGGGCTTTATGCTAGTATTTTTGGACTTGCGGTTTATTCGGTCTTTGGTACTAGCAGTACACTTTCTGTGGCGCCGGTGGCGGTGATTTCTTTAATGACGGCGGCCGCTCTTGCAAAACTTCCACTAGAAGATCCCGCTGAAATTTTAAATGCAGCACTTTTACTAGCCTTGCTTTCAGGTATCGGCTTGTTTTTTCTCGGCCTATTTCGACTTGGTTTTATGGCAAACTTTTTGTCTCATCCTGTTATTAGTGCTTTTGTGACAGCTTCTGCCCTCATAATCGGCATGAGCCAGATAAAGCATCTGCTTGGTATAGAAGGCGACGGCCACAACCTAATTGGTCTTGCTAAATCATTGTTTGAATCAATAGGCCAAACTAATTTAATTACCCTTGGTATGGGTATTGTGTCTATAGGGTTTATTCTTTGGTGCAAGGCCAAAATGGAATGGCTACTGGTGAAGGTTGGTCTGCCGAGTTATTTTGCTAGAGTGGTGTCCAGAACTGGGCCTGTGTTTATCGTGGTTGCAACAAGTCTCGCTGCCTATTTGTGGCGGCTAGATTTACATGGATTGCAGTTATTGGGAGAAATCCCAAGTGGTATACCAAAGTTTAGAGTTCCCCAGGTGGATGGGGAATTACTTGGCAGTTTAGCGGGATCTGCAGCGCTGATCGCGATTATCGGGTTCGTGGAATCTATATCGGTTGCCCAAACATTAGCTGCCAAGCGCCGTGAACATATCGATCTTGATCAAGAATTAGTTGGGCTTGGAAGCGCCAATATTGTCACGTCGTTTTTTGGTGGATTTCCTGTAAGCGGCGGCTTTTCCCGCTCGGTAGTGAACTTTGACGCGGGAGCTGCGACACCGGCGGCAGGTTTGATTACCGCAGTACTGGTAACCCTTGTTGCCTTATTTTTTACGCCGCTGCTGTTTTGGTTGCCGAAGGTTAGCCTGGCGGCAATCATCCTTGTCGCGGTAATTCCATTGGTTGATTTTTCTATGCTGCAAAAATCTTGGCGCTATTCTAAAGCAGATTTTACGGCGGTGTTTTTCACGTTGAGTTTGACCTTATTGGTGGGTGTAGAATTTGGCATCGCCGCGGGTGTGCTAGCCTCGATACTTATTCATTTATACAAAACATCGCAGCCTCATGTTGCCGTGGTCGGACGGGTGGCAGGCTCTGAACATTTCCGTAACGTGAAGCGCCATGATGTGGAGACTTTTGAAAACCTTCTTTCCATAAGGATTGATGAAAGCCTTTATTTCGCCAATACCCGCTACTTAGAAGAACTTGTATTTAAGCTTGTTGCAAAGCAACCAAACGTTGAGCATGTGATCTTAATGTTTACCGCAGTTAACGCGGTGGACTTGAGTGCCTTAGAAACCTTAGCGAAAATCAACGATACCTTGTCCGAGCTTGGGATTTCCCTGCATCTTTCTGAAGTAAAAGGGCCAATAATGGATAGGTTGGAGCAGACCGAATTTTTTAGAGCGTTGTCCGGCAACTGCTACCTCAGTCAAAATCGTGCGGTTGAGGCGCTAAAGGATAGGGAGTTGCCGCTGTCAGATTTCTAGCAATTGCCGGTCTTGGGCCGCTATGGCCCATTTTTAAAATAGTAACCTCTCTAGAGCTACTCCTTTAGCGCTTCCAAAAAGAGCAGTACATCTGTGGCTGTTCGCACAGGGTCTTCTTCCATCGGTATATGCCCGAGATCCTCATAGATAACGGTCTTGGTGTTAGGCATATTCGCTTCAAACCGTGCAGCCACTGACACTGGAATAACGACATCTTGTGCTCCCCACATAATAAGCGTGGGCTGGCTGAGTAGGCTTAGATCTGGGAGTGGATCTCTTTCCTCATTGAATGATCCGGCTCGACTGAGAATCGCAGAGCGTGTTCCTTCGCGCATGATGAGATCGTAGTACCGGGCGATCAGTTGGTCATCGACTACTGGCGAATCGTTATAAGCGGAGCGCAGTCCTTGACCTATCAACGGCGCTGGGTCCAATTTACGAGCAATAGCTTTGAACCATCCTTGCCTGAGTAGCCTGAACCCTGCTGGCCCTGACCTTTCATTCTCCCCATCACGCTCAGCCTGTGCCCAGTGGCTTGGCGGCACGGAATCCACCAGCAATATAGCCCTAACTCGATCGGGATTTTCAAGAGAGTAACGCCAAGTTGCGCCTCCACCCATAGAGTTTCCGCCCAGCACGAAGGTATCGAGTCCAAGCTCATTTACCACAGCCTCGATTGCGGCAGTGAAAGCGTCAGCGCCGTACTTTTCTTCTGGCACTTGGCCGGTAAGTCCATGGGCGGGGAGGTCCAAGGTAACAAGTCGGTAGTTCTGTCCTAGAATCTGAACCCAAGGCTCCCACGTATGCAGTGAGGCCATCGCACCGTGGACTAAAACTATGGGCAGGCCGGTGGATTGGCCTTGGTCTCGGTAATGAATACGACCGCCGTTCTCCAAAACTAAGAAGCTCGATTTTGAATTCGAATATTTCGCATCGACGGTCGATGCGGGAATATCGCCCTCAAATAAAAGAACCGATCCAATGAGGGTGATAACCACGATCGCACCCAAAAACCATTTCAAAAATCTCAAACCACACCTCTTCCTGATGAACAAGATGGGGGCACTAATAGTTTAAAGGTCCTGATAATAAAGAACCGCATCTCGGTAAGCTATTTAACTATTAGTTAATGCCCCATTTACTTCAAAAGCAGTACGTCAGTACTACGCATTTAACAACAGCTTCATGGTATTAAGGTAGATGATCCATGCCGCTCGTCCTTCCTCAGTAATATGAACTAGCGTTTGGGGCCGCTTTCCACTGTATCCTTTTTCTTGCCTGACGTAACCAGCGGACTCTAGTTTTGTCAGGTGAGTGGATAAATTCCCATTGCTGGTCTCAGTCTTTCGAATAAGCTCGGGAAAACTCGCCGGACTCACGGATGACAAATAGGCCATGATGCCGAGCCGCAAGCGTCCATGAATAACGTCATCTATAAGACTGATTGAGGGTGTATTATCTTTAGATATTGTCATGGTGTTCATTCTTTATGCTTATCAAGGAGGGAATCACAATAGTGAATACACAGGCGATTCCACCGATAAGGTAAAGTACGGTCTCATCATAAACAGCTATGCAAAGGGATGCAGTGATGAAACTCGCGAGAGAGGCTGCAAAGAGCCATCTGGCTTTACTAATCTTTGCAACAACACCATAAGCCATGCCCTGGCCTGCGAAGGCTATTATCACTATTAAATTGTAATGGGTTGTGTCGCCACTTAGGAACAGAACATTTAGCAATACCCCAGCGAACAATATAGCCATCATTGTTGAAAACGTTGTCCAAACAACCTTCTCTACGCGGTTTGAGACGGACTGCGCCCCGTCTATCTTATCTAACTTTGGCCCCATCACGGCACTGCCGGTGCCACCGATAGCAGCAAAGGCGAACCAAACATAGAAGAGAGTTTGTAATGGTAAATTAAGCGCTTGTGACAATATCGCCCATTGTAAAGTCAGCGTAATCGAAAGTAGGCATCCCCACATAAGGCCTATTCTACCTCCTACCAGAGGTGCAGAGGCCCCTTCCCGAGCAAGGGTGCTGGCGTAATTTAAGTCATCTAAAATCTGGTCGTTGGTCATAAGTGTCTCTCAAAATATATGCAAATAGGTTTGTATTGCAAACTTAATTGCCACAATAGTGTGCTTTGGTTTGTAACGCAAACTTAATTTTGCCTTTTATGCAAATGGTTGGAATAGCTCTTAAAAGAGGCTTCGGATGTGCTTAGTAGGGAGAGTGTCAGAAGCAGGCCAGATAGCAGCATGGGGAGGTTTGAGACTCTGTCCGGTTTTACTGCGTACGAAAAAAGTAGGATGCCGCCATTTTGGGCTTGGGAAGGAGTGCTAGCTGCTCGCAGCCGCTATCACAATACAACGATAGCGGCCGAAGCTGGTTATTTCTGTTCCCTCACATTCAGGGTCTACAGGCGGGAATTCAAATTATTGTCTCGATACAGCGTTTTACTGTCTAAACACTGTTATGAGTTTTAGTTTTTGCGATAAACAGCGACCGATGCGGTCTCTATTTTATCCGTCGCCGTTAGAGTAATCTTATTTCTCTAAACGTGACCCTAAATCTTAACGACCATCTTGCCAAAGTTCTGGCCGCTAAAAAGGCCAAGAAAGGCGCCAGTTGCATTATCTAAACCGGTCACCATTGTTTCACGGCTTTTGATTTTGCCTTCTTGAATCCAAGGAATCATCTCAGCTAGGAATTCGTCTCTCATGTCGCCATGGTCAGAAACAATAAAACCGTTAATGCGAATTTTTTTGCCGACAATCAACATTAAATTGTTCGGGCCAGGTACTGGCTCGGCATCGTTGTAGCTTGCGATCATTCCACAGGCAGCAATACGGCCAAAAGGGTTCATGACGGCAAGAGCGGCCTGAAGATGATCACCACCGACGTTTTCGAAATAGACATCAATACCATCGGGCGCTACTGCGGCTAAAGCTTCGGTTAAGTCGCCACAGGTTTTGTAGTTAATAGCCGCATCAACACCACACTCGTCTAACAACCATTGAGCTTTTTCATCGCTGCCGGCACTGCCGATGACTCTGCAACCTTTGAGTTTTGCGATCTGACAGACGTTGGCACCTACTGCGCCAGATGCAGCCGACACAAAAACAGTTTCACCAGCTTTTGGCTCGCCAAATTTAAATAAACCAACATAGGCTGTTAGCCCAGGCATGCCTAAAGTGCCAAGATAGAGAGACATTTGGGATTCGTCGAACGGTGTAAATTTGCTGACCGTACTACCAACTGCAATGTGCTTGTCTTGCCAAGCGCCACCGTTGATAACTTTATCGCCAACTTTTAAGTTTGGGTCTTTTGACTCTACTATCTCGCCAAGTGCGCCTCCCCACATGGGAGCGTTAAGCTTATAAGGTTCTGCATAAACACCTTCCGTACGCATGCGCCCGCGCATATAAGGGTCCACTGACATATAGTGATTTTGTACTAACACTTCACCATCTTTTAGATCTGGGAGCTTGGTTTCAACAATCGTAAAATCTTCGACTTTTGGCATGCCGCTAGGGCGGTTTAACAGGTGAACTTGTCTCGCGGTGGTGTTGCTCATGAGTATTTTGCCTTTAGAGTTTTTTTGTTTTATTTAGCCAGCACGGCTGCGCTAGATTCTTTGTTTTGCATGACGACTATAGCGATGAGAATCGCGGCGCCGATAAGGTGAAGGTAGATTGGAAACGGCGCCCACATCAGCAAGGCGGCACTAAGTAAAAGCCCGGCAGCACTGCCTAAGTTTAAGCGAGTCTCTAAATGCCACTGCAGAATCCCAGCCATAGCATACAGGCCCATGGAGGACCAAATAAATACTTCAATACGCTCTGGCCAAGTGCCGGCGATTAAGGGTGAATAGGCAAAAAGGACTGGTACTAAATACAACCCCTTGGCAACTTTCCAACTGGTGAGACCTGTCGCCATTGGGTTTGTGCCGGCGATGCCCGCGGCTGCAAAGGATGCCAGGCACACCGGCGGTGTTACGTTACTGTCTTGGGACAGCCAAAAAATAATCAAGTGTGCACTGAGCAGCATGCCAGTTAGCAATTCCGGCTCCAGTAACTCCTTTCTAATTATCTGCTTCATTTCCAGCGGCATTTCCTGCAGTGCTATAAGCGGGTCGCCACCGAATAGACCTATGGTCGCGGTTACGCTGCTAGGCAAATCGGTAGCTTGAAGTGCAATAAGCAGTTGTGATTGGCTAATCAGATCAAAAATAAGCGGTGCTGATAGGGTTGCCAGAACAATATAGGAGGCAGTAACTGGGAGACCCATACCAAGAACCAAAGAGGCTAGGGCCACCAATACGAGCGTGATTAATAAACTGCCTTGGGCCCATTCTACGATCATCAATGAAAACGCATTACCAACGCCGGTAGTGGTCACCACATTAATAATGATGCCGACGGCCACCAGCAACAGAGCGGTTGAAACCATGGTTTGTACGCCGGATACAACGGCATCAAAAATGTCTGGAAGGCGCATAGGTGTAGAGGAGAGCCATGAGGCTCCTATGACACTAATGATCGCGAAAGCAGCTGAGCTGGTGGGAGTGCGGCCCATCACTAGCAGGGCAACCAACACAATCATCGGAATGACAAAGTGCCAGCCTTCTTTGAGTACGGTGGAAACCTTCTCAGTGCCGTTTACATGAGTGGGGTTAAGCCCTAGGCGCTTGGCTTCTATACGGACAAAATAGCAAACTGTTAAAAAATACAAGATTGCGGGCAGTGCAGAAGCCGCAATGATAGTTAGATAGGGAATTTGCGTGTAGCTAGCAAGAACAAATGCACCTGCTCCCATAACCGGAGGCATTAAGGCGCCCCCTGTTGATGCTGCGGCTACCACCCCTGCCGAGAAGCGTGCTTCGAAACCCGACTGTTTCATCATCGGAATGGTAATGACTCCGGTAGAAACGGTATTGGCTACAGCAGAGCCTGAGACAGATCCCATTAGGCCTGAGCCGATTACAGCAACCAATCCAGCTCCGCCGGTGTAGCGCCCGGCTAAACACTGAGCCAAGCGGACGATGAAATCGCCAGCGCCGGAGCGTAGGAGGAAAGAGCCGAAAATGATAAACATAAAAACGAAAGTGGAGGAGATGTTGGCGGTGAGTCCAAACATACCTTCGCTGGTGAAAAAGCTACGGTAGAGGACAGTTTCAAGACTTAGACCCGGAAATGAGAATACGCCGCCAATGTACCTGCCTAAAAATAAAATATAAGACAAACTGATCAAAATCAAAGCAGGCATAAACCAGCCGGTGGTGCGTCGCGTAAACTCGATGGCAAGCCCTATAGCAACTAGAGAGAACACGTAGTCGCTGAGGATATATTCGGTTTCTCGAGCGTAAAGTGCGTTCTCGAAGAGGATTAGGTAAGCAGTCGTTGCCACGGCAAGACCGGCGAGCGCTATGTTTATCCAATAGCTAGCCGATTTGACGGTAACGTCCTCTGCTTCGTTGGCCATTAACGCACAAATAGCGCAGAAACCACCAAAGTGAATAGCAGACAGCCATAGTTCTGAAATACTGGCGAATACGTTGCAGTAAATGTGGAATAGGGCAAAGAAAAACGCTGCCCAGCGCAAGGTAGGAGATTTCATTATTATTGTTCTCTTGGTTACTTACAACTTCATCTAGTTGCTTATTACTTTATCAGCAGATAGCTCTTCGAAGTCCGATTGCAGAATAAGTCGCTCAGGAATTTCTAGGCCAACTTCACGGTAGTAACGTATGGCGCCTGGATGCAGAGGCGCCCCTAAGCCATCAGTTGCGATTTCAAGGCGCATGTCTTTTGTTGCCCCATGTATCTCTTGTAACGTAGCCAAATTCTCCCAGATCACTTTTGTTACGTTATAAACCACGTCTTCGGGGATGTCGCTGCGTGTTACAAGCACATTAGGTGAGCCTATTGTGCGTATCAATTTAGTTTGGTTTGGGTAGGTGCCCGGTGGAAAATCGTACCAGTCCCATAAAGGGTATTTTGCGTTAAGTTTATCTAATGTCTCTTGAGTCCAATTTAATACTGTC
Organism: Gammaproteobacteria bacterium; assembly: GCA_963854625.1. GTDB lineage: Bacteria > Pseudomonadota > Gammaproteobacteria > Pseudomonadales > Pseudohongiellaceae > UBA9145. The sequence goes on along the minus strand of CAWKZY010000009.1, from coordinate 25,930 downwards.
AGACGATCGCCTAGCATCGCATAGGCCTGCGTTATTGAGCTAACTGGAGCACCTGCTGGAATGTTCATACCGACTATATTGCCATCTTGAATTGCGCTAGTGGTTGGGCCATAGCCCATATACGCTAAATTAAATTTCTTTTCGTAATCGATTCCTAAAGTATCGAGAATGAAACGGCCGGTCTGTTCGGCGCCTGAATTTCTTGCGCCGAGAACAAATCGCTCGCCATCAAGGTCGTCCAGATCCATGATCTCACCGGTTTTAGCTAGCTCTGAAAGCAAGACAAAGTGCTCAACGTTCTGCCACATCGCACTTACGCTTCGCACATGTGTTTGGGGTTTGCTTACGGGCCCTTCGCCATTCCAAGACCAGGCGCCAAAGGGGCCTTGCAACAGCGCGAACTGGGCTTGGTTATCTCGCAGCAGCTTGACGTTCTCAAGTGAGCCTGCGGAACTGATGGCGGTGAGTGAAATTCCTTTCGTTTGATTTAGCTGGGCATGGGCGATGGTGGCTAGGGCAACGCCAACAGGGTAATAAGTGCCGCCAGTTGTTGCGGTGGTCAAAATATAAGGTCTAGATCGATTTAGCTCATCGGTACAGGAGCTAATCGCTAGTGTCAGAACGGCGTAGATTAGTAGTTTTTTCATAAGGGCTTAGCAATTATAGGGCTTTAAAAATCATAGGGCGATAGAGGTCATAGGACGGAGAATTTATAGGGTTTAGAAATCAAAAGGCGCAGAAATCAAAGTGCATATAAATCAAAGTGCATATAAATCATAGGATTAGGACTCAAAGGCGGAATCTGAATCACTCCCCCCACCATACAAAGCCAGGCTCCATGTGAAGTAAGATTTATCGGTGCTATGTGGCTGATACTCCTAAAAAATTGCTTTACTGGAGGATGAGACCACACTTACTTTGAAATCACAATAATTCAACCTATAGTTAATCTTTGCGGCGATCTGCCCCTAGAGTGTCTCTAACATTACCGGAAAGCGGCTTTTCTTTTTCGAGATTTTGGATGAGATCGATAGACGTAGCAAAGATGGTAGCGCCCATGGTGACGCCAAAAACCAGCGCGACACGGAGCAGGACATCAACATAAATGCCGGTGAAGTAATAACCCACTTCTGAAATAGCAAAAACAAGGACTAATGCTACTCCGAACGAAGTCCATACGGTTTTTTTCATTGGACCACCTACCTTAAAATTATCTGTAAATTTGCAGGGAACGGTGAGCTTTTTTGTGCTCCCTGCTATTTGTCCGAGAGTAGCAGTAAACCTGCGATCTGACCACTTATCCCAGCTTCGAAGACAAAGATATCATCAGTGTCATCGCCATTGATTTGAACAGTGATAATGTCGTTCACCGAGGAGGTAAGAGATAGGGGGATGATCAGATCAGGGTTTAGCTTATCGACACGTGATCGGCTTTGATTCAGTTCTTCCAGAGCATTGTCGACAATTTCTCTAATATCAATTTCATAACTGTCTTGATCACGGCTATAGCCCAGCGCGCCAAGGAACTCAGTGTCTTCGCTTTGCGGTTCTATGCTGTTTAAAAAGAGCGCTAACTGATTATCGATTAGCGCTAACAGGTCCGTTCTAGCGAACTCATCATTAAAGTTACCGATGGTACTAACAAGGTACTCCTCGGTGTCAGTAGCTGACACTTGTTCTTGGATTCCTCTGGCACTGCTTGCCAGGCGGATCACAGAGGGAAACTTAAGGCTAACGGTTAATTTTCTGGCTGGGCGGCGAGCAAAGCGTTCACCTTCGTTTGGATAGATAAAGGCTTCTATAGCAATACTACCTGACAGTGCTAACCATACAAAGATATCACTAACGGAGATAGGCTCAACGCGCCAAAGCCAAAGGTCTTTCAGTTCGTCATTGTTTTCATCGAACAGGAATGTGCTGAGGACATTGCCGCTAGAGCGAAGAACCTGTCTAGGTTCATCCATCTTCATACCGGTGGCTGTGCCGCCGAAAAGGGAGACTTTGCTGCCTTCCCTGAGCAACAAATCATCAATGCCGTCGCCATCGACATCTTCAAGCAATTCTTCATGGGTGAGTGCCAGAACCCCAGTCAAGTTGGAGAAATCTAAGTTGTCGATATCAAAATCACCAAGGCGGGCTTCAATCTCAGAAATATCTACAGAGTAGCTCGGTGTTGCCGAGAAATAAGCTGGCCCTGTTGCGTTGGCTAAAAAAACATCAAGCAACTCTTCGGTCCGAGAGATAAGATCATCAGCGCCATCAGAATTAACATCCCGCAGCTCCATTAGCGGGATTCGAACGGCTTGACCAATACGTCTCTCTAATTGGCTGGAGTCGAGATTGGTTCTTACTCTAAAGTCAGACTGAATGGCCAGAGGAGTCTGATAACTCCCGGCGCCTGCATTCATGTGAATTTGCAATTGACCTGCACCAGGGATAATCAAGTCCTCTAATCCGTCGCCGTTTATGTCTCGGGAGAAATGCAGGCGGTTGAGACCCTTGCTAAGATAGCCATCGATATCGCTTGTGACTTTGATTGGCCCTATTATTTGTTCCGCTTCGACATGCCAGGAGAGCACTTGATTGCCTTCGACAACCGCTATCAGGCTCAGCCCACCATCCTCTTGGTAATTGTTTGATAGATCCCAACCAACGGAGCGACCTGCAAAATCAATTTCGCTAAACCCGTTTTCAAAATCAAAACCAGAGTCGCGCTGAAAGTAAATACGTAAACTAGCGTCAGAGACCACTAAAAGGTCGTTAAGCTCATCGTCGTTGAAATCTGCTACCAGTAATTTTTCAGCGGTGGGGGGGAATGAAAAATTTTGTTCTGTAAATTGAGGTAATGCGGCGAAAGATGAGCAAGCTTTCAGGCTCAGTCCTAATAAAGTCAGTTTGCGTAAAATGCTCATGGCAGCCCCACCAGAACAGTGCTGCTATTGCCGTGAGTTAAAATGAGGTCAGGTAGGTCATCTTCATTTAGCTTAACAATTTTAAACTCAAACACGCTTTTGGGTGCTATGTATTCCCAGAAAGCCTCGTCGGCAATAAGTAGGTTCGAGTCCATTTTCTTCGCGGCGATATAGCCATTCTCGGTAATATATAGTCCGTCGTTGCGCCCATCGCCATCAACATCGTGGAGCAGGGAGAGCTGTTCACTCAGGCCCCTAACATTGGCAGCGGAAAAAGTTTCTTCGATACGAGCGTCGGGCCTTCGATTGAAGATTTGGTTCGTGTCTTCAAGGTTGTGATCAAACAATAGCTGAACTCTATTCAGACTGGCGTTGCGAATAGCATCGACCACTGGAATAGTATAATAGTTGACGCTTAGGATCGGCAGGGCATCCTCTGTCAATTTGACAAAATCCAAGCGCACATCATAGCCAGAAAAGCGCATTACTTGAGAAGGTTTTTCAAGACTAAATTGGCCCCCTTGATTGATATAGAACCTTGCATCTGCTTCGTTGCCATCGCTGGATACCCGGACAATATCGGTGAGTTTATCGCCATTAATATCGGCTAGTTCAATCTCGCCTCGTGCGTCTATTGAACCGGTCCAGTCGGCTACCTCATTGAAGCCACTGCTCGCATTTTGGTAATGAATATTCAATTGCCCTAAGCCATCCGAGCCTACATTCAGGTAGAGGGCATCAAGTAGTTCATCGTCGTTTAACTTTGTTAAAACTGCGTTTGGCATCCAGTTTTCAGTTCTTAGTAAAGTTTCAGTATTCTCGGCAGGTTTGTTCCATTGTTCGATGAAGTCTTGATAGGGTGTCTTGGTTTCTATCGAGAGCTTTATGCTTACACCTTCTTCGGCATTAATTCCTAGGTTTGTAGAGATTCCTCGTTCTCTTCTAGTGGCAGAGTTGCTTTGCTCGCTAGCCGTGCTGATCTGTGAGAGTAATTCGAATGTCTCATTGGCCCCGCCCATAAATATGCCGTAGCTGTCGCGACCGGGAAGCAGTAAGTCAATATAGCCGTCATTATTGATGTCGGTATTTGATAGTAAAAAGGAAACCCTTTCCAAATCCGGCACGGTGGCAATCAACTCCCATTCAAGCAAGGGCTTTAAATTTCCAGCATAGCCTTCAATCATGGATGACAAACTGAACACACCTGCATTTGCGAAAAGTAACAACTCAGTTCCCGGGTCACTGCGCAGATCAGCGAACCCAACCGCAATAATTTCAGTTTTTACTTCGATCCTCTGAGGCAGTGCCGAAAAACCGCCGTCACTGGTTTGATGATGGATATGAATTTCTCTACCGCTCGTTTGATCAAAATGCGAGAACACGAGGTCCTTCAAGCCATCGCCGTTCATATCCTCAGTGGCGAGGCTGTCCCAGTTATTTTCCCTATTGAGCTCAAAGGCTTTGTAGTTGCTTTGTGCAACAGTGGTTCCGACAACGAAATTGCTTAGCGCGAAACATAGGCAGAAACGAGTGCTCTGGGAAATGATATGTTGAGTCAGGATATTCACATTTATTCTTCGTTAAGTTCACCTAAGTCTGAAGAGTAATTAATCAGGCCGAGGATGCTGTGTGATTTCTCTTCTTCAACTTGGTTGAATGAGTAAAGTGAAAACAACCAGAGATTAAGTAAAGTGAATTTGGTTGTCTCAGGGTTAAACCCTGTTTCGTAGTTTAGCAATGGACCGAAGCTTAGCTTACTAATCCGCCGACCAGGATTCCATAGCGGAACAGTTACCACGCGGATACCGCCGGCACTAAAAACAGTTAGCTCTACCGTGCTTCCAAGTTCGTTATCCTGAATCAATCGATTAATGAGATCTTGAGCTGAATTAAGCTCAACATCATTCAAGGCGATAACGATGTCGCCCTTAACAAGGCCCGCGTCTGGGAGGGGGCTTTTGGGGAAAAATTCAACAATTTTGGCGGCTACTAAATCCTGTCTTCCGACAATTTGAACAAGCTCGGTTTGATAGCCCGCTCTGGTGGCGATTGGGTCAGCTCGATAGAGTTCGAGAGGAGCAATTGATGGGCTTAATGCCCTAGCCAACATCCCCGCTTGAAATACAACAGTGCCGCGCCTTACTTTTAGCTCAAAGTTCAGATCATCGGTTTGGTTTTGCTGTAAGGCAGTGACAGTATCAGGATGATCGGTGATGCTCTCATCGATACTGAGAATGATATCGCCTACTTTTAGCCCAGCTGAATTAGCGGGCCCACTTGGCTCTATGGTTCTTACTCTGACGCCAGGTAGGGCCTCTATATTAAACAGTGAATCGGATTCGTTGACGCCTACCTCGAAACCAAAATCCACTCTGTGATCATTGTCGTCGTTCGAGCTAAGAGGTTCTTGCTCAGGAGACAGAGTAATTGCTGGGGCTAGCACTAAAGGCTCATAGCTTACACAGTGCTGCAGGGTAAGCATGCAAAGTAGGCTGGCAAATTGCAATTTCATAACTTTATCCTTTGCACCGCAATCAATGTCAGAATAACAAAAATCGCTGCTGTAGGCAGGGGAACCCATAAATTGAAGTCGAGAAAGCGTTCATCCACTAAAACATCCGAGTACCCTCGCACAAGCCGACTGACGTCTTTCAAATAAGACTGATCAAGTAAGGATGGTTGAAAGTTGGCATAGTGATAATAAGCTAGATCGCCAAGTGTTGATTTGAATACATCAATTGCCAAAGTTAAACCGATGGCTGTGCTTAGCGCTTGCGTAGCCGACTGAGTTAATGCCGAAATTAATACGCCAAATCCTATAGCTGCGGGTAACGGCAGCAAAGCGAGTCTCAAACCGAGCTCGATTTCAGACCATATCTCAGTTTCACTAATAAGCTCAAAGCCATCTTCTACAATAGGGCCAAAATCCCAAAGACTTCCACTTAAAAAGTAGCTACTCAAGACTAGCGCTATGATCGAGGCCAGGGCCAATAGATGAATATAAATAAGTGTACCAATAATTACGGTTGTTCGGCTTATGCCTCTTATGACGAGATGCCTAACCGAGCCAATATCCCGGCTATAGCTGAAGCTGTAGGCTGCAAATGACACCAGCAAAAGTCCAAGAATTGTCAGTCCAGTGGACAGCCCATCGACAAAGTATCCGTAGGCGTTGATCCCGAATTCATCAGAGATATTGCTGCGGCCAAGTAAGTTATCTCTGGACTCCTGTCCAGTTTCGGTAATCTTGGCGATTAAAAGCTGCAACGCGGCGACGAGAGAGGGGGCCACGATCAATAATTTGCTGCTGAAACTTCGAAGACCGATATAGGCTTCTAACCTGGTTGCGAGGACAATTTTATTCATGACGGCGACCCACTGGTAACCGATCTAAACAAAGTCGATAGGGAGGCTCGATTGATTCGTAGTTCTGCAACCGATACCCCCTGTTGAATAAGGTTTCGGTTCAGTTCGGCTGAATCTAGGTCGACTAGCTCGACATGAATATATCCATCTTGATCTGTTTTTTGATAATTGACGCCGGCCATTGCTTTGATGGCAGCGACTGCCTTATTCGCATTGTCACTTTGCATGAGTGCGACGGGAAGATGTTCAGATAAGAGGTTTTCAATTCTGTCACTTATTATGATTTTGCCTTCATGAAGAATCGAAAGGTGGCTGCAAATCTGCTCCAAATAAGGCAGTTGATGAGAAGACAGCAGGAAGCTTGTGCCTTCGTCCTTATTAAGCTGTTTGATCAGGGCTAACACATCATCAACACCGCCTGCGTCAAGGCCGTTGAATGGTTCGTCTAACAAGATTAGTTCAGGCTTCCCTAGCAGTGCGTGGGCAATGGATGTTCGACGCTTGTTGCCCAGAGAAAGGGTTTTAATTTTAAAATGTGAGAATCGGTCAATTCCTAAAAGCGTTTCTAGTTCGGCGGGTTTGCGAACAGGTCTTTGGCAGAGCAGAGCCCCGTGTTCAAGAGTTTGACGAACTGTGAGATTAGGATTGAGGCTTGGAGAGTCGAAGATAGAAACTATTCTGCCTCCTGCTTCGTGTAGTCTGTTGGGAGCGTAACCCAGTAAGCTGATGTCCCCGTTAGCAAAAGGTTGAAGACCCAGAATACATTCTAAAGTAGTGGTTTTGCCCGAACCATTAAGCCCGACCAGACCGTGAATTGCGCCAATTTCAACGCTCAATTCAAGGTTGTAGAGGACGTTATGGTTGCCATAACTTTTACATACATTTCTTGCGTCCAGTGCAAGCTTCTTTGAACTGTGGGCCATGGTTCAACTCAACGTCTGGAGTACTGCCTCAAGCAAACAACAATACTCACAAGATCAATTGCTGCCATCGAAGCACATTTATAGCATTGTCAGATGGCAGTACTATTGATTTTTAGTTAATCAACAAACAAGTCATCCACTTGGATTTGCTTGACCGTGCCAAATTGCGCTAGTTCCTCGACATCTATAATGGATAAATCGCCGACTATAGAAATGAGCTTAGCGCGGTCTTTAACATTGGTCCGTTGAAATTCGAGCAAGTCAGAAAATTCTGCAGCTTGGAGTTCAGCGTAGGTTTGCCGCCGCGGGTCACCTTCAAGTTCTAATAGCTCCCAGCCTCGAACGGCACCGATAACTTCACGGAAGCTCAATTTCGATGTGCGGTAGCGATTGACGAGAGAATTGACCGCTTCGTCATAACTTTGCTCAGACTCAGGCATATTGTCGATAAGATCAATAAAGGCATTTAATGCATCCACAGTCTTATCCGTCTGAGTACCAATAACACCCAACATTAAGTTTTCGGCATTGGATCGTCTGCCTTGTGAATAGCTTGCCCCAGCTGAGTAGGCCAGCGCTCTTGCCTCTCGTAGTTCCTGAAAAACCACGCTGGACATTCCACTGCCGAAATAACTGTTATATATCGAAGCCATAGTCGATTTTGATCGGTCGTATTCGTTTTCAGGGAACTCAATTCGCACCTGCGCTTGGGCAGATTTCTGATCTACAACATACACTTCATTTGTCGTAAATTCTCTTGCTGTACGAAAACGATAAGCCGGCGTTTCTTTTAGATCTCCTTCTAATACATATTCACGTCTCAAAGCGGCAACGACATCTTCTATAGGCATGGAGCCGGTGTAGGCGAGGGTCTGTTTATATTCTAAAAGGCTGGCAGGTAAAGACGCTAATTCCTCAACTGTTGTGGCTTGTATTTCTGCGGAAGTTAGAGCTTCTAGCATTGGTGATTCATCGCCGTAGCGATTGTACATATACAAAGCCTGGGCAATTGCTGGAGGTGAACTCTTACGGTCTTGCCGTGACTTGAGCATTATGCCTTTAAGATCGTCTAATGTTTGATCATCAACTACAGGGTTTTCAATTAATTCCATCATCATCGCAACACTGTTCTCGAACTGTTCATCGAGCCCGGTAAGAGAAAAGCCTGATGAGTTTTCGCCAGCGCCAAAATTGAATCCAGTGCCCATCCGGTACCACTCTTTCTGCAACTCTTCATTGCTTAGAGTTTCGGTTCCGGCAACTTCCATAAGAGAGGCGGCTAAATTCAGTTTTTCGTTCTCCTCAGTGCCTACATTAACGCTGACAGAAAAAGAAAAAAGGTCGTTGAGTGGGTTGGGCGCATAGTAAAGCTCTACCCCATCCGCAAATTCAATCAAGCGATAATCGCTGTCAGCCTCAACAAAAACTGGCTCAATTTCCGAAAAGGGCATGGCCAGTATATTTGCTGCAAAAGTCGATTGAAGGGAAGAATCAATGACAATGGGATCTATCTGTGGTTTCACGACTGTTGGGATCTCGTGCTGTTCATCAATTCTATAAACAGCCACATATTCATCACCAAAATATTTGTTAGCGACGTCGATTACGTCGCTCTTGGTTAGCTGTTCCATACGGTCAAGTTCGGCAATGCTGTGGTCCCAATCGGAGCCTTCTATAAACGATTGACGCATCAATGAGACGCGCGCTGTATTAAACTCCTGGCTTACTTTCGCATTCTTTTTAAAGTCATTAACAATTGCTGTGATTATCCAGTCTTCAAATTCGCCAGCTTTGACTGCGGCTAACTGCTCCAGCAGTAACTGTTCTACTTCTTGAAGACTTTGATCTTGTTTTGGCGTGCCGTAAAGGTACTGGACCCCCGCCTGATTAAGGAACATAGGCGAAGAGCCAGCGCTTGAGACTTTCTGTTGTTGGTTTAGGTTAAGGTTAATCAAGCCAGCGGTTCGATTGTCTAGAATCATATCAACTAGCGTTAGCGCTTCCTTGTCAGCACTGCCATTTGGGGCAGTTCTAAAAGCCAGTTGAACTTCTTCTTCGCCAGGGTAGCGCACTGTTGCGCGTTCAGGACCTGATAAAGGAGCTTCATTCCACGGGCCGATTTCCGGTAATGGTTTGGCTTCCCAATGGGCGAATTTTGCAGCTATGAGTTCGATCGCTGTATCAGTGTCAATGTCGCCACTAATAAAGATGGCCATGTTATTTGGCACATAGTAAGTATCAAAATAATTTTGGATATAAACCAAAGAAGGATTTTTCAGATGCTCAGCGGTGCCTATGGTCGGCTGTTGGCCATAGGGATGGACTTTAAATACCAGGTCATTAACAGCGGTGCTTATGATTCTGCCAGGATTATCTAGCGTTCTGTTTTTTTCTTCATAAACAGTTTCAAGTTCAGTATGAAATAAACGGAATACCGGATCAATAAAGCGGTCGGCTTCAATCGCTGCCCACTGCTCGAGTCGATTCGAAGGCAGGCCTATTTTGTAAACGGTTTCCTCAAACGAAGTGTGGGCGTTTAAGTTGGTGCCGCCCATGCCAGAAAAAAGCTTAGTAAGCTCGTTAGTCGCGACATATTGGGATGCCTCTTGCGCTTCGATATTTATTTGACGATAAATATCGGCTCGCACCGTCTCGTCAGTTTCTGTGAAATGTTGTTCATAGAGTTCGACAATCCGGTCTAAATGAGGTTTTTCGGCTGCATAATTTAAAGACCCCATGTTTTGGTTGCCTTTGAACATTAAATGCTCGAGATAATGCGCTAGGCCGGTAGCGTCAGCGGGATCGTGAAGAGAGCCCGCTTTAACTGCAATCTCAGCATAAAAGCGCGGTTCTTCGTGATTCTCTGTCAGGTAGACTTTGAGTCCATTGTCTAGTTCATAAATGGCTGCGTTTAATGGGTCATTTTCATTGGGTGCATTTAGCCGGCGATAGCCTATTTCCGTAGCAGGTTGGGGCGTCGCTACAACATCGCTAGCCGGAGGTGGTAATTGCTCAGAACAAGCGGCGAATGAACCTAGGAGCAATGCGGCAGTTATTGAGCGCGCAATGTGAGACGAATGAAAACGGTTTAACATGATAAAGCTCCCATTAGGAGAAATTGGTCAATTTGATAAAACTCAATTACTTCAATTGTGTGTGGATTGTTAACAATACGAGCTGAGTAAGTGTTTGGTTGCTCGAAAGCGGCATAAAGTCTGGTGACTGGGATTTTAATCCCTAGATTGCCAAGCTCCGTCATTTAAGCATATTCAGTGCGAGATTTTTGTCTCCTAAGTTGTTCAGCGATTTGTAATTGTGGCAACTAGAGAGGCTTAAATCCAAGGTCATGTGCCGCAATACAAAATCACAAGACTTATTATACCCTGTTCTCATTGCGGTTTGAGAACTCAATACTTCCAGAAATTATCCAGATATCGACCTTATATGCAGTAAGCAGGCACTAAGACCGGGGTCCCCAAGGATTCAGCTGGCGGCACTGTTTGATCAGACCATTTACGTTTAGCGCTACCTTAGAAACGGACTATTTATAAATCCTGACTAGTGCCTTGTTTGCCCTATATTAATAAGTGCTCGGATAATCACTAACCGAGCATCGATATATTGTAAATAAATCAGCACCAAAAACCTATTGCCGTCCCTCTCACCTGCGCCTCGTTTGGTCTTTATTTAAGCTGTTGAGATTAAACTGCTCCTCAATATAAGATGAGCATTTAGGCAACTTAACTTATGCGGTCAGCAACTACTATGCGCAATGTCACTGAATTCGGATTATCAGCTTTACTACTCAGCTTTGCTGTAGCGATTCAAATGCCCAGCTTCGCAGCAGACAACGGATTGTCTGGTTATGACGAGGCGGCTGATATCTCTGAATTGGCTTTACATGAGAATGAGCGTATGCATTTTGCCCTTATTCACTCTCAAGTCTCCAACAAGGCAGACCTCTGGGAGAACTATGCACCTGAATTGCTTGCCTTTTCAGAGGCTGATTACGCAAGATTGAAGCCTCAGGTTTTAGATAAATCGATAGTCGAACTTCAGGATGCCGTGGCAGCAGATCAATTTGACTATGCAGATTTGCTTACCTTTTACCTATACCGTATTAAAAAGGTCGAAACCGATAGAGCGAGATTTCTGAACGCCATTATCGCGATTAACCCTAACGCGCTCGCAGCTGCTAGACAAAGAGATGAGGAGCGACGCGGCGGAGTCGCGGTGGCTCGAGAGTCAGTGTTTGGAATACCTGTACTATTGAAAGACAATATCGGGGCCCAAGGCATGCCCACTTCAGCCGGTACGGTGGCACTTATGTCGAATTTTACCGGTGATGCTTTTGTAACCCAGCGCTTGATTGCAAATGGCGCGGTAATTCTTGGCAAATCAAACCTAAGCGAATGGGCCTATTTCTTTTGCGATGATTGCCCGTCAGGTTATAGCGCTGTAGGAGGCCAAACCCTCAACCCCTATGGCCGGAAAACGTTCGGCACCGGTGGCTCAAGCTCTGGCAGCGGGGCTGCTGCTGCCGCCAATTTTGCTACGGTTACTGTCGGCTCGGAGACAACCGGTTCCATTTTGTCACCAGCTAGTGCCAATTCACTTGTAGGGTTTAAACCAACCACCGGCAGTTTAAGCCGCACCGGCGTGGTGCCTATATCATCTACCCTGGACACCACAGGGCCAATTACTAAAACAGTCGCTGACGCAGTGATCTTGTTTAATGGTATGGCCGGATTTGATCCTGCGGACAAAGCCATGCCGCGAATGGCCGAGAGTTTTCAGCTGCAGCTCACTGATGTCAGTCTTGAAGGCAAAAAGCTCGGCATTCTTAACAGCTTCGATGACAATCCTTATTATCAGGATGCGGTGAACAGTCTAGTCGTGGCTGGAGCGATATCAATTGAAGTCAATTCTGAGCCGCCAATTTTTGCTGGCGTTGATGAATTTCTCGGTGCTGAAATGGTGCGTGATTTAGCGCTCTATTTGCAAGAATTTGCCAGCGCAGAAGTAGCAGTTGATTCAGTGAGCGCTGTTAAGTTTTTTAATGAGCAGGCGCTGGACGTGCGAGCACCTTACGGGCAGGCCTTGTTCGATATGATGTCTGAACTGAACTACAGTGCCGAACAAACCGAAGCACTGCGAATTCAGCTGCAAGATCAGGCTGCGAGCTACCTAGGTGAGGTGTTTGCAGATCTCGAGCTTGATGTGTTGCTTTCAGTTAACAGCAGCTATGCCGGCTTGGCAGCTTTTGCAAATTATCCAGCTCTGACAATTCCCATGGGATACGAGGTGGATGGCAAGCCGGTAAACCTGACTTTCTATGCGACTCCATTTAATGAGCAAATGCTTATTGATATTGGACTGCAGTTCGAAAAGCTAAGCCTTGCGCGCATGCCACCTGCCGGTTACAGCAACTAGAGTCCTCGCGTCGGCTGTCGCAAAGGTTTGTAGTGGATCAATGCTAGGAATATCTATAGTCTTCGAGCAAGTATAATAATCGAAAGCTTTATTTGGCTTTATCTGGCTTTGTTGGCCAGTCAAGCAGCGGCAGAATATGGGGTTAGTGAATGTTAAGTACCTGGTTTAAAATAGCACTGTGGAAGCGAATTCTAGGCGCTCTCGTGATTGGCGTCATCGTAGGAATGCTGTGGGGGCCAGGGTCCGAAAGCCTGTCATGGATGGGTGACATCTTCATGCGCTTGATACGCATGGTTGTGGTGCCTCTTGTTTTTGTCACTCTCATTTCTGGTGTTGTTTCAATGGGGGATCCTTCTAAATTGGGTTCGCTTGGAGCTAAAACCCTCGCTATTTATATGGCTACGACCTTGGCTGCCATCACTATAGGCCTGACTCTAGCGGTTATTCTGCAGCCCGGTGCCGGTGTTGACTTTACCGGTTCGGTGCCTGGTCAAATTCAAGAAACTATTCCTCTGTCCCAAAGGCTCATTGAAATCATTCCGGTAAATCCTATAGCGGCTTTAGCTGAAGGCAACATTCTCGCGGTTATCTTTTTCGCATTAATGGTTGGGGTTAGCTTATTAACGATTGGCGAAAAGGGTAAGCCGGTTGCTGATGTTATGCATGCGTCATCAGATATGATGATCAAGATTACCCATTGGATCATGGAAGTGGCCCCGTTTGGTGTATTTGCTCTCATAGCGACGGTTGCTGGAACCCAAGGCGTTGCTGCATTACTAGATGTGCTGACGCTCGCCTTAGCTGTATTGATCGCGTGTATTGTGCATTTGGTAGTAGTGCACGGCATTATCATAATGAAGTTAACGCTGGGATTATCTCCTGTCACGTTTTTTCGTGGGGCAAGAGACGCCATGTTGGTGGCTTTTTCCACTTCATCAAGCTCGGCCACGCTTCCAGTGACGTTGTCAGTTGCTGAGGAAAATCTAGGAATCAAGCCGGTAGTGGCTTCAACGGTATTGCCGCTTGGCTCTACTATTAACATGGATGGTACTGCGCTTTATGTAGGTATTGTTTCCGTCTTTGCTGCGCAGGCTTTTGGTATTGAGCTTAGTTTTGCCGACTATGTCGTAATGGCAGGTGCAACTACCTTGGTTTCGGTCGGAACCGCTGCCGTACCCGGTGCTTCTATATTTTTGATGGCTGCGGTGATGGGCACTATCGACATGACTCCTGAGCAGATAGCGATAGTTATTGGATTTATAATTCCTTTTGATCGGCCATTGGACATGCTTCGAACTGTTGTGAATATCGGCGGTGATTTATCAGTTGCCACAGCTGTGGCGAACTGGGAAGACGAATTTGATAAGGAGACCTTCGATCGGCCTGTTAAGTTCTAGGTATTAAGATAGGTAAGGACTAAAATCGCTTTAACGGCAGCGAAAACGAGCTGCCGTTAAAGCGACAAAGCGCTTGCAAGAGCAAGTTCTAGAAACATCAAACTCCAGAAAGAGCAGTGGTTAGAAAGAGTAGGATAGAGTCGTGCCGAGTCGCAGGTCTTCGTCAAAAAATAATAATGGCGAGCCGGTTGCAGCATTGATACTGATGATTTGAGCGTTAATGGCCCAGTTGTCACTTATCGAATAATCAAGTCCCACCAAGGCCAAGAGAGACTCAGCATTTAAATCCCCCTGAAACGTTGCAGAAAGTACGAGGTCACCATTTTTAAGTGAATTGCTGTAGCGAACTAACCAGCTTCCAAACACCCCATCATTAATTAAAGATTGTCCGGGCGACAGGCCTTCGTCTTCATTCAAAAGCTTTTGGGCTTGAATGCCAAGGCTCACGCTTTGATCGTTGGAGACAGCGTATTCAAAACCAAAAGAGGTGCCAATCTGATTTTTCTTTAAGTCTATAGCTCGGCCAACACTATTGGTGCCGGGAAAACTAAAGCTATCGGCAGTGATCCCTCTACTAAAAGCCAAGTCAAAATTCAGCAGCAGCTTTCCTACTGCTCTATTAGCGCTAAGCCCTAAAAGCAAAAAGTCATTCTTTTCAGCGATAGAATTACCAATGCTGTTTACAGGGTCTTCATAGCGCAGCTGGTTCTCAAAAAGGTAAGCGCCCATAATTGCGATATCACTGCCCTCGAAAGACTTGCGCCATTGACTACCAACCTCTATTAATACGTCGCCTTCACGGCGGTAGTCAGTTAGGTTAAATTCAGATTCAAAAAAGAATGGGCTGCCGCGGACTGGAGCCGGATTGAATTCTGGGAACAGATTGATGAAACTGGAGATCGTGCTGTCGTCGCCAAAATAGTCCCAGGAAAGCATGAGCTGATTGCGTCTAGCATCTTCAATATCAATAATGCTTAGGTCTCGAAACTCACTAGTGTTGATTATATCCAGCACCGAATTGCCTAGGGTTTCCCCCCACACCACGGTTTGCCGCCCAAATTTAATACTGTGTTGGCCAAAGCTGCGTTGCACGAACAATTCGTTGATGCGACTTTCAACCTCGAGATTGTCGTTGTTGGCTTCATATTGGTAGTCATTTTTTAAATAGATGCGCGATTGTCCACTTACCTGTAATAGCCAGCCGGCGGCGAAGGGGTTTTGATAACGAATGTTGATCCCGAGGCGATTGTTTTCAACTTCTGATTCTCGGAGGAAGCTGAAGCCAGGAATCGGTTCAACAGAGTGATTATTGACCTGGCCGTAAATTTGATGGGTCAGACGAATTGTAAAATCATTGAGCCAGGTATTCTCGGATTCACTTTCCTCAAATTCAAATCCCCCGCCGAAAAGGTCATCGTCGAAGGCGAAGTCTCCGTCAAAACTTAGATTGTCATCGAGTTCTAGCGAAACATCTTCTTGTCCTAAACTGATACCCGTGATGGCAAGGCTGACTGCAAGGCTTAATAATCGCAAGAGTTCAGATGGTTTGAGTAGACACTTATCATTTTGGAACACTTAGCTTTCAGTCCTAACTATTTAACTTGTTCGCGCAGCTTTTGCAATTCGGCTTCGCGAAAGGCCACATCGCTTAGAGTGCGCTGAGTTAGAAATTCATCTTCGACATTGATGCCAGTATTGATTTCTAGTATCGCCATATTCGATAGACGATTGGTAACAAGGTTCATCATGGTTAAGGATTTAGCCATCCAAACATCGTCGACCAGTTCAACCCTTGAGGACAGTAAGCGCTTTATTTCTTTTTCATATTGGTCGTACATCTCAGTTCGCAAAGAGACAAAGCGCTCTTTGTCGATATAGACAACGGTTTTAGAATAGCGGGATTTTCGAGCCTGATCGGCATTGGGAATCATGTCTATTTTCCAAACTTCTCTGCCCGATTCTTGGGTTTCCTCGACTAAGTTGATTGAATATTCTTCAAGTTTTCCGGTGTCAGTGTCCTCGGTTGTAAATTCAGACCCAAACACTGAGGCGGGCTCTGAATCATCGTCTGAGTTGCCACTTGCGATACGTTTGATCCGCCCCATTGCAGACAAATATAGCCAAGTCTCATTGTCTTGATCGCTATCATCATAGGCGAAGCTAAGCATGCCGATGCCCCGCTCGGAGGCCGGCTCCAATACGATAGTGACAGTTTTGGTGTCTTTTAAGTTGACGCCAAAGCTTTTGCCAACAGACTCTAGAGACTTTATACGGGGTCTCTCAGCGCAGGTAATTTTACTGTTTTTTATGCCAAATTTGCAGGTTGATAACTGCATGCGATTGAATGCTGAATCTGAAGTGGAGCGTTGAAAATCTTCCACTTTCTCCATGATTTCTAAACCGGTTAATTCCTGCGCGCTTAATGAGTTTGAAACAGTGAGCAAAACCGCAGCTGACAACAGTCTAACTTTTAAGTAGTTCATGTGGGTCTCTCCATGAAAGTAATTCGAGTATCAGCGTTCTTAACCCCAAAGGTGGGTTTGAATATCATTATCATTGCAGGAATCAAGAAAAGGTCACAAAGCAGGGCGACGAAAATCGCCGCCGCGCCGAAGAATCCCATTTTTGCCATGCCAAGATAGTCAGAGAAACTCAGTAAAGCAAAGCCTAGGCCTAGCACCATAGTCGTAAACATGACCGCCTGACCAACATCTAAGATGGTGGTGCGAAGGGATTCGCTGACACTGCCGGTGCGGATAAGCTCTATCCGGTAATGGGTCATAAAATGAATGGTGTCATCGACAGCGATACCTATAATTAATGGGGCTATTAGCAGGGTGTCTGTATCCAGAGGAATACCCATTAGTCCCATTAAGCCGAAGCCCAGTAAAGCGGGAATAACATTGGGAATCATCGCCATTAGTCCCCCCTGTATTGAGCCAAGGGTTATCACCATGATGACGCTGATGACTCCTAGCGCCAGCGCAAAGCTATCAAATTGTGATTGGGCAACTTCATCAGCCATTCGCATCATCAATGCCATTGAGCCGGTGAGATAGACATCCAGCTCAGGAAATTCTTCTTCTAGAGGTCCGAAAAATGTCTCGATGTCTTTCGTTATTTGTTCAAAAAATAACTTATATTGGTATGAGCCGGCGTTGTAAATATTTAGCGTGATATGAGATCGGCTATAGTCATCAGAGACAAGGCTTCGGCGATCTTCAGGGTTTGCACTGTTAAATAAGTAGAGTAGCTGGGAAATCATCTGCTCTGATTCAGGCACTGCGTAGAACGCAGGGTTGTCATCGTTCATGATTTCATTGGTGTCTTTAACAACATTCGCCAGTGAGTTTGTTCGTGTTACTTGTTCGCTGTCTCTCTGCTCGATTAGGGTTTGAAAATCATCTATGGCTTTTAGCAGTTTTGGATTTAGCAGGCCGTCGGTAGTTTTCGTGTCTACCATTATCACCATCGATTGAGCACCAGCCATGTTTTCATCCACGATATCGTAAGCCTGATTAAGCGCACTATCCTCACGGGTGAGTTCGGTCATGTTGGTGTCTATTCTTACTTGGCTGGTGCCGTAGGCACATAGACCAAATACGGTGGCAAATATCCCTAAAATCAACCATGGGCGCTTGGCGACAATGTAAGGCACGAAGGTAAGGATTTGTTTTTGCCAATTAACCACTACATAGGTCATGCTAGAAATCACTACAATATAAGTGCCGACAAAAATTCCTAGCAACCCATAAACCGCGACTACGTAAGCGAGGCTTATTGCCGCCTTTTTGCCAATATAGAGATCAGTCCACTTCTGGCCCATTTTATCCGCAAAGCTTAAGTCTCCAGATTCTGGCGCACCCGGATGCCATAGATCCAGAAGTATTGGTAGTAAGATGATGGTGAAGAAAAACGCCATGACGACGCCGAAGGCTGACATTAAACCAAACACTTGAATTGGCAGGAGATCTGATGTCGTTAGTGCGAGCACTCCGCACATGGTAGTTAAGGTGGTGACCATTATGGCTAAGCCCGTCTTGCCGTAGGACTTGGATAGGGCTTCATAGTGCTCGATACCGCTGCGCCTAAAAGAAAAATACGCACTCATTACGTGAACACAGTCGGCAATGCCTACAGCAAACACTAAAAGCACGGTAAGCGAGATCATTTGAGAAACTGCCACGCCCAGCCAGACAGTGATTCCCCACGTCCATGCAAGGCTAGCGGCAATAGTTACCATAGGCCAAAGAACGGCACTGAAAGATCGAAACAAAATCCACAACAATACAGTGAAAATCAATACCATTACGATGCCCAAAACCATCATTTGGTTTAGTACCTGCATCATAAATTCCATCATCGGTGGGTTGCCCACTGGAAAGAAATCAAAGGTGTCGGTGTAGTTGTCGTAAAGGGCTTTGCTGACGATATGGAAATTGGTATAGCCCAGCATATTTACAGGTTCAAATGTGACTTCTTGGATAGCGGCGCTCTCATCAAACTCTAGATCAAAACTGGCATCGCTATCGAAACCGCCAAAGTCACCGAAACTGTCATCTAGGGTGATTTCAGCAGCATCAACAGCAGATACATAATTTGCTACCGGTTGAGCACCAAAATCAGTTTGAATCATGATGGCGCCATAGCGAGCATCTGCGGAATAGAATGCGAGCAGATAATCTTCTTGAGCTAGGGCGTTGGCTTTGATCTGGGCGAGTTCTTCATCGGATTCAGGCAGCACCGCAGGTACCAAGCGGTTGGATAGAAGTGTGTCTCCTTGGTTCTCCTGATAGCGGACATTGGCGAGAGATTGAATGCGGCGAATATGGTTTAGTTCGTTGAAATCCAGTGCAATACCGTTGATTTCATCAGGGTAGTCTGCGGGATCAAGGTTTTGCCAGTTACGCAAATCTTGGGTAAGTTTTTGAACGGCAGTGAGAGAAGCGCGCGAGAATACATCCCCGTCCTTGGCGCGGTACACCAAAAATACCGAGTCGTCGCTGCCAAATTGCCGCCGGTATTCGTTCAGGGCAAAAATAGCTGGGTCTGACTGATCCAGAAAACTGTCAGTGGTCATGTCCAGCTCCGTGCGAGTGACGATCCCATAAACCATGAAGATCGTTAACACTAACAAGCTGGATAACACAGCGCTGCGAAAGCGTAGGACTTTATTTGGAATCTGAGCGAATCCGTCACTCAGAGAAATGAGAAGTTTTTCCATTCGTAAGCTCGATTATTATTAATTGGGTTTACTAAGCTTGAAAGCTCTTAAATTATAGCGCATTAGCGGTCAAGTACCTGCCGCTTTCAAGGCAGGTTGTCTTGGTAGCATTTCTACTTAACTAAAGCGCTCACCGTTGTAAGGATGTTCTGACTCATGGTTATTGAGGCAACTGTGCGAATAGAACCTTTGAATTAGAACGGTTAATACGCTAAATGCGATTGCTGCAATCAAACTCTTATTCGGCAGGGATTATAATCAGGTTAATATCAAAGGCCACCATAAATTTTTCTGCAAAGAGATGAATGGCCTCTGTTCCATTTCTGACGCATTGGTCCAGTGGTCTCGCAGGCCGGGTAAAAGTTATGGTCAGTCTTGTCCCAGACGTTTCCGACAACGACGAGATACAAAGCGACTCCGATGGAGATGGTTTGTGCTTGAATGCCGGTATCCTGATTGGATAGCACAATTGCAGTGTGACTAGAGGTTAGAATTAAACCGACCTCAAACATTATGGTTGTTACCAGTAGCCTTGCATATTTGGTATGGCGTATTGGGTTGGAGAGGTTTTACCGAGCCAGTGTCCAGTCAACACAGTGACGGAATAAAGAGCTGGTAATAATGGCGCTGCGATAATTTTTGGCTGATAACTTGTGGGAATTCCAGAAAGACTAGTGCTATGACAGTGTGGCGGGCAAGGTGCTTAAAAGATGCTGAACAGGCTGAGGCTCAGCCCTAATATATAAACAAAAAGAAAAACAGTTCCTAGAACTGGCTTGGGGATAGCTATTATTTTACTTCCTTTTGATATTGGAAAAAGCCAATCAAATACGCAGCGGCATCATCAAAAGCACTCAAATTAATCTAATAATAAATGCTTTGCCCGTGACGAGAGGTTATCACTAAGCCTGCGGATTTAAGCTACCCTAGGTGTTGTTGCACCGGGCAGGGGGGACGCTAATATCAAATTTCTAACTCAATTCGCCGGCAGACTTTTTTCCTGATTTGAGAAGATCTAGTGTTTGACCTCGTTTAGGGTCAGAGATTGCTCTGAGTCCAGTTTGCATAAGTATTCCTTAGATAGTTAGAACATTATCTAAATATCCAATAAAAACAGGGCCACCGATTTGGGGCTCTATAGCTTTAGGGCATACTGTGGGCTAGTGTGGCGAGGAATTAATACAATAGGACTCGGCGACTTAGCATCTGTAGACGCCAAAACGTTGGGTGCCGTCGTTGATTGGAGACTCGATGACAATGGCGTCGCCACCCATGCTGCCGGCTTCGTTACGAGCTAAGGTGGCAAGTTCTTCCTCTAGCCGCAATCGATTGCGCTGGGTAAACAGAATTTTATTCAAAGTGTTGGATCTAGTGCCACCAACACGTGCGCAGCTAGCCACACCTGATTCAGGCAAAAGCATTACAGATTTGCCTTCATTTGTGAGTTGAACCCAGCTGCTGCAACCAATAAGCATGACCGCGCCGATAGCCGTGATAAGTGCCTTTGTCATGAAATACTCCTGAATAGGGTGCCGGTTTGCCAAATGCTGTAAACCTAGGGCTATCACTTTAGCATTTTTAGCCCTGTCTGCCATTACGCAGATAGGTTTGTGCTACTATTTGGCCCCTATAAAAAGATCAAATGGTCACCGTTTGTTATGTCAGATACCAGCCTATTGGAAGATTTAAAAGCCATCGTTGGCGCGTCAGGTTTTCGCGAAGGGGATGACATTGATGCTCGTAACTATACCGACTGGATGGGGGCGAGGGCGATTGTACCTGTTCTTCTTCTGCGACCATCGAATACCGCTGAAGTGTCTGCGATTATGAAGCTTTGCAATGACGCGGGTCAGCCGCTCGCCCCTCAAGGTGGGATGACAGGTTTGGTTAGTGCTGCGGCTCCTATGGCAGGCGAAATCTCTTTGAGTTTTGAGAGAATGAACCGCATCGAAGAAATTGATCCCTATACCAGCACAATGACTGTAGAGGCCGGCGTTGTTCTGCAGACAATACAAGAACAGGCAGAAGCCCATGGCTTACTATTTCCTTTAGATCTTGGTGCCCGTGGCAGCGCCACTATCGGAGGCAACCTGTCCACCAATGCCGGAGGCAATCGGGTTATCCGCTATGGCATGACCAGAGACTTAGTGGTTGGAGTAGAAGCAGTGCTCGCTGATGGCACTGTCATTGACGGACTCCATAAATTGCGAAAAAATAATACTGGCTACGATCTGAAACAGCTTTTTATTGGCAGCGAGGGGACGTTGGGCCTGATTACCAAAGCGGTGCTGAAACTTACTCAAAAACCTAACAGCCAAGCGGTCGCTATGTGCAGTGTCGATAGCTTTGCTAACGTGGCTGATCTATTGGTCCATTGTCAGGCGACGTTAGGGGCTAATCTAAGTGCCTTTGAAGTCATTTGGCAAAACAGCTACAAGCTGGTTGATAAGCATATGAGTCACGTGACGGTGCCGCTGGATGCAGACCACAGTTTTTACGTCTTGTTGGAAAGCATGGGTTCGGATAAAACTAAGGACACTGATCTGTTCTTTGACTCGCTCGCATCGGCCACTGAAAAGAATCTAATTGATGAAGTCGTTATCGCCGACTCTGATGCGAAAATGAAAAATCTCTGGGCTGTTCGTGATTCGGCTGCGGAGGTGTCAACGGGCGTGGGGTACATGCATACCTATGACGTAAGTCTGAATGTTAGTGATATGGGTTATTTTGGCGAGGAAGTAGAGCGCCGTCTGCGAGTGCAGTGGCCAGATGCGGTGCTTGGCTTGTTTGGACATATCGGTGATGGCAATGTTCATATTGTGGTCAATGTAGGGCCGGATACTAAAAATTTACACCGAGAAATCGACGAGGTGGTCTATGGCCTTATTCAAGCATTACACGGTGCTATTTCTGCGGAGCACGGCATTGGCATTATGAAGAAAGAATTTCTTTCTTACAGCAAAAGCGAGAATGAAATCGCGCTGATGAAAAGTTTGAAATCGACACTGGACCCAAAAAACATTCTTAATCCAGGTCGTGTATTTAATTAGTTATAAAAAATAAGGAGAGAGTGATGACGGGAAATGATCTTACAGGTAAAAAAGTAGTAATCATTGGTGGCACGGCTGGAATTGGTTTGGCCGCGGCGCAGGCCGCTGCTGCTGCAGGAGCTCAGGTTTGGGTTGCTGGCCGCTCGCAAGAACATATAGACAACGCCAAAGCGCTGGCGAATGGGGCATTTGAAGTGCGTCAGGCAGACACTCACAATGAGCAGGAATTGGAAGCGATATTTAAAGAAGTTGGCACTATCGATCATTTGGTTTCAGCGGCAGTTGGTGGCGAGCGGACCTTAAAGCCATTTTTAGAGCAAACTGAAGATCAGTTTAAGGCGGCTTTTGATAAGCTTTGGGGCTATGGCAAAGTTGTTAGAACTGGAACGCCTTATCTGGCCAGCGACGGGGCGATAACCATCGTCAGTGGATCGCCAGCGAGAAAGATTGCAGTAGGACAATCTCCTCTTAGCTGCGTCGGTGCCGCGGTTGAAAACATGGTTCGCTGCTTGGCGGTGGAAATGGCACCTATACGCGTCAATGTGGTTTCTCCTGGCACAGTGAATACAGCGATGTTTGATTTTATGGGAGAGCAGAAGCAAGCCAACCTTAGCGCGATGACTGCTAACCATCTGATCAAGCGGGCAGGCACATCTGAAGAAGTTGCTGCAGGTATACTTTTTGTTATGCAGAACAAATTTGTCACTGGTACTACAGTCGATGTAGATGGTGGCCGATTGTTAAGTTAGTTGTTTGTTTTTGATTAAAAGTGATTATTGGAATTTAGCATGAATGATTTACAGATAAAAACAGATGGTGATGCTATGCAAAGTGGAGACCCTGAAATGAGTCTCATCGATGCCATCTATCAGCGACGCTCGGTGCGCGGTTATTTGGATAAAGAGGTTCCTCAGACAAGCCTTAATCGAATTTTTGAAATAGCCAATCAGTCTCCTTCTAATTGCAATGTACAGCCTTGGAAAGCATATGTAGCGTCCGGCAAGCTTAAAGATCGCTTGAAAGCCGAGATGGTAGAAAGAACTTCCGCTGGGGTCGCGCCGAATCCAGATTATCCTTACCGTGGTGATTTCGAAGGCGAATATCGAACACGACAAGTTGAATGTGCTGTCGCGCTGTACTCAAATATGGGTATCGAGCGAGGTGACAAAGAAGGCCGGATGCGGGCGATAATACGAAACTTTGAGTTCTTCGACGCGCCTTACATTGCATTTCTGGGCATGAATCCTAGTTTTGGAACCACGGTGGCATTAGACGTAGGAATGTACGCGCAGTCTTTGATGCTTAGCATGGTCGCTTTCGGACTGCACAGCTGTCCTATGGGAACCATGAGAAATTATCCTGATTTAGTGCGTGAGTCTTTCGATATTCAAGATGATACTAAGATTCTTTTTGGTATAAGCTTTGGCTACGAAGACAAAAGTGTCCCTGCGAACAAAACAATAACAAGCCGTGATGATATTGCGACGAATGTTGTTTTTCGCTCTGATTAAGTCGTTCTAAGACGCGTTGGGATTATCTAGAGGTTGTACCGGGTTTTGTAATTCAGAGCTGTAAATAAGAACATAAATAAGAATTATTAATAAGAACTACCAATAAGAACTGAAAATATGAATTATAAACCAGTGGTCCTGCTCTACGACCTGAACAATGCGTTAATAGATGAGTGTGCAATGTTGATAGGTCATACCGGCTTGTACACTACGATTAATACTTATAACGAAGCCAACGCCACCGAAGCTCTTCGGCAATACAATCGTGGTTTTGGTTTGTTAACTAATCGTCTGTCATGTGTGATCACCGGTTGGAACAGTCATAAAAAACCCAGAGATCAATTTCTGTTCAAAATGCGCAGCGAAGAAAAGCGAAGTCCTTTAAGGTCTGCAACGCCTGTCATGATGATTACGGAAGATCACCGTTTCGATCTAAAGCAACTGGCACTAGATCCAATGGAGGGGAGTGTGGCGGCGTATCTTGATACTGAAAATTTTCAAGATAAAGTAACTAACACACTGCATAAAATTGTTTTTGGTAACCGAGCTCACGAAATGAACTCTATTGCCTATGCGCAGGTAAGCCGTGAGGAAGAAACATAAACAAAAGGGCCTAGGTAGACGAGTGCCGGGAAATTTATAACAGAGAGTTTGCACAATTAGCCAGCGCAAGCGGGTTTAAAGCCAGTAAAAAGAAATAAAGAGAACACAAAAATTAGAAACAAAAAAGCTGAGCCTGGGAACTGACTAGGCCTTTTTTATTGAGCCTTTTGCAATATACTTTTAAGTTTTTTTTGTGGCAGAAGTCATACAAAAGACATTGAGTTTATTGCCGTCGAGATCACGAAAATAGCCCGCATAAAAATTACCACCGCGAGGACCCGCAGCTCCTTCACATGTTCCGCCTAATTCTAATGCCTTGGCATAAACCTTATCTACTTGATTGGTGTTTTCTACCCCAAGGGCGACCATCACACCGTTGCCTATGGTGGCAGAATTGCCGTTTGCGGGCTTTGAAATTGACAGTGCAGGGGCTTGAGAAGTAATAGCCCAAGCAATGAATTTTTCCATTTCCATAAAACGAGTCGCTCCAACTTCTGCTAACAGCGCGTCATAAAACTTGGCTCCTCTTTCTATATCGTTTGTGCCCAAGGTCACATATCCAATCATCGTCTTCTCCGCATTTTTAGTGCCGTGTATCTAGTTAAATGGTTATTTTCATGCTTATGTAGATAGTTATATAAATAACACTAGAGAAAGTTAATCAAGCCGGTAAAAAATTGATTTTTGGCCCTGATTCAAGCACTGTCTGAGACAATGCTGAAGTGTTCAAAAAAGCCTAAATGCCAAAAAGGCATAGATATCCAAACACCGGCAAACCTATTTTTTCAGCTCTTTATAACGGAAGCAATCACTAGTGTGGTCATTGATCAAGCCCGCAGCTTGCATATAGGCGTAGCAGATTGTGCCGCCAATAAACTTAAAGCCACGCTTTTTTAAATCTTTGGACATGG
This sequence comes from Gammaproteobacteria bacterium, assembly GCA_963854625.1. Taxonomy (GTDB): domain Bacteria; phylum Pseudomonadota; class Gammaproteobacteria; order Pseudomonadales; family Pseudohongiellaceae; genus UBA9145. The sequence goes on along the minus strand of CAWKZY010000009.1, from coordinate 600 downwards.
CTTCACTTAACTCCGTTGTTGCTGGCACTGCCTTCGCATCTTTACGTTTTCCATCAAGAGTTTCTCCTTTTACAAAGTCCCAAATATAGGAATCGAAACTGCCAAATTCCTTTTGTACCTCAATGAAGGCCTTAGCGTTCAGGCGAATAGAGTAGAGTTTGAGACGGTTTCTGATGAGGCCGGGGTCTAGTAGCAATTTTTCGATAGTGGCATCGGTTAGTTTAGCGACTTTTTCGATTTCAAAATTCTTAAAGCATTCGCGGTAGTGATCTCGTTTTTTCAACACGGTAATCCAGCTTAAACCTGCTTGCTGGCCTTCTAAACAAAGAAATTCAAACAGTAAGCGCTCGTCATGAATCGGTACGCCCCATTCTTCATCGTGGTAGGCGATGTAAACAGGGTCGTCTCCTGACCACCAACAGCGATTAGTCATACCTGTCCTTCCTCTGTGATTAGTCTTTTGGCAAAGCCTGTCTAGGCTCAATCCTCTAAGCTTATTATTGTTGAGCAAACCTAAAGCAATACGAGACAGTCGCTAAGAGAGGGCTAAGAAATATCCCCGCAGGAGCCTGGAGCGTGTGAGCACAGGTTTTGTTGCTA
>CAWKZY010000008.1:0-114833 GCA_963854625.1 Gammaproteobacteria bacterium | reverse complement strand
GACTCGGAGTTAATGCTAGAAGTCCTCGCTGGGCAATGGCTTATAAATTCCCCGCTGAAGAAAAATCTACAGTAGTTCTTGATGTTGAGTTTCAGGTAGGACGGACTGGCACCATCACACCTGTCGCAAGACTTGAGCCGGTTTTTGTTGGTGGTGTGACTGTCAGTAACACAACTCTTCATAATATGGACGAGATTGACAGGCTTGGCGTGCGAATAGGCGATTCAGTTATAGTAAGAAGAGCGGGAGATGTAATCCCCAAAATTGTGAGAGTGCTAGATCCGCTTGGTAACAAAAACCCCATAACTATAATACTGCCAAAGGATTGCCCTGCTTGTAATTCGCCAGTCGAAAAAGATGGTGAGGTATTATATCGCTGCACGGGGGGCTTGGTTTGTCCCGCACAGAGAAAACAGTCTATAAAACATTATGCCTCTCGAACGGCTATGGACATAGAGGGTTTGGGTGACAAGCTAGTTGAGCAGCTAGTTGATGAAGGATTAATTGAGTCTGTTGTCGGCATTTATAAAATTGATCTAGATACCTTGGTTAATCTTGATCGTATGGGGAAAAAATCTGCTGAAAACCTATTATCGGCGATAGAGAAAAGTAAAAGTACATCTTTAGCTAGATTTCTTTTCGCCCTAGGTATTCGCGAAGTTGGGGAGGCTACTGCGCTTTCGCTAGTGAATCATTACGGCAGTCTAGATGGGATTATGCGCGCCAAAACTAGCAGCTTGGAAAAAGTCTCTGACATAGGGCCCATCGTCGCTCGCCATATTAGATTATTTTTTCTTAATAACAATAACGTCGAGCAAATTTTAGAGCTAAGATTCAGGGGTGTCTCTTGGCCAGATGTCAGTGTAGACCGAGATCTGCTTGCTTTGGCGGATCAGACATTTGTAATGACCGGGAGCTTACAGCTAATGAGTCGAGGTGAGGCGAAAGCTGAGCTCATAAAATTGGGCGCAAAAGTGGCCGGCAGTGTCTCGAAAAATACTGACTGCGTAGTAGCCGGGCCTGGTGCAGGATCGAAACTTGCCAAAGCGCAAGAGCTAGGAATTAACGTCATTAGTGAGGATGAATTTGTAGAGATGCTCGCGCAATTAAAGAATGTTTAAGTTAGAACTTAAGTCCCTCATCAGGATTCCCATAGTGATGCATACAAAATTTTTTACTCGGATATTAGGCTATGGACTGGTCGTTGTTTTAATTAGTAGCTGTGCTAGTTCCAGACCCAGCAATATAGATAATATCTGCAGTATCTTTGATGATAGCCGCTCATGGTACACGGCTGCTAAAAAAGCGCAGCAGCGCTGGGGTAGCCCAATTTCTGTCAGTATGGCGATTATCTATCAAGAATCGGGCTTCCGAGCCCGCGCCAAGCCTGAGCGCAATAGGTTCTTATGGGTTTTCCCCGGTAGGCGAGCGTCATCCGCTTACGGCTTTGCCCAGGCACTGGATGGCACTTGGGAAGATTATGAACGACTTTCAGGTAATGGCCGCGCGTCCAGATCTAATTTTTCTGATGCTGTCGATTTCGTCGGTTGGTATAATGCTAACTCTTCTCGCATCAGCAACATTTCAAAGAATGATGCCAGAGGTCTCTATTTTGCTTATCACGAAGGAAATGGCGGCTATAAGAACGGAACCTATCGTGAAAAGCAATGGCTTTTGGATGCGGGAGGTCGAGTTCAATCTAATTCAGATAGGTTTGCTATTCAGCTTAATGGCTGCCGGGAAGAGTTAGATAAAAACTGGTTTCAGCGTCGTCTGTTTTAGTTCAGTGTCAATTATTTAGGACAGCCACAGTAACAATTAATCTATTGAAGGAATTATCGAGAGTGAGCTTATGAGTTGGTGGGGAAAAGTTGTAGGGGGTACCTTCGGATTTATGATGGGTGGCCCTCTTGGTGCGGTTATGGGAGCTGCGGTAGGCAATTACTTCGATAAGGGTCTCATCTCTGTTGGCCTGCAGAATACTTTGGGTGTGGGCGCCACAGAGCGCGTACAGTCGGCATTTTTCACTGCTACCTTTTCAGTAATGGGTTATGTAGCAAAATCAGATGGCAAAGTAACCCGTGATGAGATTGCGCTTGCTGAACAAGTCATGGATCAGATGTTGTTAAATGGGGAGCAGCGCAAAGTTGCGATTAACCTTTTCAACGAAGGCAAAAAAGATGAGTTCCCAATTCATGAAGTATTAGCGCAATTCAAGCAGGAAATATTCAGGCGCCGCAACTTAGTGCAGATGTTTTTAGAAATCATCTCAGCGACGGCTTTAGCTGATGGGACTTTGGATACTAAAGAGCAATCTATTCTCGAGGGAATTGCCAGGGATTTGGGCTACTCGTCAACAGATTTTAACGCCTTGCTTCAACGGCTATCGGGCCAGGCACATTTTGGGGCGCAAGTTTCTGTCAAGGAAAAACTTAAAGCCGCTTATGAGCTGCTTGGCGTGGATTCAGGCATCAGCGATGCAGAAGTCAAGAAAGCCTACCGGAGGCTGATGAATCAGCACCACCCTGACAAGCTAGTAGCGAAAGGATTGCCAGAGGAGATGATGACCATAGCGACTCAAAAAACTCAAGACATCAAAGCGGCGTATGAGCTGGTCAAAGCTGAACGAGGCTGAAATAGAGCTTTAAAGTTTGCATCTAGATTTACTCACAGACTGGGTTGCTGTGCCTAAATCTAGTGAGAAATGTTCAAGTCAAAGGCTTTAGTGAATATCTTGAAACTAGCGACATATTCTAAAGAGGCAATAGCCTGCCTTAATTCCGCGGCTAAAGAGGTCGGCAGTTCGTCTGCTTTTAGAATTAAATTTATCGCTATTCCATCGTCAGAATAGTGGAGAATTACCCCTTCGATTTCCTCATCGCTCACCAAGTCTTGCCATTGTTGCTTAAGTAAATTCAGAACTACCTGACGATTTGGCAAGTTGGTTAAGGACGCTCTAAAAAAGGAAGTATCAGGGTCAATATGGCAGATAACATCGGCGATATCGCTAAATTGGCCAGTTAAGGCCTTAGAGACTCGCTCGCCAATGGTGTGGCCTTCGGAGACTTCTATATGTGGGTTAACGCGCAGGCTCAGCTCGAGTATTATTTTCCCACCGGATAAGCGGCTGCGAAGGTTGTTGATGCCTGTAATCCCTGTAACACTCAGTATCTCAGCTTCTATTTGATCTCGCCTGCGTTTAGGGACTTGGGTATCGACTAGTTCGCGCAGAGCTTCGGTGCAAAGCTCCCATCCAATTTTTGCGATAATTAAGGCCACGACGATGACCGCTAGCGTGTCCATCCAAGGATAACCGAGCATGGCTCCGATAATCCCGACTAACACAGCCACTGATGAAAATGCGTCGCTGCGACTATGCCAAGCATTGGCTCGAAGGAGGCTGGAATTCAATTTGTTCGCGACATTCATGGTGTAGCGATAAATCCATTCCTTGCTGAGGATTGAGATTAGGGCTATCACTACGGTGCTAATTGCAGGGGGCGAGGTCGGTGCGACATTAGTGAGTTTTTGGATGCTATCGAAAATTAAAATGCCTGCCGTTGTAAAAAAAAGCATGCCCATGGCTATTGTGCCCACGGTTTCGAATTTTCCATGTCCCCATGGATGCTCGTCATCAGGCTCGGATTGACCTATTCGAGCAATGACAATGACAAAAATGTCTGAGATCGCATCGGTAAGGGAGTGAATGCCGTCAGTAACTAAGGCGAAGGAATTTCCAAGTAAACCGCCGATTATTTTTCCAATGGCCAAAGTAATATCGAGCCACATGCCTATTAACGTTACTTTAGTGGCTTCTCTGACGTTGCTTAGGGGCTTGGTTACGGCAATCATGAGCTGAGTCGTCTGGCAGGATAAGGTTTTTTAGAAAGGGTGGATGATTAAGTTTTAGACTGCGTGATTATAGGCTAAAGCGGTTACTAATGGAGTAACTCGATCGTAATAGGTACCTGCTAAAAAGAAAAAAGCCCAACAACCGGAGCTGTTGGGCCAAAACACTATCAAGGGAGAGATAAATGAAACAAAACCCACAATTTTGCACTGCATTTACCTACACTTATACAGACCATGCAATGTAATGAAAGTTCCTTATTTATCCTAATTAAACAGAAAAATATTCTCCCCTCATAAAATTTCTTAGTTTTTGATAAATTTATATATTAATTTCTTTAAGCGAAAGTCCCTGCAAGCTGCCAACAGACTCTTTGTTGGTTATTACGCCAATACTGGCGGCATCTGGGGAGAAGTATTTACCGACCACGGAGCGTAAGTCTTCCATAGTAGTATCCAGAACTCGCTGCCTAAAGACCTTCCTTTGATCCAAGCTGCGATCGAATAGGTGATTATAGAAAGCCTGCTTAGCCTCGCCAGCGGGGGAGGATGGCTTGTCCATACTTGCAATTACTCCCAGTATTGCTTCTTCCAATTGATGCTCACCATGGGTTGCTGTGCTAACCCAGTCTAGCGCGCGATCAAAGTCCTCTAGCGTCTCACTGAGCCTTGGGTCACGATATGAGAAAAACCGAAAAGAGGCAGAATTGGCATCTTGGGTTGCACCGCCGCCATAGGCACCGCCTTGTTCACGTATCGCGCGATGAAGGAATCCGTTTCGCATGAAGCCAGCCAGAACGCTTAACACGGGATTGTCCTCATGGCTGGAGGGCACAGTTTGATATGCCTTGGCACTAAAGTTCACGGCAGTCGAGGTGGTCCATACCTCTCTCACTTTATTTTGAACCTCTGGTAAGATTAATTCGCTGCTGTCTTGGCCACTTGGGGCGGTGCCCCAGTGGCTTTCCAGATTAGACTGCATGCTATCCAGGCAGGCTTCCTCACCGATAAGTAAAAAGCGGCGTGGCGCAGTAAGAATTAAGTCATGAAGCTCGCGGAAGTCTTGCAGTAGTTTTTCTCTGCCTTCAGGGTTGCGCAAACTGTCCCGCAAACTCTTTAATCGCTGAATACCAAGCAAACCGCCAGCTTGATGATTGAGCTTTGCGGTGGGGCTCATGCCGCTTGCTGCTAAATTCATTGCTAAGCTGTGTCCTTGGCCTGTAATACTGCTTTCTTTGCGAGTACATATTTGCTCGACCAGCTCAGCTAGGCGCTTGTCCTCGTCGAACCTTATGCTACCAATGGTCTGCGCTAGCAAGTCTGTGAGCTTTTGATGATTGACGCTCAAACATTTAGAGCCGAATGTCAGTAGACCTTTAACTTTTTGAATGTTGTCAGCGTCGCTTCTAATGCTGCTGTAACAACTGACACCGCCACTTATTTGTGCCTGCCATGTTTGAACGGAGGCATAGTCCTTAGTTCCTACACCCAATTCAGGCAAGCAACTGGTATATAGGGGCAGGGTGCTAATTTGGGCTTCACTGAGCTGAGGCATAGTCATTACTATTTGCTGATAGCTGAGCCCGTTAGTGCCTTGTGCATATCGGCTGAGTGAATCGCCGTTGGCTAATTTCACATCGCCTCTAGTTGGTTCTGAAATTGTTTTAGGAACGTCATTAAGGCCAACCTTCGGCAATACTCCTGGGTCATCGTCGACATTTTGCCGTTTGGCTAGCGCCAAAGAAGTGTCTACGATGGCTTGGGTTTCTGCTTCGGTTAGGTTTGCCTTGATGGTTGCAAGCAGCTTAACCTCTGCTTCGACTTTTTTGCTGGCCAGCTTGGTGTCTGGTGACAGTGTCAAGGTTATTCTGTGGGGGTTATCCAATAACAGTTTTTGAATCAACTCAGGAATAAAGTTGGGGTCCATAACTTCTTTGCGTAGTTTATCCAGAACGCTGTCAATATTAAGCAATTGAATCGGGTCACCCCGATGCATTGCTGTTGATAGACCGGTTAGGATTAGCTGTAATCCATACGGGTAACTATCGCCGGATATTTCTCGTTGGTTTAGCTCAAGTTGATGCAATGCTGCTTCTACTTGTTCGGGTTCGACTCCGTCCTTAACAATGGACTCTAAAGACTCAATGATCAGCTTTTCAACTTGGGCAGTACTTCCCTCGGGGCAGCCTTCCAGGCCGGCTAGGAAGCTCATTTCTCGGTTCGAGTCCTCTAACCCACACATAGGTGAGGGCGAACTGCCAAGATCGGATGTTTCTAAGATCCTAAGCAGTGGGCTGGCGCTATTGTCCAGTAAAACACTAGAGAGTAATTGCGCCTTAAAAAGCTCTTCTAAATCGCAGCTCTGGCCTAATAACCAGCCCAGCACCGCATGATGTTTATTAGCTTCTGTTTCGTCGGCAGCATAGGATTCCTGCACTCTAATGGGAGACAGGTATCTTTTTTCATCTTTGACAGCAATATGGATATCGAGTTTTGAAAACTCTTTTAGTGCGAGCTCTTCAAAGCTTTGCTGTTGTTCGAAGGCTGTTATATCACCAAAAGTCATGAACACAGCATTACTGGGATGGTAGTGGCTTTTATAAAAATCCAAAAGGTCTTGATAGGGCAGATCAGGAATATGTTCTGGCTCTCCGCCGCTGTTATAGTGATAGGTAGAAGTTGGAAACAAATGCTTACTAAGAGTCTGCCAGAGCACACTTGATGTTGAGCTCATTGCCCCTTTCATTTCATTGTAAACAACGCCTTTAAACTGAAGTTCGCTGTCTGGATTATCTGATTCAGCAAATTCAAGCCGGTGACCTTCTTGGGCAAAATCTAGTTCGTGCAGCCTTGAAAAGAAAGTTGCATCTAAGTAGACGCTGAGCAGATTGCTGAAATCTTTTTTATTCTTGCTGGCAAAAGGAAACGCGGTCCAGTCACTGCTGGTGAACGCGTTCATAAAAGTGTTCAGTGAGCGCCGAATCATCATGAAGAATGGGTCGCGGACAGGGAATTTTTTACTTCCGCATAAGGCTGTGTGTTCAAGTATGTGTGCAACCCCTGTGGAATCCATTGGTACTGTGCGGAAAGCAACTATGAAAACATTTTCGGTGTTGTCACTGGCAAGGTGATAGTGCATTGCGCCAGTTTCTCTGTGCCGATATTCCTCCATGACTATATTTAAGGAAGGTATAACCTCACTTCGCAGCCATTCGAATGCAGGGTGGATTTGCAGTGGTTGATCTTGGTTTGAATTGGGTGTTACTTGCGCTGTTGATTCAGACATAGACTAGAGGTTGCTCCTGCTTTTGAAAAGAGAGAGTGATTGTGACGTAAGCTCAAGAACTAGTGGGTGTTACAAAGTTTTTGGGCGTTCTAAGCTTATGCGCCCTAGTTTACCCGAGCGGAAGTCATTTAGTAAGATTTCTGCGGTCTTATGCCAATCTATCTGACCTCTTTTGCTGATGGCACCGCGGGTTACCGCTATTGATTCTAGAACTTGCTCTGCTGTTGTGATCTGCTCGGCGATCCCATAGCGCTCACTAAGCTTTGCTCGGAAGCCAGAAAGTAGCTCTTCAGCTGCAAACCAGGCAATATCTTCGGCTTCGACTGCTGTATTCCGGATGGTTCCAGTCATCGCGAGGCGATAAGCGCCATCTTGATCCTCAAGTTTTGGCCACATCATCCCCGGGGTATCAATTAGATACCAGTTTTCCGCCAGTTTTATTCTCTGTTGACGTTGTGTTACCGCGGGCTCATTGCCGGTTTTCGCCAGCTTTCGCTCAGACAGAACGTTTAAAAGAGTAGACTTCCCAACATTTGGTATGCCTGTGATAAGTATTTGGTAATTATAATTAGGTCTTCGGGTTTCTTTGCTGATTAATTTGCGAGCGCAGTCAATGACCTCCTGCGCTCGGAGGGGGGATGTTGTTGAGCTGACAAGGCAACGACGGTTTTTTGATTCATCTATAGTGGTTTGCCAAAGCTTAGTGATTGCAGGGTCAGCCAAATCGGCTTTACTCAATACATTAATGCGAGGTACTGACGCTGTTATTTCATCCAATAAAGGGTTTTTGCTCGCGTTGGGTGCACGGGAGTCGAGCAGCTCAATGACCAGATCGATTGTCGGTATTATTTTACTTAATTCTTTTCGGGCTTTGTTCATATGCCCGGGGTACCAGTTAATAGCCATAGTCGTCTCTTCTATCGGAGGCGCTATGTTAGCAGGCATAGGTTTTAACACTACCACTGCTTTGCCAAACAGATTGTTTTATACTCTCGCAACAGCAATCATTCATCGTAACGCGGTAACTTAGATGGAAAATAGAATTAGAGCGAAAGTTAGCGAAAGCCTTAACCCGCAAGAGTTAATCATAGAGAATGAAAGTCACAAGCACGGCGGCCCGGCAACCGACTCTCATTTTAAACTGACTGTAGTTGCCGCAGATTTTGAAGGCCTCGCCGCAGTCAAAAGGCATCAACGACTGTATGGGATACTAGCGCAGGAGCTAAAAACAAGTGTTCATGCCCTAGCCCTGCACCTTTACTCCCCAAGTGAATGGGCGACTAATTCAGCATCTGCGCCGAAGTCCCCTGATTGCCGGGGCGGCAGCAGTGGATAAGCCCTGATTAGGGTGCGTTCGAACTAAAAGGTGAAGTGAAATAGAGCAGGTTGGTCCGATGTTAGAGCGCTATCATATTAGGTTGAGATGAGCTTATACTCGATCGATAGGCCTTGAGATTGGGCTCTGATAGCCTTGGGTCAACGATGCCTTCGCTGACTATAGAGGAATTTCTGGCAAGCGGCGGTTGTAATGGATTTTTTAATGCCAGAATCGGAGCACTGATAACTGATGATCAATTTTGAGTTGAAAAAAGAGCTCGCTGTTGCAGCTTTGACATCAGTCCTATTTGGTTTGTTAATTTTGCTTGTAGTTACTACTGCAGCAAGCCAAAGGCCCGCAACACCTGCATTAGCAAAAATTGAGCCAATAGCAATATTCCCGGACTTTGGCGCTATTAGTAATGTTGACGTTAAAAAGCAACAGTTTTTTGATTATCTTGAAGACTATGTTGATTCAGAAAATCAGAATTTAACAAACCTTAGGGAGGATTTGCTGTACTTGGCGGATATGTCTCAAAACGATGTCGCTTTGAGCCAGCGAGAAAAGCGGTGGGTGCTCAAAGTAGCAGAAACTTACGAGTTGGACTCCGCAAATTTTTCCGACGTTGAGCTGCTTAAAGAACTGGTTTTGCGAGTAGATATTCTGCCTCCATCATTAGTGTTAGCGCAGGCCGCGAATGAGTCAGCCTGGGGTACGTCTCGATTCGCCTTGGAGGGGAACAACCTGTTCGGACAATGGTGCTTTGAGGCGGGCTGTGGAATTGTGCCTCGCCGAAGAAGCCGGGGAGCTACCCACGAAGTGAAGCGTTTTGATTCAGTGGCTGGTGCAGTTAGAGCCTATTTTAATAATATCAACACTAACCAATCCTACGAGTATTTAAGGGAGCTAAGGGCTGATATGCGCGAAGAAGATCAACAGATCGATTCTATGGTGCTTGCCTTCGGTTTAGGGAAATATTCACAGCGCGGTGATCATTACGTAGACGAGGTACAAAATATCATCATCCAGAATGATCTGCATGAGAGAGACGAGGATTTCTCTGGCTAACGATCAGTTACCTAAATTAATCCACTGAACCGAATACCAAAAAAAGCGGTCACTTTTCATATCCGGCGCTGTGCAGATATAGCGAGAGCGGCGCCCCGTCAGGTCAGTCTCAGGCGCTATAGTTAATAATCCTTCCTCGGAACTGCTCCAATTCATAGACATTGGTTTACTGTTGCTAAAGCACGCTATTTGATCGAGCCGGTAATCTCCAGTGGAAAATTTCAGCGTTGCTGTAGGCCTCGAATTTGAGCTAATAGGTGAGAGAGGCCGCAACTGCTGGACGTTAAAGGCCTTAGTCGCAAACTTGACTTTTGCAGTATCTAGATTGGCATAAATACTAGCGAGAGGGAACCGTGGGAGGGCTAGAAAATCACTGGAAAACCCTGCTGAGCCAGAGTTCTGTGCGAAGCCGATGAATCCAAGTTCTTCAGCTAAGTTTTTGATATCAATATTGTACTCACCATAGGGATAAGCTAGAAATTTATTGTCTTGGCCGCTATGACGAATGATTGTCCGTTGTGCCTCCAGTATCTCTTCGCGCATTCGATCAATCCAATCCCCTTGCGCTTCTCCTTGCAGTTTATCGAGCATATAGGGATGTTCTACTAAATGATTGGCTATTGTTACTCCGGCACTTGCCATCTCCTCTATGTTTCCCCAGCTCATATAGTTTGACTGGGCTCTATCAATGGGGCCGGTGCTAACAAACAGAGTAAAGGGGAAGCCAAATTCATTTAGCATTGGAAATGCTGTGTCATAAATTGACGAATAGCCGTCATCGAAGGTGATTGCGACTGATTTTTCAGGAATGGTTCGCCGTTCCCTGAGTGCATTGACCATTTCACCGAGTTCCATTACATGAAAATTATTCGCTTTGAGGTATTCCAAATGCGCTTTAAAACTTTCAGGTGAAATACTAGTGGATGCGGGGGTGTCGGAGGCCACGTGGTGATAAAGCAGGATTACGCCGCTTTCATTTGCCTGACTCGCGTTTGCAAACACTGTGAAGAGCGAGAAGATACTTAAAACTACGCTGTAGAACTGCCGCATGATGTAGGTGTCAGCTTATAAAGTGAATTCAAATAGTAACTTATTTACTGTGTCAGCGAATAGGGCGGCAGACTTTGGTATTGAGGCGATGGCGAGGTATAATATGCCCCCCGAAAGGCCTTGAGGCCAACACAAACCCATTAAAGGGTGTCCGCCGAATTTGGAGTATACAATGATTTTTTCTGGCACTGCGCTACGCGTTGAGGAGCTACCTTCAGGGATCGCTCATCTTATTTTTGATTTGGAAGGTTCGTCGGTAAATAAGTTTAATCAACTTACGTTAGAGGAATTAGGTGCTGCTGTTGCTGCTATCGCTGATTCTGGGGTTAAAGCAGCGATATTCTCCAGCGCAAAGTCGAGCTTTATTGTGGGAGCAGATATCACCGAATTTACCGTGATGTTTGATCAATCAGCAGAGGAAATTTCTGCATGGGTTGTCAAAGCCAACGCGGTATTTACTGCTATTGAAGATCTGCCTTTTCCAACTGTTACAGCGCTGAACGGGGTTGCATTAGGTGGCGGAATGGAAATGGCTCTTTCTACAGATTTTCGGATTGCTACTGAAAAAACCGTGGTTGGCTTTCCCGAGGTGAAGCTGGGAATATTGCCGGGATTCGGTGGTACTGTTCGTTTGCCGCGATTAATCGGTGCTGATAATGCCAATCAGTGGATTAGCAGCGGCAGTCACGTAAAAGTCAAACAAGCCTTTGCAGAAGGGGTATTCGATGGAGTGGTTGTAGAGGAGAAGCTTTTAGACGCAGCGCAGGCACTGGTGCAGCAATGTTGGGACGGCAAGTTAGATTTTGCAGCTGTGCGAAGCGTAAAAACATCTCCTCTGACTTTACAGCCAATTGAATTGAATGTGGCATTTGAAACTGCTCTGGGTATGGTAGCAGCCGCAGCGGGGCCTCATTACCCAGCGCCTGTCACTGCAGTGAAGGCCATGCAAAAAGCAGCTTTAATGAATCGGTCCGAGGCGCTTGAAGTAGAAAATGCAGCTTTTGTTAAATTAGCCAAAACTGATGTTGCAGCGAACCTCGTGCAGATGTTTTTGAATGACCAGTTTCTTGCGGGAAAAGCTAAAAAAATTATGGCTGGGGCCGTAAATATTAAACAGGCCGCGGTACTTGGGGCAGGGATTATGGGCGGTGGAATAGCCTACCAATCTGCACTCAAAGGTACCCCTATTATAATGAAAGATATTGCACAAGCCGGGTTGGACTTAGGCATGAGTGAAGCTAATAAGCTGCTTCAAAAACAAGTTGGAAGAGGCAAGATCGACGCAGGCAAAATGTATTCAGTTATTTCCAATATCAACCCAACCTTGGATTACTCTGAAATAGATGATGCCGAAATCGTTGTTGAGGCTGTCGTTGAAAACCCGAAGGTTAAAAAGGCGGTTCTTAAAGAGCTAGAATCTTTGGTTTCTGCTGACACAATTATCGCCACTAATACTTCGACGATATCGGTAGATGATCTTGCTACGGTATTAGCAAGGCCAGAAAAATTCTGCGGTATGCATTTTTTCAACCCCGTTGCTTTAATGCCACTGGTTGAAGTCATTCGTGGTGAGCACAGTAGCGAAGAGACTGTTGCGACTACGGTGGCCTATGCGAAGAAGATGGGTAAGACACCAATAGTAGTGAATAACTGCCCGGGGTTTTTGGTTAACCGTATCTTATTCCCTTACTTTGGCGCTTTTTCGAAACTCCTTCACGAAGGGGCAGATTTTAGACAGATTGATAAGGTCATGGAAAAATTTGGCTGGCCAATGGGGCCAGCTTATTTATTGGATGTGGTTGGAATTGATACCGGGGTCCATGCTCAAGCAGTAATGGCTGCTGGCTTTGATCGAATGGTGTTGGAATTTGAAAGTGCCATCGACAAGCTTTACGCAAAAGGTGATATTGGGCAAAAATCTGGCAAGGGATTCTATCTTTACCAGGCCGATAAAAAAGGTAAACCGCGCAAGCTTCCTAATGCTGAAATAGATGAATTAATTGCGTCGGTAAGTGGCCCTGCTAAAGAATTCGATGACAGTGAAATCTTAGAGCGGATGATGATTACTTTGTGCCTAGAGACGGCGCGCTGTTTAGAGGATGGAATTGTCGATACTGCCATCGAAGCTGATATGGGATTGGTATTAGGTTTAGGGTTTCCTCCGTTTAGGGGAGGGGCTTTACGTTACGTCGACAGTGTCGGAGTTGCAGCATTTTGCGAATTAGCAGAAAAGTACGCCCATCTAGGCGAGCTCTATCGACCTACCGAGAAAATGAAAGCGATGGCTGCCGCTGGCGGCACTTACTACTAAATTTTAGGAGAATACGATGTCTTTACAGTTAAGAGATGCAGTTATTGTAGATGGGATTCGAACTCCTATGGCAAAATCAAAAGGTGGCGCATTCAAACACGTGCGGGCAGAGGAATTATCTGCACGGCTAATTAACGCTCTTTTCGAGCGTAACCCCTCAGTGCAGCCGTCAGAGGTAGAAGATGTTATTTGGGGCTGTGTGAATCAGACCTTGGAACAAGGTTGGAATATTGCAAGAAATGCGGCGTTAATGTCAGTATTACCACATTCAACATGCGCTCAAACCGTGAACCGCCTGTGCGGTTCATCTATGTCGGCTTTGCAAACTGCAGCCATGGCCATCCAAAGTAATAATGGTGATCAGTTCATTGTTGGCGGTGTTGAGCACATGGGGCATGTGGGCATGACCCATGGGATTGATGTAAATCCTAAAGCCTCCAAATACATGGCAAAAGCTGCTTGGATGATGGGTGTTACCGCCGAAGTTCTTTCCAAAATGCACGGTATTAGTCGAGAGCAGCAAGATGAGTTTGCAGTGAGATCACATTTACTTGCAGATCGAGCTCGTAGTCTCGGCGGTTTTAATAATGAGATTGTGGCCATTGAAGGGCATAATTCAGACGGTTTTAAAATGCTAATCGAGCATGACGAGACGATTCGTGCCGATACGACTGTCGACGGGTTGGCACAGCTCCGACCTGTATTTGATCCAGCTAATGGAACGGTAACTGCTGGAACGTCGTCTCAACTTTCAGATGGTGCGTCTGCAATGTTGTTAATGTCAGCTGAAAGGGCAAAGGCTTTGAATCTCACAGTGCGAGCAAAAATCAAGTCAATGGCCTATGCTGGTGTCGACCCTTCTATAATGGGGTATGGCCCCGTGCCCGCGTCCCTAAAAGCGTTGAAAAAAGCTGGGTTAACCATAGCTGACATCGACTGTGTAGAACTCAACGAAGCCTTTGCAGCGCAATCGATACCGGTTTTAAAAGATTTAGGTTTGTTGTCAGTGGTGGACGAAAAAGTGAACTTGAAAGGCGGCGCTATAGCACTGGGTCATCCGCTTGGATGTTCTGGCACTAGAATTACAACCACCTTGCTGAATAACATGGAAGACAAAGACGCAACGTTTGGCTTAGCAACTATGTGTATCGGTTTAGGTCAAGGCATAGCCACGATTCTTGAAAGAGTGTAAGCGGACTTAAAAATGAGCAGGGCATCAAAAGAAGATTTTCAGTTAAATCGTAGTCGCAAAAATTTGCGCCGAGATGTTGGTCATGCAATCGCTGATTACAATATGATTGAAGACGGTGATCTAGTAATGGTGTGCCTGTCTGGCGGAAAAGATTCATATGCAATGCTCGATATATTGCAGCGTCTGCAAAAATCCGCCCCGATCACTTTTAAGCTTCATGCTGTGAACTTAGATCAAAAGCAGCCAGACTTTCCAGAACAGGTGCTGCCTAATTATCTTGAACAGGTTGGCGTTGATTACAAGATACTAGAGCAAGATACGTATTCCATAGTGACGGATAAAATAGCTGAAGGTAAAACCTACTGTGGTCTTTGCTCTAGGCTACGGCGCGGTATTTTGTACAATTATGCAGATAAAATTGGGGCGAATAAGATTGCTTTGGGACATCACAGGGACGATATTGTAGAGACCCTGTTTTTGAATATGTTCTATGGGGGGAAATTAAAAGCTATGCCGCCTAAATTGCTTAGTGATGATAAAAGAAATGTGGTGATTCGACCGCTTGCTTATTGTAAAGAAACCGAGATTGAGTTGTACGCTAAGTTGATGGACTTCCCGATTATTCCCTGCAATCTTTGCGGGAGTCAGGACAACATGCAAAGGCAGAACATAAAAGCCATGCTGCAAGGGTGGAATAAACAGCACCCTGGACGAATCGAAACAATTTTTCGCAGTATCGCTAACGTGTCGCCGTCTCAACTTGCAGATTTGAATTTATTCTCCTTCAAAGAGCTTGCCAAGCAAGGTGAGGCAAGCGAAGTAAGCGAGCCGCTTAATGTTGTTGAGGTGTTTAGATAGCCAGCGTCAATCATACCTAGGGTTTGCCAGACGACCTACACTGAGACTTCTACAATATGCTTTGCGGCGAATTCTTGCAGGGGGTTGGACTCGATGCTATTCCATCAGCTCTTTAACGCTTTGTTAAGGGAACATACAGGTTATGGAAATACCCTATAAAGAATTGGCAACAGAAACTCTAAGAGCAATCATAGAGGACTTCGTGTCCAGAGAAGGCACGGACTATGGCCACGAAGACTTCTCGTTTGAAACAAAAATTAGTCAGGTCATGAAGAGTTTAGAAGTAGGTAAGGCTATAGTGACATTTGATGCCGAATCTGAGACTTGTTCTATAGCGACAAAGGATGACGGCGGGTTCTAGCTATTGGATTGAACTCGCTCAAATTGATTTTGATGATAACGAGCGTAGGCGATCCATTTTCCGATAGAGGATTTTACTTCAAGAAGAAAGTTGTGATCTCCCTGTTCCGTAAGTAACACTTGTTCTGCGAGTTCTTGACCTGCAATGGCCAAGGTATCAACGACTCTTTTAAGTGTGTAGGAGTCCAAGTTTAACTTAAATTGGTCTGTGACGTGTGGCTCATCATTATACTGAATATAAGGTGTGGCTGACGGTGCTATAAGGTTTTGAATCCGCAAAGCCAATGACGGATTATGGGATCGAATTAGTTTGACAGTAAATTGAAGTGTTTCACGGTCAAATAGCTTATCTTTATTCGGGGTGCTATTGGCGTCGACAGTGAGGATCGTCATATTGGATACTGTTAGATTGCTTAAGTTCAAATAATGGGTATAAGCCTGACTGTGCTATCAATTAAGTATGGATCGGGCTTTGCCCAGTAACAACTATCAATAAGTTATAAGGCATTATGTCTAAAGAATTAAATGAAATAAAAACATCAACGGAGCCGAGCCAATCAACCCGCTCTGAAGGGTTGAACGCACCAGATTTGGTACTAGATGCCAAGGGTTTATATTGTCCTGAGCCAGTAATGATGATTCATAAAAAGATCCGCGAAATTAAACCCGGTCAAACGTTGCAAGTGATCGCGACAGACCCATCGACGGAAAGAGACATACCCAAGTTTTGTCTGTATTTGGACCATGAGCTTCTTCATCAAGAAAAAATTGACGATCTTTTTACTTACCTAATAAGAAAGAATCCTGATGCTTAAGCTACTTTTTCCCCCAGAAATTGGCAGCTCAGCATAGTGACTGTCCCGTCAGCGGTAGACGTTAAGGTGGGTACGGTTTATTTAATCGACGCATCTATCTATATATTCCAAGCACATTTTTCTCCTTACACCGAGTGCTATGATGCTCAGAACAATGATCTTAGCGCTGTTTATGGCTTTACTCGATTCTTACTGCAATTTATCAATAGAGTTAAACCCCGTTATGTTGCCATCGCCCGTGATGAAAGTCTGTTTAGTGGGTTTCGCCATCAACTTTCTCCGAACTATAAATCAAATCGTGAATTGCCAGATGAAAACCTTAAAGCCCAATTAGATGCGTGCGCCCTTGTTTGTGATGCTATGGGATTGGCCAATTTTGCTAGCCGGCTTTATGAGGCGGACGATATCCTTGGTACCTTAGCTGCTCGCATTTCACGGTTAGAAAACCCAAAACTGGCTGTTTGCATTGTGTCCAAAGATAAAGATTTGGCACAGTTGTTGGTAAACGAGCGAAATTACTTGTGGGATTTCAGTAGTAACCGTAAACGATATCGGCAAGATGTGTTTAATGAGTATGGTGTTTACCCTGAGCAATTCCCCGATTACCTAGGGTTGGTAGGCGACAGCGTTGATGTTATCAGTGGCGTGCCTAGTGTGGGTCCTGTGAAAGCGAAAGCGTTACTGGGTGAGTTCCCAACAATTGAAGCGATTTATGAAAACTTAAATGCTGTTGGGGATTTGAAATTCCGCGGGGCAAAGAGTTTGCCCCGTGTTCTAGCAGACAATTTAGCTGCAGCTCAACTTTCTAAAGCATTAGCGACAATTGAATGTGATGTTAGGAGCGAAGATGAGAGCTTTTCCAGTATCAATTATGAAGATCTTAAAGTGGGCTTGCCTGACAAATCAGGTTTCGAAGATTTGCTGCGAGAGTTGAATTTTCAAAATGCTGAACGTGAAAGCCTTCTTTATCAATTTGAAAGAGTTTTTAAAATCACCTGATGGCGAACTAAATGGTTAACCACGTAGTGTTTGCTTGATGCGGGTCCTTATTCTATGAAAATAATTGCTGACGCTAACTTAAAAGATATTGAAGTTTATTTTTCTCAATTTGGAGAGTTGCATTTACTTGCAGGTCGAGAAATAAATGCCCAAACAATAGCTGATGCTGATGCTCTTTTAATTCGTTCTGTGACGAATGTGGATAAAACGCTTCTTGAACAAAGTAACGTAAAATTTGTTGGTACAGCTACTAGCGGCACAGATCATATCGATCAGGCTTACTTGGCCAATAATGATATTATTTTTGCACATGCTCACGGCAGCAATGCACAAGCAGTAGCTGATTATTGTCTTAGCGCATTGATTGGTTTCTCTAAAATAATTACGCTGGAAGAAAAAAAAAGCCGGGTTGGTATTGTAGGCCTTGGTGCAGTCGGTTCAGCGCTTGCTCGTTTGCTGAAGTCCATAGATATTGACGTTCTTGCCTATGACCCATTGTTGACTGAAGAGCAGCGCCGAATAGCTATTTCTTTAGGAGTAGAATTCACCGCAGTTATTGAAGATGTTTTTGATCAAGAAGCAGTCTCAATACATACGCCGCTAAGTTTCGATGGTAAATATCCAACCTCTAATATGGTTGATCTAGCCTTACTTGCCCGACTTCCTAATGCTGCAGTTTTAATTAACGCAAGTCGCGGTGAAGTTATAGAAGAAAATGATCTACTCGCTTTTTTAGAGTCACGCCCAGATGTGTTCAGCATATTGGATGTTTGGATTAATGAACCTGACATAAATTTAGATTTGATGGCCCTAACTACTATTGCTACTCCTCATATTGCCGGCTACAGCAGAAGAGCAAAGACGCTTGCAACAAAAATGCTAGCAGAATCATTCAATGAGTTAATGTGGGCAGGGGAGGGACACTTCCCTAACCTTGAAGAATCTACGCCTGTGAAATTAGTGCTCAAAAATACTATTTTAGCGTCTGTGGAGACTGCCGTCTCTTGTGCATTACCTATTGAGGATTGGTCGGTGGATTTTAAGCGGCAAATAACAGGATCTGAAAACCGAGGTGGTGCATTTGATAAATTTAGAAAAACCATGATTAATAGATACGAATTCTCAGACTTTGAAATTGCAGTACCCCAGCTAAACTCTCAGAAATTAGCCATTCTCAAAAATCTAGGGTTTAAGCTGACCTAAGGCGTTATCACCTAAGTCGGTTTAGCCTCTAAGCTGAGCGAGAACTTTTGAAAACTTGTTAATCGCTAATTCTAACTCCACCACTGTAGGGAGAAATACTATTCTTAGGTGCTGAGTATCAGTGATATTAAAAGCACTGCCTTGGACTAATAAAATCTTCTCTTGTTCCAGGATCTGTAAAACCAAAGCGACATCATTCTCGATTTTATAAACTTTGGGGTCCAGCTTAGGAAATAAGTAAATGGCGCCTTGGGGTTTTACGCAGCTAACTCCCGGTATTTCGCTGAGTAGCTTGATTGTTATATCCCTCTGGTCCTTTAAGCGACCACCTGGCATAACTAAGTCATTGATACTTTGATATCCACCCAGTGCGGTTTGTACGGCAAACTGTGCTGGCACATTCGCACATAAACGCATATTGGTTAATATTTCCAGCCCTTCAACATAACTTTTCGCAAGGTGCTTCGGCCCACTGAGAACCATCCAGCCAGATCGGAATCCGGCTAGTCGATAGGATTTAGAGAGGCCATTGAAGCTAACAGTGAATACATCGTCACTTAACGAGGCAAGCGGTATGTATTGAGCATCGTCATATACTATTTTGCTGTAGATTTCATCGGCAAACAGTATGAGCTTATGCTTTCTTGCAAGTTCAACAATTTCTAGCAATATTTCTTTGCTGTATACAGCGCCAGTTGGGTTGTTTGGGTTAATGACAAGCAGGGCTTTTGTTCGATGGCTAATCTTCGACTCAATATCTTCAATTGAGGGAAACCAATCAGCCTCTTCGTCGCAAATATAATGAACAGGGTTGCCACCACTTAAGGTCACGGCAGCAGTCCATAGTGGATAATCTGGTGCTGGGATCAATACTTCATCACCGTCATTCAGCAAAGCTTGCATGGCCATGGTGATTAGTTCGCTAACGCCATTTCCCAAATATATATCGTCGATCTCAACGCCTTTAATATTTAAGCGCTGAGCTTCTTGCATAATTGCTTTACGGGCAGGGTATATACCCTTGGAATCGCTGTAACCTTGGGCATTAGCTAAATTGCGGATCACGTCATAAAGAATCTCATCGGGCGCATTAAATCCGAAAGCCGCCGGGTTGCCGATATTTAATTTTAAAATGCGGTGACCATCTTCTTCCAATTTCTTTGCGTGCTCGAGCACTGGGCCGCGGATGTCATAGCAAACGCTGCTCAGCTTGTCTGACTGCTTTATTAATTCCATTGTGTCCTCAACTATCTGTATTGGCGCCAGGATTCTTAAACTCGGCTAACTGAAAGCGAAACTATACAGTTAGTTACGCTATAATAGGTAGTTAGTCGCGATATTTTTTTAACCATCCGTTGTTTAACTTCGTTGAAGCCGGTTAACGTCGGCTCAGAAGATAAGGTTTTGTCAATGTCCGGTATAAGCTGCATTGATTCAATAAAATTGACTGTCACTGGTGCCTCAATAGAGGAGATCATAGTGTTTATTCTAAAAATAACAGTGATTAAAAACACAAAAAACTTTAGGCAGGGTAAATGGATGGCTATAACGAAGCAGCTATATTCAAGTGCCTATAAAGAAGTACTTATAACATGGCGATAAATAACTATTTTTTAATCTTATGAGATTGGATTTCTTTCTTATTTGGCGGTGCAGATATAGACTTTATGCATCTTTAAATGCGGCAAAGGTGAGGTTTTTTTCAATATAGTTCCGTTTATAACATCCAAGCCATTGACGTCTAAAATTAGCAGTATTCTCCCACTGCCATTTAGCATTTTCCCGAGCCTCACTATGCCTGTCATTGACAACGTCAAAAGAATTACAGACAGATGAAAATCGTGCACTAATAAGTTATTTTTAAACGCTTATAAGCTGGCTCGGTGATTGGCTAACGGCTTTTGGGGAGTGGTAGTTTCGATGGCAGTTCGAACTGCGTCGTTCTCAGCGGGTTTGGTTGTTTGCTGAGCATTTGATCGCCATACACGCTTAAGATATAAGCATCATTGCTGGATTGCGAGACTAGTTCACGCAAGGGTTCAAAATACTGTCCGATACGACACAGCAGCATGCGAGTTGTGCGTACCTTGCTGGTTTCTGCACGGACAGTAATTCTAGCCAGCTTTTGCTCTTTACCACCCACACTGTTTGCTTTTACTTGTACATCAGTCCAGCGTAACCGTCACTGCGCTCTAACACGCAATCCACTGTTGGTTGCAAATAGCAAAAAGTGCTGCACGATTTTTTGCTCGCTAAGCTCAGCGTTATCTAGCCTGTAGTGTTTGGCACAGTAGCTAGACATTGCACAGAGAAAGCTTCCGTATTCACCGTTCGACAATGTTGTCGCCTCATTGCATCATTTCTTTTGTAGAGACGTGGCAGCTTTAAAGTCAAAGCCATTTCTGTGTGTTACACCGTTTTAATTTTGCCATCTGATACAAGCATTTATAATGCTTTGTTCATTTTGCACGGTGACTTATTTGACGAGGCTGTTGGTAGATTTTGACGATGGTGAAAGTCGTTTTCGCAGTCTGTTCGCTCTGGCTCTTAAAGTTTTGTGTCTTTGCCAATGAAGCTGAGCTAGGGCTGTAAGTGCGCGGTTATTGCTGCTAAACGTCCACTAACAATGTGTCCCAGTTCAACATCACGTTTGCGAAAGACTAAGTACTGTTGCACGCCTTTTCTAGTAGTAGTTGAAAAAAGTTTTGCTTTGCTGGAGATTGGCGTAAATTTCTAAGTAGGCTGCTTTGCCATGTCTGACTGCTGTTGTTTTGCTGCGTGTGCGTAGGCTTTTCCGTGCATATTTGTTTTCTTTCGCAAGCTACATACGAAGCTGCCTAACACCCCCTCGCTGATACACGCAAGCTTCTAGATACTGGGGTTTTATCGTTTTTATATTCTTGCTTTTGAGTGCCAAATTCTACCTACGAGTTACTATGATTTCTAGTAGTCACACGCTTGTGCAACATCTGTGTAACTGTGAGAAAAATTTTCAGTTAAATCAATCGGCTATATCTTATGTGAAAGTTTTGCTTAACTAACTAACATTTATAAATCGACAAGTTAGTTATTATCTCTTCCCTTGTAATCGGTATCCTGAGGGCGCCGATTACAAAGGAGGGGCGCCCTGATTTAAGACTTGACCCCTAACTGGTTTTGTAGCTGGGCCAAAAAGCGATTGAGATTCGACTCTGCCTCAGATTTATAGCGGAAGGGACCTACCGTCTCACCGGAGTCGGTATCGAAATACCAGAGATCTTCATTTAAATAGACTGACTCTAATGAGTTGGACTTCAATTGATTGGGGGTGATTGGCTTTGACATCGTTATATTCCTTGGCTGTATTGTTTTTCTGGTTTTTAAATATTGACGACGTTCGACATGGGACTACTCTATCAAAACGGCTTTTTGGGGTGTTCAAGCGCATCTAACTTACTAGTAAAACTTACCTTCTGTTGAGCTAATGAGCAACCGGAAAACTTTCTTCCTTGATAAATAGTGACAACATCAATTCAACGGGATGATCAAGTGATCTCAAATCTTGCTGAACCGACAATATGTAACCTACCCATTCTGATAGATGCGGAGTTCAATTGCTTAAAAATCCACCACGTGGCTCGCAATGGTCGTATCTGGGTTTACTATTTACGATTAAACTAAGCTTATGCCTATAAATAGGGGGAGGCTAGAGATTGAATCTCCTATAACGGTATGGGAGAATCGCGCACTTTATAGATGTCTGCAAATCTGATTCAACTTACTGAATTCGCAGACAATCAGAATTACGCCTTCACCAGCACATATCTGTCACATGCAATATCTCAAAATGTGATGCAAAGCGCTATTGATTAGAACTAATTTCGGGTGAGTGTCACCTAGGATAATTGAGGTCAACAAATGCAGGTTTCAGTTGAAACAACGGAAGGTTTAGAAAGAAGAATGACAATCGCGGTCCCGGGCGAGCAGGTGGACTCTGCGGTTAATGCCAAACTTAAAGATGCGGCTAAAACCGTGAAACTTAATGGTTTTCGTCACGGCAAAGTCCCCTTTAAGGTTGTAAAAGACAGATTTGGTGAGGGTGTAAGGCAGGAAGTTGTGGGGGAACTCATGAGCCAAACGTTTTATGACGCCATTAATGAGCAAGATCTTAGGCCTGCTGGCCAGCCTAAGATCGAAGCTACTAAAATGGAAGAAGGGCAAGACATAGAATTCACTGCTGTGTTTGAAGTATATCCCGACATTGCATTACCTGATTTCACTGCAGTGGCGGTGGAAAGCCTTAGCGCCGATGTCAATGATGATGATGTCGATGAAATGATTGAAACTCTTCGAAAACAGAGGCAGTCATGGCAGGTTATTGAGAGAGCAGCTGCTAATGAAGACATGGTTAATATCGATTTTACCGGCCGTAAAGATGGCGAAGAATTCGCTGGTGGCGATGCCAAAGGTAGCAGTTTAGTTCTTGGGTCAGAACGCATGATTCCAGGGTTTGAGACAGGCATCATTGGTAAGTCAGCCGGTGATACGTTTGTGTTACCACTAGAATTTCCCGCAGATTATCAAAGTGAAGATTTAGCAGGTAAAAAAGTAGAGTTCGAAATCACGCTTAACAGCATCAGCGAACAAACGTTGCCGGCAGTGGACGAGGAATTCTATAAAAGCTTCGGTGTAGAAGAAGGCGGCTTAGTCGCTTTCAGAGAAGAAGTTGTCAATAACATGAACCGGGAAATGAAAACGGCCAGCCGAAATAAGGTCAAGACCGCAATAATGGATGCCATTATTAAAAGTGTTGATGTTAGTGTTCCTGCAGCATTGGTGGTTTCAGAAATTGAGCAGCTCAAGACTCAGGCGCTCCAGCAAATGGGTGGTGGTGGGCAAAACCTCGACCCAAGCATGCTTCCTGATGAGCTTTTTTCAGATCAGGCAAGCCGACGGGTTACCCTTGGGCTAGTGCTCGGCGAAGTGATTAAGGTTAAAGAGCTCAAAGCTGACCCAGCAAAAGTACGTGAGGCAGTTGAAGAGCTGGCGTCTACCTATGAATCTCCGGAAGATGTCGTTAACTGGTATTACAGTAACGACGAGCAATTAGCATCAATTGAGTCTGGGGTACTTGAAGATCAAGTTTTCGACCATATACTAGAACAAGCCACAGTGACGGATACCAAAGTTAGCTATCAGGAGGTTATTAAGCCTGACGAGAAGAAAACTGAGGGTGCCGATACGGACGTAGAAGTAGCAGACGAGAAGTAATCTGCAAAATAGACGGGCAAAACTGTTAATTCTTCAGTTATTTCACTACCTGACCGGCTACACTTTATTTAGATTAACTGAACGGGTGTGCTGCAATTAGACAGGCAGCTCACTTTTAGATTTAAGGGAAAGATAAATGCACGACTCGCAATTCGCGCCCCACGCAGCTCTAGTGCCAATGGTAGTGGAACAAACTGCCAGAGGTGAAAGGTCATATGACATTTATTCCATGTTACTCAAGGAGAGAGTTATCTTTATGACTGGACAGGTGGAAGACCACATGGCCAATCTGATAGTGGCCCAATTGCTTTATCTTGAGTCTGAAAACCCGGACAAAGATATACACCTTTATATCAATTCGCCTGGTGGTTCGGTGACGGCCGGATTGTCCATTTATGACACGATGCAGTTTATCAAACCTGACGTTAGCACCATGTGTATAGGCCAAGCAGCAAGTATGGGCGCAATGTTGCTCGCCGGTGGAGCTGCGGGCAAGCGCTTTGCATTGCCTCACTCGCGCATGATGATCCATCAGCCTAGTGGCGGGGCACAAGGCCAAGCTTCAGATATAGAAATACAAGCCAATGAAATCATAAAGATACGAAAAAGACTTAATGTGTTACTTGCTTTACATAGCGGGCAAACTGAAGAGAAGATTGCCAAAGATACTGAGCGCGATAATTTTATGAGTGCACAAGAAGCTGCAGAATACGGTCTTGTAGATAAAGTAATTGAAAGAAGAGTAGATAACAGTTCCAAGACTGCCAATTAAATCTAATTGCGTGGTTTGTAGACCTTGCAATTAGTGATGTTTGCCTTCATTTTATCTATGTGTAATCCGACTGTCAGCAAAATTGCTTCAGCCGGTTAAATCACCACTGACAGAAAGCCGGTGGTACTTCATTAAAATTCAGGAAAGTTAAAGACTTAATAACCATATGTCAGATGATCGTTTCGATAAAGGCGATGACAACGGGAAGCTGCTTTACTGCTCATTTTGCGGGAAAAGTCAGCACGAAGTCAGAAAGCTAATAGCGGGTCCTTCGGTCTTCGTTTGCGATGAGTGTGTAGATCTTTGCAACGATATCATTCGCGAGGAGATTCAAGAAAAAGAGTCGGAGACTACGACTCGTAAGTTGCCCATTCCTGAGGAAATTAAAAATACCCTCGATGACTACGTGATTGGTCAAGAGAGCGCTAAAAAGGTTCTCGCGGTGGCTGTCTATAACCACTACAAGCGGCTTAATTACGATAAGGGTAAAGGCGACGTTGAGCTTGGCAAGAGTAACATACTCATGGTCGGTCCAACCGGTACCGGTAAGACATTATTGGCTGAAACACTTGCCCGAATGCTCGATGTGCCGTTCACCATCGCAGACGCAACGACATTAACCGAGGCTGGTTATGTTGGCGAAGACGTTGAAAATATTATTCAAAAACTGCTTCAGAAGTGCGATTACGATGTTGATAAAGCTCAGGTTGGCATTGTTTATATCGATGAAATCGACAAGATCTCTCGCAAATCTGATAATCCATCAATCACCCGAGATGTATCCGGTGAAGGCGTGCAGCAAGCTTTACTTAAATTGATCGAAGGGACTGTTGCGTCAGTGCCACCCCAAGGTGGGCGTAAGCATCCTCAGCAAGAGTTTTTGCAAGTCGATACATCTAATATCCTCTTTATTTGCGGCGGTGCGTTTGCGGGGCTCGATAAAATAATTCGGAGCCGTTCAGAAAAAGGCGGAATTGGGTTTGGTGCTGAAGTCCGTAGCAAATCTGAAGAAATTAAGGTGGGAGAGACCTTACGAGATGTAGAGCCTGACGATTTGGTTCGTTATGGACTTATTCCTGAATTTGTCGGTAGACTGCCAATGATCGCGACTTTAGACGAGTTGGATCTAGACGCTCTGGTTCGGATCATTCGCGAGCCAAAGAACGCTCTGACCAAACAGTACCAAAAGCTATTTGAGATGGAAAATGTAGAGATACAATTTCGAGATGAAGCTCTACGTGCAATTGCTAAGAAAGCCCAAGACCGTAAAACCGGTGCTCGAGGGTTACGCTCTATCATGGAGGCGGTTTTACTCGATACAATGTACAAAATCCCGTCTTTAGAGAATGTTAGCAAAGTCGTTATCGATGCGGCCGTGATAGCAGGCGAATCCGAGCCCCTATTGATGTACGAAAATGTCGAGCAGCCTAATAAAACCGCCGCTGACGAATAAGTATAGCTTGCCCTTGATTTATAAGGGCTAGTCACCATCTCCTTACAACGCCCTAACTCTTATGAAAGGTAGTTTATGAGCAGCCCTGCCGACGTTCTAGAATTTACCAGCTTTCCTCTTTTGCCATTGAGGGATGTCGTGGTGTATCCACAAATCGTTCAGCCCTTATTTGTCGGACGCCCTAAGTCTATCAAGGCATTGGAAGTTGCGATGGCCAGCGATAAGCAAGTACTGCTTGTTGCTCAAAAAAATGCATCCGAGGACGAGCCAGGCATTGATGACCTGTTTCAGATCGGCACCGTTGCAACCATTTTACAGCTTATTCGACTGCCAGATGGAACCGTCAAAGTATTGGTGGAAGGCCTAGATCGTGCTCACATCAAAAATGTAGTGTTTGATGCTGACCATTTTAAAGCTGAAACAAATGTCCTTGGTTCAGACGAAATCCCGGAAAAAGAATCTGCTTTGCTGATCCGATCACTGCTCTCGCAGTTCGATCAATACGTTCAGTTAAGTAAAAAAATCCCACCAGAGGTGCTGACGTCGATATCTAGCATTGATGAGCCAGGCCGACTGGTTGACACTATTGCCTCACATATGTCTTTGCAATTGCAGGAAAAGCAAAATTTATTAGAGCTTGCGGGACTTCAAGCTAGAATTGAGCACTTGATGGCGCTGATAGAATCCGAGATCGACTTATTTCAAGTAGAGAAACGGATTCGAGGCCGCGTTAAGAAGCAGATGGAAAAGAGTCAGCGCGAGTATTATTTGAATGAGCAGATGAAGGCCATTCAAAAGGAAATGGGCGAGCTGGAAGATGTTCCTAATGAAGCTGAAGAATTAAAACAGAAGATTGAAGACGCTGGCATGCCTAAAGAGGCTAAAGAAAAGGCGGCTACTGAATTAAATAAGCTAAAGCTTATGTCTCCCATGTCATCGGAGGCCTCTGTGGTTCGCACCTACCTTGATTGGATGGTCAGCATACCTTGGAAAAAGAAAAGCAAAGTACGAATGGACTTAGCGAAGGCAGAAGAGATTCTTGAAAACGACCACTACGGTCTTAAAGAAGTAAAAGAAAGAATTATTGAATATTTAGCTGTACAGAAGCGGGTTAAAAAACTCAAAGGGCCAATCTTATGTTTAGTTGGACCTCCTGGTGTAGGTAAGACTTCTTTGGGCGAATCAATCGCAAGGGCTACTAATCGTAAATTTGTTCGTATGGCGTTGGGTGGTGTGCGAGACGAAGCAGAAATTCGCGGCCATCGCCGTACTTACATAGGCTCGTTGCCTGGAAAACTAATACAGAAACTTTCGAAGGTCGGGGTGAAGAATCCGCTTTTTTTGCTCGATGAGATCGACAAGATGGGTATGGATAATCGGGGAGATCCAGCATCTGCATTGTTAGAAGTTTTAGACCCTGAGCAAAACAATAGTTTTAATGACCACTATCTAGAAGTGGATTATGACTTGTCCGAAGTCATGTTTGTTTGTACTTCTAATAGCATGAATATCCCAGAGCCATTATTGGATCGTATGGAAGTTATTCGCATTCCAGGTTACACCGAAGACGAAAAAGTAAATATTGCAGAGCGCTACTTAGTGCCCAAGCAAATTAAGAACAATGGTTTGAAGAAAGCCGAGCTATCTTTCGATGAAGGCCCAATAAGAGATCTTATTCGCTATTACACCCGCGAAGCAGGCGTACGTGGCCTTGAACGAGAAATAGCCAAGGTTTGTCGGAAGATTGTTAAAGATAACTCATTAGGCAAAAAAGTCGATGAGGTAAAACTCAGCTCAGAGTTGCTAGAAAAATACTCCGGTGTCCGGAAGTATGATTACGGAAAAGCAGAAGAAGAAAATCAAGTGGGCCAAGTCAACGGTTTAGCGTGGACATCTGTCGGCGGTGAATTGTTAACGATTGAGGCAATTGCTGTCGAAGGTAAAGGTAAAATCATCAAAACGGGTTCGTTGGGTGATGTGATGCAGGAATCTATTCAAGCGGCGTTAACGGTGGTTAGAAGCCGAGCTGAAAGCCTTGGGTTGGCGCCAAGCTTTCATGAGAAATACGACTTACATATACATGTGCCTGAAGGCGCAACCCCTAAGGACGGTCCAAGTGCAGGGGTAGGCATGTGTACAGCATTGGTATCGGTGCTAACTAAAATTCCTGTTCGAGCAGATGTCGCGATGACAGGGGAGATCACCCTGCGTGGTCAAGTTCTTAAGATAGGCGGGCTTAAAGAAAAACTCTTGGCCGCTCATCGAGGAAACATCAAAACTGTAATTATACCTGCGGATAATGAGCGTGATCTGGCTGAAATACCGGATAATATTAAAGCCGAATTAGAAATTGTTCCTGCGCGGTGGATCGATGAAGTTTTGGATGTGGCATTGCAATATCAGCCTACGTCAATCGATGCTGATAAAAAGCCGAAAGAAGCCGTAAAAGAAGATAAAGATAAAAGTAGTGACAAAAAGCACATTAGTACACATTAATATACATTAATAGAGTGGCACTGTATTGACAGTGCTTTCATGCAATTGGTATAAAGGCTCGATGAACATTAGGGTGTAGGCTGTTTTTTAATTCAACGTTCAAATCTATCTTTTGCTATCTCTATTCAACCGAGTTAGCGGGCAACCGCTAATTATTTATATTAAAAACTGGATTTTAGTGGCAAGAAGACGATAAATTTAAGAAGGTTTTGTATAATACCAAGCAATAAAAACATCATATTTATAAAAAGGGGTTAATGTGAACAAATCAGAATTGATAGATGCAGTTGCGGCCAGTGCGGACCTTCCAAAAGCTTCGGCCGGTCGTGCTATAGATGCTATGATAGAAGCAATTACCGAATCTCTAAAGAAAGCTGATCCGGTTGTATTAGTAGGTTTCGGGACTTTTGCCACGAAAGATCGCGCTGCACGCACTGGACGTAATCCTCAGACTGGCGAACCAATTCAGATTAAAGCGGCGCGCGTTCCTAGTTTTAAAGCAGGAAAAGCGCTTAAAGACTCTGTGAACACATAGAAGAAGTTCGGGTTGCCCGATCAGTTTATAGTCATGGAGCCAGATTCTTATCTCCTTTAAACTGCTCAAATCCTAAGCTGCTTTCTGGCTAGTAAAAATGGGGCGCATCTATGATGCGCCCTTTTTATTTAGTTTTTGAAATGTTATTTGTAAAGTTAAGCGACATCACGTCAATGCTTAGCGTTTGGAAAACATCATGCTGCAAAATATTCGAGATAATTCACAAGGTGTCATCGCAAAGGTTATTGTTGGTTTTATCATCGCGATATTCGCTCTTTTTGGCGTTGAATCAATTATTGGTGGTTTTATAACATCGCCACCGGTAGCCGAAGTAAACGGTGAAGAGATCACCGAAGTACAACTTCAAGCGAACACACAGAACTTGATTGGCACCTTAGGGGGCAATATCGATGGCCTTGATCAGGACCTAATAGAGCAAATTTCACTCAACCAATTGATTGAAGAAGTGGTTATGAGACAGTTGGCACAAAGCACATCAATGTCTGTGTCGAGTGACAGAATTGATCGCTCAATTATTCAAACACCATCCTTCCAAATAAATGGTGTGTTTGATCCTGACTTAGCTGTTAGAACAATGACTAGCCAAGGATTTAGTGTTCCGATATACCGAGATACCCTACGTAAGCAAATGCTTATGGCGCAGGTTGCTAACGCCTATGCTAGTTCGAACTTTGTCACCAATGCAGAATTAGATCGCTTGGTTAAACTCTCGTCTCAGACCAGAGATCTCCGCTACCTTTCTGTCACGATGGGTACGCGAACCTTAGATACGCCGATAAGCGAGGAGCAAATCCAAAGCTACTACGATGAGAATCAAAACCTATTTGAAGAAGACGCTTCAGTAATCGTCAGTTATGTTTTGTTAGATAAAAACACAATCTCTGATGAAATTGCTGTTGCCGAAGATGTGTTATTGGCAAAGTACGAGGAGGATCGTAGTGCTTTCGAAGGTTCTTCGGAAAAGCGCGCTTCTCATATCCTGTTTGAAGTCGGTGCTGACTTGAATGAAGCGCAGGCGTTAGAGCTCGCTCAGAGCGCCAGCGCACGTTTGGCAAACGGCGAAGAGTTTGGTGTTGTTGCCCGTGAACTTTCCAGTGATACAGCCTCTGCTGAAGAGGACGGTGATATCGGCTTTACCGATGGCAGCGCATTTCCACAAGAGCTAGAGGAAGCTTTAGACGCGTTATCACTTGATGAAATCTCCGGACCAGTTGTTACTGATTTTGGAGTGCATCTAGTTAAATTAACTGAAGATAACGATAACGTTTACCAGACCTTTGAAGAGCTATCGTCCGGCCTCGAGCGCGAACTTAAATCTGCAGAAGTGGAATTGTTGTTCGCTGAAAGACTGGCGGATCTATCAAATCTAGCTTTTGAAACAGCTGATTTAATTCAGATTTCTGAAGAACTGGGGCTGACTATCCTTCAAAGCCAGGCATTATCGCGAGACGGTGGAAGCGGTCTTTTCTCATCTCAAGAAGTTATTGATGCGGCATTCTCTGAAGCCGTACTTAATGATGGCAACAACAGTGATGCTTTGGAGTTAAGCGACTCGCAGGTCATGGTCCTGCATTTAGAGCAGTATATCGAAGAGAGTATTTTGCCACTTGAAGATGTTGCCGGTGAGATTTCTGTCAACATCCGTACTGACATGGAACGCAAAGCCGCGACTGCCCTAGGAGAGTCGCTTTACGCGGCAGTTGATGATAAAGACCAGCTAGACCAATTGCTGACTGAAAATCAACTTGAGTGGGTAGTAGCAGATGCTGTTGATAGGAATGCTTTTAGTTTAAACCGCCAAGTTCTTCAAGAAGTATTTGCGATGCCCGAGCCACTCGACTCTCCAGAGAGATCTAATTTGACTCTTGATAATGGGACTTTCGTAATCGTAGAGCTAAATCAGGTAACCGAAGGAAGTATTGATTCTATTCCGGAAGAGCAGCGTGACTCTATGACAGACCGAATGCTGAGCGATCTTGGCAACAGCGATTTCCAAGCTTTTCTAGGTAATTTAAGAGATAGTGCGGACATTCAATCAAGTTTGGCTGACGAAAACTTCTAAATAGCACTGAAGGCTAATTTCAACTTCCGTTGGGGCTAGCCTTCAGTTCTTGTCCATCTGCCCTAGTTACTAACACTCAATTTTTTACACAAGACTGCTGGTCACTTTGGCCTATTTTCAAACAAGCACCTAGGGGAGGCCAAGTTCTTTAAAAGGAATTTGAGTTGTTTAGACTGCTGCAGTCCAATCAACCTATTTTCATTAACTTATTACTTACTGTCATCTAAGTCATTTAGTGAGCCCATAGCTGTGGTATTGAAACCACCATCAACATAAAGAATTTCTCCGCTGATACCTGACGCAAGATCTGAACAAAGAAAACTTGCTGCATTTCCGACTTCTTCGATGGTCACGTTTTTTCTTAAGGGTGTTTGTGCCGCATTATGCTGCAACATTTTCCTGAAACTTTTAATGCCTGAGGCAGCAAGGGTTCTAATAGGACCTGCTGAAACAGCGTTTACTCTTATGCCTTCAGGTCCTAAGCTCGCGGCGAGATAGCGTACGCTTGCCTCCAGGCTGGCTTTAGCAAGGCCCATCACGTTGTAATTGGGTAAGCTGCGCATTGCGCCTAGGTAACTCAAGGTAAGTATTGAACCGTTTCGGCCGCGCATCATGTCATGGCCGGCTTGGGCCAGTGCAACTAGGCTGTAAGAACTAATTTCATGAGCAGTCAAAAAACCTTCGCGGGTGCTTACGTCAACGAAATTCCCGTCAAGCTCGTGCGCAGGGGCGTAGGCAAGGCAGTGAACGATGCAATCCAGACCATCCCAATGCGCCCCTAGCGCTGAGAATAACTCAGCAATTTCACTGTCATTTTGTACGTCGCATGGAAAAATAAGATTTGAATCCCAAGACTTTGCGAACTTTTCTACTCTGTCTTTGAGCTTTTCATTTTGATAGGTAAAAGCTAGCTCAGCGCCTTCCCGGTGCATCGCTTCTGCAATTCCCGATGCGATGGAAAGCTTGCTAGCTACCCCTAAAATCAAAACTCGCTTACCTGTTAAAAATCCCATATGACTTCCCTTTGTCCAAGTGTTAGTTGCAGATTTTACTGCATTTTTATCACTGTGTGCCTATTTGATTCCGTGCATGAAGTGCTTTAAAAATGGTACTAATAATATTGCAAACAAACCTGCCCCGATGCTGTACCACCCTGCGGTTTCATAGACATTCATATAAGCTGCTAGAGCCGCAGCTGGATCGGTAACTTCACCGCCCACTGTGTCAGAGCCAGTCATTGCAGCAATTGTTCCTGAAACATAGTTACCCGCAGCGGACGCAAGAAACCAACACCCCATCAT
Source organism: Gammaproteobacteria bacterium (assembly GCA_963854625.1). GTDB lineage: Bacteria > Pseudomonadota > Gammaproteobacteria > Pseudomonadales > Pseudohongiellaceae > UBA9145. The sequence goes on along the minus strand of CAWKZY010000008.1, from coordinate 82,634 downwards.
CATTCCAACAACAGAGGGTACTGAGAGCTTAGTCGTCATAGATAAGCCCACCGGTGAAATGCAGAGCTCTCCTGTAGTGTGCATCAAGAAAAGTAGTACCAGCCAAATCAGCGCCACTTGTGTTGGGTCGGTAGCTTGTGAAGCACCATAGACTAGAAACAGAAAGCCGAGACCTAATTGTATGAGTGCCATTGAGAATTTTAGTGGAGTAGAAGCTTCCCAGCCTTTCTTCGCCAAATAGATCCACAGTAAATTAAACAGTGGGGCTAGGGTGATAATAAAAAAGGCATTTACAGACTGAAATATCGCGGCCGGAAGTTCATAACCAAAAACCACTCGATCTATGTTTCTATCTGTCATCAAGTTGAGGGAGCTGCCGGTTTGCTCAAATAAAGACCAAAAAATAATTTGATAGCTCATTAGGAAGAGGCATACCAGCATCCTATCGCGATCTAGGGGCTCGCATTTTGTAAATGCATAGACAATTGCTATTAAGGTCATTACGACCAGTGAGGCGCCTAGCAATCCACCAACAAGTGCGCGCTGCTGCATTAACTGCCAGCAGATAATAACGCCAACTAGAGTGAGCAGGTAAATCATTTGTTCTCGATTGATGCCTGCAATAATTTTCTCTTTGAGAATTTCGGGCCGCTTCGGCTTGCCTGCTTCTCCGAATAAATGATGGCCCTTTATAAACACCACCAATCCAGACAGCATACCGATACCGGCTGCGCCAAATCCCCAATTAAACCCGCCGTATTGCAAAAGGAATCCGCAAATAATGGCCCCCAAAAAAGCACCTAGATTGATACCCATATAAAAAAGTGTAAATGCACTGTCACGGCGAGGATCACGCCTCTCATACATGGAGCCGACAAGAGTTGAAATATTCGCTTTCAGAAAGCCAACTCCCATGATGATAAGGGCAAGGGATAAGTAGAAGGTTTGAAGGAAAAACGAATCTCGCTGAACTTCGATGCCGTTTGCGGTGACGATTTCTACCGCCGCTGCACCCTCGATTGCCATTCCTGCATGGCCCGCTACCAACAAGATTGCCCCTAATATCACTGCCTTTACTGGGCCTAAATATCGATCTGCGACAATGCCACCGATAACAGGCGTTATATAAACTAGTGAAATATAAGCTGCATAGATTCCGGCCGCTGACTGATCAGAAAAAAGAAAATGTTGGGTTAAATAGAAAATTAAAAGTGCTCGCATACCGTAATAGCTGAACCGTTCCCACATTTCGGTAAAAAAGCAGATTACCAGCCCCCTAGGGTGGCCTAAAAAATCGTTATCTTGTTTCGCAATTGCCGCAGTTTCTGTCATATTAGTTAGTTCCCGATTCAGGAGGGGTTAGTCGAATTTGTTGCCCTGGGTAAATTATTTCGCCTTTGCTCAGGCTATTCCAATTCAATAAATCTCTGACTGGATGGCCAGATCGCCTCGCGATTAGGGCTATTGAGTCGCCGCGTTTAACAGAATAGGTTGTTCCAAGGGTTGAGCTAACTTCGTTAGGTATTTCATTGCCGATTCCGGTGTCCCTGGCAATGTTGTATTGGAGATTAAGTAGCTGCCCTAGTCGAAGAACGGAGTTCATTTCAATTTCGTTGAGCTGCGCAATTTCTGATGACTTCAAATCATACTTCCTCGCGATTTCCCAAAGATTATCGCCGGCCTTCACCCTGTAATTATGAGGGGGAGACGGAAATGAGCGTTGGTTTGGCAAGGCAATTTTTTGCTCTAAACTAAATCCCGTATTTGCGAGCTGAGAAGCTGAGTTAACATTTCTAGGTATAAGCAGGGAGTCTCCTGCAACAATGGCTGAGCCATGAATAGCGTTTACCCGCTGTAACACGTCTACCCGAGTCTTAAGGCGGCGAGCTATTTGACCAAGCGTGTCGCCAGACTTAATTTCATACCTATCCCAGGTTAAAAATCTGTCTGGATCTGCTCGAGCGATCGACTCTTCTAATAACTTCGCATTGACTATGGGTACCAGTAAAGATTGAGGTTGGTCCGGGTGAGTGGCCCATTGCAGATAGCCCGGATTTAAGCCTCTCAGCATCTCTTGGCTTATCCCTGCAAGTGAAGCGGCTTGAGCCAAATCAATTTGGCTGCCAATATTGACGAGCTGTAGCTGTGGCTTATTGGCAATTGGCGGAAATTCCAGTTCCGCCGTGTTGCCTTTGTTGACGGTTGCGGCAAGTGCTAATAGCTTGGGCACATGGGATCTTGTTTCAGGTGCTAACGGTAGGCTCCAAAAATCTAATGCGGACATGTTTTGGCCGCCACGTCGAATCGCTTTTCGAACATTGCCATCGCCTGTGTTGTATGCCCCAACAGCCACAAGCCAATCTTCTGAAAATTGATTGTGAAGGATTGTAAGATAGTCTAGCGCAGCAGCGGTGGAGACTAATGGATCACGGCGGCCGTCATACCACCAGTCTTGCTGAACCCCAAAGCTTTTGGCGGTTGATCCTATAAATTGCCACAGCCCAACAGCATGTTGTTGTGAATAGGCATTTGGGTCGAATGTACTTTCAACAATTGGCAGTAGGGCGAGCTCTAAAGGGAGACCTCTTGCTTCGAGTTCTTGGATTATCTCGAAGAGGAAAGGGCTCGCTCGCTCAGTGACCAAATCAAAAAGCCGCTGGTTAGTTGAATAGTTCACTAAATAAGCTTGGACACTAGGGTGGTCATAGTGATCTTGTAATTGGAAGCCCTGCCTAAGTCGCTCCCATAAATCAGTTACCGGAACTACAGTTGGCGGCTTGCCGGCTATGCTCGGAGGTTCTGGTAGAGGACGAACAGCAGGTATGTCGATGCTTTTGTTTTCGTCACGCGAAAGTATCTCCGAGCTAGGGAGGCTGGTGGAAATTTGGCAACTCGAGAATACTGCAACCGTCAAAACGAGGCAGCAGCACCGGTTCAGAATCTTCTTTGAAAAAATCATTTAGCTGTCGTGAACGCTGTCTTAAAAACCATCTTTCCAAAGCCTCAGCTCAGTGAAGGTATCAAGTCTGGATTTCAATTTGCGGCCAGCGTTGGTCTCCACTGATTTCTTGAGAACATCGTCGTCACAGCGAAGGAAAGGATTAGTTCTTAACTCTTGGGATATTGTGCTGGGCAGCGTGGGTAGGCCAAGTTTTCTTTTGTGTTGCTCAGATATAGTCCGAAATCCGAGAGCTGCATTTTGTGGGTCCACCGCTTTAGCGAAGGTCAGGTTAGCTAGAGTGTATTCATGAGTGCAATAAACTGAAGTGTCTTCAGGTAAGTCGGCAAGCTTATCCAACGATGTGGTCATCATCTCAGCTGTGCCTTCAAATAGGCGTCCGCAGCCCGCGGCAAAAAGTGTATCACCACAAAAAAGCAGTGGCTCTAATGGACTTTTTGAATAGAACGCTAAATGATCTAGTGTATGCCCAGGCACTTCAATAACAGTAAAATTGCAATCGAAAAGCTCAATTGAATCATTTTCAGTAACGAAGTTGGTTATTCCATCAATGCCTGAAGATTTCGGACCAATGATCCTCGGTTTATGGTCCTTTTTAAGCTGCATCAGTCCACCAGTGTGGTCTGGATGGTGATGAGTAACGAGTATATCCGTCAGCTGGAGCTTATTGAGATTTAGGTATTCCTGAACGACGTTGGCATCGCCAGGGTCGACTATACAAACGTGGTCCGATTCTGAGCAGTGAATAGCCCATATATAGTTATCCGTAAAGGCGGGGATTGGGTGTATCTTTCCTATCATATTAATCGAATTCTAATAAAAGCCACATAATAGCTGGACCTCAGCGATTTACAAGCAATGCTCAGTCTTGCTTTGCGAGCATTTCTGGTAGAAGTCCAATGAGAACGTTAGAATCCACCTATGATGTGTGACATTACATGTTTCGTCGTCTTACGAAACATAAAAATAGCGTTTTATGGCGAGTGAGTAACAGATGAGTTTTTTGTCAAAAAGAGAGACAAGACTACGATTGCTGCAGGGCATCGACGCTGCAGATTCAATGTCTACGTTGCTAACCCAGTGGTTTCAAACGCCCTTAGGACAAGTTACTCTGCGATTTGAGAGGATCGCTGCCAAAGCTATTGTAGAGCGGATGTTTGGCTACCATATACTGCAAGTTGGTGGCAGTGAAGAAGACCTATTGATTAACGATAGCCCCATCAGCCATAAGATATTGTTTTCAGCCAGTTATCGGTCTGGAGGAAAGAACGCAGTGGCTGATATAGAGCAGCTTCCTCTTGCTAATGACAGTATCGACGCTGTGGTTGTCCACCATGGTTTGGACTTCACCGAAGATAGTCATGCGCTTCTGCGCGAGGTAACTCGAGTGCTTCGCCCTGGTGGTCAGCTGCTTGTTATAGGCTTTAACCCTTTAAGCCAATGGGGGCTAATGCGTTTGTTTAGGCGCAGGTTAGCAGTGCCTTGGAGAGGACGCTTCATCGCAAGGCATCGTTTAATTGATTGGTTTAGGCTTTTGGATTTAAGAATAGATCAGTCGCTTACGGGGCTTCATTTTTCACCTCTTAATATTTCTCGGCTATTGACTAAGGCCGAAAGACTGGAAGAAATTGGCAACAAATTTGGAAGCCCTTTTGGTGGTGTTTATCTGATTTCTTGTGTTAAGCAAGTTGCTCCTCTCACGCCTATACTACCGAATTGGAAGCCTGTTCGAGCAAAACGCAGAGCTGTTTCTGTTGGGGCGGCTAAAGTGGGTGATAATTTCAGAAGTAAGTTGCACTAGCGGGCGCAGCTATCAACAGTCAATTAGTGCTCGTATAGTTGATAGATGTTGGCTGTAACTAATAATGCAAACTTAGCGAACTAGTTCTGCTTATATAACTGGCTTAGGGTATTGTTTTAAGCTAAGCGGGGCCACTAATGTTGTACAGTGATTGTGGGCAAACTTTGAGATTTAGGGGGCTGCCCGGCGATATAAAGAAGACGCCCGAACCGAGGCGGTCTAGCGAAGTTAAGAAATCAACGATGCCAGCTGACAAGGTTGAGTATAACGCAAAGATATAGCTGGCTAACTAATTACGCTGTAAAAGATGACTATGAGACAAATTGTACTAGACACAGAAACAACAGGCTTAGACCCAAAGCACGGTCATCGAGTTATTGAAGTTGGCTGTGTGGAAATAGAAAACAGAAAGCTTACCGGGCGGCACTTTCACCGATACTTAAACCCTGAGCGCGATATCGATGAAGGCGCACAGGAAGTTCATGGATTGACGCGAGCTTTTTTAAGCAATAAACCCTTGTTCAGGCATATTGAAGAAGAGCTTATAGAGTTTGTGAGAGGAGCTGAATTGGTTATTCATAATGCGCCTTTCGATATTGGCTTTTTGGATAGTGAATTGATCTTGGCTAACTCAAGTCACAAGGGCATGGCTTCACTTTGCGGCGTCTTAGACACTTTACTTTTGGCCAGAAAAAAGCACCCAGGACAACGCAATAGCCTTGATGCTTTGTGCAAGCGCTATGGTATTAATAATAGCCAGCGTCAGCTGCATGGGGCGTTATTAGACGCCGAGATATTAGCTGATGTTTATCTAGTTATGACAAGCGGCCAGTCGAGTCTACTGCTCAAAGAAGACGCTGATGAAGTTACTGAAACCCAGCATAGGATCAGAAAATTTAACCCGCAAAGGAAACAGCTCTTGGTTCTCAGGGCAAACGCTCAAGAAGAGGCTGCGCATAAGAAGCGGCTAGCTGATATAGCTAAAACAAGTAACGATTTCTGTGTTTGGACACAGATGGATATGGAGAGTTAGAAAGATGAGAAAAAATCTCTACCAGTTGGTTAGGCTATCGATATGGATGTAATGACCGCTGCAAACATATTTCCAGCACGTAATGAGCTCACTGAAACAGATCAGTTTATAGTTTTTTTCGGTGAAAGATTGGCGACCAGGCAAACTAAGTTTCTTTGGAACTTAAGCGAAATTAATCATTTGCTGGGCGGTGACGATAAATTAATTTTTATTGATGTCTCAGCTGAAGGCTCTTACTATTTATTTCAAGTGGATGAAGATCCTGCAGGCTCTTTAGGCGCAGATTTACAATCACTGCGATCGCTTTTATTTAGCCAGAGTGAGCTTGCTTTCACCTTGGCAGGTAAAGCAGCTCAGCTTATTGACTGGTATGGTAGTCACCGTTTTTGTGGTGCTTGCGGCACCGAAACCTCGAATCATCCAGAGCAACGGGCAGTTATCTGCCATTCTTGCAAGAAGCACTATTTTCCCCGAATTAACCCCTGTGCAATTATGTTAATTGTAGACGGAGATAAAATTTTGCTAGCTCGTAGTGCCCGTTTTAAAAGCAATTTTTTCAGTTGTCTTGCAGGATTTATGGAAGTCGGTGAAACGGCCGAGGAAACTGTAGCCCGAGAAGTGAGAGAAGAAGTTGGGCTGGAGATTGAAAACATACGCTATTTGAAGAGTCAGTCTTGGCCTTTTCCGTCGCAATTAATGTTGGGCTTCATCGCTGATTATAAGTCTGGCGATATCGTTCCTGAACCCGGCGAGATTGAAGAAGCTAACTGGTATCACGTTGACGAATTACCAGTTGTTCCATCCCCTGGCATCAGTGTGGCTGGAGAGTTAATACAATATTATGTCCAGCAAGTGCGCGGGCAAAGTTAGAAAAGAGTTTTTTTGTTAGTTTTTTACCCATGTAGATAGGAGAGTTTGTTTGGAATTTTTTATTGAGTACGGCATGTTTCTTGCCAAAGTTGCTACGATGGTTGTCGCGATAGCTATTGTGATTGGCATAATAGCATCTAGCGGCAATCGAGGTAAGAAAAGTGGGAAGAAGGGTAGTATTAGAGTTACTCAGGTAAACGATCACATTGAAGAAATGCGTGACAGTCTAAGAGAAGGTGTTTTAGAATCTGAAGAGCTCAAATTGCTTGATAAAGTTGAGAAGAAACAACATAAAGCTGAGCTTAAAGCGCGTAAAGTACAACTCAAAAAAGAAGCTAAAAGCAGCGACCAAGATAATGCTGCACCCGAACGCAAAAAAAGGGTTTATGTTCTTGGCTTTAAAGGAAATGTATCTGCTGACGCGGTGGAATCATTAAGAGAAGAGATAACGGCGATATTGTCATTGGCGACCCCGCAAGACGAAGTGATCTTGAATTTAGAGAGTCCCGGCGGCATGGTTCATTCTTATGGACTAGCTTCATCACAGCTGTTGCGAATTAAGAACCAAAAAATCCCACTTACCATCTGTGTCGACAGAGTGGCTGCGAGTGGTGGTTATATGATGGCCTGTTTGGCTGACCGCCTAGTGGCGGCTCCTTTTGCAATCATTGGATCTATCGGAGTATTGGTGCAGTTGCCTAACTTTCATAGGGTGCTTAAAAAGAATGATGTAGATTATGAAATCATTAGCGCCGGTGAATTTAAAAGAACCTTAACAACATTTGGTGAAATCACTCAGAAGGGTAAGGATAAAGTTCAGGAAGACGTGGAAACTATCCACGATATATTTAAACAGTGGGTAAAAGACCATCGTCCAAGTGTTGATATAGATAAAATAGCGACAGGTGAAACTTGGGTTGCGATGCAAGCCAAGGAGCGTTACATGGTCGATGAAATTAGAACCAGCGATGAATGTATTCTTAGTGCTTGCGAATCAGCCGATGTATTTGAAGTTGAATTCGAATTCAAAAGATCAATACAAGATAAGCTTGGCTCGGCTTTCGAAGGCGCCGCGAGCCGATCTGTTCTAAAGTGGTTCGAAAAGTCAACGCAGACCAATTATCAGTAAAAGTGCGCGGTTATAGAAATAATTATCTATAGAGTTATCAAACAATCGATCCATCTGCAAAAGATGGCTCATTCAATAGGAAACTGATTTTGACAAGTTTTAAAGCATATCAAGTAAGTGAAGTTGAAGAGAAAGTGTTTAAAGGCGCGCTAATTGAACGTCAAATTGATGACCTGCCTGAAGGTGATGTAGTAATTGAGGTGCATTATTCTTCAATAAATTATAAAGACGCACTATCAGCCAGCGGTAATCGCGGCGTAACTCGTAGCTATCCGCATACCCCTGGAATCGATTCAGCTGGCATAGTCACATCGTCAAGCTCTGACGATTTTAAGGTTGGTGATCAAGTTGTTGTTGTTGGCTATGATTTAGGAATGAATACGCCAGGTGGGTTTGGACAATTCATTCGGGTGCCTGCAGATTGGGTTATTAATTTGCCTGAATCTATGAGTCTTAAAGAAAGTATGATCTTGGGTACCGCAGGGTTTACTGCCGCACTTTGCATAGAAAAATTGCTGCAAAATGGTGTCGAACCTAGTAACGGGTCGGTGCTTGTGACAGGCGCAACAGGCGGCGTTGGAATAGTTGCTGTCTCCTTGCTAAGCAAGCTTGGCTTTTCGGTGACTGCCAGTACTTCGAAAGAATCAGCTCATGAGTTGCTGAAAGACCTAGGCGCGACAGAATTAATGGATCGAAGTGAGTTGAGCGAAGAAACGACTAAGCCGATGCATAGAGAGCAGTGGGCTGCAGCGGTAGATGTGGTTGGCGGTTCTACTCTTTTTAACGTTGTTAAGTCACTTAAATATGGGGGTAGTGTCGCTGCTTGCGGGCTGGTACAGTCTCCGATTTTTCAGGCTTCAGTGCTACCGTTCATTCTGCGAGGGGTTAATTTATTAGGGATCGATTCAGTTTTTCTACCTATTGAGACCAAGCGTAGGGTATGGGAGAAATTAGGAGACCAATGGAAATTAGAAAATCTAGATGCTCTATGTACTGAAATTGAATTCAGCAATCTTGACCTATCTCTAGCGACAGTATTGAAAGGCGGAGCTACTGGCCGCTTTGTTCTCAATTTGAAAAGCTAGTCGCGACGCAGTTTAGGATTGCTGGCAATTGGTGTCGGGCAGTACATAACTACAATATAGGACGAGACTAAGAAAGTGACAATAGCTGCACCTTGAATCACCAAGGATGCAGCTTCTCCTATCATTCCCGAACTGGTAGCTACAAATGCTATTAGTAAGGAAAATTCACTAATCTGACCTAACCGTAACCCGGCATCCCAAGCTAGACGGCTCCTCTCACTGAATCTGTGTAATAGAAACTGAAAGACCACAGGCTTAATGATGAGGGCAAGTGCCGCTAAGACTAAAGCAGGTGCTGCTATTTGCTCGATTAACCCAATGTTGAATTGTGCACCTAGGGAAAAGAAAAATAAGATCAGGAAAAAATCTCGAAGAGGCTTTAAGCTCACGGCGATATACTGAGAGATAGGATTAGTGGCTAATGATACGCCAGCTATGAAAGCGCCAATTTCAGCCGAAAGTCCGAGGCTTGCCGCCAATTCTGCAACCCCAAGACACCAGCCAATTGCCAACAAGAAAATGTATTCTTTAAAATGGTCAAAGCGTGCAATGAATTTTATGAGTACATAGCGGGTTGTCAGATAAGCAAACAAAACTAAACAAGGGACAGCGATTAGCATTTGCAGTGCTCGTGACTGCTCTAAGTTGCCTGAGTCTAGAAAAACCAAAATGAAAATAGCGATGAAATCTTGCATCAATAGAATCCCAACCATTAGCTCGCCCATGTGCTTTTGATGCAGGACGGTTGTAGGAAGCAGCTTAATTCCAATAATAGTACTAGAAAATATCATGCCAAAGCCTATTACTAGGCTTTCTGTTAGTGAGAATTTGAAAAAAAGTCCGGTTGCTACACCCAATGCGACAAAGATTAATGAGCTAGCTATGGTGACAAGGAATGTCTTTTTTAATGTGGCAATAAGGTTTTTAGGTTGCATGTCCAGGCCTAGCAGGAAAAGCAGAAAGATGATTCCAAATTCGGCGATATCCGAAAGCAAGGAGGCGTCAGAAATCAATTCAAGCCCGAAAGGTCCAATTGCAATGCCTAAAAATATGTAGGCAACAAGTAGCGGTTGTTTTAGATACAGTGCCACCGTTGAGAAAAGAGCAGCCCCACTAAAAATAAGGAAAAACGGGAACAGTAGTGAATCATGTTCCATGCTGGGTACCCTGCAGTATTATTCGAATTACTTAAGACTATACGGAGCTAACGTCGCCTAAACAAGGGAGTTGGCTGGGTGACGGTTGCCTGATAGTTCGTGGCAAAGTCGTCGAACGCTTTCAGGCAAAGTTCAGGATCTTGATCATGTCGTAGACTAAAAGAATTAAAGCCGCACTGAGACAGATAGTACAGCTGGTCACGTAAGATATCTCCTACGGCACGTAGTTCGCCTCGATAAGAAAAGTCGGTGCGTAACTGCCTCGCGCTGCTGTATGAGCGTCCATCGGTGAAGACTGGGAAATTGAGGGCTATAATTGGAATCTGACTTAGATCAGAGTTAATCATTTTTGGGGTTTCATCGCTATCTAACCAAATGCCTATAGCACCTTCGTAAAGCGCGATTTCCGCAGTATTTTCAAGCCAGAAAGTAAGGGGAACAATAAAATTTTTACCTTGAACCACTTCCAGAACCTCCGGTCCGGTAGATTCCTTCAACAATGTCCAGTTGTCAGTAGCTAAGACTCGGTCTTTAATCAGCTTTGACATAAACTTTTTCCTTGAATGGATCGATGCCGATTCGATTGTAGGTTTCTATAAATGTTTCGCTGTGTTTCTTCTCAGCCTTATAAACATTCACTATCTTTTCAACAACGCCGGGAATATCGTCTTGGGCGAACGCTGGACCGATAATCGAGCCTAAACTAGCCTCGTGACGGGACGACCCACCTAATGAGACTTGATAGAATTCCGCTCCCTTTTTATCTACCCCCAGTATGCCTATATTGCCGACATGGTGATGACCGCAAGCATTCATGCAACCTGAAATGTTTATGCTTAACTCACCTACGGCTTGTTGTTCTTTTACATCGCTGAACTGTCTTTGAATCGATTCTGCGATAGGGATAGACTTGGCGTTAGCTAGCGCACAAAAATCCCCGCCAGGGCAACAAATGATATCTGAGAGTAGGCTTAAATTGGCGCTCGCCAAGGCGTTAGATTTTAAAGCGGACCAGAGCTCAAAGAGATGTTCTTGGTGGACATCAGCGAAGACCACATTCTGGTCATGACTTACTCTGGCCTCTCCAAAGCTAAACTCATCAGCCAGTTGCGCTAACTTTTCTAGTTGAGCGTCAGTTACGTCTCCCGGTGCGACGCCTGTTTCTTTAAAACAAACGGTGACTATAGCGTAGCCTGGCACTTTATGGTCATCGACATTTTGCTGATGCCAGCTTGCAAATAGGGCGTTTGATTTTAAAGATGCATTTAAAAAGTCAGAGTTGCCGTTAAACGTTTTATACGCTGGGGGTAAAAAAAATTTAGCACAACGATCAAACTCAGCTTGGTTAAGTTTTAATTTTGAGGTGTCTAGAGATTGCCATTCATCCATGACTTTCTTGCGAAAGACTTCGATGCCAGTGGCTTTTACAAGTATTTTAATGCGGGCTTTGTATTTGTTATCACGCCTGCCTTCTCTGTTGTAAACGCGAAGTATTGATTCAAGAGCAATCAGTAGATATTCTTTTTTCACGAACTCAAAAACTTCTTGGCCGATTACTGGGGTCCTACCTAAACCGCCTCCAGCTAGTATACGAAAGCCGGTCTCACCAGTTTCATTTTTCTTAAGATAAATGCCGATGTCATGAACTTGGGTTGCCGCTTGGTCAATTTTAGTGCCGCATACGGCTATTTTAAACTTCCGAGGTAGGTAAGCAAACTCGGGGTGAAAAGTTGACCATTGTCTAATGATTTCACAATATACTCTGGTGTCCTCAAGCTCTTCTTGAGCAACCCCTGCGAATTGATCGGTTGTGGTATTACGTATGCAATTACCACTGGTCTGTATAGCATGCATTTCCACTTCGGCGAGATGACTTAATATATCTGGTACATCCGCCAAGTCTGGCCAATTGAATTGAATGTTTTGACGGGTAGTGAAGTGTGCGTAGCCTTTGTCGAAGTGTCTCGCGATATGCGCTAGTTTTCGAAGCTGGGCAGAGGACAGCATGCCATAAGGCACAGCGATTCTTAGCATTGGAGCGAGACGCTGAACATATAAGCCATTTTGTAGGCGTAGAGGAAGAAATTCAGCTTCGCTCAAACTTCCTGATAAATACCGGTTAGTTTGGTCGCGAAATTGGTCAATTCGGTCTTCAAGCATTTTGTGGTCATAACTATCGTATTGATACATCTAGTAATTTCTCAGCTTATAGGGACTGACATCGGAGTTGATGTTTGATGAACATGCTCTCTATGAAACATAAAAGTCAGGCAAGGTTAGGATTTAATAGTTTACTCATGTCCTCTATCGGTTTGCCTTTTCGTTGGGCAAGATCTGCAACTTGATCCTCGGAAATTTTACCTACGGGAAAATACTTGATGTCAGGGTGCGAGAAATAAAATCCACTGACGCTCGCTGCCGGCATCATAGCGAAGCTTTCTGTTAATTCTATGCCAATCTCTTCATTGGCATTTAGCAGCTTGAACAATGTTTCCTTTTCGGAGTGATCGGGGCAAGCGGGATAACCCGGCGCAGGGCGAATGCCTTGATACTTCTCTGTAATCAGTTCTTGGTTGGCTAGCTTTTCATCTGGAGCGTAGCCCCAAAATTCTTTTCTGACGAGTAAGTGCATATGCTCTGCAAATGCCTCTGCTAGCCTGTCTGCAAGGGCTTTGACCATGAGTGAGGCGTAATCGTTGTTCTCTTTCTCATATTTCGCAGAAAGGACGCCAGCACCGATTCCTGCTGTCACGGCAAATCCACCGATGTAGTCTTCAACCCCCGCTGGCGCAATATAGTCCGCCAAAGACAGATTTGAAAGATCCGGCTCTTTTGGCATTTGCTGCCGCAAGAAATGCAAGGTTTCTGTAGATTCACTATTGCCTTTACCTGTGAAGAGCTCAACGTCGTTGTCTCCGACTCTATTAGCCGGCCATAAACCGATCACCGCTTTTGCGGTAAGTAGATTCTGTTCGATAATCTCATTCAGCATTTCTTGTGCATCGCTAAACAAATCACGAGCCGCTTCGCCTACTCTTTCATCCTGAAGAATTGCTGGGTATTTACCTGCTAAGCTCCAAGTAATAAAAAATGGAGTCCAGTCTATGTATTTCCTTAGCGTTTCGAGAGAGAAATTTTCAAACACTTTGGTGCCAGTAAACTTCGGCCGTGTTGGCTTATAAGAATCCCAATTCAAGCTAGGTCGATTAGCATTCGCTTTTGCGAAGCTCAATAGCTTGCGCTTTTTGGCTCTGTTGGCAGTTCTCTCGCGAACAGTGACATATTCTTCTTTTATATTTGCGCAGTAATCGCCCTTTGTTTCGGAGTTGAGAAGATTGCTTACTACCGTTACGCTACGAGAGGCATCTGGCACGTATATCGTGCTATCGTTTTTGTAGTGTTCTTCTATCTTGACGGCAGTGTGTGCTTTTGATGTGGTGGCGCCACCTATGAGTAGCGGCACATGAAAATCTAGGCGCTGCATCTCACTAGCGACATGAACCATTTCATCTAGCGATGGTGTGATCAATCCGCTAAGGCCAATAATATCTACATTTTCTTTTTTAGCGACTTCCAAAATACGTGCAGCTGGCACCATAACGCCTAGATCGATGACGTCGTAATTATTGCAGCCGAGAACAACACCTACAATATTTTTTCCGATGTCATGAACATCACCTTTTACAGTCGCGAGCAAAATTTTGCCTTTGGTGGTGATTTCCCCACCGTCTTTTTCGGCTTCAATAAAGGGCAATAAATATGCCACTGCTTGCTTCATTACACGGGCGCTTTTGACCACCTGTGGCAAAAACATCTTGCCAGCTCCAAAGAGATCGCCAACCTCATCCATGCCGCGCATGAGAGGTCCTTCAATCACCTTTATGGGTTTTGGTAAAAGTTGTCGTGCAGCTTCAGTATCCTCTTCAATAAATTTAGTTATACCCTTGACTAAGGCATAGCTAAGCCTGTCTTCAACGTTTTTTTCGCGCCAAGCTAAGTCCTCTACGACTTGCATACCTTTGCTGCCACTATAAGACTGGGCAACAAGCATTAGAGCTTCTGTACCCTCAGGGTCTGTGTTTAGGACTACAGCCTCAACCACCTTCTTCAAATCTGCAGGAATATCATCATATACCGCGAGTTGACCGGCATTAACAATTCCCATTGTTAATCCCGCTTTAATTGCGTGATACAGGAAAACAGAGTGAATGGCTTCACGAACTAGATTGTTGCCTCGAAATGAAAATGAGACATTGCTGATGCCGCCAGAAATTAAAGCCCCTGGCAGGTTTGCTTTGATGTATTTGCAGCTTTCAATAAAGTCCACAGCATAGTTATTGTGTTCCTCAATGCCGGTGGCTATAGCGAAGACGTTAGGGTCAAAGATTATATCGGTAGGGCAAAAATCCAATTTCTCTAACAACAGGTCGTAGCTACGTTTACAGATTGTGTTTTTCCGAGTAAGCGTGTCCGCTTGTCCTGATTCATCAAAAGCCATAACAACGACTGCAGCGCCGTAACGTTGACAAAGTCTTGCTCTGTCGAGAAATTCCTTTTCGCCTTCTTTTAAACTAATGGAATTGACAATAGCCTTACCTTGGACACATTTTAATCCGGTTTCTATGATCTCCCATTTGGAAGAATCGATCATGATTGGAACCCGACTAATTTCTGGCTCTGAAGCTACTAGTTTAAGATACTTTTCCATGGCAGCTTCAGAATCGAGCATGCCCTCATCCATGTTGATGTCTATTATTTGTGCGCCGGCTGCAACTTGCTGTTTTGCGACTTCTAAAGCTTCTTCTAGGTCATCGTCGATGATCAAGCGTGCAAACTTTGCAGAGCCAGTCACATTGGTTCGCTCGCCAACATTTACAAACAGTGAGTCGCCTGTGATATTGAAGGCTTCCAGGCCGCTCAGGTGGCAAGCAGGGTTAGTTTTAGGGAGTTTGCGTGGGGCGATGTCACTTATAGCTTCTGCTAACTTAACTATGTGAGCTGGCGTGGTGCCGCAGCAGCCGCCAAGTATATTGACGAAGCCGCTAGCAGCAAACTCTCCGACGATTACAGCCATTTCTTCTGGGCTCTGATCATACTCGCCAAACTCATTTGGTAGCCCCGCATTGGGGTGTGTAGAAATAAGTGAGTTTGCCAAGGCCGAAATCTCAGCAATATGGGGGCGTAACTGATCAGCGCCTAATGCACAGTTAAAACCTACTGATAGCGGCTTAGCATGAGCTACGGAGTGATAGAAAGCTTCAACAGTTTGGCCTGACAAGGTGCGCCCACTGGCGTCGGTTATGGTCCCCGATATCATTAAAGGCAAAGTTTCGCCTAATTCTGTAAAGCAATCTTGAACAGCAAAGATAGCAGCTTTGGCATTGAGTGTGTCAAAAGCGGTTTCAATTAAAAGAATGTCGACGCCGCCCTCGATTAATCCCCTTATTGAGTTTTTATAATCGTCAACTAATTCGTCATAGCTAATATTACGAAATGCTGGGTCATTAACATCCGGTGAAAGGGACGTTGTTTTACTCGTTGGCCCGAGGACACCAGCTACAAATCGCGGTTTATCTGGAGTTAGCAGATTTACTTCGTCACAGGCTTGGCGCGCTAACTGAGCTGCTGCAAAATTTAGCTCGTAGCTAAGTTCTTCAAGGCCGTAATCGGACTGTGAGCTTCTGGTGCTGTTAAATGTATTGGTTTCAACAATGTCAGAGCCGGCAAATAAATAAGCTAAATGAATATCTTTTATGACCTGCGGCTGGGTCAGGGTGAGCAAATCATTGTTGCCTGCAATATCTCTCTCATAGTCCTTAAAGCGTTCAGACCTAAAATCACTCTCTGTAAGCTTTTTATTTTGAATCATCGTCCCCATCGCGCCGTCCAGCAATAGGATTCGTTGATTTAGAGCGTCGTGAAGTTTTTTCTGGATTGCAGCGCGTGACATTGGCTAACCTGATTTTGGTGAGTAAAAATAGCGAGATATTATAGCAAAAAAAACGTGTTTAGACATTATTATGACTCTCCATGGAGAATCATAATAATAACCCAGTAAAGCACTCAAGTATTTAAGTTTCCCTTCGCTTGCAGTATCATTACTACGTCTAAAAATATTCACGAGATCTACTATGGTTATCATTACAGAATCAGCCCAAGAGTACTTAACAGAGCTTCTTAAAAAACAGGAATGTGAAGGCATGGCTGTGCGCGTTTTCATTCTTGATGCTGGTACTCCTAGAGCAGAGACTTGCATCTCTTTCTGTAGACCAGGTGAGGAACAGGCTGGGGATGAGTTGAAGGAATACCCAAGCTTACGCGCGTACATTGACAAGCCGAGCATTCCTTACCTAGAGGAGGCTGTAGTTGATTATGCGAAAGACACCATGGGCGGCCAATTAACCATTAAGGCACCAAATTCACGTTTACCCAAAATATCCGAAGA
Source organism: Gammaproteobacteria bacterium (assembly GCA_963854625.1). Taxonomy (GTDB): domain Bacteria; phylum Pseudomonadota; class Gammaproteobacteria; order Pseudomonadales; family Pseudohongiellaceae; genus UBA9145. The sequence goes on along the minus strand of CAWKZY010000008.1, from coordinate 66,155 downwards.
TAGTCCTCTTGAAGACCGTGTTAATTACATTCTTTATAATGAAATTAATCCGGGTTTAGCCGCCCACGGTGGCAATGTTACTTTGGAAGAGTTGTTTGAAGAGGACATTGCTGTGCTACGGTTTGGTGGTGGCTGTCAGGGCTGCGGGATGGTTGATGTAACTCTTAAAAACGGGGTAGAGAAAACTCTCTTAGAGCAGATACCGCAGCTTAGGGAAGTAAGGGACGTTACTGACCATACAGTCACTGAGAACGCTTACTATAAATAACGTCTGAGATGGCTTTGTGTTCAGGGAATTCAGATGATGTTTGAGGCCGCTTAGGCGGCCTCGCCTGGATATCTAGACTCAAGTTGGCTGTAAAGTTGTTCTTTGTAGCTCTCGATCTCAGGATCAAGCTGGTTTAATATTTCGACAAGGTGCTCGTTGTCTTCCTGCCCGTTCCACTGTTTTAAATAAGTGCCTTGTTTGTAACCGTGGTCCTGTCGAAAAACATTGAGTACATTCTTACCTACGTATTGAGAGAACAAGCCGTTCCAATCTAGCTCGCACAATCTCATAATCGACGAAAATAACCCAACTTCGACTCTTCTTGCTCCAGCCAAAGCGATTAGTAGTTCAATTTGCTGCAAAAGCCCTAGCTCTTTGAGTGGGTAGTCTTGCCCGTCAAAACTGAGGGACTGAAGATGCTCTGAATCTGCTATAGCCTGATTTAAAAACATGACGGCCTTTTCCTCATCGGCATCATTCCTAAGCAAGATTTCTGATAGCATAAAATGCCAAATATCGATCAGTTCCATCTGCAGCTGAGGTAAGTCCTTGTGCTGCTTTTTCCACCATTTCCAGCCGTGATGCTCTATGGCTTCAGCGCCTTCAATAACCACTGCGAGTAGATACGGGTATCGAGCTTCCACCCAATCTGGATCGATTTTGAAATTCATACTTGCTTGCAAAGAAAGCATAGTGTTGGCTTGGGTTTCAGTCAGCATAGGAAAAATAATTCTGTTTTAGGGGTGGAGGGCCAAATTGCTCTTGTGGCGGACGAATAAGTATTTGTTGTATGGAGGTGATTACAAATAGAATGTGGATCGGTGCTTGTTTTGTCAGGGTGCTGTTCGGGGTATCTATTTGAGTGTCTATTTGAGTGCTTACTTGGGTGAAACAGTTTGTAGTGTAGACTGTTGATCCAAGCTACTGAGCATTTCCCGGCGACTTCGCAGCATGTCGTTATAAGATTTCCTAGCTGCTACTGTTTCTATGTCATTACCCTTGAGCATCTCTAACTCTCTTAACCAGGCTTCAAGCACTTCAATCTCGCTTGTTAGTTGCGCGGTGCCTTCTTCGATAAGTCTTTGATCCATGCTTATGCTCATTCTGGTCTCTAGCGACGTCTTTCAGTCGGCTCCGATGCTTTGTTAGTCACGTTTGGTCTTATGGAGCGGTCGTATAATTGAGTGGAATACAATTTTTCTTGCGGGCTACGACCCGCTTTTAGCAATACTAATATTAGTGTACTTGCCATAAACCTGAAATAATTATATTCGATAATTTAGCGATGCAAAGGTTATCGGCAGTTCTTCAGCATGTCATAGAGGAAAAGATCGGTCAAGATTGAAAAGTGCTTAGGACGCCATTTTATAGACCTTTTTGGTCCAAGCGGGGCGCTTTCCATGCGACAAAATCATTGCTAACGCTGGTTTGAGGATTTGTTGCGGGTCTTATTGGCTGGATGCACATTTAAGATAAGCGGTAGCGTTGACATATTTCCTGTCAGCGCCGGCTATGATAAATCCTCGGAGATTGCTGGATCTCGGGTTTTACCCAAGCCTGTAGCATGCGTTTGATGTCGCTTTTACGAAGTAACCTAAGTTCAGAATAACTAAGTGTCCTGTACGGCATATCGAGCTCTGCTATAACTTCATCCGTTAGCATCTTTAGCTGCCCAAGAGAGAATTTGCTGTTACTTGTCTTACCGCACAGTAATATCGTTATAGCCGCAGTTCGGTAAAGCTCGCGCAGCACTGTGTCGAGTAGCTGAGGATTTGCGTTTATCGTTTTGAGGCGCTGGCGCAATTTTACTCAGCGCTATTATAAAGGCCGCGAGCAAGGAAAATCGGGGAAATTGTTGGAGGCAGTGATCAGAGCCGCTCTTGATTTCCTCTAAATTCGCCAAGTCCTCAGTTTCGGGTCTCAATTTAATTGAGACGTTCGGCGGCGAGGTGGCAAAAATCTATTCAGGATCAATAGACTTCAAAACGGCAGGTTTTTCTCATCAACTTTATCGTTTTTGCTTGGGGTGTGTAGGCATCATCAATTTCTATGGACTAAAGGGCTAAGTCATTTCCATTTCCCATCAGGGGGATCGAGCGCTCAGGGCTCTTGCAGGATGCTTTTAGCTGCTAACTATTCAACACAAACACGGAGATTCCTAGCAGGCTGAGGTAGGAGATAATAGAACTGAGTGCTGGCATAAGGTGTGAGTTTTACAGATCAATAAGCATTTCTTCACTACATTCCCTTTCTATTAAAAAAGCCTTATTACTACAGGGATTTATTAAAACCGTTTTTTCTTCCAGTCGTTTCCTGCTGACTCATGTGCTTTCCATTCGGCGAGTGCCGCTTCTTTTAGCCCGTCTTGTTCATCTAAAAGGGCAATGGATTCTCGCATTCTCTGGTCTAGCAATGAAATTTGTTCTTTAAAATAGTGTATTTCCTCGTCAAATCCCGAAAGCGCTTGATCTTGGTCTAGGCGGTTCAAAGCCATTGAGTTGTAATGGTGGGCCAAGCCGGTGTTGTTGTCTGCCGAGGCGGCGTTAGCTGCTGTCTTATAAGTCTCTAAGGTTACTTTTAGCATTTGAGACTTAACAATCTCGAGATGTGTGTGGGTGGTAGTCTGAGGCAGAGTACCTTCAGAATGAAATTCAAGAATCAAACTGTAGAGATCTTTGAGGAGGTGTTTGTATTCCTTGAGCTCTGCTTCCGACTTTTGGCGTGCTGAGGCAGGAGCTTGATTTGGTTCGAGATCAACAAGCGTCGATAAGGTTTGGCGAACCCTCTCTACTTGTTGATTAATGCTGTCGTTCCCAGAAAGGCTGTACATTTGTGTAAGACTATCAACAATTCTCGCGTAAATGAGTGCTTTAAGTGTTTTCGGCAGGTATGTCGACGGCAATCCGACGATTATGCTATCGAGCTTGCGCGCTCTCACTTTGAGTCTGGCAATTTTGTTGGTTTTTGCTGCTGCGCGGCGTTCATGACCTTTGCTTACATAGCCAAAAAATATCATAGAGAGGGCAGCCGTAATCATAACCCCAAAAATGGTTGGGCTAAATATCATCTGCTGCACTATTGCTTATCGAAATTAAGTGTGAAACTGCCATTATTTGACTCAAAAAAGGGATTCCCATTAAAAAGTGTAGTATTTCATTGAAAAAATACCAGTTAACTCTTGACTGAGAAGGCCAAGCTTCTTAGAATCCCCCGCTCTCGAAAACGCCGCAAGGCTAGCTTCTATGTCCCCATCGTCTAGAGGCCTAGGACACCTGGTTTTCATCCAGGCAACAGGGGTTCGAAACCCCTTGGGGACGCCAATTTAAAAAGCCCGGCTTAAGCCGGGCTTTTTTTTGCCCGTAATTTTGAAATTGACCTCGTCTGATTTGCACGAGCAATGCGTAAAAGACATACTCACGTTTTTCTCAACCTAGATAGTATTTATGACTTTAGCAATTTCGATAAAAGAATTACGTAAAACCTATGCTAATGGCTTTGAGGCGCTTAAAGGAATATCTCTGGAGGTGGAGCAGGGGGACTTTTTCGCACTCTTAGGACCAAATGGTGCCGGCAAGTCCACCACCATCGGTGTCATCTCGACTTTAGTCAACAAGACGGGAGGTTCGGTTGAGGTGTTCGGTCGTAACGTCGACACTCATGTTTTTGAAACAAAACTAAACTTCGGGGTTGTTCCTCAAGAGGTTAATTTCAGTCAGTTCGAGCGGGTGAAAGATATTGTTCTAACTCAGGCTGGGTATTACGGGCTTCCGCGAGCCTTAGCCAGTGAGCGGTGTGAGAAGTATCTTCGAAAGCTAGGACTTTGGGAAAAAAGGAATGACCAGTCACGGTCCCTTTCCGGGGGGATGAAGCGCAGGTTGATGATTGCTAGGGCACTGATTCATGAGCCTGGGTTGCTTATTCTGGATGAACCAACTGCAGGGGTGGATATTGAACTGCGCAAATCAATGTGGGAATTTCTAACGGAGATTAATGAAAGCGGCACTACAATAATTTTGACGACACATTATCTTGAAGAGGCCGAGCAGCTTTGTCGGAACATCGCTATTATCGATAAAGGCCGGATAGTTGAAAATACCAGTATGAAGCAATTACTAAGCGAGCTGGATTCGCAAGTTTACATAATTGATACCAGCAATGATCTGACGGGTAAGTTTGATCAGATAGCAGGCACCGAGTATGAACTTGCCGGAGTTACTTATCAGCCGGTAGACTCGCATTGTATTGAAGTGACCATCACAGCCGGGGTTCAGTTGAATTCAGTATTCAAAATCATAGAAGCCTTACAGGTCAAAGTGGTGGCCATGCGAAATAAATCTAATCGTTTAGAGCAGCTCTTTATATCAAAGCTGAGTGAAAACCAATGAGTAAAACCGCCATGTTTTCTAATCATAAATACATAGCATTCGAGACAATTGTCATAAAGGAAGTCAGGCGCTTTTCAAGAATCTGGCTGCAGACCCTGGTGCCACCGGTTATCACCATAGGTCTGTATTTTGTTATTTTTGGCAATCTGGTAGGGCGGCGGATTGGCGATATGGGCGGCTATGACTATATGGATTTTATAGTGCCGGGTCTTATCATGATGTCGGTTATTCAGAATTCATACTCTAACGTTGTGTCGAGTTTTTTTAGTCACAAGTTCCAGCGAAGTATTGAAGAGTTGTTAGTTTCTCCGGTTCCAAATTACATTATCTTACTGGGGTTTATCGTTGGGGGCATGACCAGAGGATTGGCAGTTGGCGGCATTGTGACAACTGTGGCGATTCTGTTTGGGGGGCTTACCATAGAGAATCCCTTGATTACGCTTTCTGTAATTCTACTAACGTCGACTGTTTTTTCGATGGCCGGATTCATTAACGCGATTTTTGCTAATAGTTTTGACGATATTTCTATTATACCGACCTTCGTTTTGACTCCGTTGATTTATCTTGGTGGGGTTTTCTATTCTATCCAGCTGCTGCCACCTTTTTGGCAAACTGTGTCAGGGCTTAACCCAATATTCTATATGGTAAATACCTTTCGATATGGCATTTTAGGGAGTTCTGATGTCGATGTGTATTGGGCCTTTATTATCTTAGGCGTATTCATAGCCGTATTATTCACGGCCTGCATTTGGCTGTTAAGAAATGGTAAAGGATTGAGAAGTTGAGACTGGGGTAGCAAATCATGACCATTGAAAACCCATTGGGCGGTGAGACTAATTACCCGGAAACATACAGTCCGGAAGTTTTATATCCAATCCCACGTTGGCCAGCACGTTCGCTTCTCGATATCGATAAGAAAATCCGTATGTACGGACTGGATCATTGGCAGGCTTATGAGCTTTCCTGGTTGACGTCAAAAGGTAAGCCACAAGTAGCGATTGCGGAATTCTTCGTCAACTGCGAATCTGAAAACATCGTTGAATCGAAATCTTTAAAGCTGTACTTGAACTCATTTAATCAGGAACGTTTTGAGACCGTAGGAAAAGTTATCGATGTGATTTGCAGGGACCTGTCTCAGGTAACCAAGTCTGAAGTGAAGGTTTTAGTCACGCCGTTAATGAGAACAGTCAGGCAGTCAGAAAATTCGCCTGCGGGTGTGTGCATCGACCAAGCAGATATAGAAATTATCGATATCGTTCCAAACGACCAGCTATTGGGTTGCAATGGAAATTTAGTGTTTGACGAAGAGCTTTATTCAGACTTGTTCAAATCCAATTGCCCAGTCACAGGGCAGCCTGACTGGGCCAGCGTATCGATCCAGTATACAGGCATGCAGATACCTAAAGAATCGTTACTTCGTTACCTGTGCAGCTTTAGATCTCATCAGGGCTATCACGAAGAGTGCGCCGAGAGAATCTACCGGGATATCATGATTCACTGCAAGCCAACCGAACTCTTGATAGGGATGAATTATCTTCGCCGTGGAGGGATCGACATCAATGTCTATCGAAGTACTCAGCTATTGGGTTCTGACGCTGTAAATGCACGATTGATAAGACAGTAATGTCCTTGTAATGGGGCTATTGCTAGGATAAAGTACGCGCGGTTTTACTGTGGCTGGATCGGGATTTGATCTAACCTCTATGCGATAGCTATTAAGACCAATCTTTTAGTTCAGTAAGCAAGACATGGAGAGGCGGCTTATATCTGTCCACAGGTTCGACCAGCGCGATAGCGCGCAACACTGAGGGTAGCCCCCGCAAAGTGAAATTTTGTCTTAGACAAAATGGAATGCACCCCTGACGGAATAAAATTTAAGTCCGATCTTATTGATCGGCAAACAGAACACGGTGAGATGGCTGAGCGGTTTAAGGCGCACGCCTGGAAAGTGTGTGATGGCTTATACCCATCCCAGGGTTCGAATCCCTGTCTCACCGCCACTTTTCCCTTCGTTATTCAGCTAAGCTGAATAACGAAGCAAGGTCTTATCTTCAGCTATTTTCTCTTTTGCTAAGCGATCACCAACTCCCTCAAGACCACCTCGTCTGCTATAACTTGCAATTCATCTAGCCTAATTGTCTCTTTGCTTTGGCTTGTTGTAGACTCGTGCTATCTAAATAACAGTAGTTTGATGGTAACCGTATGAATCTTCTAGAAAAATCAAAAATCTTAGTGCTTTTCGTGGCATTAAGCACAGGTTCGCTTGCCTTGGCCAATGACTGGCCAAGCTATGGCGGTGACAACGGTTCGCAAAAATATATGCCGTTCGATCAGATTAATAAGGCCAATGTCAGCACAATTACCAATGCATGGAATTGGCAAAGTTCGGATAACGCAACTGTTGCCGAGAATTTCAAGCAAGAAAACTACCGGGCGACCCCCGCAGGTTACAAAGCCACCCCCATCGTTGTTAACGGTACGATGTATGTGCCTACCTCATTCGGTCGAATAGCGGCACTGGATGCTCAAACTGGCGCTGAGAAATGGGTATTTGATACCAAAGCTTGGGAAGCAGGCAGGCCGCCTAATCTAGGCTATAACACCCGTGGGGTTGGGTATTGGAAGGGCAATGGCAAACAGCGAATTTTCCTGGCGACTAATGATTCTTATCTTTGGTCCATCGATGCTGTTTCGGGTAAGCCGGATCCTAGTTTTGCAGATCAAGGCAAGCTCGATTTGGCTCAAGGTCTAGGCCGTGAGATAGATCGTCGTCAGTACGGTGTGGTATCGCCGCCACTAATCACAAATAATCGCGTTGTTGTTAATTCTATTATTAATGATGGCCCCACAACCAAAGAAATGCCGCCAGGTAATGTAAGAGCATTTAACCCAGAAACCGGTGCCTTGGAGTGGATGTTCAAGACGATTCCTCAAGCTGGTGAGTTCGGCAATGAAACTTGGGAAGACGGTTCATGGGAATACACCGGCAACACTAATAGCTGGACCATCATGAGCGCTGACGACGAACTGGGTATTGTTTATATCCCGATTGGGACTCCCACTAATGACTGGTATGGCGGGCTGCGCAAGGGAGACAATTTGTTTGCAGAAAGTTTGCTTGCAGTCAGAGCGGATAACGGCGAGCGGATTTGGCACTATCAAATGGTTCATCACGGGGTCTGGGATTACGACCTGCCTGCGGCGCCAACACTTGTTGATATCAATGTGGATGGCAAGGCAATTAAAGCAGTAGTCGCTATTTCTAAGCAGGGCTTTAGCTATGTCTTTGACAGGGTAACAGGGGAGCCGGTTTGGCCAATTGAAGAACGCGCTGTTCCTGCAAGTTCAGTGCCGGGGGAAAAGCTTTCACCAACTCAGCCGTTCCCAACTAAACCTGCGCCGTTTGAGCTACAAGGTATAACTGACGAAACGCTAATTGATTTCACCGTTGAACTGCGTAATGAAGCTTTGCAGAACATTGAAAAATTTGACTATGGCCCTTTGTTCACGCCTCCATCACTTCGAGGAACAATTAACTTTCCTGGTTGGGCAGGCGGAGGGGAGTGGCATGGTGCCTCTTTTGATCCTGATACTGGTCTGTACTACATACCATCAGCATCCTCGCCGATAGTTGTGCAACTGTTAGAAGCCGATCCTGCGAAATCAAATCTAAAATATGTCCGAGGTGGTGCGTCATCTGTTGGTGGGCCACAAGGCTTACCGTTAACGAAACCTCCATACGGCCGGATAACAGCCATTAACCTCAACACCGGAGAGCATGAATGGATGGTCCCTCATGGCGAAGGAATACGTCAGAAAATTATCGACATGGGGATTTTGGACCCAGGTCCAGTGGGAAGCCAGAGTAGAACGGGTCCTGTTCTAACCAAAACTTTGTTGTTTTTGGCGCAGTCAGATGGTCCTCGCAACCTCCTACGGGCATTTGATAAAGCGAGTGGTGAAATTGTTCACGAAATAGATTTACCGCTTCCTCCCTCGGGAACTCCTATGACTTACATGGCAGGTGGAAAGCAATATTTAGCAATCGCTGTGGGCGGAGGTCAGGATTCAAGGATTGTCACATTAGCTTTGCCCTAGGGTTTATCCTAGGCTAGGTCGAGCTAAATATTGAAAATCTGAGTGGAATTGACAGGTACTGCTGATAATTATGCAAATCAATGGTCGGCAGTGCTTGCTTCCTCGCAATTAATTTCCCATAATCCGCCGCTGCATAGGAAGTCGACTGTGCTATGATGCTTAATGGTATCTCTTGCCGGTCCCCGCGCAATGATAAGTTATAAACTCCGCCAGGCCCGGAAGGGAGCAACGGTAGTAACCGACTCATGTGCCGTGGTGTGGCTGGCAGGAGCTGCCACCTTAATTTCTTTGATCTGGGATCAAAAAAAGCACTTAATAAATATTTACTATTCACCGTCTATAAACTCGACTCCCTTATGAGCTATCAAGTACTTGCCAGGAAATGGCGCCCGAGTAATTTCACCGAAGTAGCGGGCCAGGCTCATGTCCTTAAATCTCTAATCAATGCGCTTGATAAGCAGCGTTTGCACCACGCCTACCTTTTTACAGGCACACGAGGAGTTGGCAAAACAACTCTTGCCCGCATTTTAGCTAAATGCTTGAACTGCGAAGAGGGGGTTAGCTCTAAACCTTGTGAAAAATGTGACTCCTGCAAGGAAATCAGTGAAGGTCGTTTCATCGATTTGCACGAGGTTGATGCGGCGTCGCGAACAAAGGTCGAAGATACTCGAGAGTTACTGGAAAACGTTCAATACACACCGGCTAGAGGGCGTTACAAAGTCTATTTGATCGACGAAGTGCATATGCTTTCCACGCACAGTTTCAATGCGCTGTTGAAAACCTTAGAAGAACCTCCGCCCCACGTAAAATTTCTTTTTGCGACTACTGATCCGCAAAAGCTACCGATAACGATACTGTCTCGGTGTTTGCAGTTTAATCTAAAGAATTTAAGTCCGAAGATGATTTCTGATTATCTGGGTACAGTCCTGATTCAAGAAGAAATAGCCTTTGATGAAGAAGCTCTTTGGCAAATAGCAGCAGCTGCCGCCGGCAGCATGCGCGATGCTTTGACCTTAGTCGACCAAGCTGTTTCGTTCTGTGACGGCAGCATATCAGCCACTGGCGTCGTTGAAATGCTCGGCATTCCAGAGCAGCAACAAGTTTTTCAATTGCTCAGTAATATGGCGAGCGGAAGTGTTAAAGACGTCTTGGAACTAGTGCGCATTATAGCTGAGCAGACTCCAGATTATGCACACACCTTAGACAGTTTATTGACGCTATTGCATCGAGTGGCAATTGCTCAAGTGATGCCGGATGCTACAGATAATAGCTTTGGGGATAAGGATAAGGTCCTGCAAATAGCAGGAGAAATAGCCGCCGAAGACGTGCAACTCTACTATCAAATAGGCTCAAAAGGTCGCGAAGAACTTCGTTATTCTGCGGAAGTACGTGCCACATTTGAAATGTTACTTTTAAGAATGATGGTTTTTTCACCGACATACGTTGCCGATGGAAACAAAGAATCAGACGCCCATATTGAGAGCGGCTCATCGAATAGCGGTCAGCCCGCTGCAGCGGGTATCGAAAAAAAAAAGCTAACCCCAGCTGAAGATCCAGCTTATGAAACCCTCGCTAAAACAGACCAAGCTGAATTAGATTCGCTGAACAACACCCCATTAGAAAAGTCTGCTGACGACCTAATAGCGCAATCAGCGATAACGTCAGCAACAATTAGAAGCAGTGTTGCGGCTATAGTACCTGAAGCACTGTTGGCCAAGCATGAAAATATTGATCGACCCGAGGAGGCAGCCAATTCGGACAGTGGCACCGCACAAGAACCTCTAAACCTTACGTCGAACCCCGAACTAAACAATGAGTCAGTGAAAGAGCTATGTCTAGCGCAGGACACCACGAGTTCAAGCGAAACACCAGATAAGACCCCCAACAAAACAACTGCCCATATTGAAAATCCCTATCCTAGGCTGGGTGAAGCCGTTAGTTTGCAAAACCTTAATCATGATTTTTGGTTGATAAATTTCGCCAGTGTGCCGGCTAATGGTATTGTCGCTAATGTTCTGGCCAATACTCAGATTCTGTCGGTTGAGGGTACTGTGATTGAGTTGCGCTTGGACGTTAATCAAAGCGCCGTGTTTGGCGATGAGTTGCTGGAGAGAATTGAAGCGGTTTTCAGTGATTGGTTAGAACAGAAAATAGCCGTCAAAGTTGAAATCGCTGATGTGAATAAAGAAACTCCAGCGCTTTTCAACCAAAGATTGAGAGCCGAAAAGCATGCTGAAATGGTTATGGATTTTGAACAAGATTCAACTGTTCAAGATTTATTGACACGCTTTTCCGGGGCGATTGTTAAAGATAGTATTAGTTCAATTAAAGCAAAAGATAACAATAAGGGCAGACGATGACAGATTTTAACGAAATCATGAATCAGGCTAAGCAGATGCAAGAGCAAATGAAAAAGGCTCAGGAAGAGCTAGCCAGCAAAGTAGTGTCAGGTCAGTCTGGAGCCGGTTTGGTCACCGTTAGTATGAATGGTAGACACGATGTACTTGGGGTTCAAATCGATGCCAGCTTAATGTCAGAAGATAAAACTGTGGTCGAAGACCTGATCGCAGCGGCTGTCAATGACGCTGTTCAAAAGATAGAAGATCACAATAAATCATCACTTGGCAATATGGCGGACGGTCTTAATTTGCCGGAAGGATTTAAATTTCCGTTTTAACTGACCGCCAAATTTAGAGATAGAATTGACAATGAATTCAAGCCCATTAATTGACCAGCTAATCGAAGCATTCCGTTGCTTGCCGGGAGTGGGTCCGAAATCTGCCCAGCGTATGACCTTGCAACTACTGGAGCGAAATAGAGTAGGTGCTAAACAATTGAGCAGTGCATTGGCCGAAGCACTTGAGAAAGTTGGGAATTGCACAGACTGCGGAACGCTAACTGAAGAACCCATTTGCCGCATCTGTGCAAGTTCTTCAAGGAATAAATCTCTATGTTGCGTGGTGGAATCACCAGCAGATGTATTTGCAATTGAGCAATCTGGGTCTTTTCGCGGTATTTATTTTGTTCTAATGGGACACTTGTCCCCTATAGATGGAATAGGGCCAGAGCAGCTTGGTATTCCTCGCTTGGTTGAAAAAGTGAGTAATCAAAATATTGAAGAACTAATAATTGCTTGCAACCCAACAGTTGAAGGCGAGGCGACAGCGTATTACATAGCTGAACAATTAAGAGACATTGAAGTAGTTGTTTCTCGAATTGCTCATGGTGTTCCGGTAGGAGGTGAGCTTGAGTTTGTCGACGGCGGAACGCTAAGTCATGCTCTCTCTGGTAGAAAAATTATGGGCAAAAGCTAAAAGCCAGATGACAAATGACAGAAACATAAATTATGAATGAATCTCCCGAAGTAAGTTACATCACTAGTGATGAAGAGTTCGCTACTCTGTGCAAGCGTTGGCAAGATTCCTTTGCCATAGCGTTAGATACAGAATTCATGAGAACGAACACCTTCTACGCTAAAATTGGACTATTGCAGATTGCCGATGAAGACGCGGTATATCTGATAGACCCTCTTGAAATAAAAGACTGGGATTGCTTCAGAGAATTATTGATAAATTCCAATTGCATCATAGTTGTCCATTCGGCCAGTGAAGATCTAAATCTTTTGCTTACCCACATAGCTTGCCTGCCCAAAAACCTTTTTGACACGCAGTTAGCAGCAGCTTTTTTAGGTCTTGGATTCAGTTTAAGCTATCAAGCTCTTGTGGAGCAGCAAACTGGCATCACTGTAGAAAAAGGTGAGACCCGATCAGATTGGTTAAGGCGGCCTTTGACAGAAAACCAATTACAATACGCCGCTAACGACGTTATCTATCTCTTAGATATTGCAAATACGCTTCGTGACGCACTGATAAGCAAATCAAGATTGTCGTGGTTCGAAGCTGAAACTGAAACGATGCTTAAAGCGGCAGAGCAGGTCGAAGACGAGGTATATTGGAGTACTTTATACGCGGGCATCAGCAATGCATGGAGACTAAGTGACAAAGCTCTTCGCTTTTCAAGGCGACTTTGTCTTTGGAGAGAAACAGAGTCTCGATTGCGAAATAGACCAAGAAGCTGGATTGTAAAAGACAATGATCTTCAGGCTATAGCCGTAGCCGTGGCTCAGGCCCCGTTGATAGATGAAGATCTATTAAGATCCGTGAAGGTACAAGAGCCAAAATTTCTTCAGCGTTACGCTCACGATCTCTCTGAAATCCTAAATAAGCAGAATAGTGACGCTACCCCACTGGATAGATCCAATCTGAACTATCCCGTAGAGGGATCGGCTCGAAAAACTCTCAAATCTTTGCAAAAAATAGTAGAGGAGAAAGCTATTCAGTATCAACTGGCACCGGAATTATTGGGCCGCAAAAAGCATTTACTAGATATTATTAAGCGCTACAATCAGACTGGTAAGTTGAATTGGGAAGGTGGACAGGAAAACTGGCGTCAGGAAATCCTAGCAACTGAGTTCCTTACGTCACTAACAGTTGTTAATTAGAATGACTGACAGCGTGGAGAAAAATGAACCAGTTCTGAGAGAGAGCTTTTGGGAAATGCCACTGTCATCTCTCAACAGCTCGGAGTGGGAGGCGCTATGTGATGGCTGCGGCCGGTGCTGTTTAAAGAAATTCGTCGACGAGGATGCAGACAAGCTAGTTTGGACCAGAGTCGTATGCCGATATTTTGATCAGGAGACTAGCCGCTGTGGTTGTTATGAACAACGATCTGTTAATGTACCTGATTGTATCGATGTAAAAACTTTAGATATCGAGGCAACAAACTGGATGCCTGGTACCTGCGCGTATAAGTTACGAGCATTGGATAAGCCTCTATTTGCATGGCATCCTCTTATCGCAGGGTCCCGGGAAGAAATAACTGACGCGGACATTACGATCAGCAATAAAGTTATTTCTGAAGAGTACGTCCACCCAGAAGGATATGAGGAACATGTTATTCGTTGGGTAAGTGCCGAGGGTTGAACAGATGAAAAGAAAGCTATGAGCTCTGAATTCGATTACTCACTGATTTGGCTGATCTATGTCAGCGCTGGCGCTCTATTTTATTGGGTGTTACACGGCTTTACTAAAACAGTTAAACCGGTCTGGTCGTTGTATTGCCTTAGAGCGGTTTACTTAGGACTGGCTTTTACCCCAGCCTATGCCAATGATCAGGGAGACACCCTTGCTCCAGCTCTCATGGTTTCAACCTTGGATTTGATTACTAAAGGGTCAGAAGCACTTTCTAGAGGCTTAATACCGCTCTTATTGGTATTGCTGAGCTCCATTGGTATCGCAACAATCGTCTATTTTTATAAAAAAAAACCTTAAGATCAATTACCTAATAGAAGTTGAGGTTGTTACTGACGACTTTGCAGGAATCAACATTTTCTTGCGCCAACATTTTCTGATTGAATCCTTAGCTTGTTACTCTTTCTCTCAAAACTCCTTTAAAACAATGGCTTATTTTGCTGGGTGCGTTCCGGGAGGTGTTATTAATCATTACACTTTAATTCACTAAACAGTTGCCTGCCCAAGATGTGCTTTGATGATGCATAATGATTGGCATACCAGTAACTTTTATTATGCGTTTTATGTCCAGTGCCTTCGGCAGCACGATGTTAGTTGGGAGCGAGGAAAATCCGGTGAACCTGCTCAACTATGCGTCTAGTTGCCTAGTAGATGCCTAGTAGTTGTTATAATCCCACGCCTTTTTATGAAGGGTTCCGCTGACAATTTTCTATCTAAAGCACGAGCCGCCAGCGAAAAAGTAGATCTTCTGTAGTATCAGTTGAAATAATTACAAAAAGAACTGCTGCCCCGAGTTGATACCGAGATAGAAGATTACAATGCTGCTTTAAACCCTGAAAAGAAGATCGATGGACGCTGAAGAACTCGATGTTACGTTAACAAAAGTGCTGACAAAGCTTGAGTGTGAACGTTTCATATATCGATCCTTGGGTGGCTCTGCAAAAAAGCTATAGAGATGAGAGCTAGATGGCTTAAACTTTGGGGTTTTTAGCTCTAAAATCATTGATGACGAAAGTTGCAAGCCGAAAGGGATTTCGTTGGTATATAGCAGAGCGAGGCAGGCAGCTGGTTGATGTCAGTACCTTAGTGTTTTTCTGTCAAGCTAGTATTCTTACAGATAATTTTAAGTATTAAAGACCGGATCGCTTAAACGATCGTAGTTTAAATCAGGATTTAAGTAGCATTTGGTTGGGGCTTTATTAATGGACTCCCGCTGTTTACAATACCCCATAATTTAACCGTGTAGTGGAAATAGATTTATGAATTTTACTGGTACTGAAGACTATGTAGCCACAGATGAGCTACAAATGGCGGTTAACGCTGCTATCGCTTTGCAAAAACCTCTTCTAATTAAAGGAGAGCCCGGTACTGGAAAGACTATGCTGGCGGAGCAGATCGCTCTTTCACTGGATTTGCCCCTTATTCAATGGCATATCAAGTCCACCACGAAAGCGCAGCAGGGCTTGTATGAATATGACGCGGTTTCAAGACTAAGAGATTCTCAGCTAGGCGACGATAAAGTACATGACATCGGAAACTACATTATTCAAGGGAAAGTATGGGAGGCTTTTGACTCAGACCAGCAAGTTGTCCTGCTAATTGACGAAATCGACAAAGCGGATATCGAGTTCCCCAATGACCTTCTGTTAGAGTTGGACAAAATGGAGTTCTATGTTTACGAGACAAAAGAGATCATTAAAGCCAAAACTCGACCTATCATCATCATTACCAGTAACAATGAAAAAGAGCTGCCAGATGCCTTCCTGCGTCGCTGTTTCTTTCACTATATTGAATTTCCAGATCACCTTACTATGGAAAAAATTGTAGATGTTCATTATCCAAACATCAAAAAAGAGTTAATAAGCCAAGCCATGGACATCTTTTTCGATGTTAGAAAGATACCTGGTCTTAAGAAGAAGCCTTCGACATCTGAATTAATTGATTGGCTAAAATTGTTGATGGCCGATGATTTGCCTGAAGAAATTCTGAAAAACAAAGATGCAAAAAATGCGATCCCGCCTCTTTATGGTGCGCTACTTAAAAACGAGCAAGATGTTCATTTGCTCGAAAAGTTAGCCTTCATGCATAGGGCCAAACGTTAATGCTGATTAATTTCTTTATGGCACTGAGAGAGCAGAAGTTGCCGGTATCTTTTACCGAGCTGTTTGCTCTACTCGAGTGTCTGAAGCAGAATATTGTATTCGGTAATGTTGAGGATTTTTATTTTCTGGCCAGAATGTGCATGGTCAAAGATGAGAAGAATTTTGATAAGTTTGATATTGCCTTTGCTAAATATTTTGAAAATGTCGATATCCTTGACGATCTTTCGCTTTATGAGATTCCAGATGATTGGCTTCGAAAAGAATTAGAATCCATGCTCAGCGAGGAAGAAAAAGCGAAGATTGAAGCGTTGGGTGGATTAGAAAAACTTATGGAGGAATTCCGTAAGCGAATGGAAGAACAGAAAAAGCGGCACGAGGGAGGTAATAAGTGGGTCGGAACTGGCGGCACCTCGCCTTTCGGTGCTTATGGGTACAACCCTGAGGGGATACGAATCGGACAAGAGGGCGGTCGCCAAGGAAAGGCTGCTAAAGTTTGGGATAAACGCACTTATCGCGACCTAGATGATTCCGTTGAGATAGGAACTCGCAATATTAAGATGGCATTGCGCAGGCTGCGTAAATTTGCCCGTACTGGGGCCGCTGATGAATTAGATATCGGTGACACAATATCATCCACAGCCAAGAATGCTGGTCTGCTTGATATCAAAATGGTTCCTGAAAGACATAACTCAGTTAAAGTCCTGCTGTTTTTTGATGTCGGTGGTTCAATGGACCCGTATGTGAAACTCTGCGAAGAGCTTTTCTCTGCGGCCCGAACTGAATTCAAACATCTCAAATACTTCTATTTCCATAATTTTGTTTACGAGTCGGTTTGGACGAAAAGCCAGCGCCGTCATGCTGAGACAACGTCTACATTTGACATCATTAATAAGTTTACTAAAGATTACAAAGTTATTTTTGTTGGTGATGCCACAATGGCTCCTTATGAAATCACACACGTTGGCGGCAGCATCGAGCACTATAATGAAGAATCGGGGTCTGTTTGGATAAACCGACTTGCGGAACATTTCGACCATATGATTTGGATTAATCCTACCCAGAAAGATTATTGGGAACATAGTTATTCAATAGAGGTAGTTAAAGAGCTTGTTGAAGACCGCATGTTTCCTCTTTCCGTTAAAGGTCTTGAAGAAGCGATGTCACTGCTAACCAAATGATGCACTTATGATTGAAAAACTAGGCGAAGAACTTAGATCCGAAAAATTCTCATCGCTTGTTGACGTGCTCGATTATGTTGGAAAAGAGCACAGCGCGCTGCCGGCGTTTAGTTGTTTTAAACAGACTTTAAGCTATGGAGAAATCGATGAGTTAAGCAGTCGTTTCGCCACCATGCTGCAGCAAAAAACTAATTTAAAACCTGGTCATCGGATTGCGATTCAGCTTCCTAACGTGCTTCAATTTCCGATTGTTCTCTATGGAGCGCTCAAAGCTGGCTTGATAATTGTAAATACCAATCCACTATATACAGCAAACGAAATGGTGCACCAGTTTTGCGACTCCGGAGTAAAGGCCATTGTCATCTTGGAAAACTTTTGTGACAAATTAGAAGAGGTTCTAGATCGTACTGATATTGAGTCTATCTTCGTCACAAAAATTGGTGACTTCCAGTCTCCCTTTCAAAGCCGACTTATGAATTTTGGTATTAAGTATATAAAAAAGTTAGTGCCGGTTTATAGCTTGCCTAACAGCCATTCTCTGACAGATTTAAGTAACTTTGATTCCGATTATCTTAGGCCGAAGCACCGGGCTAGCGGAGACGATGTTTGTGTCATTCTTTACACCGGAGGCACTACTGGGGTGTCAAAAGGGGCAATGTTAAGCCACAGTAATTTGATCACTAACATGATGCAGCTTCGTTCGCGATGCCTCGCTGTGATTGAAGATAAAGTTGAGAATATCGCGGCACCACTCCCTCTTTATCATAGCTATGCTTTTCTGTTGCACTGCCTCGCAATGCCTTATGCTGGCAATCACAACATTCTTATTACAAATCCAAGAGATTTGGACGGTTTAATCAAACTGTTTAGTAGGGTGACGATAAACGGCTTCGTTGGGATCAACACCCTCTATCTAGCAATGCTTAGGCACAAAAATTTCCCAAAAGTAAATTTTGAAACTCTTAAGTTTTGTGGTGCTGGCGGTATGGCAATGGCAAGTTCAGTAATGGAGGAATGGGAAAAAGTAACTGGATGTGAAATTTATGAAGGGTATGGTTTAACTGAATGTTCACCGGTGGTGTCGGTGAACATTCCAGGTCAAGTTAAGCTGGGAACAGTTGGACCATTAGTGCCGGAAACAGAAATAAAAGTAATGGCTGATTCTGGAGACGAGGTTCCTATAGGAGAGACCGGGGAGGCTTGGATTAGAGGGCCGCAGGTAATGCTTGGGTATTGGAATAGACCTGAAGAAACTGCAGACACCATAACTGAAGATGGTTGGTTTAAATCAGGAGACTATGTCAGTGTCGACAGTGATGGTTATATTAGAATTGTAGATCGCAAAAAGGATATGATTTTGGTGTCCGGTTTCAACGTTTTTCCTAACGAAATAGAAGACTGGGTCAACGGCCACCCTGGGGTTCTGGAAAGCGCCGCGATTGGTATGCCTAATGAGCGGTCTGGCGAAGCGGTTAAACTATTTGTAGTTCGGCAAGACCAGTCATTAACATCAGAAGAAATTGTCCGTCACTGCAAAAAAGGACTTACTGCCTACAAGTTGCCACGAGATATAGTTTTTGTAGCGGATCTCCCAAAGTCCAATATTGGAAAAATCCTCCGTCGTGAGTTGCGCGATTGAGTGTCTGGGATTTCACCTTCCCTTAAAACCTGCAGAGTATGATGTGTGCTTGAATCCCTAGAACAAGAACTGGATTCGTGTCAGATAGTGGACGCGATTCGACTTCGTAGAAAATTCCAAGAACTTGTAAAATATAGCGCCAAAAATTCTCTAGACAGTAAAACAGTGGCCGCGCTAGCTGAGTCTATTAAGTTGTCACAAGACAAATGTTTGGCCCGCAATTCTTCAATACCAAATCAAATCAATTTCCCGGAACAATTACCCGTCAGCGCAAAAGCTGACGATATTGTAAAGTTGTTATCGGATCACCAAGTATTAGTGGTAGCTGGCGATACCGGGTCTGGTAAAACTACGCAGATACCAAAAATGTGCCTTGCCGCGGGATTTGGGAGGAGGGGCCTCATTGGCCATACTCAGCCGCGACGTTTAGCCGCAGTATCAGTAGCAGATCGTATAGCAGAAGAACTAGGGGTTAAAGTAGGAGAGGGTGTTGGTTACCAGGTTAGATTTAATGAAAAAGTAAGCCCTTCTACTTTTCTTAAACTCATGACCGATGGAATCCTATTGGCAGAGATCCAACAAGATCGATTTCTTAACCGTTATGAAGTGCTTATTATTGACGAAGCACATGAGCGATCTCTTAATATCGATTTTTTGCTGGGTTTCCTAAAGCAGCTTTTACCAAAACGGCCCGATCTTAAATTGATTATCACATCGGCTACGATCGATTTAGAAAAGTTTTCGATGCATTTTAACAACGCGCCAATTGTTTCAGTTTCCGGGCGAACATTTCCGGTTGTCACGCAATACATGCCCTTGCTAGAAACCAACAAAGAGAAAGAAAATTTAAGCAACGGTGATTTTCTAGTCGATGGCGTTGTTGATGCTGTAGCTAAACTCTACAGCGAAAACAACTCAGCTGCGTATGAGCACAATGACGTATTGGTCTTCCTTGCTAGTGAGCGAGAAATTCGCGAGACCGCAACGGCATTTCGAAAACGTCGCTTGGCCAACACAGAAATATTACCGTTGTACGCAAGGCTAAGACATTCTGAACAAGTAAAAATATTCAAATCCCATAAGGGCCGACGCGTGGTGCTGTCGACAAATGTCGCTGAAACCTCACTTACAGTTCCCGGCATTCGATACGTCGTTGACACAGGCTTTGCTCGGATTAGTCGCTATAACCTGCAGAGTAAAGTGCAGAGGCTACCCATTGAAGCTGTATCTCAGGCAAGCGCAAATCAGAGGCAGGGACGCTGTGGACGGATCGCAGATGGCGTTTGTATAAGGCTTTACTCCGAATCTGATTTTAATTCTAGGTCACTATACACCGATCCTGAAATACGCCGAACTAACCTTGCATCAGTGATTTTAAAAATGCGCTTTATGCGCCTTGGCGATGTTGACGACTTCCCCTTTCTCGAAGCACCTGCAACCAAAGCCGTTAACGAAGGATTCAAACTTTTATATGAATTGAATGCATTGACCCCAGCCAGAGAACTTACCTCGCAAGGAAGATGCATGGCGCGATTGCCTGTGGATCCTAAATTTGCCCGTATGTTAGTTGTCGCAGAATCAAGAGGTTGTCTGAGCGAAATCCTGATTATTGTAAGCGCGCTAAGCACTCAGGACCCACGAGAAACTAACGCCGAAAATAGGTCAGCCGCTCATGAGGCTCTGCAGAGATTTAACCACCCGGATTCTGATTTTCTTTCCTTTGTAAATCTCTGGCACGAGTATGAAAAAGAAAGGCAAAGTCTTAATCAGTCCCAGCTTAGGAAATTTTGTAAACAAAATTTTCTCTCTTACATGCGCATGCGTGAATGGCGCGAGATTCATCGTCAGCTACTCTTGTCGTGTCAAGCTCTTGGTTGGAAAATCAATAAGGTCGCCGCAGAATATCAGTCAATTCATGAAAGTATAATCAGTGGTTCTCTTAATCAAATTGCCTGTAAGAGTGAAGGCAATGAATACTTAGGAAATCGAAATAGAAAATTCAAATTGCTGTCGAGTTCAGTGCTTAGCAAAAAACAATCTGATTGGATTGTCACAGGCGATTTAATTGAAACTCATCAGGTTTTCACTTCTATGGCCGCAAAAATTCAGCCCGAGTGGGTTGAACATATGGCATTGCATCTTGTGAAGCGTGAATATTTTGAGCCGCACTGGAGTAAAAAACGCCAGCAGGTTATGGCCTATGAAAAGGTCCATCTCTACGGGCTTACTTTATTGGAAAGGTCACTTATTAGCTTTTCTGATGTCGATCAGGTGGCCGCGCGGGAGATTTTTATAAGCGAGGGCTTAGCAGGCCGACAGTTGATGACTAAATTGCCGTTTTACTCGGCTAATTTGACCTTTCTTGACGCTTTGGCAAAGCAAGAGGATAAGATTCGGCGGCCTGAATTTATTCTTGGTGAGTCGGATATCATTCGCTTTTTTGATGAGTGTTTACCATCGGACGTTTTATCTACTCGGTCACTTGAGTCTTGGTTTCGAGGTCTCACTCAGGATAGGGTCGCAAAGTCTGAATCCGGACCTGATACTAATACTGAGACTTCTCTTGCTCAATCGAATCCAGAGTCGATAAAGCATATTTTACATATAGAATATTCTCAGATGTTATCAGAGAATTTGAACGGCAGCGCTTTCGATCAGTTTCCCGACCTAACAACGGTGAATCGTAATCATTTAAATATCAACTATGTTTTTGATCCAACCAATCATCGCGATGGTGCAACCATTGATATTCCCCAATTGCTACTAGGCCAACTTGCTCAGGCAGACATCGATTGGGCGGTACCAGGTAATATCAGAGAGAAGTGCATCACCCTGATAAAAGGATTGCCGAAAGCGACACGGAAAAGCTTCATACCAGTTAGTGGCTTTGTGGATCAAATACTTCCTCTAATGTCATCCGCTGATGGCAGCTTAATCGATGGCCTGATTCGCAACGTGCGTAATTTGAAAAAGCTCAATCTAAGCGCTGCCGATTTTAGTGGTGTTGAGATCCCTAAACATCTGCTGGCAAAGATCAGAGTTTTAGATGAAAACGGGTTGGAGCTAGGGTTTGGTGGTGACTTAGCTGCGTTGAAACGTGATTTCGCCTTGGATAGTGAAACACACAGTGGAAGTAATAATGAGTCTGCTAACTTGCATCCATTAGAGCGTCAGGGGCTAACTGATTGGAGTCTTGATGAGCTGCCAGTCACCTTAGAGATAGGGGATAACCTACTGTTAATTAGATACCCAGCGTTAGTGGATGAGGGTGAGACCGTTGCGGTTAGGCTTTTTACTGATCAAGCCGAAGCAGCAAAAATTAATCGATCGGGATTAATACGCTTGTTGGTGCTTCGTAGTGCTCAGCAGCGTAACTCGATCCGTAAAGCGGGGGTCAGATTTTTAAATTCCATGGCACTAAAAATGAATGGCGAGAGCATTATCGATGTTGATCAATTGCTTGAAGCAGTTTATGTGGAGGCATTTCAGCTAGATGTGGAGCGTCCCGAGGATAAATCTGGGTTTGATGCGTTACTAGAGCGAGGCAAATCAAAGTTGATTCCTCGCTCTGAAGAGCTTCAACGTCTTTTAACTGCAATTGTGGATAAGCAGTTTGAAATTCGTAAGCTTTTGCGGGAAAAAAAATCACCTGCAATAGACTATGCAGTAGGCGATATTAATGATCAGCTAGTGAATCTGGTGTTTGATGGGTTCCTTGAACAAACGCCAGTAAGCTGGCTGCAACAGTTTCCGAGGTACCTGGCTGCTATTGAGCAGCGGCTAAGCAAAGCGCCTCACTTAGGGGCCAAAGATCAAGAGATAAGCAATGAAATGCGATTACACTGGAAACATTATACCCAGATCAGAGATTCAATAGAGATTTACGATAATGAGTTAATGACCCAACTGCGATGGATGTTAGAGGAATATAGAGTTTCTTTGTTTGCGCAGAATTTAGGCACTAAAGTTTCGGTATCTGCGAAAAGAATCCAAAAACAATTCGAGCTATTTCGCTGATTTTTGGGTCTAATAGTAACATACTTGTTTTTTTTGCTGTCAGGCCCTATGTTTCTTTGTTTAGCAATCACAGAGCTATTGACCTATTTAAACCTAGACTTGGTGTAGTGGCCATCAATGATGAGCCAAAATTCTCGCTACTGCGCTCATAAATATAAGAAACTACAGATTTAAATGACATGAATTCTTGCTTTTTCATCGCCAGATTGCAGAAAATCGGCGCCATCGCTCGTTCTTGCCTCATTGTGTTGATGCTGGGAAGCAATTCACTGAGCACCTCTGTTTCAGCTCAGGCTGCAGACCCTTGGGATTCCGTCAATCAGCACATCTTTGCATTCAATGATTTTTTCGATCAACTGATCGTTAGGCCTGTAGCAGCAACGTATACTACTTTCTTGCCTCGTTTCGCTCGTCAAGGCATAGGTAATTTCTTCAGCAATCTCGATGACATCAATGTTTTTGTAAATGATTTACTGCAGTTGAAGCTGGATGACGCGTTAGTCGATTCAGGACGATTATTGGTAAATACTACAATCGGCGTTGGTGGTGTGTTTGATTTTGCTAGTGATTTTGGGCTCCAAAAGCACGAGGAAGATTTCGGGCAGACCCTAGGTCGCTGGGGCGTTGGTTCAGGACCGTACCTTATGCTTCCAATTTTTGGCGCTAGTAATGCTAGGGATTCAGTTGGTCTGATTCTAGACACTTTGTTTAACCCAATTCAGTATCAAGATAGCAGCTCAGCTCGATTAGCTTTGTTTGTGCTGCGGGAAACAGACACTCGTTCTTCGTTACTGGCACTCGATGAGCTGATTATAGGTAACAGATACCTGTTTATACGGGAGGCTTATGTCCAAAGACGTGAGTATTTGGTGCAAGATGGCAACGTCGCTAATGATTTTGGAGCTTTTTAAACTGGTCTCTGTTGTGTTATTTGGCCTACACTTGGTTAATTAATCTCAGCCCGCCGAATCACAAACAGTGAGAGTCACAATAACAGCTATGCCATCGCAGGCCCCTCAAGACCTAACGTTGCCTCCTAGAATTCTTCTAATCGACGATGACTCCGCCGTTCGTCGTAATATCTCGACGTTTCTGACTGATAGTGGTTTTGAAATTATCGAAGCCGCTAATGGGGCTGATGGAGTCTTATTATTTAAAAGAGAAAAACCTGATCTGGTGCTGTGTGACCTCAGAATGCCAGACATGGATGGCTTGGAAGTCATTAAAGAGGTTACCCAAGAAAGCTCAAACACTCCTGTCATAGTTATTTCCGGTTATGGGGAAATTGGAGATGCAGTTCAAGCCTTGAGGCTCGGAGCCACTGACTACCTGATGAAACCAATCAAGGACTTGGAGGTTTTAGAATATTCTGTTCGCCGAGGATTGAAAGAAGCCGCTCTAATCGCTGAAAACTTTGACTACGGCAAACAACTGGAAAGTACTAACTCACAGCTTCGACGATCATTAGACCTGTTGCGAACCGATCAACAAGCCGGCAGGTTAGTGCAAACTCGGCTTTTACCTCATACCCCTTTTCAGCTAGGCCGCTTCGTTTGTCAGCACAAGATAGTACCTTCTCTCTATTTGAGTGGAGACTTTGTAGACTATTGGAGCGCAGAGGATGGGCAGTTAGTATTTTACATTGCAGATGTATCGGGCCACGGGGCTTCTTCAGCCTTTGTTACTGTGTTGCTGAAATACATGGCAAGAGATATAACTAAGCGCCAGCATAAGCAGCATGAGAGTCTGTCTGCTGCTGCTATTCTCTCTAAATTAAACAAAGAGCTGAACCAAGCGAATTTGCAAAAACACGTAACCATGTTTATCGGAGTTATTGATCAAAAATTAAACCATATGACTTATAGCGCGGCCGGTCATTATCCCATGCCTATAGTAGGTTCGAGAAAGGGCTATACCTTGCTCGAAGAGAAAAGCTTTCCACTAGGTGTTCATGACAAGGCAAGTTACGATGATGTCATTCTAGAAATAGATTCAGAATTTAGTATCAACCTTTTTTCAGACGGGGTGCTTGAGCTCATCGATGCCAAAAGCTTGGCTAGTAAAGAGGCCTATTTAATAGATCTAGTTACTAGCAAAAAAGGTGGTTATCAGGAGGTATATGACAGTCTAGATCTTGATTTAGTTGCTGACGCACCTGACGACGTTGCTTTGCTTACAATAGAGATGACTGGGCATTGAGGTCAACGCGGGCTAAGTAATATTCTTTTTGTCTCGAACCCTCAGCTTAGACTGAATAAAGTCGCTATGGGATACATAGATCAGGTCTGAAACCTTTCTAATTAAGTTATCCTCGTACTTGTCCAAAGTTTCGTCGGAAAACGCAATCCGCCACATATTTTCTATAAGATCAGTTTTTTGTGCGTAGTCATAGTGCTCATTTATTAAGCTTGTAAATTCAAAAAGAGAGGTTGCGTTTTTTGCCTCATCCTCTGCTAGTGATGCTAGCTCTTCAATTTCATCGCCAGATAGCGCTAGTTGATCTTTTAAAACTTCAATAAATTCTGCTGCCTCACGGTCATCAAGCTGATGGTCTGAATTCATTACCTCTATCATTAGTGCGGCACAGGCGAGATTTAATTTTTTGGCGGTTTCATCGGGCCCTTCTGTAGTGGCTTTTTTAAGGTTGCGATCGAAGAAAGATTTAAACTTACTAAGCATAGAGTTTACCTATAATTATAAATGTAGTTGTTAATACAGTTTTTTAACACGACGAATATGATGCCATATCACTCGAGAGTTGCAATGGCATCTGACAATACAGAAATCCCAGCATCTTTTCTAAAAGCATTTTCCGACAAATAGCGCCTGAATTGCTTGCCTCCGGGTTCACCCTTAAAAAGCCCCAAAATATGCCGTGTCATATGTTGAAGAGGTGTGCCTTTGCGAAGCTCTGACTCCATATACGGAATGTAGCTTTTCAAATAATCCTGCCTAGTAAGAGGCTCTTTTTTTTCGCCAAAGACTTGAGAATCAACCTTGGAAAGCATAAATGGGTTTTGGTAGGCCTCTCGGCCAATCATCACTCCATCAACTTTTGAGCCAAACTCGATAGTTGTATTAATATCCTTAAGCCCGCCGTTGATTATTATTTCTAGCTCTGGAAAAGATTTTTTTACATCAAATACGCGTTGGTAGTTAAGTGGAGGCACTTCCCGGTTTTCTTTGGGGGATAAACCGGACAGTATCGCGATTCGGGCATGGATTATAAAGGTATCGCAGCCAGAATCGGCCACGATGGCTATAAAGCTCTGAAGGAATTCGGTGCTATCTTTATCATCAATTCCAATTCTGCACTTCACGGTCACTGGCAATGATGTTGCGCTGCGCATGCTCTTAATACAGCTAGCGACAAGATCAGGCTCTGCCATAAGGCAGGCGCCAAATGCGCCAGACTGTACCCGTGCGCTAGGGCACCCAACATTAAGATTAATTTCCTGATAGCCCGCGTCCTCACCAAGTTTGGCTGCCATAGCCAACTGACCGGGATCACACCCTCCGAGCTGTAAGGCCACCGGTTGTTCGCTGATGTCATGCTGGAGCAGATACGCGGCGTCTCCGTGCGCAAGCGCAGCGCTCGTAACCATCTCTGTGTAAAGAAGGGTGTGTTTGGAAAACTGACGGAGAAACATGCGGTCGTGTCTGTCAGTCCAATCCATCATCGGTGCTACACAAAATTTTCGACTAAAACTCATATTGAATACAATTCTTACTAAATCACCTAAACATCAGGTTTATGTTGGTTGGGATATTTTTGTTCGCCCGCGGTTAATAGCAGCTCGTACCTATACGGCCTACACACTACGTCTACCATTATAGCAGGTAGGAATTGTTAAGGTTTAGCGTATAATTTAGAGCCTTGATAACCTTTGATGTGATTATAATTAGCCAATGTCTGAAATTAGAACACGAATAGCTCCGTCACCAACCGGAGATCCCCATGTAGGCACCGCCTATATTGCATTGTTTAATCGGTGCTTTGCACATCATCATGGCGGGAAATTTATTTTAAGAATTGAAGATACTGATCAGGTGCGTAGCACTGATCAGTCTGAGAAAGATATCTTGGATGCCCTCGGATGGCTGGGGCTCAGCTGGGATGAAGGCCCAGGCATAGGCGGCGAATATGGGCCGTATAAGCAAAGTGAGCGTGGCGAAATTTACGATCAACATATAAAACAATTACTTGAGACTGGTTCCGCATTCCCTTGCTTTTGTACATCTCGCCGGCTCGACGATCTGCGTAAGCAGCAAATGAGCGATAAGTCAGCCGTGGGCTATGATGGCCACTGCTTGCAACTGGCGCCTGAGGTTGCCGCTGCACGTGTCGTAGCAGGCGAAGAGCATGTTATTCGGATGAAAATTCCGAAGGAAGGGGATTGCACATTTGACGATATGCTTAGAGGCCCTGTCTCGATCTCATGGGCTCAGGTTGATATGCAAGTATTAATCAAATCTGACGGCAAGCCGACCTATCATTTCGCTAACGTGGTTGATGACCATCTTATGAAGATTAGTCATGTCATTAGAGGCGAAGAATGGATTAACTCAGCACCGAAACACATATTACTTTACCAATATTTTGGTTGGGACGTACCGGTTCTGTGTCATATGCCATTGCTCAGAAACCCTGATAAAAGCAAGCTCAGCAAACGTAAGAATCCTACCAGTATCGGTTATTATCAAGCGATGGGCTACCTCCCAGAGGCGATGTTAAATTATCTGGGAATGATGGGATGGACGATGCCAACCGGTGAGGAAATGTTTAGTCTGCAAGAAATGGCTGACTCTTTCGATATTAGCAGGGTGTCTTTAGGTGGGCCAATATTCGACATCCAGAAATTGGACTGGTTAAACGGCAAATACATCAGAGAGACTTTAGACGATCAACAATTCGCTAAGCTGTTTGCCGAGTGGGCGTTCAGCGCTGACAAAATTCAAAGAATAGTCCCCTTATTGAAGCAAAGGGTTGAGCGGTTCTGCGATGTGGCGGAACTGGGTAGCTTTTTCATTAGTGCTAACCCGACGCTGTCAGTAGGTCTTTTCGAGCACAAGGTGCTAACCGCTGAATCTCAAATAAAAATTTTACAGTTTAGTTTGTGGCATTTGGAAGCTTTGGAGACTTGGAATCGAGAATTCATTGAGTCGTCGCTGCAAGGATTGGCAGGGCAGTTGGATTTAAAGATCCGGGATTTCTTGTTTCCGCTATTCTTAGCTATCAGCGGCAAGGCTGTTTCTACCTCTGTTATAGAGTCTATCGACATTTTAAAGCTGGACATCTCTCGGGCGAGGTTGCGTGCCGCCATTGACATGCTTGGCGGGATTTCTAAAAAAATGGCCAAGAATTTTGAGCGAGAATACCGAAGTCTCGACTAGCGTGGCGGCAACTTAGATTTTTTGATGTTAATTGATAGTCGTCGGTGATTGACTTGGCTCTTTGCTGTGCTTAGAATGCGCCTGCTTTTTGAATATCCGAAAGCTTAAGTGCGTTAGAAAATAATGGGGCCTTAGCTCAGCTGGGAGAGCGCAACGCTGGCAGCGTTGAGGTCATCGGTTCGATCCCGATAGGCTCCACCATTTCCCGACATGCACAACCATTTCCCGACATGCATAACAATATTAGCTAAATCTATCCAATCCTCTCTTACTGGCAGCCATTTTTGGCTCAAACTCTTACTCCGCTCCAATCCTGCGGTTCAAGTCTTTTATAGCTATAGACACAAAGGCATAGCCAAATATTGGCTAAATCCGTTTTGAATCCAACGCGAAAATCTAATGAAAAAAGGCGCCTCAGTTTAACTTCGGCGCCTTTTCTTCAATCTCAATTCGCTGCTATGGCAGTATTATTTCGCTGGGTAATCTCTTGCTGTGTAGCCTTTGTAAAGTTGACGTGGGCGTCCAATTTTATATTCGCTGCTCATCATCTCATTCCAGTGAGCAATCCAGCCAGGCGTTCTTCCAGTGGCGAAAATCACTGTAAATAAGCTGGTTGGAATACCTATGGCTTTCAGAACGATACCAGAGTAAAAGTCTACATTAGGATAGAGTTTCTTTGAGATAAAATATTCATCTTCGAGCGCAATTTTTTCCAGTTTGCGGGCGATTCTAAACAGCGGGTCATTTTCAATGCCTAGCTCTGCTAAGACCTCGTCACAGATTCCGCGCATTACTTTCGCTCTCGGATCAAAGTTTTTGTAAACCCGGTGACCAAAGCCCATTAGTCTGAAGGGATCGCTTTTGTCCTTGGCTTTAAGAATATATTCTTCGATTCTCGATTCATCGCCAATTTCGTCTAGCATCTCAAGCACGGCTTCATTGGCTCCGCCATGAGCTGGGCCCCACAGGGCAGCGATGCCCGAAGCAATGCAAGCGTATGGGTTTGCGCCAGTTGAGCCGGCAAGCCTTACAGTGGAAGTTGAGGCATTTTGCTCATGATCTGCATGAAGTAAAAAGATGGTATCCATCGCTTTAACTAACGTCGGACTGACTTTAGGAGTTTCGCAAGGCGTACTAAACATCATGTGCAAAAAGTTTTCACTGAAGCTCATGTCGTTTTGAGGGTACATAAAAGGTTGGCCAACACCATGTTTGTAGCACATAGCTGCCAGTGTCGGCATCTTCGCAATGACACGGTGTGCAGCGGTCATTCTGTGCTCTGGCAAATCAGCGTCGAGAGTATCGTGATAAAACGCCGACAGGGCGCCGACTACGCCGCATAGCATAGCCATAGGGTGTGCTGTGCGGGGAAACCCTTTAAAGAACTGATGGATCTGTTCATCAACCATCGTGTGGTAGCGGATCCCATTTTCAAAATCTACATTTTCTTCTTCGGTGGGTAATTCACCGTTTAATAACAGATAGCAGGTTTCAAGGAAGGTAGAATGTTCTGCCAATTGCTCGATTGGGTAGCCTCTGTAAAGAAGGATTCCTGCGCCGCCATCGATGTAGGTGATTTCGGAATCGCAAGCTGCAGTTGAGACGAAACCAGGGTCGTAGGTGAAAACGCCTTCGCCAACTAGGCTTCTTACATCCACTACATCAGGGCCAGTACTGCCCCCATAAACAGGCAGTACGATAGTCTTATCGATCCCGTCGATGGTTAGCTGGGCCTTTTTTTCACTCATGCTGGACTCCTGTAGAATATAAGAAAAGAGGGGTAAATCTTTAAAATCAATTAGTTACGGCTATTTTTCTAGTAATGATCGTAGTGTCCTGACTGATCAGGGATGGCAATACTAGGAAGAGTCTTGGTACGTTGTCAAATGTTTGTCACTTCGCGTCTTCATACCATGGGCTATAATGATTGTAGTTGATGCATACTTACGCATTTACTTAAATCCACAGGATTAACCATTTTGTGCTAAACCGATAGTATAGGAAAGATTTTCCCTAGAGAGCCTGCCCTTGAGGGCTGACAAAGCATTGTCATAATTGGCCCGATAGACTGAAGTTTTATTGTATTGGCTAATCTATAAGATTATACTTTCTGGCCTGTAAATCTCCTAATTTGTATAGATATTTCAAACAGTTTGCGTACTTTTGTTGACTTGAAATCTTAATACACTTAATCCACGCCAAGGGACTTAGCATAACGTGAAAGACACAAGACCTGTAAATTTAAATCTGCTTGTTTTCAGATGGCCGATCCCCGCCATCACATCGATACTTCACAGAATCAGCGGTGTATTTATATTTTTCGGCATCGCCGCGCTTCTATACCTTCTTGATCTGTCTCTTAGCTCCCAAGCGGGATTCGACGAGGCGGCTACTTTGCTAAGCGGCACCACGGTAAAAGTGATTGTTTGGGCCGTTGCGTCTGGCATCCTTTATCACTTAATCGCAGGTATCAAACATTTAATTATGGATTACGGTTTCGGCGAGACTATTGAGGGTGGCAGAACTGGCGCAATTTTAGTGCTTGTTATTTCCGCTATTGCAATTGCCGCAGTGGGGTATTGGATATGGTAACTAACGCAACTAGCTTGAGTCGTTCGGGAGTATCTGACTGGCTTATTCAGCGATTCAGCGCAGTCATTTTGGCAGCATACACGTTCTTTATTCTCGGGGCGTTCATTGTCAATCCAGATATGGACTACAACGCTTGGAGCACACTGTTCAACTCCAATCCTATGAGATTGTTTAGTTTGATAACGATCTTCGCTTTATGCGGCCATGCTTGGATAGGACTTTGGACCATCACCACAGATTACTTAAACGTCCATCATGTCGGAGGTTTAGCAACATTCAGTAGACTTACAGTTCAGGCACTATGCGCACTAATTACAGTGACGTATTTGTTCTGGGGCATTCAGATTTTTTGGGGTAGTTAGATGACAACCATGCGCAATATTTCTTTTGATGCGGTTATTGTTGGCGGTGGCGGTGCGGGTATGCGTGCTGCGTTGCAACTTGCTCAGTCCGGTTTCAAGACAGCAGTAATTTCCAAAGTATTTCCCACTCGCTCACATACCGTATCGGCACAAGGTGGTATCACCTGTGCGATTGCCAGCGATGACCCTAATGACGATTGGCGGTGGCATATGTATGACACTGTAAAGGGGTCTGACTACATAGGCGATCAAGACGCGATCGAATATATGTGCAGTGAGGGTCCTCAGGCTGTGTTCGAAATGGAGCATATGGGATTACCATTTTCACGAACTGAGAGTGGCCGTATCTACCAGCGTCCATTTGGCGGTCAGTCCAAAGACTACGGCAAAGGCGGGCAGGCGGCTAGAACATGTGCAGCTGCAGATAGAACTGGTCATGCTCTTCTTCACACGCTTTACCAAGGCAATCTCAAGAACAACACGGTTTTCCTAAACGAGTGGTACGCCACTGATTTGGTTAAGAACCAAGATGGCGATGTCGTTGGTGTCATAGCTATATGCATAGAAAGCGGTGAAACAGTATTTGTTAAATCAAAAGCTACAGTGTTCGCAACTGGCGGTGCCGGGCGAATTTATGCATCGACAACTAATGCAATGATTTGCACAGGTGATGGCGCTGGCATGGCAATGCGCGCTGGTTACCCTATGCAAGACATGGAAATGTGGCAATTTCACCCAACCGGTATTTATGGGGCTGGAACTCTCGTTACTGAAGGATGTAGAGGTGAGGGCGGCTATTTGATAAATAAGGATGGCGAACGTTTTATGGAGCGTTATGCGCCGAACGTAAAAGATTTAGCTGGCCGGGATGTTGTAGCCCGGTCTATGGTTCTGGAAATGCTTGAAGGTAGAGGCTGCGGTGAAGCCGGTGATCACGTAATGTTGAAGCTGGATCATCTCGGGGAAGACGTTCTTAACGCCAAGTTGCCTGGTATTTTAGAACTCTCACGGACCTTTGCTCACGTAGACCCCGTTAAGGAGCCTATCCCGGTAGTGCCAACCTGTCATTACATGATGGGCGGCATTCCAACCAATGTGAATGGCCAAGCACTGACTCAAAA
This sequence comes from Gammaproteobacteria bacterium, assembly GCA_963854625.1. Taxonomy (GTDB): domain Bacteria; phylum Pseudomonadota; class Gammaproteobacteria; order Pseudomonadales; family Pseudohongiellaceae; genus UBA9145. The sequence goes on along the minus strand of CAWKZY010000008.1, from coordinate 33,969 downwards.
CAAAGACGGTGTAGATCAACCGATACCAGGTTTGTTTGCAGTGGGTGAGGCAGCTTGCGTATCAGTCCATGGGGCTAATCGTTTGGGCGGCAACAGCTTGTTAGATCTCATTGTTTTTGGTCGCGCCGCGGGCAAACATATCGAACAAATGCTGCAGCAGGGCCTAGAACAGAGGCAAGCCAGTGACTCGGATATAGAGATGTCAATGTCGCGTCTTGCGCGAATGAATGAAAGCACCTCGGGTGAAAGCGTGCCTGTGCTGCGTAAAGAACTCCAAACCATTATGCAAAATCACTTTGGTGTTTTCCGTAAGGGGGAGTTCATGCAGGAAGGAATCAAGAAGCTTGAAGAGCTGCGTCAGCGGATAGATAACGTTCATTTGACCGATAAGAGCAATACTTTTAACACCGCGCGCATCGAGGCTCTTGAGCTAGAAAATTTATTCGAAGTTGCGCGAGCAACAGCGATTTCTGCTGAAGCGAGACCTGAAAGTCGCGGAGCTCACGCTCGCGATGATTTCAGAGAGAGAGATGATGAAAACTGGCTTTGTCATTCTTTGTATTTCCCAGAAGACAAAAAAGTAGGTAAGCGAGGGGTGAATTTTTCGCCTAAAACCGTGGACACTTTTGAGCCATCAGTTAGATCTTATTAATATCAACTACGTAAATTTAGGTGGTCTGTCGTGTTAGTTAGCATATATCGTTACAACCCTGAGATCGACGCTAAGCCGATTATGCAGGATATTGAAGTTGAGATACCTGAAGGTAAAGACTTGATGGTGCTTGATGTCCTTAACCTAGCGAAGGAAAAGGATCCCACTATTGTTTATCGGAGGTCATGCCGAGAGGGCGTTTGCGGCTCTGATGGCATGAACATTAACGGCCAAAATGGACTGGGTTGTATTACGCCTTTGTCAGAAGCGGTCAAGCCCGGTAAGAAACTAGTACTAAGGCCCTTGCCCGGTTTACCTGTAATTCGAGACCTTGTCGTTGATATGTCAATCTTCTACAAGCAGTTTGAAAAAGTTAAGCCTTGGCTAATGAACGATACGCCGGCTCCAGCGATTGAGAGACTTCAGTCACAAGAGGATAGAGCAAAGTTAGATGGTCTTTACGAATGCATCCTTTGTGCATGTTGCAGTACGGCATGTCCTTCGTTTTGGTGGAATCCGGATAAATTTATCGGTCCGGCCGGTCTCTTGCAAGCTTATCGATTTTTAGCTGATACGCGCGATACTGCTGCGGTCGAGCGTCTGGCTGGCTTAGACGACCCGTTCAGTGTGTTTCGCTGTCGAGGAATTATGAACTGTGTATCTGTTTGTCCGAAAGGTTTAAATCCGACTCGGGCCATAGGACACATACGGACAATGCTGGTGGCTGAAGGAACCTAAGGCAGAGCAACGGACAAGCCCTGCGCTAATATTTCACAAGAAAAGCTAGACAGAATTAGTTCAGCATAAACGAACGGAATAAGGCGCCAAATTTGCGCCAACGCTGAGGTAAAAAATGCAACAAAACTTAATGGAATTGATGTTGAGTACCGGTCATATTTCGGGCTCGAACGCCGCCTATGTAGAGGATCTTTATGAGTCCTACCTATCGGACCCGGACTCAATTCCCGCCCAATGGAAAGATTATTTTTCGTCACTTCCAGCGATTAACGGCTCTAGTGCGCCTGATGTTTCCCATTCAGAAATACGAAAAGATTTTAAAGCGCTTAGTAAAAGAAGCAGATTCACTCCGGTTTTAAGTAATGACGCAGTAGTTAACTCTGAACATGAAAGAAAACAGGTTCAGGTCATGCTGCTTATTAGCTCATATCGTGTGAGAGGGCATCAAAAAGCAAAACTTGACCCCCTCGGGCTAATGCCCAGAGCGAGAGTGCCTGATTTGGACCTCGAATTTCACGGTTTATCCCCAGTAGACTACTCCACTGCATTCCAGACCGGTTCTTTGTTTATTAGCCGAGATATTGCCCCTTTACGAGATATCGTCGATACCCTTGAGCGTATATATTGCAGCTCTATCGGCTATGAGTTCATGCACATAGTCAATTTGGAAGAGAAGCAATGGATTCAGCAGCGCATTGAAGGTAACGATGGTTTTCCAGCCTTTGAAAATGATGTTAAACGGCATTTGCTAGAACGTCTTATCGCGGCAGAGGGGCTAGAAAAGCACTTAGATTCCAAATATCCAGGTACTAAAAGGTTTGGTTTAGAGGGTGGTGAAAGCCTTATTCCCGCACTTGATGAGTTGGTTCAACGATCGGGTAATTACGGCGTAAAAGAAATCGTATTGGGCATGGCTCACCGTGGACGCTTAAACGTTCTGGTAAATATTCTAGGTAAAAACCCAGCAGACCTGTTCGATGAATTTGAAGGCAAGGTCGTTTATGAGAGCTCCGGAGACGTAAAGTATCACCAGGGATTTTCTTCTAATATTATGACAACCGGTGGGGAAGTTCATATGGCGATGGCGTTCAACCCATCTCATTTGGAAATTGTATCACCGGTAGTAGAAGGTTCTGTTAGAGCTCGTCAATCTCGGCGTGGAGATAAAGAAGGCTCTCAAGTTTTGCCTATAATCATTCATGGTGATGCGGCATTTGCGGGTCAGGGTGTGGTAATGGAGACGTTCCAAATGTCCATGACCAGAGCTTATTCCACTGGTGGCACTGTCCATATAGTGATAAACAATCAAGTGGGCTTCACAACCAGCCGTCAAGATGATGCTCGTTCAACTGAGTACTGTACCGATGTTGCTAAAATGGTTCAGGCTCCGATCTTTCATGTTAACGCAGATGACCCCGAAGCAGTTTTATTTGTCACGCAATTAGCGCTGGATTTTAGATATCAATTTAAAAAAGATGTTGTTGTTGATTTGGTTTGCTATCGCCGTCGCGGTCATAACGAAACTGATGAGCCAGCGTCAACTCAGCCACTTATGTACGCGGCCATAAAACAGCATAAGTCCACTCGCGTCTTGTACGCCGAATTACTCAATGCTCAAAATATAATGAGCACTGAAGAATCAGACCTGCTTAACAATAATTACCGCACTGCATTAGATACAGGTGAGCATGTAGTTAAGAGTCTCGTCAAAGAGCCCAGCGTTGAGTTATTTGTAGATTGGAGTCCCTACCTAGGTCATGCATGGAGTGCCCATTACAATACCTCGATGCCCCTCAAAACCTTGCAAGGGCTAGCCAAGAAGTTAGTAACAACACCAAAAGATTTCAAAACTCAGCGCCAAGTCCAAAGACTTCTGAATGACAGGTCAAGTATGGCTACGGGCGAACTTCCTATAGATTGGGGTTTCGCAGAAAATCTTGCTTATGCGAGTATTTTAATAACGGGAAATAAGGTTAGAATTACTGGACAAGATGTTGGTAGAGGCACTTTTTCACATCGCCATGCTGTTCTTCATGACCAGGTTACCGGCGAGACTTACACGCCGTTACAAGCATTAGAAAAAAATCAAGGTAGCTTTACTATCTACGATTCCTTGCTTTCAGAAGCAGCGGTGTTGGCGTTTGAATATGGTTACGCGACGACTATCCCAAATGCCTTAGTAATCTGGGAAGCTCAATTCGGTGACTTTGCGAACTCAGCTCAAGTTGTGATTGATCAGTTTATAACCAGTGGTGAGCATAAGTGGTCGAGGCTCTGTGGGTTAACACTGTTGCTACCCCATGGTTATGAAGGCCAAGGCCCTGAGCATTCTTCAGCCAGACTTGAACGTTTCTTACAGCTTTGTGCGGAGCAAAATATCCAAGTGTGCGTGCCGACAACATCAGCGCAGGTGTTTCACATGCTTAGAAAGCAAGTGTTGTGTCCGCTGCGCAAGCCACTGGTGGTTATGTCGCCAAAGAGTTTGCTTCGACATAAAGAGTCAGTATCGAGCCTTGAAGAATTAGCCGATGGATCTTTTCAAGTCGTTCTTGACGAAACTGATGACTTTGACCCAGATTCTATAAAGCGGCTCATTATCTGTAGTGGCAAAGTTTATTATGATTTGAGGGCTGAACGACGCACTCGAGAAATAAACGATATTGCCATCATTCGCATGGAACAGTTGTATCCGTTCCCGCACGATGATTTTTTGAACTGTTTATTACAATATAAAAACCTTGAATCGATCGTTTGGTGTCAAGAAGAGCCCATGAATCAAGGTGCATGGTATTCAAGCCAGCATCATCTTCGAAAAGCTATAAATGAGCATTTCCCTACTATTTATCTTGAGTATGTAGGTCGAGATGCATCTGCATCGGTGGCTGCGGGTTACCCCGCACTTCATTTAAGCCAATTGAAGAAATTTATTGACGAAGCCTTGAGCTAATTAATTGCAAGTAATCGACTACGTACTCGTGATCGATTAAAAGGGACAGACTATGACAATAGAATTAAAAGCACCCACTCTTCCTGAATCAGTTCCCGATGGAACGATTGCTACGTGGTACAAGAATGTCGGTGATACTGTATCGCGCGATGAGCTCCTTGTAGACATTGAAACAGACAAGGTTGTTATCGAAGTAGTATCTCCCACCGACGGCGTTTTGAAAGAGATTATCAAAAACACCGGTGATACTATTGTTAGTAATGAAGCTATTGGAAGTGTTGATGCTGGCGCAGCTGCTGCACCAGCGGTTTCCGCTGCCGTCGCTTCACCAGCAACGGGCTCAGTTGGAGACTCGTTAGCTAGTCCAGCAGCTAAGAAATTAATTGAAGAAAACGCGCTCGATGAAAAATCAGTCGTCGGAAGTGGCAAAGATGGTCGCATTACCAAAGAAGATGTCGTGAACCATATGCAAACCCCAGCTGCTCCTGCCGCACCTGTCGCTCCAGCCTCACAAAGTCCCGTTTCTGCGAGCGTCTCGACAGACGGACGCACTGAGGAAAGGGTCCCCATGAGTCGGCTGCGCGCAAAAGTAGCTGAGCGATTGCTGCACGCAACTCAAACCACTGCGATGCTCACTACCTTTAACGAAGTGAACATGAAGCCTGTAATGGATATCCGCACTCGCTACAAAGATCAATTCGAAAAGACTCACGACGGAGTCAGGCTTGGTTTTATGTCATTTTTCGTTCGTGCCTGTATAGAAGGGCTGAAGCGATTCCCTGCGGTGAATGCGTCACTAGACGGCAAAGAAATTGTCTACCACGGTTACCAAGATATCGGGGTTGCGGTAGGTTCCCCCCGCGGCTTAGTTGTTCCTGTATTACGCAACGCGGATAATATGGGTTTGGCGCAGATCGAAAAATCTATTCGGGAATATGGCCTCAAAGCGCAAGACGGCAAACTCACTATTGATGAGTTGGCTGGAGGGACGTTCACTATTTCTAATGGTGGTGTTTTTGGTTCACTATTATCAACTCCAATTCTTAATCCTCCTCAAACCGCTATTTTAGGCATGCACAAGATTCAAGAACGGCCAATGGCTGTTGATGGCGAGGTGAAAATCCTACCCATGATGTATCTTGCTCTGTCTTACGATCATCAGATGATAGATGGCAAAGAAGCCGTTCAGTTCCTTGTAACTGTCAAAGAATTACTGGAAGACCCGACACGGTTAATTCTAGAAATTTAATTCAATAACGAAGCTCTATTAAAGAGAATTGATTATGGCTAGTGAATACGATGTAGTGGTGATTGGGTCAGGTCCTGCTGGATATGTCGCCGCAATTAGGTGTGCCCAACTTGGCTTTAAAACTGCGTGTATAGAGAAATGGCTTAATAAGGAGAACAAGACAGTCTATGGAGGCACTTGTTTAAACGTAGGCTGTATTCCTTCTAAAGCGCTGTTAGATAGTTCACAAAAATATTTGGAAGCAACTCAGCATTTTGATGTCCACGGCATTAAAGTGTCTAAAGTTGAGATCGACGTTCCGGCGATGATTGCTCGAAAAACTAAAGTGGTCGAGCAGCTAACAGGGGGAATTAAAGGCCTATTCGCCGGAAACAAAGTTGATGGCATCGGCGGCACAGGCAAAGTCACTGGCGCAAATACAGTAATGGTTACTAAAACCGATGGCGAGAAAGAAGAGCTAACGGCAAAGCACATTGTCATTGGCGCCGGCTCAATACCTATCGCTATTCCTCCTACACCTGTAGACCAAGAGAGCATAGTTGACTCTACGGGTGCGTTGGAATTTCTTGAAGTACCTAAGCGCCTCGGTGTAATCGGTGCTGGAGTCATTGGACTTGAGCTGGGCAGTGTTTGGGCACGACTTGGATCTGAAGTAACAGTTCTAGAAGCTATGGACGAGTTCCTTCCAACGGCTGATAAGCAAATTGCAAAAGAGTCGGCTAAAATTTTCGCAAAGCAAGGTCTTGATATTAAGCTTGGCGCTAGAGTTACTGGCAGCAAGGTAAGCAAGGGCGCGAAAAAAACAGTTACCATTGAATATACCGATTCAGAGGGCGAGCAAAAAGCTCAGTTCGATAAGGTTATTGTTGCTGTTGGTCGTCGTCCTTACACAGATGAGTTATTGGATTCCTCTGTAGGGATAGAAATAGACGAACGTGGCTTCATTAAAGTTAACGAGCAATGCCAAACTAACATACCAAGTGTTTATGCTTGTGGTGATGTGGTCCGTGGACCAATGCTGGCGCACAAAGGCATGGAAGAAGGCGTTATGGTTGCTGAGCGAATTGCCGGCAAAATGACTCAGGTAAATTATGATCTCGTGCCCTCGGTTATTTATACTCACCCAGAAGTTGCTTGGGTTGGTAAAAGCGAAGAACAATTAAAAGCTGACGGTATTGAATATAATGTGGGTTCATTCCCATTCGCGGCAAATGGCCGAGCCTTGGCGGCAAACGATACAGACGGCATGGTAAAGATGCTTGCCGATGCAAAAACCGACCGTATTTTGGGTTGTCATATTATTGGATCTGCCGCCGCTGACTTGCTGCAACAGATTGTAATAGCGATGGAATTTAGTTCCAGCGCTGAAGACATTGGTTTAACCATGTTTTCTCATCCTGCACTCTCCGAAGCTGTACACGAAGCGGCATTGGCTATTAATGGCCACGCTATTCACATTGGCAACCGGAAACGCCGAAAATAACTATCTAAAAATCGATGGAGCTTAAATGAATTTACACGAATATCAGGCGAAAGAATTATTTGCCGAATACGGGCTGCCTGTGTCTAAAGGTTATGCTGTAGACACACCCGAGGATGCAGCCGCTGCAACCGTTAAAGTTGGTGGCGATAAGTGGGTTGTTAAAGCCCAAGTCCATGCTGGCGGTCGCGGAAAAGCCGGTGGCGTTAAGCTTGTGAGCAGCGCTGAGGAGGCAAGTGAATTTGCCGCTTCATGGCTAGGCAAAAACCTGGTTACCTATCAAACAGATGCTAATGGGCAGCCGGTGACTAAAATCCTGGTTGAATCTTGCACAGATATTGCTCAAGAACTCTATCTTGGGGCTGTCGTAGATCGCTCTACTAGACGAGTTGTGTTTATGGCGTCGACGGAAGGGGGTGTTGAAATCGAGAAAGTGGCGGAAGAAACGCCAGAAAAGATTTTAAGAGCAACCATCGACCCTTTAGTTGGTGCTCAGCCATATCAAGGTAGAGACCTAGCTTTTCGATTGGGTTTAGAAGGTGTTCAGATTAAGCAATTTACAGCGCTTTTTCTCGGCTTATCGAAGATGTTTCATGACCTCGATTTTGCATTGTTAGAGATAAATCCTTTAGTCATTACAGAGCAAGGCAACCTTCACTGTTTAGATGGCAAGATCAACATCGACGGTAATGCGATGTATCGCCAGACTAAATTGAAAGAAATGCATGACCCTTCACAAGAAGATGAACGTGAAGCCCATGCTGCAGAATGGGAGCTTAATTATGTTGCTCTTGATGGCAACATCGGCTGCATGGTCAATGGTGCAGGTTTAGCTATGGGAACTATGGATATTGTGCAATTGCATGGCGGTAGCCCAGCTAACTTTTTAGATGTTGGTGGCGGTGCTACCAAAGAACGCGTGACTGAAGCTTTTAAGATTATTTTATCGGACGAAAACGTCGCTGCAGTACTGGTCAATATTTTCGGCGGTATCGTTCGCTGCGACCTTATTGCGGAAGGTGTCATTGGCGCTGTTGAAGAAGTAGGTGTCAAAGTACCCGTAGTTGTTCGACTTGAAGGCAACAACGCAGAAATAGGGCGTGAAGTATTAGGGAAAAGCGGCTTTAACATTATCGCCGCTACTAGTCTGGCTGATGCAGCTGAAAAAGTTGTGGCTGCCGCCGGAGGATTAAAATGAGCATATTAATTGACAGTAATACTAAAGTAATTTGTCAGGGCTTTACTGGATCACAGGGGACTTTTCATTCGCAGCAAGCTATTGAGTACGGGACAAAAATGGTTGGGGGCGTAACACCTGGGAAGGGTGGTCAAAAACATCTCGAATTGCCTGTATTTAACACTGTCCTGGAAGCCTATGAGGCCACTGAGGCAGACGCATCGGTAATTTATGTACCTGCTGCTTTTTGCAAGGATTCGATTTTAGAAGCTGCTAACTCAGGCATTAAGCTAATCGTTTGTATCACTGAAGGCATTCCCACTTTAGACATGTTGGTCGCTAAAGAAAAATGTGATCAATTGGGTGTTCGTCTTATCGGACCAAACTGCCCAGGCGTTATCACTCCGGGGCAATGCAAGATTGGCATTATGCCAGGCCATATCCACTTACCAGGAAAAGTAGGAATTGTATCTCGTTCAGGTACGCTTACTTATGAGGCAGTTAAGCAGACTACCGATTTTGGTTTTGGTCAGTCTTCTTGTGTTGGTATTGGTGGTGATCCGATTCCGGGCTCAAACTTCATTGATATTCTTGGCATGTTTCAAGCCGACCCACAAACTGAAGCCATTGTAATGATTGGTGAAATTGGCGGAACTGCAGAAGAAGAAGCTGCTGCTTATATTAAAGATAATGTCACTAAACCCGTGGTGGCGTATATTGCTGGTGTAACCGCCCCTCCTGGTAAAAGGATGGGTCATGCCGGTGCAATAATTTCTGGCGGCAAGGGCACAGCAGATGAAAAATTTGCCGCTCTTCAAGACGCTGGCGTAAAGACTGTTCGAAGCCTTGCCGATATTGGCAGCGGTCTGAGCGAACTCACGGGCTGGTAGTTTTCTACCGGTACATTCCCTCTAACTTTTTGCAACAAATTACTTATGATAATTTGCTTAGCAAAGGTTCTAATCTTTTAAGATTGTGTGATAGTCTTTGTGAAATTCAGCATAAAACGCTGAATCACAGGGACTATTTTTCTTGTTTCGAATTTGAAAAATAGACAGCCTCTCAGATGGTTACTTACTTACTCAATTCATAGCGACATGGGTAGATAGGTAACTATTAGTTGCTGCATCTTGAAAATGGTTTTTTATGGTGGTGATTTCTGAAACCATTTAAAAATTATTTTTGAAATAAATTACTAGAAAAATTAAAGAAAAGCTTTATTGGTTAAGTTAGTTGTTTGTACCAGTAGTGTCCCGGAACTGACCTAACCTGATTTGTCAACAACAATAGGATGGCACATGAAAAACCGTCGAATAAAAAATCTGAGTATGTCCGCGCTGGCATTACTTTTCTCTACTTTCATAGGGTTTGCGCAAGCTGCTGAAATCATCGTGGACAGCAGTATTTTAGATCAAGCCATGGATGTGATTGCTGATAAATACAGTGATTCAGCCGTAGCACAATCAGAAATCACCCGTTTACAAAATGATACCAGCTCTGTTTACGAAGCATTCAAAAGAGAGAACGATAACCTGGAATCACTTTTAGTCGTAAATGCAGGCTTTAGAAAGCAAATATCCAATCAAGAGCAGCAAATTATAACGCTTGATGAGTCAATTGCCTCAGTTGCTGAGGTGACTCGAGAAATTCCCATGTTAATGGAAAAAATGCTCGCTAGTGTTGAGCAGTTTGTTGCATTGGATTATCCCTTCCACATAGATCAAAGGCAGGCCCGAGTCCAATTTGCTAGAGACGCGATAGACAATCCTGATGTCTCAATTGCTGAAAAATTTCGGCAAGTGCTGGTAATGTATCAAACTGAGACTTCCTACGGTCGGACTTTTGAGACTTACCCAGACACAATTACAATTAACGGCGCTGAGCGTGATGTAACTTTGGCTCGATATGGCCGAGTTGCTTTGATGTATCAGACCACCGATCGTCAAGTCACTGGCGCTTGGGATAATGTAGCGCGTCAGTGGGTTGAATTGCCTGCCGGTGATTATAGATCTGCTATTCAGAAAGCCATCCGCATAGCACAAAATTTAGACGCGCCGGACATTATTAATCTACCAGTTATAGCTCCGGAGGCTGCACGATAATGAGAAACCTAACTAAAACATTAAGCCTCACAGTCACTACTTTGCTCGCTCTTGGCGCTGCGCAAGTCTTTGCCCAGGCAGGAAACCTTAGTGATCTACTGGAACTAGTTCGTCAGGATGCAGTTTCTGAATCAGCAGACTATAGCCGACGGGTTCAAGAATTCGAGCAGAACGCAAATCGTCAACAAGAGATCCTGGATATTACTGAGCAAAGGTATATAGAACAGGAAAATCTTCAAGGTGAGCTTAGTACTACATTCGAAAACAACACGATCACTATTGGTCAGAAGCGTGAAATTTTACGTGATGCCCGAGGTGATTTAAATGAGCTTTTTGGAACACTCCAAGGTGTTGCTGGGGATTTTTTGAGTACATTCGAAAACTCACTGATCAGCGCACAGTATCCAGGCCGCTCTGAAGCGATTGAAGCTTTTATCGAAAAAGCAGGCAGCACTATCGAGCAACTAGACGTCTCTGAAATTGAGACTTTCTGGTTCTACATGCAACAAGAAATGACTGAGTCTGCTCGAGTTGTTACCTACAGTGGCGATGTAACGCTACCTGCCGGCGACACTGTTAATCGACAGATCACTCGTATAGGCTCTTTCAACGCTGTTTCAGAAGGTGATTACCTCAGCTATGACGGCGACATCGGCCATTTGCAGGTTTTACCTAAGCAGCCACCAGCTGGCATTATAGGCGCAGCGATGTCCCTCGAAGCGTCAACCTCTGGCTTCACTCGCGTTGGTATCGACCCAACTGGCGGTGTAGGTGGTCAGGTAATGGCTAATTTAGTGAACTTCCCAAGCGCCCAGGAACAAGTACAAGCTAATGCTGGAACAATTGGTTTTATCATTATTGGTGTTGGTGTAATCGGTATATTGCTAGGCTTCTTCCGACTTCTTATGCTGGGACTTATTTCAGTTAAGGTTCGCTCGCAGCTTAAGAGTGACAAGCCTTCTAAAAACAACCCGTTGGGCCGTGTGCTGATGGTTGCAGAGTCTAATCCAGATTCTGATACAGAGACTTTGGAGCTTAAACTAGGTGAGGCGATCCTGCAGGAAACACCCGCGCTAGAGAGCATGCTTACATTGATTAAAATGATCGCCACTATTGCGCCTCTTGGCGGATTGCTCGGTACGGTTACAGGTATGATTGTTGTGTTCCAGCAGATTACTGTATACGGTGCGGGTGATCCAACTATTATGGCTGGCGGTATTTCCTCTGCCTTGATGACTACGGTATTGGGTATTGTCGTAGCTATTCCTACGATCTTTATGCACACAGTAGTGAAGAGTAGAGCAGACACGATCATGCACATCCTTGAAGAGCAAGCTACGGGCATGATCGCTCAAAAAGCCGAACGAATGGCAGGCAACCGCTCTTAATCCCAGAGGAAAAGTTTAATGTATTTTTTTATTCTGGATATTCTTGACTCGGTCAACCTGTTTATGGAAAGGGGTGGTTCAGTATTAACTGTAATCGCCTGGCTTCTACTGGTTAAATGGTCGCTGGTGTTTGAACGCGTTTGGTATCTCAATACCACCCACAAGAGTAATGTTAAAAATACTCTTGCCGAATGGAACGCTCGTTCAGACACAAAGTCATGGAGTGCACATCAGATTCGTACAATGATGATTTCCAAGATTTCATTGGATGTAAAGAGCACATTGCCAATTATTGAAGTACTCGTAACCATCTGTCCATTATTGGGACTGATAGGCACGGTAACTGGAATGATTGAAGTGTTCTTTGTCATGGCTGTCACAGGCGGCGGCGATGCAAAATCAATGGCTGGAGGCGTGTCTAAAGCCACAATCCCAACCATGGCCGGAATGGTCGGCGCGATCTCTGGAATTTTTGCCTATAACTATCTTAAGGCAAAGACTGACAGGGATCTCGAACTGCTTGAAGATCACCTACCTTTAAGCGAGTAACACTCTTAATCAAGTATTAAGTGAAAGAATAATAGACCTAGGGCAAAGCTAAAATGAAATCAGGTTTAATGAAAAAGAAAGCACAAGAAGATGCGGGTGAGATTGACCTCACCCCTATGCTTGACGTTGTCTTTATTTTGCTTATTTTCTTTATCGTAACTTCGGTTTTCGTTACCGAAGCCGGTATTGAGGTAACCAAGCCAAAGGCATCTCAGGTGGATGATACTTCCGGCGATTTAATTTTAATCGCCGTTGGGCTCTCTGGTGATATATGGATCGATGGTGAAATGATCGATCCTCGATTTATACGAAACAGATTCGAGCTACGCTTGGCGGATGCACCAAACTCTTCAGTCATCATTCAGGCTGATGAGGGCGCTGAGAACGAGCAGGTGATGCTTATTTTAGAAGCAGCTAGAGAAGCCAATATTAACAATGTATCAATATCAGCGGAGGCATAGTCGATGATTGTAATTAGATGGGCAGTTTCGATGGTATTGGCAGCGCTAATTACGCTGGCGTTGTTTTATTTCATGCAGTATCTAATCGATACCGGCGATCAATTTGACGAACGTATTACCGTTATCAAAATTGTTGATGCCACCATGCCTGAAATCATCAATGAGGTTATCGAAGAAATCGATAAGCCCGAGATGATTGAGGAAGTTCAAGAAGATATTCCCGATACCCCTGATAAACAGATCAGTCTTGATGCAGGACCTGCACTTAATATAGACCGTGCAGGTGCCAATCTTGATACTGGTTTGGATTTAGGGTCTGCGTCCATATCAGCAACCGATGGAGATTTTCTACCATTAGTTGCGATTGCTCCGCAATACCCAACAAGGGCAGCGCAAAGAGGGATCCAAGGCTGGTGTCTAGTGTCATTTACGGTAAATGGACTTGGCAACGTTGATGAGGATTCTATTGAAGTAGTTGATGCGGAGCCGGCGAATATATTTGATAGGTCGTCTATGCGCGCAGCAACTCGTTTTAAGTTCCAGCCACGCGTTGTTGATGGCGCCGGAGTAGCTGTACCAGGTGTGCAGTATTTGTTCCGTTACCAGCTAGAGGAATAACAGATTATGACTTTTAGAAATAAATTAAAACTTGGATTTCTGATAAGCATACTAAGCGTTCCGATGTTGCCTGTGCAGCTAGCTTTAGCCGGCGAAGAGCAGCGTGCTCCACCTGAAGCTCGCTCAGCGGGAACTCTAGGGCAGCAGGTTCTAAGAGCTATATCTTCAATTCAAGGGCATATGTCCCCTGAAGATCCAGAGGACGAGCCGGATATGGTGGCGGCTAAAGAAGAGCTGGATGAATTGTACGAACGTCGTTATGAAAGAATGAATGACTTCGAAAAGTCAACCACTCTCAGTTTTTACACTAACTACTATTTAACCAATGAAGACTATATTAATGCCCTTCGCATATTCGAAGAAATTTTAACTATTGAGACGTTGAGAGAAGATCAGCGCCTTAGAACATTGCGATCGTTGGGCCAGCTGTATGCTGCAGAGGAAGATTGGCAGGGCTCCATAGATAATTATGTTACCTGGAGAGAATTGTCTTTCGATGAAGATCCGATCGTATTTCGAGGACTTTCATATGCTCATTATCAGCGGGAAGAATTTGTAGAAGCACTTCCGTACTGGTTACAGTACATGCAGTACAATCTAGATCAAGGTGAAGCACTAGACAGAGATGACTACACTTATCTGAACGGCATCTACTTCACTATTGAAGATTATGGTAAAGCTTTGGAGCTTACTAAGTCTATGATAGTGCTGTTCGACAACCCAACTGATTGGTTAAACCTTAGTGCAGTCTATGCGAGTGTTGAAGATGAGGAGCGCAGGGTACGTGCTCTAAATTTAGCGTATCTCAAAGGTCATGTAGACGATGAGAGCAGGCATTTAAATTTAGGACAATCTTTAGCAGGTATTGATATTCCTCTTACAGGGGAAAAGATTATCAAGGCCGGCCTAGACGCTAGCTATGTTGAAGCCAACGAAGACAATCTAACTACATTAACTCAAATGTATTTGATTGGGTCTGATTTCAAAAGAGCCATACCATCTGCGCTTCAAGTAGCAGAAATGTCAGAAAGTGGTGATGGTTACGATACCTTAGGATATGTTCATTATGTCTTAGCCCAATATGAAGATGCTGCAGATGCTTTCCAGTCGGCTATTGATAAAGGCGAACTATCCAGCAAAGCGGACACTTATTTATTTTTAGCGAGATCATTACTCGAATTAGACAAATTTGATGAAGCTCTAGCGGCCGCAAAAACGTCCGGTGAGGCAGGGGAAGAAAGAGAACAAACCTCCGCAGCTAACTATATTAAGTTTATAGAAGGTACTCAAGCGCGCTTCAACTTATTGGCAACTCGACGTGCCGATGCAATTGACTTCTATGAGACTTATCCGCCTCTTACTCGATAGTTGAAGTTAGCACGAGTAATAGATAGTACAAACTGAGTTTTTGAGTCCTGTAAGACTTGAATTTTGGAGCCTAGGCCCCATTAAAAACCCAGCTGTTAAGCCAACAGTTGGGTTTTTTTATGTTTACGGCTTTAATTTATAATCATGACACAATTAACCAGATTGATTGGCGTTGGGCAAACTAACTACGTTGGAAAAGTAATATGACTACTGAGAACAAAGCAGAAACACGCGGTTTCGAAACAGAAGCCAAGCAGCTGTTACAGCTGATGATTCACTCGCTATACAGTAACAAGGAAATTTTCTTGCGGGAGCTTATATCTAACGCATCTGATGCTGCCGACAAATTAAGATTTGAATCCCTCTCCAAGCCTGAGCTATTAGAGAGTGATCCCGATCTTCGGGTCAGGATAGAATTTGATGTAGAAGCTAAGACCATCACTATCGATGACAATGGCATCGGGATGAGCCGAGAAGAGGTTATTACAAATTTAGGAACCATTGCCAAATCTGGTACTGCTCAGTTTCTTGATGCATTAACGGGTGACGAGAGAAAGGATTCACAGCTCATTGGGCAATTCGGAGTGGGCTTCTACTCGGCTTTTATTGTCGCAGACGAGGTTGAGGTACTGACTCGCAGAGCCGGCGCTGAAAAATCTCAAGGCGTTCTTTGGAAGTCCAAAGGTGAAGCAGACTACTCAATAGAGGCTATTGAAAAAGTCAGCCGCGGGACTACGGTAGTACTGCACCTTAAAGACGATGAAATTGAATTCGCTGAATCGTTTCGTCTTCGTAATATCGTAAAGAAGTATGCCGACCACATCGCTATGCCCGTTACCATGGAAAAAGAAGACTTCTCAATGCCTGACGCGGATGAGAAAGATGGGGACGATGCTGGCGAGGAGAGCAAGGAAAAAGCCCCTGAGAAAGTTAAAGAGAAAGAGTTCGAGGCTGTTAACGATGCAAAAGCTCTATGGGTTAAGTCGCGCAGTGATGTTGAAGACGAAGAATATAAGGAATTCTACAAGCACGTAAGCCACGACTTTCAAGATCCCCTCGATTGGAGTCATAACAAAGTCGAAGGTAAATTAGAGTACACGAGTTTGCTTTATATTCCGGCTAAAGCACCTTACGACCTTTGGAACAGAGAAGCCGCACGAGGCCTGAAACTATATGTTCAACGTGTTTTTATCATGGATGATGCTGAGCAGTTCATGCCCCTGTATCTAAGATTTGTAAAGGGAGTCGTTGATTCAAATGATATCTCGTTAAACGTCTCTCGCGAAATCCTACAAAAAGACCCTGTTGTTGACTCTATGCGCAGTGCTTTGACTAAGCGAGCGCTGGATATGCTTGGGAAAATACGCAAGAAAGACAAAGTAAAATATGACGAGTTTTGGGCGGAATTTGGGCAAGTAATAAAAGAAGGTCCAGCTGAAGATTTCGCGAACAAAGAAAAAATTGCCAAGTTACTCCAATTTAGCACTACCGCATCCGAAGGAGCTACTCAGGATCAGGGGTTAAGCGAGTACACTGAGCGTATGCAAGAAGGACAAGATAAAATCTATTATGTAGTAGCCGATTCTTTAAATGCTGCGAAGGCGAGCCCTCACTTGGAAATTTTCAAGAAAAAAGGGATTGAAGTAATATTAATGAGCGATAGGATTGATGAATGGCTTATGGGCCATCTCAGAGATTTTGATGGTAAAGAATTTCAAGATATTGCTCGCGGCGAACTAGATCTCGGTAAGCTCGAAGATGAAGAAGATAAGCAAAAGCAGGAAGATACTGAGAAAGAGTTTAAAGACTTAGTTGCTCGAATTCAAACCACCCTAGGGGATGATGTTAAAGAAGTAAGGGTGACTCATCGCTTAATCGATTCGCCTGCCTGTTTATCTGTTGATACTAACGATATGGGAGCGCAAATGCGGAAGATCATGGAAGCGTCAGGTCAAGAGGTTCCAGAAACAAAGCCCATTTTCGAGATTAATCCAGATCACGCTTTGGTAATAAAACTGGATACCGAACAAGATGAAGATCGGTTTTACGATCTCGTTCGGATTCTATTTGGCCAAGCCCAGCTATCTGAAGGTGGGCAATTGGATAATCCTGGAGAGTTTTCTAGCAGGCTAAATAAATTACTTTTGGAATTAAGTAACTAAAAGTCTGAAAAAGAATACTACTAACGTTCTGTAGTAGGGTGCTTGGAAAGCGAACTTTCAACCAAGCACCCTACGAACCATTAGTTACATCTGCTCTAACGTATTAATACCCAATAAGTCTAACCCTTGTTTCAAAGTGTCAGCGGTCAGTACACAGATAGCTAATCTTGAATATCTGATAGCTGCATCTTCTTTTAGTATCGGACAGGCCTCATAAAACCGCATAAACAAACCCGCTAGTTCGTATAGATAATTACACAAATGGTTTGGATAGCTGTCGCTAACAACAGCATAAACAATTTCAGGGTATTGCAGCAATTTGACAAGTAAATTTCTTTCTTCCAACTCATTGCAGGATTCAATGTTGTAAGAAGCGGTTGGGTTTGTAGACTTTCTAATTATGCTTTTAATTCTTGCGTAGGCATAGAGCAGATAGGGTGCAGTATTACCTTCGAAAGAAAGCATGCTTGCCCAATCAAATACATAATCACTAGTTCTATTTTTCGAAAGGTCTGAATATTTTACTGCAGAAATCCCTACTTCTTTTGCTATCTCGTGTCGCTTCGCCTCTTCTAAGGTTGGGTTTTTTTCGCTCACCAGATAGAAAGCCCGCTTAACAGCCTCATCTAAAAGTTCTACTAGCTTTATAGTGTCTCCGGACCTGGTTTTAAATGGACGTCCGTCTTTTCCCATCATTGTGCCGTAAGCAACATGTTCTAAGGAAATTTTGTCTGAACTAAATCCTGCTTTTTCCGCCACAGAAAAAACTTGCTGAAAATGGAGCGACTGACGGGCATCGACCACATATAAAGCTCGATCGGCATTTAGTGAAAAAGATCGATACTTTACTGCAGCCAAATCAGTAGTCGCGTACAAAAATCCGCCATCTGATTTCTGTATAATCACAGGCAGGGGGGCTCCCTCTTTGCCAACAAACTCTGGCAAGAAAACAACTTTCGCGCCATTAGACTCTTCAAGTAAATTTGCAGACCTGAGTTCGGACATGATCGTTGAAAGCTCATCATTGTAAAAGCTTTCGGCGGCCAAGTGCTCACGGGTTAGCGTAATATTTAGAGTGTCATATACTGCTTGGCAGTGAGTTAATGACTCATTGATGAATTTTCCCCAAGCATCCAAATACTCTTGCTCTCCACTTTGAAGTTTTACAACAGCGGCCCGAGCGGTGATTGCAAACTCTTCATCTTCATCAAACCTTGCTTTTGCTTCGCGATAAAAAACCTCAAGGTCTGCTAAATGCTTGGGACCTGTGTCCGTGTCGCTGGCAACTTCTTGCATATAACTGATGAGCATTCCAAATTGGGTTCCCCAGTCACCTACATGATTTTGACGGATCACGGTGTGTCCTGTTTTCTCTAATACACGAGCAAGGCAGTCGCCGATAATTGTCCCTCGTAAATGCCCTACATGCATTTCTTTAGCTAAATTGGGCGAGGAATAATCGACAACGACCGTTTGAGGCTCATTACTTTTCCCGATTAAGAGAGAATTTGGCCTTAGAAGTCGGTTGCCTCTTTCTAAGATTTTCTCGTTATTCAGATGGACGTTTATAAATCCGGGGCCGGCTATTTCCATTTTGGCTATGAAGGGATGGACGTTTAGATCCACCTCATCAATCACTCTTGCGGCAATTTCCCGTGGGTTGGTTTTTAATTGCTTAGCCACGGACATGACGCCGTTCACTTGATAATCACCAAACTCCGGACGAGATGAGGTGATCACATTAGCGTTACTATTTTGAATGCCGGCTACAGAGCTAAGCGCGGTGCCGAAAAGATCGTTTAATGCTGATTTATATGAATGCATGGTCTATGGTGGGCCAAAAAATAAGGGATTGTACACCATAAACCGATCGCCGGATTAGGGTAAAATAATCTATTAACTTTTGTCACTGGGCGCGGAGAATTTCTTGAGTATTGGGGAACAGGTTCAATTTGTCGAAGTAACGTCACGGCACGAAGGGCAGCGGGTAGATAACTTCCTGATGCGTGAACTAAAAGGCGTTCCTCGCTCAAGGGTTTATCGCCTAATTCGCAAGGGCGAAGTGAGGATAAACAAAAAACGCTGTAAGCCCGAGACTAAGTTAATTCTTGGAGATATGGTCAGGATCCCTCCTTATTCTGGCGCTTCGACTAAAGAGCCGGGGAAAATCACACCGGCGCTGAAAGACTACTTGCTCGAAAATATACTGTTTGAAGATGACGAAGTACTGGTGATTAATAAGCCATCTGGTTTATCTGTTCATGGAGGATCGGGCATAAAACTGGGCTTGATAGAGGCATTGCGGCAAATAAAGCCAGAGTGGGCTCAGATTGAACTCGCTCACCGGATAGATCGCGAAACCTCTGGCTGTTTAATTGTGACCAAAACGGTCTTTGCGCTTAGAGCATTACATCTAGATTTTAAGGAAAGACGTGTAGGTAAGACCTATCAAGCGCTGGTCTACGGGCGGTGGCCTGAGGAAATAACTAGGATACAGGCGAAATTATTACGCAAACAGCTGGACTCGGGCGAGCGTTTGGTAAAAGTGGACGAGGAGGGCAAGGATGCTGATACGGTATTTAGAGTTCTTAAAAAACTTCACGGGGCAACACTAATAGAAGCAAAGCCTGCGACCGGTCGTACGCATCAGATAAGGGTCCATTGTCAACATGCGGGTTATCCAATTGTAGGGGATGACCGCTATGCGCAAAGAAAGGTTAAAGATCAATTTCCGCAGCTTTCCAAGGCCAAAGCACTGTGCCTTCATGCCGCTCGAATTGAATTTCAACTGCCTAAATCTGGCGAAACAGTGGTGCTAACTGCTGATATTGGGCTAAATCTGCAAGTCGCTCTGGCCCTAATTACAGAATAGCTAACTAAAACATAGAGTTATACCTCAATAGGTAGGTGAAATGGATTTACTAAATCTTTGACAGATGCCCCGCACACGCCTATTATTGCGCGCCTATGTCAAACTCTGCGATTCCTTCTTACGTCGATACGCGAAAAGTGTTCCTTCAAGAGGGAAACCTAGTCGGTACTATAGAATTTAGTCGAATGAAGCGCTTTTATGAGTGCTTGTTAGAAAATCAAGGGAATGTGCAAGTAGAGCTTGAGTTTTCGGCAAACAAGTCGAAACAACGTATCATTGTAGGCAAACTTAAGGCTTCGGCGCCTGTTGCTTGCCAACGCTGTTTAGAAGCAGTCCAAATTGATTTAGAAGAATCTTTCATTTTGGCGCTTGTCAGGCGAGAGTCAGACATAGATAAACTTGAAGAACCGCTGGACCCTTGGATTTGTGAAGATCACAAATTAGATGTTGCGGCGTTGATAGAGGAGCAGTTGCTGCTCTGTCTACCGATTGTTAGTACCCACGATGACAAAGGTTGTCTCACTAATTTGGGCTACGATGAGCAAAAAAATGCAACGTTAGACGTTGTATCACAGGATTTGTCAAAGAATCCTTTTGCTATACTTAAATCCCTTAAAGATTAGTGCTTAATAGTTTGAAGTTAAAGAAATTGGAGAAACAAAATGGCTGTTCAGAAGAGTAAAGTTACTCGCTCAAGACGTGGTCAGCGACGTAGCCACGATTCACTTCCTGGTCCCACATTGTCTACAGACCAAACTACTGGTGAAATTCATCGACGTCATCACGTGACGGCTGACGGTTTTTACAAAGGCAAGAAAGTTCTAGATATCGGCGAAGATTAAAATTGAATTGCCTATGCGCATAGCGATAGATGCTATGGGCGGAGAAGGGGGCGTGGCACTTAACGTGCCCGCGTCTATCGCAGCCTTGGAGGCTATTGACGATCTAGCCTTAGTGTTAGTTGGTCACGAGTCGCTAATACAGCCGCATCTTCAAGGCATTGATTCAAATATTCTCGACCGGATTGAGCTCCTTCACACTGATGTTGCAATTAGTGATGAGGAGAGGCCCGCTCAAGTAATTCGAGGAGATAAGCGCTCATCCATATACTTGGCCGTAGAGTTGGCTGAAAAAGGATCTGTGCAGGCTATGGTTAGCGCAGGAAATACCGGCGCATTGTTAATGGCCGGTAGGCATTTGTTAAAGACCATCCCCGGCATCCAAAAACCTGCCATTGTTGCAACACTCCCCGGACTCTCAAAACCTACTTACTTACTCGATGTTGGCGCCAATCCTGATTGCACGCAACAACAGCTATTTGAATTTGCTGTGATGGGATCTGTGCTTGCTGAGTCGATAAACGGTCACCCAGCCAAGGTCGGGCTGCTTAATATTGGTTCTGAGCGACACAAGGGCACTGGTGAGGTTAAAGGAGCTGCGGAAATGCTACATGGCTGCGCCGCCATAAACTATCTTGGGTTTGTAGAAGCTAATGACCTCTTTCGCGGCAAGGCTGATGTCGTGGTGTGTGATGGATTCGTAGGCAATGTCACTATCAAATCCAGTGCAGGAGTCGCTAATGTGGTTAACGACCTTCTTACGTCAATGGGGTCAGACAGAAACGACGAGCTCATTGATCAAATACGTGAACAGATTAATCCGCAGCGATTCAACGGCGCAATTTTGTTAGGATTGCAAGGCAGCATCGTCAAAAGCCACGGCAACGCCACTTTAGAAGGGTTTTGCCACGCCATATATCAGGCAGTTAAAGAAGTTGAACAAAATGTTCCGCATTTGATTGCTAAAAAAGTTGCTGCCATTATGGGTTCGACTTAGGCAACATAGTCTGAGCCTAATAATAAAATTGAGAGACTAAAACATGCACAAGTTTGGATTTGTTTTTCCAGGACAGGGCTCGCAGAAGCTTGGAATGCTAGGAAGCCTCGCCAACGACTATTCGTTGATCACAGATACCTTTAAAGAAGCGTCAGACGTTTTAGACCTAGATCTTTGGGAAATTGCCCAACACGATAGTGAAAACAACCTCGATCAGACCCATATCACCCAGCCTGTCCTGTTAGCTGCATCAGTCGCGATTTGGCGACTATGGCAGAAGCGATCACCGTTAAGGCCATCGGTTTTGGCAGGCCACAGCTTGGGAGAGTACTCCGCCTTAGTCTGTGCTGATGTATTAAGCCTTGCCGATGCTGTCAATGTAGTCCACCAACGAGGAAGGTTCATGCAAGCCGCGGTACCTCCCGGCGTTGGTAAAATGGCGGCAATAGTTGGTTTAGAGGACTATCAAATTCATGAGATTTGTGACGAAGCTGAAAAAGGTGAGGTCGTCTCAGCTGCTAACTTCAATTCACCGGGCCAAACAGTTATCGCCGGCGACGCTAGTGCAGTGGAGCGCGCCATTATTCTCTGCAAAGACGCTGGTGCTAAACGGGCGCTACCGCTTAATGTTAGTGTCCCCTCACATTGTGCGTTAATGAAGCCGGCTGCAATAGAATTAGAAAAATTATTAGATGATATAGAGTTTGCAGCACCTTCCATAGCGGTTGTTCAGAATGTAAACGGTGAGCTGGTAGATTCCCCTAGTGAAATTAAGTTAAATCTCATAAAACAGTTGTATGCTCCTGTTTTATGGGTAGATTGTATAGGCTCCATTTCGGAAACAGGTGTCACTAAATTAGTAGAATGTGGTCCAGGGAAGGTGTTGAGCGGCCTTATAAAACGTATAGATTCTGACATTCGCTGCTTTGGCAGCGACGATACCGCCAGCCTAAACATTGCTATTGGTGAAATGGTGGCATAAAGCGGTTCGAGCGATAATAAACATAAAGGAGATAAAATGGACGACTCACCTACCGTAGCCTTAGTTACAGGTGCGAGCCGCGGAATTGGTCGCGCAATTTCTATTGAACTAGGAAAAATGGGACATGTTGTGGTTGGCACAGCGACAACGCAGCAGGGCGCTGACAATATTAGCGCTTATATGGCAGAGCAAGGAATCAAAGGTAAAGGCTTCGCTGCAGATGTATCAAATGATGATTCAGTAAGCGCTTTGATGGCGGCTATTACAAAAGAGTTTTCGGCGCCATTAATAGTTGTTAACAATGCTGGCATTACTCGAGATAATCTATTGATGCGGATGAAGACCGGCGAGTGGGAAGACGTTATCAATACTAATCTTGGCTCAATGTATAGAATATGTAAGGCGACTGTTAAAGGAATGACAAAGGCTCGTTTTGGCCGGATTGTGAATATTTCGTCAGTTGTAGGCTCTAGCGGTAACGGGGGGCAAACTAATTACTCTGCCTCAAAAGCAGGGATTGAAGGCTTTACTCGGTCATTAGCGAAAGAAATCGGATCCAGAGGCATTACTGTAAATGCAGTGGCTCCTGGTTTTATTGCTACGGATATGACAAAAGATTTACCAGAAGCTCAAACTTTTGCTCTCCTGTCACAGATTCCGCTGGCACGTCTGGGCCAACCAGAGGAAATAGCGGGGGCTGTAGGATTTCTAGTATCGGATAAAGGAGCTTACGTGACCGGCGAAACTTTGCATGTGAATGGCGGCATGTACATGGGCTAAACCCTGACTATGATGAGATTCAGGGCTGAAACGAAAAGATTTAAAGTTAATTTTCCAATTTAGGCATTACAAGACCCATAAATAGGGGTAAACTTGCCAACTTAATTTACACGGTAAGTTAGCTGTGAGACGACCGTAGTTTAAAAGTTCAAAAAAAGCCTTAAGAAACAAAGTTCTAGGAGCTAGTATAATATATGAGTACCATTGAAGAACGCGTAAAAAAGATTGTCTGTGAGCAGCTCGGCGTGAAGGAAGACGAAGTAAAACCTTCCGCTTCTTTTGTAGAAGATTTAGGCGCTGATTCTCTAGATACCGTTGAATTGGTGATGGCTTTAGAAGAGGAGTTCGAAACTGAAATCCCTGATGAAGAAGCTGAAAAAATCACTACGGTTCAGCTAGCAAGTGACTACATTAATAATAACCTGTAATACCCCAATTATGCTGTTTTCAAAAGCTACTCTAGAGTCATCTAGGGTAGCTTTTGTGTATATGGTGTGCGGCGAAAAAGCTAGGAGACAGAGTTTTGAATGCTAGACGAGTCGTAGTTACAGGATTAGGAATGGTTTCACCGGTCGGAAACGACGTTGACACAGCCTGGGAAGCCCTAACAAACGGTGTTAGTGGCATCAGTCCAATCGATCATATGGATGTAAGTGATTTCAGTACTCGCTTTGGTGGCTCGGTAAAAGACTTTAATGCAAGCGATTTTATGGAGACTAAGGAAGCCCGCCGCATGGATATATTCATGCAATATGGGGTAGCCGCCGGTGTTCAAGCTTTCAAAGATAGCGGTCTAGCGGACACCCAGTGGGATCCTGAAAGAGCCGGCGTAGCAATAGGCTCTGGTATTGGTGGATTGACTAATATCGAATCAACAACACTTCAAATACGCAACTCTGGCGCTCGTAAGGTTTCTCCATTTTTTGTGCCTGGCTCAATCATTAATATGATTGCAGGAACCTTATCTATTAGATTTGGGATGCAAGGGCCCAATATCGCGGTGACCACAGCCTGTACTACCGGTACCCATAATATTGGATTGGCTGCTAATATGATTTCAAATCAGCAGGCTGAGATCATGTTGGTTGGTGGCGCCGAAAAGGCAACCACGAACGTAGGACTTGGCGGTTTTTGTGCTGCCAGAGCACTGTCTAGTCGCAATGATGATCCGCAAGGCGCCAGCCGACCTTGGGACAAAGATAGAGATGGATTCGTGCTCAGCGATGGGGCGGGCGTAATGGTCTTAGAAGAGCTCGAGCACGCAAAAAATCGCGGCGCTAAAATCTACGCTGAGTTAACAGGTTTCGGCATGAGTGGTGATGCCTACCATATTACCTCGCCATCAGTGGGCGGCGCAGGTGCCGCGCTATGCATGCGCAATGCCCTTAGAAGCGCCAACATTGAGGCCTCCGCGATTGACTATGTAAACGCCCATGGCACCTCCACTGTAGCTGGAGATGTTGCCGAGACTGAAGCAATTAAGTCTGTTTTTGGAGATCATGCAAAGAAACTCTATGTGAGTTCAAGTAAATCTATGATGGGCCATCTTTTGGGTGCCTCTGGCGCCGTAGAGGCTATTGTGTCTGTGCTCAGCTTAAAGAACCAAGTTGTGACGCCAACAATAAACCTTAATAACCCTGAAGAAAATTGTGACCTAGACTACGTACCCCATACCAGCCGGGACACTGTGCTTAACACGGTGCTATCGAATTCATTTGGATTCGGCGGCACCAACGGCTGTTTAATATTCTCCCGTTTTGAGTAGATAACGGTTTCAAATTTGATGCTTTTGAGGGGAGCTAATGCAGACACTTATCAATGGTTCCCCCGGCACTAGCGTTTCCATAATGGATCGCGGATTTCTCTACGGAGACGGCGCCTTCGAAACTCTCGCGACAATCAATGGCAGGCCAGTATTGCTTCACCAGCACCTCGCTCGCCTTGAGTCTGCTTGCCAGCTACTTAAGCTGCATTTTGATGCAGCCCTTGTTCAAAAAGAATTATTCCAACTTCTTCAACATGCCTCAGGCTGCCAAATCGCTAAGATTATAATCACTCGCGGTGCAGGAGGAAGAGGTTATAAACCTAGTGCCGAATCAATCCCAACCCGAATCATCCAGTTATTCGAACCAATAAACACTAACCCAGTAGAGGAGTCTTTGGGAGTATGTATTACTGTTTGCCAGCACCGGCTTTCTCAAAGTGAATCTTTGGCCGGTGTTAAACATTTAAATAGACTCGATCAGGTGCTTGCGAGCGCTGAATTAAGTGAGGAATTTAACGAGGGACTTTGCCTCGATATTGAAGGGCATGTCATAGAGGGCACAAAAAGTAATTTGCTGGTGTTTAAAAATGGTACTGCTTTGTCTCCCGATCTCAGTCTAAGCGGAGTTAAAGGCATCATGCTGGTGGAAATGAGTAAACTATTAGCTAGGGAAGGCTGTTCCATTCGAACAGCAAAGTTAACCATTGATGACGTTCTTGAGGCAGATGAAGTTATTCTGTGCAATAGCGTGTTTGGTGTTTCTCCAGTGATTAAACTTATCCAAGGTGATAGGGTTAAGAACTGGCCAATCGGAGACTTCTGCGAACAGACGATACACTTACAAAATGAAGTATTTGCCTCATCTTACTAGCTTTCAATTTAGACTTTTAGCTTCAGTTACGGTAATCGCTGTGGCTGGCTGTTTGTTAACGATCTGGTTTTCTTTTAAGGTTTTGCACTCGCCGCTCAATGCCATCCAGTCACCCACTATATTTGAAGTTGAATCAGGCAGCTCATTCTCTCAGGTAAGTAGAGATTTAGATTCATTAGGTCTATTTTCTTATCCCCGCCTGCTCATCCTTTTAGCTCGCGTAAAAGGCGTGGAAAACTCAATCAAAGTTGGTGAATACGACTTGGAAGACGGGCTCACTGCGGCCGAACTGATTGACAAAATGGTTGCCGGAGAAACACTGCAATACCGAGTGACATTGGTTGAAGGCTGGACTTTTAGACAAGCACTCAATGCTATTCAAAACAGCAACAAAATTGTTAGCGTGCTGCAAGGGCTTAGTGCTGCTGAGATACTTGAGCGCATGTCACTGCCTTATGGAAATGCGGAAGGTAGCTTGTTCCCGGATACGTATTTTTATACAGCAGGAAGCACTGACCTTGATATAGTGAGGCGCGCTAGTACTAGGCTAAAAAATATTCTCCAAAGTGAATGGGAAAAGAAGCTTGAGGCATTGCCCTATGAAACTGCCTATCAAGCTCTAATCATGGCCTCTATTATTGAAAAGGAATCCGCCGCCAGCAGTGAGCGTGGCCATATCTCGGGGGTGTTTATTCGCAGGCTTGAACTTGGGATGCGGCTTCAGTCAGACCCTACAGTTATTTATGGAATGGGGGATAGGTATAATGGCGACATCAGAAGGGCAGATTTACAGGAAGTTACCCCGTACAACACCTATCGCGTGAACGGATTGCCTCCAACTCCTATCGCCTTGGCCGGATTCGATTCGATACATGCCAGTTTAAATCCAGAATCATCTGAGTATCTTTATTTTGTGGCTCAGAGCGATGGTAGCCATTACTTTTCGAGCAGCCTTGAGGAACACAATCAAGCTGTAGGCCGTCTATTAAATAGATAACTCATATAAGCAGTTAAATAGTCAGTATTAGCGTAAACCAATCTGAACAGGACTTATTGTGAAAGGAAAGTTTTTAACTATTGAAGGCGTAGAAGGTGTCGGAAAAAGCACCAACCTTGAATCTATTAAACAAATTTTAGAAAGTGAAAGCATTAATTTTATTGCTACTAGAGAGCCAGGTGGAACTTTAATAGCAGAGAAAATCCGCACACTGCTGCTTGAACACCACCAAGAAAAACTCTGCGAGCTAAGTGAGTTACTTTTGGTTTTTGCTGCTAGAGCGCAGCATATTGAAGTTGTTATTAAGCCCGCATTAGAAGCTGGAACGTGGGTGCTCTGTGATCGTTTTACCGATGCAACTTATGCATACCAAGGAGGAGGGAGAGGATTAAATTCCAACACTATTTCTGAGCTCGAGAACTTAACTCAGGGAACTCTGCGGCCTGACTTTACTTTGATTTTAGATCTGGATCCTGAGATAGGGCTCTCCCGGGCAAAAAATCGAGGTGAATTAGACCGGATTGAGCTTGAAAAAACAGATTTCTTTAAAAAGGTTCGGGCCAGCTATCTAGACATTGCTAAGCGAGAGCCAGAGCGTTGTAAGGTAGTGGATGCATCCAGATCCATCGAAGTAGTCAGCAACGATGTTACTGAATACCTAATGACCTTTATCCGGGAAAGCACTTGATTAAACTTTCCTTAAGCAATCGCGAAAAACTTCGGAGCCTAACCCCGCTGCCTTGGCAAGCTCCTCAGTGGTCGCAACTCATGCAGCAAAAAAAAGCTGACCAACTAGCTCATGCCTACATAGTGCAAGGCGATCAAGGACTAGGCAAAAGATTATTTGTTGAAAAATTTGCTATAGCACTGCTTTGTCTTAATAAAGAATCAACAGATGCCTGTGGTGAATGCACAGTTTGCAAAATGTCTATCGGCGGATCATTACCAGATTTACTTATTGTCGAGCCTGAAGAAGGTAGTCGTGACATCAAAATTGACCAGATTCGTTTGCTTTCAAATTTTGTTAACAAAAGTAGCCATGCCGGTAACGGCAAAGTTCTAATTCTTGACAGGGCTCATAACCTCAATAACAGCGCCGCTAATGCCCTGTTAAAAACGCTGGAAGAACCCACCAGCACCACGTTCATTTTTTTGGTGACAGATCTTCCTGGAGCGTTGTCAGCAACGATAAGAAGTCGCTGTCAGCGTCTGCAATTTTCGATCCACTCAAAAGAAAATTACTCTCAATGGCTTCTCGAACAGCTACCCTCGGGAAGTGATAATTCAGCTCTCGCTGTGACTTTTGCCAGCAAACCACTTCTGGCTTTTACCGAAGGTAGCAAAAGTGGAGTCGAAGGTTTCTCAGCTATGATTCATATTTTATCGACCCTGCTCAACTCGACGACAGAATTAAGGCCAGCGGTGAGCCAGACGTCGAAAGTTGGCGAACTGCTTTCAATTGGGTATTTAATTGAGGTTTCGACTATATTGATTAAAGACCTTCTCACAGAATCTGAACCACGAAGTGCTTCAAATGATATTAATAGCTTGAGTGCACGGCTACGCAAATCCGGCATAGATAATCGAAGCCTGAGCGTGAAATTACTCAATTACCAGCAAGAGTTGGTTAAGGGGCGACATCAGTTAATGAGCGGATCTAATCCGAACCCTCAGCTAATTATGGAATCGTTGCTGTGGCAATGGACTAAGCTTTTTATAAGACCCTAGTTTATTAACAGTTGCTGGCGACTAATTAGGAGCGATGAAAAAGCATCGAGGCAATGCAGCTCCATTACATTGGCAAGGCGTAACCCTTCAATTTCAAGGAAGAGATATCTAAATTGGCTGGTCATGGAATTCTATCTTTAACAATAAAAGACAAAGCGGTTCTGTATGCTGCCTATATGCCATTCATCCTACATGGCGGATTGTTCATACCTATAAATAAGCACTATCAGGTTGGCAGTGCGATATTTATGCTATTAAAACTAATGGATGAGACCGAAAAATTCCCGGTAGCAGGCAAGGTTGTCTGGGTGACACCCCAGAGAGCCCAGGGTGCAAGGGTAAGAGGCATAGGTGTTCAATTTAGCGATTCAGAAGCAGCGGTAAAGAAACGAATTGAAAACATACTGGCTGATCAACTCAATTCACATCTGATTACAAACACACTCTGACTTTTACTACTTCGATAAAAGGTAAACTCAGAAAGCCCACGCTTTGGCCAGTAGTTTGATGCTGGGCTACACCTACTTAGTTTGCAAATTGCTTCGTTTGGGATTCGATAGATGAGAGGTGAGGGAGCTGTATGTATTATAAAATAACCTGAAACCTGAACAATCCAGCTACAAAACACCGGATTAACACGTTAAAAACGTACAAAAACCATAAATACCACCCCATTTGACCGGCCTCAACCCTTCTCTAACCGGAACATCAGAGCCAAAAAATCGAAATCGCGCACGGAAATTTATCTCTTTAAAGAATTAAAAAGATCAAATTAGAGAACAGACCGACATGTATCGACCACGTCCTCTCCTTGATCGCCTGCGTAAGTGTTAAGCCTGCTATTGGAGCTCTGATTTACACCTGGGGATTCTTCGTCGGTGATTGAACTTTTGAAGTTACCATTTCTTAATAATCTCGCTACTTTGTTGGCACCAGTCCTATCAAAAGCCGTGTAGTCAGCCTCCAGGGATTCAAATGGTCACTGACGTACCAACCCATAATCCTGTTTATCATAACTGTTTATCATAACGGTGCAGTACTAGTTGCGCAGGTTGCGCAGCACCGCGGTTACATGACAGCCTCGCTGAGCTCAGTAGTGAAAGGATTGGCTGTGATTTTCTAAAAATCTGCGTGAGTATAGATTTCGGTTTGTTTCGAACATAGCGTCTCTTCTCTGTAAATGCGTAGAACTCCTATGATTTAAGAGGGAGGTTGTCGGGTTATTGATATTATTATAAAACCTAAAATGCTTGATCATGCACGCTATTGTTCAACTATTTGTTCTATTTCGAAATACGTTAGCTGAAAAGCTGTGCTGGTAAGGAGGCGAGTAGAAAAACAAGACATTTGATTGGTGTCTGGAGAGTTTTGGTAGGGTTGGAATAGCTTCCAATGGAGTGAGAATATTCTTGCAAATGCTATTGATAATGATTCTCGTTTGCATTATGCTCACTCGCACTTTGGGGAAAACCTTCAAGGCTAAGCCCACAGAGCCCCTAGAATTAGATTTTATTAGTCTAAATTTTTAATCTTTTAGTGTGAGAATTATGATGTATTGTATCGACCTAATCCAAGAGCTGCCCCAGAAAAGAAACCGATTATCGCTAAGTATTGCGTTAGCTTTGTGTGCCACTCCAGCATTTGGCGAAAATCTAGAACCGGAGCGGAGTACAACGATCGAAACAGTTAGAATTGTCGGCTCACAGGCAGATGCTCGGGCATTGGCAGGATCGGTCAATATAATTACAACAGAAGAATTAGAGGTATTCGAGTATACGGATATACAAAAAATCCTCTCAAATGTCCCAGGCGTAAACTTTCGCCCAGAAGAGGGATTTGGCCTGCGACCTAACATAAGCATTCGCGGTACCTATGCTGACCGATCCGGTAAAATAACCCTAATGGAGGATGGAGTGCTTATAGCCCCAGCACCATATGCGGCCTCATCGGCATATTATTTTCCAACGGTTGGACGCCTCGCAGGCATCGAAGTTTTAAAAGGCCCTGCTGCAATTGCTAATGGACCTTATACTGTGGGTGGAGCAATCAATATGTTGAGCACGCCCATTCCAGACAGTACTGAAGTTTTTTTCAATCAAGAAACTGGTGACCACGGCGCCCTCAGAACCCACGCAACCTTTGGCACCTCCAAGGAGAATTATGGATTTCTCATAGAGGGACATGCATGGAAAAGTGATGGATTTGATACGATTCAAGATGAAAGTGGCGGTACAGGATTTCGTAAAGACGATCTTGTAGCAAAATTAAGGCTTAACACCGACCGGGGCTCAAAGTTTTATCAGGAACTAAATTTTAAATATCAATGGTCTGAAGAGTCTTCAGACCAAACTTATGTTGGTTTGTCAGATGCCTCCTTTAAAAACGATGCTCACGAACGTTATGGACTAACAAAATATGACAATATGGATAACGACCATGAGGCACTGTCTCTAAATTATTTATTGGATGTTGGCGATTTTGAATTTAGTGCAACGGTATATCAAAACGACTTTGCCCGTAATTGGTTTAAAGTTGACAAGATCGACAATAACAAGGTGTTCGGAATAGGCAATGGTATCAACAATATAATTGGTGCTGCCAACGACGGCAACCTTGATGCGATAGCCATGCTTAACGGAGACAATGCGACAGCTGTTGAGATAAAGCTCAAGAATAACAATAGAGTGTATGAGTCGAGTGGTGTCGATTTAAAAGCGAGTTGGAGCAACGAGACGCACCACGTCACAGTCGGTTATCGCGATACTGAAGACAGTGAAGACAGGATGCAGTGGTATGCCACAGCAGATTGGGTGGATGGAAAGATGGGCTCTCTTGTCGAAGGGGCTATGCCTGGATACTCATCTAATAATCGAGTTACAAGCGCCGAAGCGACTGCATTCTATATCAATGACGTGATTAGTCTTGGTGATTTAACTATAAACCTCGGTTATCGCTCAGAAGATTGGAGAATTACTCAAGAACGTTATGTCGACACAGCTCGTACTGCTGTTAACACGGATAAAGGATATCCCAAGACGCTATCAGATTCGGACAACAGTCTATTTGGCGGGGGCGCTACCTATGACATTACAGACAATGTGAGTATTTATGCTGGTTTCCACGAAGGTTTTACGCCAACATCCGGCGGGGCGGATCCAGAAAAAGCAGATAACATAGAAGTTGGGATTAGGTATGGAATGGACTCAACGTTTGTAGATGTAGGATACTTTAATACTGATTATCAAAATATGTTTGGCAGTTGTACTGCTTCTGGTGGCGCGCAAGGCGAATGTGAAATTGGTGATTCGTTCAACGCGGGAGAAGCAAAAATTTCTGGATTAGAAATCGTTGCTCAAACTGTATTGGAATCGGGGCAGATGGTTTTCCCTCTTCGTTTAAGTTACACAGCAACGGATGCAGAATTTAGAAACACCTTCTCTAGTTCATTTTGGGGTAACGTAAACGCGGGAATGTCTATACCTGACTTACCAGATACGCAACTGGCCCTGAGCGCAGGCTTTGATACAGGAGAGGGTTGGTCAGGTGCCGCAACAATTTATGCTTTTGGTAGCACATGTTCTGTTGCAAGCTGCACAGCCGGCACCAAAGTAGACAGTTACAACACGCTTGATTTAAGCTTAACTCGGAAGATCAATGAGAAAGCTGATATTTATCTTGTTATGAGTAACGTCGGTGACAATGAAGATATAGTAGCCAGAGCTCCTAAAAATGGCGCAAGAGCGCAGGCACCTAGGCTCGCATCGATAGGAATCAGGGTTAAGTTATAAAGTAATGCTGGGTGAGGTGAGCTATAGTTTCCAAGGAATAGCGGCCTCACTGTTAAATACCTATTTAGAACAGTACAGTCAAACAAGTTTAAGCTGCGCTGGATTATAAGATAATGTGCTCTCAACAGAGCCGAAATTATAATGATTTCGGCTTTGTCTTTTTTGGATAAAAAAATCTCAGCACGATATACACTTAGAATATATTTTCAATTGAATGATCTAGGTCATCATGGAGTTTAGTAGTGTTAGGAAATAAAGGATTTTTTACCTGTGCGCTTAGCATAACGATTTTGTTAGCCGGAGTTGTAAGAGCAGCTGAAGTCAACGTTTATTCGGCGCGAAGTGAAGATTTGATCAAACCAGCTTTAGATCGTTTTAGCGAAGAGACAGGGATTGAAGTCAATTTGATCACCGAGAGCGCTGATGCACTTATTCGTCGAATTCAGCTTGAGGGTTCTAATTCTCCTGCGGATGTGTTGCTAACCGTGGACGCGGGAAGGCTTTATCGCGCAAAAGAAGCGGGTATTCTTGCCTCAGTAGACTCACCTATTCTGCGGGCGCGGATACCCGCAGCATACCGCGACCCAGAGGAACAATGGTTTGGATTGTCGCTTCGCTCGCGGGTCATTATGTTCGATAAGTCACGTGTTTCTTCTGGCGAAATAGCACGTTATGAAGACTTGGCAGATCCAAAATGGGAGGGAGAGATATGCATTCGTTCATCGGGCAATATCTATAATCAATCGTTAATTGCATCAATGATCGAGCACTCGGGTGAGGTGGCTACGGAGTTGTGGGCCAAAGGGTTGGTGGCAAACATGGCTCGGCGACCGCAAGGTGGTGATCGTGATCAAATTCGGGCCGTGGTTGCGGGACAGTGCAAGTTGGCGGTCGCTAATACTTATTACTTAGCAGGCATGCTCAATTCGGATGTTGCCGTTGATGTCGAAGTAGCCGAGCAGATCGGGGTGCTTTGGCCAAATCAAGATGGGCGTGGGGCACACATGAACGTCAGCGGTGCGGGGATGATCAAAACTTCCCAGAACCCGAACGAGGCACGTCAACTTATCGAATTCTTAAGCGATGATTATGCGCAAGAGTGGTATTCGGAGGTAAATAACGAATATTCTATACGCGCTAATATTCCGGCTAGCGTAACATTGAAACGCTTTGGTGATTTCAAACCAGACTCGATCAATATCGAGATCCTGGGGCGCAATAATGAGGCGTCCGTGAAACTAGCTGATCGTGCCGGCTGGCAATAATGGCGAACTTGACACTGGAAGGAGCGTACGAAAGTTTTTTATGAATGAACTGAAAGAATGAGCTTAGTAAAGCTCGGTAGTAATTTGCCATTTAGGCCAAGGCTGTTCCGATTAAGGCTTTGGCCTTTGTCTTTGTTGGCATTGACTGTCGTATTAGCGACGCCTATCTTTGTAGTATTGTCTTCCGTATTCTT